>NZ_CP112866.1:4485000-5085000 GCF_026410085.1 Pseudomonas quebecensis
CTCAGACCCATCAATATTAAACAACATTAGAGCTTTACCCAGTCCTCCACTGACAGGAAACGATACATCCTTGTCTTCATTCATATACCTTGGTCCTTATAAATTTTCGCCAAATTCACAACTTGTTCTGACTGAGTGTGCATGACCAAAAAAGGCGAGTGAGTACCGATTATAAACTGCGCTTTAGGAGCAAGCTTTTGGAAAGCAGGCAGCAATTTCTGTTGCCACTCAACATGTAGAGACAAATCGGGCTCATCCAACAGGAAAAAAGATACATCCTGATTTAGATACACGGTAAGCATCAAATTGAGCAAGGTTTTTTCGCCTTTTGAGAAATCTACAAAAGGGATCACGCCTTCATTCCTCACATCTAAGCATATAGAATCATTGTGCCAGACCAAATTTCGCCCTGTCATACCATAAAACGTATTTAAAACTTCAAAAACCTCATTATCCTCAAAGTTGGTTACATTACTAAACTGCTCTACGGCAGCCTCCACTGCTGCTCGAATTTTATCCTTATTCAAGCTAGAAGTTAGCTTTCCTCCCTTCATTGTAAACAACGAAGAAATACGACCCGTTACTTGATCAGCTATTGCATGCTTTATCACAAACTCATGAATTAGAGATGCTAAAGTCTTATCGATTGTTGTGTTATTCTGATCCCCCTGAATCACGCTACTCATAACTTTTGAAGGAAAATTCCTATGTATCGCTTCATCTATGTACGCAATCATGCTTAGATTATGCGCATACAGATCAGGATTAGTAATCCTCAACAACTTAGGAGGCAGTTTCACTCCGCTCCCACAGAACTCTTCTCTTTTCTCGGAGCTAGTTGAAGACTTTGTATACTTTGTTTTAGAGACTTCTTGGCTTACCATCTTGATAGAATTCTCAAGCGCTTTTTCAAGAGATAAATCCTTATCAAAAAAATCTTCAAAAAGCTGATTCACCTCTTCCTTTGTAGCTGAACCTTGCTCCATTTTTAACGCACGAACTTTCCCCCCATCAGAAAAAGTGCAATCAAATGCCCAGCGAGAGATATTAGAATCAAACTTTGTATCTCTAATAGTGCAAAATGCCTCCTGCATGATTTTTATAATGCGGCTTTTACCAGCACCATTGTATCCAGTAAGAACAAAAAACTGGCACTTCTTATCTAGCTCAAAAACCACCTTTTGATTACTTTTGGGCGAGTTATAAAACTCTAACTTTGATATTCTACTCAATGTGCACCTCTATAAATAATAAAAAGCTCACTATGATAGCATGTTTTCATTGACGCCCAACCTGGTCAAACCTCAAGCAGTTGCTGCAAATCCACACCAGCACTTAGCGCTGAGCTCAACTCACTGTTAAGACTCTGACAAGCTGAGGCCGTTTATTGTGTTGACCACGACTTGAAGGAATGCCAATTGGTAATGAGACGCAGCCTCGCATGGAGGGCGCCTGAGGCTTATCGCGTTTGACCCCGTCAAACAAACGGACCAAGCTAGCGCCCCCCCTGGCGGATTCTGGCCTAAAGGTCCGGCTACGCTTAACAACCCTTCACCGAGCCTCCGGCTCATATGAGAAAGGCATGAGCCGGATTCTGCGAGCGTGGCCGCCTAAGAACCCGCAGAGGCCCTTGCGGGCAAGGCTCACGCATTAGATGTGGGGAATCCCGTATCACATCGCCAGGATACTTTTACGCAGGCGGAAGCAAACCACGGAAAGGTGATTACGGGCATTCACGGCGCCGGTGCTACGATCTCTCGAAACACGGAGACCCACCATGACGGACACCAAACTGATCGCCAACCTGTTCGACCGCCTCAATCAGAACCAGCTCGCCTTGGGCGCCGCGGTGGAGGAGCTTTCCAACTGGGTCGAGCAGCGCGGATCGGCAGACATTGCCAACAACGTGCGCGGCGCTCTCGAAACGCTCGATGAGAACCTGGTGTTCATTCGCCAGGGCATTGCCGAGCTGACCGTCGCCGGCAGTCTGGGCCAGTCGTGACGCTGGTTAGGATTCTGGACAGGCTCTGGACGGCTGGAGAGGCCGCAGTTCTTCCGGCCCGGCCCGCGGACCGAAGCCTGCAAAGGCTGGTGGCAGATCGGGCACGCGGACGGGTAGCTACCTCGTCCAGAAACAGGGGCGAGCCGTGACAGTCAGTTGCGGGACAAGTGGCTCACGGACGAACCAAACAAACGTGGCCAAAATCCTTGACCAGCCTTGACGGAACCTTGACGAAATTTTAGACAGGTCTTGACGGATTTATCTGGCGACACCAGCAGTGGGAACGCTCAAAGCCAAGTAGGGCAATGCTTTGCGGGCATTCGCTTGTCTTGGCCAACACCAGCCTCGTCAAGAATTTAGGAGGAGGCCGTCAAGGTAAATGCTCGATCAATATCAAGGCCCTGCTGGCGGGATGGGGTGGTGAAATACCGGGCCAGACAAATCCTTAGCGCACCAGGCAATACTAGACAGGCCCTAGACGGATTTCCGACGACAGAACATGGGAAAGCTGCCCACAGCCCAAGCAATGCGCAGTTTCCAGCTTTATAGGTGGTGTGCTAATGCTTGATGCTCGTCAAGTATTTATCGGAGCTTCCATAGACCTGACAGCAGGTCGGAGCAGGAGGTGAACGAGTTGCTCACCCTGGGGCGGAAACCGGTCGGCCTGCCAGCTTGGCCAACCCCCTGATTCCAAGTAGCGGCTCACGTTCCGCTGGTAACATCTGCAGGTCATCTGCTGGCCCCGCTTCATTCCGGCGCCAGCATCAACCGCGCATCGAGGATAGAGCCGTGTCCGTTATTGACTGTGATTATCTTCCAGCCGACAAGGTGCTGTTTCCGCCGGAGCTGGCGCTACTAATTATCAGGAAGGCAAGCGCAATGGCGGCGGCATTCGAGGAGCAAGCCCTCGACCAGCTCACCAAAGATGCCCGGCGCGCCCTTTCGCAAGGATCTGAGCTAAGGCGGGTCATCAAGGAGATGCGCTTGTAGGTGACCCGCTGGAAATAGCGCTACCTGGTAGAGCAGGCCTAAACCAGTCAGGCACAAAAAAGCCCCTCCTAAAAGGGGCCTTTTGCCATGCCATAGCCACTTAAGAAAAGGTGTTCTGGGTGGTTAGGGACATCGGATTGATAGGAGCAATATTGTAACGCTCCGGCTGGACCGCTCCGCTTTTTACCAAGCGTTCAAAGCGATCGTTCATATCATTCAGACGCTGAGCTCGATCAGTCGAGCGCTGGGCGAGCTCTCGCTGTACCGCTTCAGAGGTACGCTTGTCGATGGTCATCTGTGATCCCTCGTGGTCCGTTATTGATAGTGAAGCATAAAGGCTGATTGCTGGCGCTCTGCATGCTCAGCAAGCAGTTCCGAATAAATGCGCAGATTCTGCCTAAGCACTGAGTCATTCGTATAGTCCTCAATCTTAAGCTTCAGACCGTCGGTCAATGTCTGGATTCCAATCATCCGACCATGAGAATGCCACCGATTGTTATCACTGAGGTCTTTGGCGATTTGTTCGGCGCGCTGTTCTTTCTCGATCTGCGTGACCGGGGCGCCCGGATTAGTGATCGAGTGCGTCGCCCAATCCTTGAATTTGTATTTCACCAGCCACTGCTTAAGAAGGCTCACGGAAAGATCCCTTGCCTGCTCATAGCGACGCAGTGTCGCGAGGTCTAGCCGCTGTAACATCAAAAGTTCGGCGTCAGTCAGCTTGTTATTAGCTGACTTTTCTATGAGCTCGTTGACCTTATCGATATAACCAAGTGCTGGCACAAGATTTCCATTCTCAAGTGGGACCTGTGGGTCGATTGGTCCGAGAGAAGACGTGTAGTCCATGAAAATCTTATCACCAGACATACAGAAAATGGTTCCGGCAGACATCGCAGCCGTGGGCACGACAAAAAGCACCTCAGTGAAGTGATGGCGAGTAACTTCTACCATTTTCTCTACGGCCTCAACTACACCGCCGGGTGTAGCGAGCAAAATGCAGATCCGGCCCTGTACGTCAGTGCTCTTAGATTGGGCGACAATAGCCTCCACAGCTACAACGTAAGCGCTCAATACCGCTGGGTGGATGGGACCTGCATAAGCCAAAACTGGACACTGGAAATGCTGAGAAACCAAAGATCTATAATGGCCTAAAGCCATCAAAATGTGATTATCTAAGCTTGCCATTCCATCCCCCATCCATTGGTTTTTGTTGATGTGGAGATTAGTGCCGTTTTAGCGATCTGCAAGCGAGGGGCGAAATGGACAGAATTCATTGGTTTATAGGCGCGAACGCATCTTGACCAACGAGTTATCACTATCAGGTGGCAACCTTAAGGCAACTGACCATTACCCCGAAACGGGGTAGCGCTTGCGGTGAAGGTGCAACACGACTCCAGGATCACCGCCGCAAGATGTGGCGATGACTCCTTAAAAGCGAAGAACGAGATAGTCGGGCCACTTTGGACTGATCCATCAAAGGAGTGGTGGTGATGACAATACCTTTGCACTGGCGGCTATCACGATGACGATACCGTTCGTCGGGGGCGGAGCATCGAACCTCGACAGCTTTTTTAAGTCAGTGCGAAACGGGCCAGAAACACCCCAGCAGACAGCGCCGTGTATCCCCTGGTGTATCCCATAAAAACACAAAAACACAAATAGCCAATAAAAACAGCAACTTAAATATCCAGTTCAAATGTCTGTGTAGCCACCAAGTACTGAAAAACGGCTTACCGAAAGGTAGGCCGTTTTTTTATGCCCGCCGAAAAGCATGTCCGCCGTGCCCCACGCGGCCGTTGTACATGCGCGTAAAAAAACTCTCCAACTGTATTTTGACGCTCCCTCGACCCACTGTTAGTGTCCAGCCTCCCCCACACACGGAGTGCCCCACGGTGAAATTGGACATCTACCAAGTCGACGCCTTCAGCGAACAGCCTTTCGGCGGCAACCCGGCTGCGGTCTGCCCACTCACCGAGTGGTTGCCGGACGAGCGGCTGCAGGCAATAGCCGCCGAGAACAATCTCTCCGAAACCGCTTACTTCGTACGCCGGGGCGAAGGTTATGAGTTGCGCTGGTTTACCCCTGAAGTCGAAGTGGACCTGTGTGGCCATGCCACGCTCGCGGCGGCGTGGGTGTTGATTCACAAGCTGGCGGACAGGGCCGACGTGCTGCGCTTTGCCACCCGCAGCGGCGAGCTTCGCGTGACACGCAACGGTGATGAGCTGGCGATGGATTTCCCGGCCAAAACGCCACAACCGTGCGAGCCGCCCGCCGGAATGTTCGCCGCGCTGGGCATTGAACATGCCGACGTGTTCAGCACCGACGACTTCATTGTGCTGCTGCAGGATGAAGCCCAGGTGGCGGCGCTGACCCCGGACTTTGCACGGCTCAAGGGCCTGCCCAAGCGCGGAATTGCCGTGACCACGCGCGCTACGCGGTTTGACATTGTGTCGCGCTGGTTCGGACCGAATGTCGGGGTCAATGAAGACCCGGTCACCGGTTCGGCGCACACCTCGTTGGCGCCGTTCTGGGCCGAGCGCCTGGGCAAAACCCACTTGACTGCGGAGCAAGGCGGCGCACGTAAAGGCCAGCTGCACTGCGAACTCAAGGGCGACCGCGTGATTATTTCCGGCAAGGCTGCGCTGTATATGCAAGGCACGATTTACCTGTAGAACAGCCTTGGCCAAAGGACAACGATTACTGCTTACCATGAACGGAGTTCAGCGCGTGTTTTCGATTTCTCGCCGTCAACTGACGGTCATCGCCGCGACCCTGGCGTTGGCAGCCTGCCATAGCTCGGTTAACGAACAGCCTCCGGCTCCGGAGCTGGGCTCGGGCTATCGCACCGGCCTTACCCCCCGTCACGCCGAGCGCCACATGGCCGCCGCCGCCAACCCGCTGGCCGCGCAAGCCGGGCGCGACATGTTGCGCCAGGGCGGCTCGGCGATTGACGCCGCGATTGCAATGCAGGCGGTGTTGACCCTGGTGGAGCCGCAGTCATCGGGGATCGGTGGCGGTGCATTCATCCTGCTGTGGGATGGCGAAAACGTGCACGCGTACGACGGCCGCGAAACCGCACCGGCCGGGGCCTCAGAGCACCTGTTCCTCAGCGCCGACGGCAAGCCGATGGCGTTTCCCGAAGCACAGATCGGTGGCCGCTCGGTCGGTACGCCAGGGGTACTGCGTGCGCTGGAAATGGCGCATAAAAAGACCGGTCATCTGCAGTGGGCCAAATTGTTCGAGCCGGCGATCCGTCTGGCGGAACAAGGCTTCGCGATTTCCCCGCGCTTGCACAGTCTGATTGCCGCCGACCCGTATATCGCCCAATCGCCGGACATGGCGGCATATTTCCTGAATGCCGACGGCACGCCTAAAGCCACCGGCACCCTGTTGAAGAACCCGGCGCTGGCCCAGGTGTTCAAGCGCATCGCCAAGGAAGGGCCGGACGCGCTCTACACCGGGCCGATTGCCGACGAAATCGTGCGCAAGGTCCAGGGCCATCGCAATGCCGGGAGCCTGTCCCAGGCCGACCTGCAAGGCTACGCCGCCAAGGAGCGCGCGCCGCTGTGCAGCGATTACAAACAATGGACAGTCTGCGGCATGCCCCCGCCATCCTCCGGTGGGATTGCCGTGGCACAGATCCTGGGCACGCTGCAGGCGCTGGAAGCCCGCGATCCGCGCCTGGCCATCGCGCCGATGACACCGCTCAAAAGCCCATCGCCCGCCGGGTTGGAACCGACGCCCGAGGCCGTGCACCTGCTCGCCGAGGCCGGGCGCCTGGCATTTGCCGATCGCGCGCTGTATGTGGCCGACGCCGATTTCACACCGGTTCCGGTCGCAGGCCTGATCGCACCGGACTACCTGGCCCGGCGCGCCACCTTGATCGGTGAACGCAGCATGGGCGTGGCCAAGCCCGGTCAACCGGCTGGCCTGCAGGTGGCCTACGCACCGGATCGTTCGCCGCTGCGCATCTCCACCTCGCAGGTGGTGGCGGTGGATGACCTGGGCGGCGCGGTGTCGATGACCACCACGGTGGAAGCCGCGTTTGGCTCCCACCTGATGGTCCAGGGCTTTTTGCTCAACAACCAGATGACCGACTTTTCGTTCATCCCCGAAGAAAATGGCCAGCCCGTCGCCAACCGCGTGCAACCCGGCAAACGGCCACGTTCGGCCATGGCACCGACATTGGTATTCGACCGCCGCAGCGGTGAGCTGCTGGCCACTGTGGGCTCTCCGGGAGGCTCGCAAATCATCGAATACGTGAGCAAGTCCCTGGTGGCCCTGCTCGACTGGAAACTCGATCCGCAGGCGGCGATCAACCTGCCTAACTTCGGCAGTCGCAATGGCGCAACCGAGCTGGAGGCGGGCCTGGTCAGCCCGGCGCTCAAACAGGCGCTGAAAGACAAGGGCCACACGCTGAGCGAGATCGAGATGACCAGCGGCGTACAGGCCATCGTCCGCACGCGGGACGCGCAAGGCAAGGTATCGCTGAACGGCGGCGCCGACCCTCGGCGCGAAGGCGAAGCGCTGGGTGACTGACTGGAAGGGGGCAAGCCCGTTCACCACAACACGCTCACTCAGCGGCTGATCTTCAGCCCCTTGCGCGCCGCGTGCCGCTCCATCGCCAGTTCGATCAGGCGGGTGACCAGCTCGCTGTAGCTCATCCCCGCGGCCTGCCATAGCTTGGGGTACATGCTGATGCGGGTGAAGCCGGGCAGCGAGTTGATTTCGTTGATCAATACCTCGCCATTGTCAGTGAGGAACACATCGACACGCGCCAGCCCGGAGCAGCCCAACACTTCAAACGCCTGCACTGCCAGGTGGCGAATGCGTTCGCTGGCGTCATGACTGATCGCGGCCGGCACCACCACCTGGGCAGCCTGGTCGTCGATGTATTTGCTGTCGTAGGAATAGAACCCGCTGCTCACCACGATCTCGCCGCAACCGCTGGCGATGGGGTTGTCGTTGCCCAATACCGCACATTCGATTTCACGACCCTGAACAGCAGACTCCACCAGTACCTTCTCATCGAAACCCAGCGCCAGTTCAACGGCGGCACGGTACTCGGCTTCGCTGCCGACCTTGCTCACGCCCACTGAAGATCCCTGGTTGGCCGGTTTGACGAACAGCGGCAGGCCCAGCGTATTCGCCGCCTTCTCAAACGAAGTGCGGGCCGCATTGCCACGGGTGAGCGTCAGGAAGGGAGTGACGGCGATACCGGCGTCACGCAGCAGGCGCTTGCTGATGTCCTTGTCCATGCAAATAGCCGAGCCCAGCACGTCGGAACCGACAAACGGCAGGTCGGCCATGCGCAGCAAGCCTTGCAGGCACCCGTCTTCCCCAAGGGTGCCGTGGACGATGGGAAAGATCACGTCGATATGTTCCAGCACGCCTTGGCCGGAAGTCTCCACGACCTGGCGATTGGCTTTGCCCGGCACGACCGCCAGTTCGCGATTGGATTGGTTGAGGGCGATCAAGGCTGGGTTTTCCTGATTAAGCAGGAAGTTGGAGGTGTCGTTGAGGTGCCAGTGACCGGCCTTGTCGATGCCAATCAGGATCGGTTCGAAGCGCGTACGGTCGAGGGCATCGACGATGTTGCGCGCCGACTGCAACGACACTTCATGCTCAGCCGAACGGCCACCGAAAATAATACCTACCCGCACCTTGCCCATGACTCGACCTCATTGTTGAACGTAGGGCTTCTTACCATGGGCGGTCAGCGCTTGCCAAACGCGCGGGTAGCCAGCGGCTGCACGATCGTACAAGACCCCGCAGACAGCGCGCCCCACACTGAGTTACCGTGTTTCCACCTCTTCCTGTGACAAGTCACCATGGGCAATTCGACCACCCCGCTCGATTGGCTGCACCGTGCGCCGCACGCCAGCGGCCTGGACCGTATCGAGGCGTACTTTGCAGGTTTCGCCTTCGACCCGCATCGCCACGACACTTACGCCATCGGGCGTACGTTGTTCGGCGTGCAGAGTTTTCATTACCGCGGCGGCATGATCCACAGCCTGCCCGGCACGACCATGGTGATTCATCCCGATGAGGTGCACGACGGCCGCGCCGGGAGCGAGGAAGGCTTCAAGTACCGCATGATTTATGTGGAACCGGCGTTGATTCAGCAGATCCTCGGCGGCAGGCCGTTGCCGTTCGTGCCCGCAGGATTGTCCACCGATCCGCGGCTGTTCCGCGCCAGCGAAGTGCTGTTGCAGAACCTGGATTGCCCGGTCGACCCGTTGCAGGAACAGGATGCGTTGTTCGACCTGGCCCAGGCGTTGAGCGCTGCGTCAGGAGCGGTCGTCAGCCGCAAGACGTTCGACTACCTGGCCGCCGAGCGGGCACGGGAATTTATCCACAGTGCCCTGGGCCGCAGCATCACACTCGATGACATGGCCGAGCACGCAGGGCGAGACCGCTGGGCCTTGTCGCGGGATTTTCGCCTGCTGTTCGGCACCAGCCCCTACCGTTACCTGACCATGCGCCGCCTGGACCTGGTGCGCAGCCTCCTGGCCCAGGGCCAATCTCTGGTAGATGCGGCGCTCACCGCCGGCTTCACCGACCAGAGCCATATGACCCGGCAATTTCGCAGCACCTACGGCATGCCGCCGTCGCGCTGGGTGAAGATGCTGGGACGTTGAATGCGTTGGCCAGGCTTACAACTGGCGCCCATCGATCGGCTGGCCGATGCTCAGGAAATGCCCGCCCGCCACGTGGTGCAAGGTGCGCAATGGGTCGTGCCCCTCGAAGTGCCAGCGCCCGTCACTGAAGACACGCTCATCGGCGTAGGCGGCGACCACTTCACCGAGGAACAGGTCGTAGGTTTGCTGGTTATGCGGCTCGGGCAGCAGGCGGCACTCCAACCACGCCACGCACCCCTCCAGCAACGGTGCGTCGGTGTGTTCACCGTTGAACGTGCGCAAGCCATAGGCGGCGAATTTGTCGAGGTCGCGGCCACTGATGGTACCGACGGTCTGCACCAGGTCGGCCTGGGCCGCACACGGCACC
The DNA here is from genome assembly GCF_026410085.1 of Pseudomonas quebecensis. Lineage (NCBI taxonomy): Bacteria > Pseudomonadati > Pseudomonadota > Gammaproteobacteria > Pseudomonadales > Pseudomonadaceae > Pseudomonas > Pseudomonas quebecensis. Next base: position 4,494,998 of record NZ_CP112866.1, read on the forward strand.
TGCAGCACAAAGGTGCCGGCGCCTTCCAGCAGTTCGCGGGTCCAGGTGGATTTGTCCAACACCACCGCGACCTTCGGCGGTTCGAAATCCATCGGCATGGCCCAGGCGGCAGCCATGATAGTGCGCTGGCCTTCATGAGCGGCGCTCACCAGCACGGTCGGGCCGTGATTGAGCAAGCGGTAGGCCTTGGGCAGCGGGACAGGACGGCAGTGTTCGGGGCTCATGCAGGGTGGCTCTTCAAGCGAAAAAACCTACGATACCTCAAGCACAAGCTCCCCGGGTAAGGTCCGCCGTGAGTGGCCAAGCCCTCGGAACATGAAAAAAATCGCCAACACAACGGATCTATAGGGGGGCAACGTCCGATCAGGTATCCTTTTGGCGCAGGAAACAAAAAGAAACAATTATCCTAACCTGTTCGATAAGGAGTCCCGCTTTGGCGTTATCGACTGCTGCGTGGATGGTGCACGACACCCGCCTGATGTTTTGCGTACTACTGGCCATCGCCAGCATCATCGTGCTGATCAGCGCGACCAAGCTACCGCCGTTTCTGTCGATTTTGATCGGCACCTTTATCGCCGGGGTTGGTGCAGGCCTGCCGCCGGAAGACGTGGCCAAGGCCTTCAGCAAAGGCGCCGGGGCGATCCTTGGCGAGGCCGGGATCATCATTGCCCTGGGTTCGATGCTAGGCGCGCTGATGGCCGAGTCCGGTGCGGCCGATCGCATCGCCACCACCCTGCTGGGGCTGGGCAAGGGCAAGTCGCTGCCGTGGGTCATGGCCTTGGTGGCGATGGTGATCGGCTTGCCGCTGTTCTTTGAAGTGGGCCTGGTGATGATGGTGCCGATCATCTTCGTCATGGCCAAGCGCTCGAACCAGCCACTGCTGAAAATCGCCATCCCGGCGCTGGCGGGCATGACCACGTTGCACGCGTTGATGCCGCCGCACCCAGGGCCGCTGATTGCGGTGGGCGCGCTTCACGCCGACCTGGGCCTGACCATGTTGCTGGGCTTTAGCCTGGCGGTGCCGGCGGTGATACTGGCCGGGCCGATCTATGGCAACTGGCTGTCCAAGCGCCTGCATGTGGATGAGCCGGCCGACATCGGCGCGCTGTTCAGCGCGCCGCCCAAGGCACCGCGCCAGCCGACCTTCGGCGTGTCGTTGCTGATCATTCTGTTGCCGGTGATTCTGATGCTCGGCAGCACCTTGGCCAAAGTCGCATTGCCCGCCGAAAGCAGTGTGGGCATGACGCTCAAGTTCCTCGGCGAACCGCTGATCGCCCTCGGCCTGGCGGTAATCGCTGCGGTGATCTGCCTGGGCTGGGCGGCCGGCATGCCACGCGCCGAGGTCGGCAATACCCTGCGCAAGGCACTCGCGCCGATTGCGGTGTTGCTGTTGACCATCGGAGCCGGCGGCGGCCTCAAGCAAACCCTGCTCGACGCCGGCGTCAGCCAGACCATCAGCAAGGTCGCCGAAGGCGCGCACATGCCGTATCTGCTGCTGGCCTGGCTGATCGCCGTGGCGTTGCGGCAGGCCACGGGTTCGGCCACCGTCGCCACCACCACAACGGCGGGCATCCTGGCGCCGATGATGGCGGGCCTGGCGGCGACACAAAGCTCACTGGTGGCCCTGGCGATCGGCGCCGGCTCGGTGTTCTTCTGCCACGTCAACGATGCCGGGTTCTGGATGGTGCGTGAGTATTTCGGGCTGCAGCTCAAGCAGACCATTTGGGTCTGGTCGGTACTGCAGACCATTGTGTCCGTGGTCGGCCTGGTCGGTACGTTGCTGCTCTGGCACTTCCTGACCTGACCCTCAGGCCATCAAAGCGTGGCGCTTGCCAAACAGCGCCACACTGCCCACCCCCACCGCGCCCATCACCACGCAGTAGCCCACACAGATCCACGGACTGGCGGGCATGAGTGCGATCAGCATCAGCGGCGTGGTGCTGGCCCACAGCGCGTAGGCGATGTTGTACGTGAAGGAAATCCCCGACACCCTCACCGCCGGCGGAAACAGGCCGACCATCACCGAGGGCACGGCGCCCACCACCCCGCAGCTCAAGCCCGCAACGGCATACGCGGCGCCGAGCCACGCACCACCGCCGATCAGGCTGGCGTACAACAGCGCAATCCCCACCGGCAGCAACAGGCTGTAGACCAGCACCGCGCGCCAGGCACCGATGCGGTCCACCAGCAGGCCGGCGAGCACACAGCCGATGTTGAGAAAGACGATGCCCAGCGCGCTCAAGGCGAAGGTGTGACTGGGGCTCATGCCGAAGGTTTTCTGCATCATGGTCGGGGTAATGACCACCAGCACCACCACGGCCGAGGTGAGCACGCAGGTGAGGATCATCGCCGGCAGCAACACCGCGCGATGGTCGCGCAATACGGTGCGCAGCGGCAGTTCGGCGGCAGCCTGTCGGCGCGCCTGCATTTGCATGAAGACCGGGGTTTCACTGAGCCAGCGGCGCAGCCACACGCCGATCACCCCGAACACACCACCGAGCAGGAAAGGAAACCGCCAGGCGTAGTCGAGGATCTCAGCGGGCGTAAAGACTTGCGCCAGCAGCGTTGCGGTCAGAGCGCCAAGCAAGTAACCGAAGGTCAGCCCGGCCTGTAGGAAACCGAGCGCGTAACCGCGATGGTTGCGCGGCGCATGCTCGGCAACGAAGGTCCAGGCACTGGGCACTTCACCGCCCACCGCCGCGCCTTGCAGCACCCGCAGCGCCAACAGGATCAGCGGTGCGAAATAACCGATCTGGGCGTAGGTGGGCATGATCCCGATCAGCAGGCAGGGCAAGGCCATCATCAGGATGCTCAGGCTGAATACGCGTTTGCGTCCCAGGTGATCGGCAAAATGCGCCATCAGGATGCCGCCCAACGGGCGCGCCAGGTAGCCGGTGACAAAGATGCCGAAGCTTTGCAGCAGGCGCAGCCACTCGGGCATTTGCGGCGGGAAGAACAGTTGGCTGAGGGTCAGCGCGAAAAACACAAAGATGATGAAGTCATAGATTTCCAAGGCACCGCCCAAGGCAGCCAGGCCCAGGGTTTTGTAGTCGGAGCGGGAAAAGCGCTGCGCCTGTGCGACAGAGGTGGCAGTCATGGAGTGGCTCGGCAGACAAACAAAATGGCGTGCAGGTTATGAGCTGAACCGGATCATGGCAATCGCGGCAGATATATTTGTTTTCCTCATGGATCGATGAAGATAACTGCATTCCCATATGAATGGCCGTAGCGGAATATGCCGTCCAATTGCCAAACCCATAATAACGACAAGAGGTAATGACTCGTGGCCGACGCTATCGAAGAAAGCCGCTATGCCCGATTCGCCCTGCGCTGCTCCAACTTTGCCGAACGCTGGTTCCCGGACTCCTGGGTGTTTGCCGCGCTCGCGGTGATCATCGTCGCCGTGGCGACCCTGGGCATGGGCGCCGCCCCGACCGACGCCGCCAAAGCCTTTGGCGATGGTTTCTGGAGCCTGATCCCGTTCACTATGCAGATGGCCTTTGTGGTGATTGGCGGTTATGTGGTCGCCAGCTCGCCGCCGGCGGTGCGCTTGATTGACCGCCTGGCCCGCATTCCGAAGAACGGCCGCTCGGCCGTGGCGTGGGTGGCGCTGATTTCCATGGTCGCGTCGTTGCTGAATTGGGGCTTGTCCCTGGTGTTCGGCGGTCTGCTGGTGCGGGCGCTGGCTCGGCGCAACGACCTGCGCATGGATTACCGCGCGGCGGGTGCGGCCGCCTATCTGGGCCTGGGCGCGGTGTGGGCGCTGGGACTGTCGTCGTCGGCCGCGCAGTTGCAGGCCAACCCAGGCAGTTTGCCGCCATCCATCCTGGCCATCACCGGGATGATCCCCTTCACCGAGACGATCTTCCTGTGGCAATCCGGCGTGCTGTTGCTGGCGCTGATCGTGGTGTCGCTGATCATCGCCTACGCCACCGCCCCAGGCCCCAACAGTGCCCGCGACGCCCAGGCCTGTGGCGTCGATCCGGCCTTCAACCTGCCCAAGCCGCAGGCACCGACGCGCCCCGGCGAATGGCTGGAACACAGCCCGCTGCTGACCATCCTGCTGGCGCTGCTGGCCGCCGGTTGGCTGTTCCATGAGTTTTCGACCAAGCCGGCGATCAGTGCCATCTCGGGGCTCAACACCTATAACTTTCTGTTCATCATGGTCGGCGCGCTGCTGCACTGGCGCCCGCGCAGTTTCCTGGATGCGGTGGCCCGCGCGGTGCCGACCACCACCGGGGTGTTGATCCAATTCCCGTTGTACGGTTCGATCGCCGCGCTGATGACAGTGGTCAAGGGCGGCGACGGCCAGACCCTGGCGCACCATATCTCGACCTTCTTCACCTCCATCGCCTCCCACGACACCTATGCGCTGCTGATGGGGGTGTACTCGGCGGTGCTGGGCTTCTTTATTCCTTCGGGCGGCGGCAAGTGGATCATCGAGGCGCCGTACGTGATGCAGGTGGCCAACGATCTGCAATACCACCTGGGTTGGTCGGTGCAGATCTACAACGCCGCCGAAGCGCTGCCGAACCTGATCAACCCGTTCTATATGCTGCCGCTGTTGGGAGTACTGGGGCTCAAGGCGAGGGATTTGATCGGTTTTTCGTTCGTGCAATTGCTGGTGCATGCGCCGCTGGTGCTGTTCTTGTTGTGGGCGTTGGGGACCACGCTGGCGTATTTGCCGCCGGTGATGCCGTAGGCAATGGAGAGTGCGCCTGTTATTGCAACGGGCGCAGTCAATCAGGCGCGACAGCCGGTATATGTGCTCGGTCTGATGCGACATTGCAGTCGACTGTCAGGCAGTCATCGGGGGCAAGCCCCCTCCCACAGGTTCTCGCAGCGCCGACAGGTCGCACTGTTGTCTTGGTTCCGTCATATCCCCCTGCTACCGTCCTGCGAAATATCTTGCAACATCTCGCCAGGACTCCCCCGCAATGAGTGACGAGCACAAAGACCGCCCCTCCCCCGATTCTGTAACTCAACCGCCTGTGGACACCAGCCGTCGGCGCTTTCTGGGAGGCGCGGCGGTACTGGGGGTGGGCGCTACCTTGAGCGGCTGCGGCAATACCAGCGAAGCGCCCGACACACCGCAGGCACGACCACTGACGCCGCAGGAACTGGACAAGGCTTTGCGCGAACAGGTGAAAACCGTGGTGGTGATCTACGCCGAAAACCGCAGTTTCAATAATCTGTTTGCGGATTTCCCCGGCGTGGAGAAACCACTGTCGGCGCTCTCCGCCGCCGACTACCAGCAGCGCGACCGCGACGGCAGCCTGCTGACCACCCTGCCTGCAGTTTGGGGCGGTGTGCTGCAGGTAGGCCCGCAAAGCGTGGACGGGGTGACTTACCCCAATGACTTTCAATTCCAGGAAAACCTGCCCAACGCACCGTTCGCCCTCAAGGGCCCGAATGCCGAAGACTTGCCTTTGAGCCTGGTGACCCGCGACTTATGGCATGTGTTCTACCAGAACCAGATGCAGATCAACGGCGGCAAGAACGACGGTTTTGTTGCCTGGGCCGATTCCGGCGGCCTGGTGATGGGCCATTACGCCCAGAGCCGTTATTCCCTGCGTCTGTGGGACGTGGCCAAAGAGTTCGTGCTTTGCGACAACTTCTTCCAGGGCGCGTTTGGCGGCTCATTCCTCAACCATCAATACCTGATCAGCGCCACCGCGCCGGTGTACCCGAACGCGGCGCAATCGGTGGCCAAATCGCAGATCGCCACGTTGCAAAGCGATGACCCCACCGACACGCGCCTCAAGCCATTGGACAAATCCCCGGCCAGCGCCATGACCGGCCCGCCGCAATTCGGCCCCAGTGCGTTGACTCCGGACGGTTATGCGGTAAACACCCTGGCCCCGCCCTATTGGCCGACCTGGATCCGCGACCCGCAGAATCCGGATTACTCCAAGCCCGACCTGCCCAATGTGCTGGTGCCGCAGACCCACGAACACATCGGCGACAAGCTGTCGAAGAAGAATGTCGACTGGGCCTGGTACGCCGGGGCCTGGCAGGCGACGCTGGATCAGTTCAAGGATTCGGGCGGGATCCCCAAGATTCCCAATTTCCAGTACCACCATCAGCCGTTCAACTACTTCAAGCAACAGGGGCCGCAGAACCCGGCGGAGCGCAGCAAGCGTCTGCGCGATGGGGGGTTGGGCGATGAGTCCAGTACCAACAAGTTCTTTGCCGATGCGCAGGCTGGAAAGCTGCCGGCAGTGACGTTCTACAAGCCTCAGGGCAACCTGAACATGCACGCCGGTTACGCCGATGTGGCGTCGGGCGACCGGCATATCGTCCGCGCGCTGAAGGTGTTGCAGGAAAGTGCGCAATGGAAAAACATGGTGGTAGTGGTGACCGTCGATGAAAACGGCGGCTGGTGGGACCACGTGGCACCGCCCAAGGGTGATCGCTGGGGCCCTGGCACGCGCGTTCCGGCGCTGGTGGTGTCGCCCTTCGCGCGCAAGGGCACAGTGGACCACACGGTTTACGACACCGCGTCGATCCTGCGGTTGATTACTCGGGTTTTCCAGCTCGAGACCCTGCCCGGCCTGAAACAGCGCGACGACGCGATGATTGCACGCGGCCAGGTGCCGATGGGCGATCTGAGCAACGCATTGCACTTCAGCGTGTAGGGTTTCTTATCCAATAGCGACATGTTCGCTGATTTAGCACGCGGTTTTCCTGGTCAGCCGCTACTGTGTGCAAGTGGGCCTTCATCCCGCGCAGACGGGCTTTCGCTGACAAGGAATCAATTATGTTCACATCGACCAGGCTGTCCCTGACCCTGGCCGCACTGATGGTCAGTGCGGTCGTGCAAGCCGATATCGAAGTACCTCTGGGCAGTACCCAGCGCGTCACCCAATTGTTCGCCTTTCCCAATAACTGCAATGTGATCTGTTATCGGCCCTGGACGCTGGAGCAGACCGCCGAGCATTACCTGAACCAGAGCCTGCAGCGCGACGGTTACAGCCGCGCCAAAGTCAGCGTCAAAAGCCATGACGGCCAGGTGACGGCGACATTCAGCGGCGTGCCGGACGGTTATGGCCAGCCATTGACTACCCTGCTCAACACCGCCGACCTGGCGTATCAGGGCGCCAGCAAACTCAACAGCGACGGCAAGTGGGCCTATAACTGGTACCTGTTCCTGCCGCTGGGCATGGCCCTGGAAAACCGCAAGAGCATCGAATTGCTGCACTTCCCGCCGGACTATTCGCTGACCCAGGCCCAGGATTACCTGGAATCGGCCACCACCGACCGTTGGGCCACGCTGCTCATCGACAACGGTGTGCCGGCCACCGAAACCCCGGCCTACCAGACCATCATCGATATCGCCCCCATCGCCGCACCCTCCAATGCCGGTAAAGATTTGGAGGCGGTCTACAGCTATTTCACCGACTACCAGACGCGCATGGTCAAGGAATTGAGCCTGTTGCCCAACGGCGCGCTGCCGATGGTGGCGTTCGGCGCACCGGTGCGTAACTGGATCAAGCAGCAATACGGGCAAACCGTGGGCGTGCTGGGCCTGGCGCAGATCAGCCCGGCTGTCGGTAAGAGCGTATCGGTGCTGGGCTCCAACCACCCCAGCTATATCTGGTACGCCGCCGACCCGGCGACGTATGACGGCAACGAGCAGAAGGCCGACGAGGCGGGTTTGAAAGTCATGGGCCAGGACTTGAGCGCCGCCTGCTGGCAGGCGGGCATGGGCCAGAAACCGGCGAGCGATGCGAACGTGCTGCTCCAGGCCTGTATGAACACCTGGCAGGTCACGCGCAAGGAACAGACCTGTGAATTGTTCTACACCTCGGTGCGCAAACTGACCCCGACCGAAGCTAACGCCAAGTGCGCCACCCCGACCATAAAAACTCAGCTCAAGCAACTGAAGAACGCCGCCCCGACGCCGACAATCATGGCGCCGCACCTGTAGGGCGCCACCCTGCGCGAACGATTTCTACTGTCATATTTGACAGTAGAAATCGGATCCAACTTCGGCGAACCTTGAGCCGCGCCCATCCATTGCAAGACTGGCAGTCAGACATTATCCGCAGGTCGAAGCAGCCTGACCAAGGGCCCACCTAGGAGAGTCATGAAAACTCAAGCCATGGGTATGGCTGAAACGGCAGCAAATGATTGCCTGTACCCTTTCAAGACATTGCTCGTTGAGCGAGGCTACCCCTCGTCCAAACACTTCAAGATCGTTGGCAAAGGCGGCGGTGTCGAGGCGCGCGTTGGATTCGACAGCCGTGTGCTGATTGCACAGGTTTCCGGCTACGCCGTGAACAAACGAGGCCCGCGCACGCTGCAGTTGTCGCCGCGTATCCACTTGTACGACTGCTGGTTCTGCGGCCTGCTGCGGCACTCGTGTAACCCGAATGTATTTTTCGACAGCACCTACCTCGAGTTGTGGACCGTAAGGCCCATCCCCGCCGGCACGCCACTGACGCTCGATTACGCCAGCAACGAGGACACCCTGTCCCGACAATTCGCCTGCCATTGCGGCGAGCTCAATTGCCGGGGCTGGATCACGGGTCGCGATGAGCCGCTGAACGCCGAAGGGCAGGCGTTCATGGCTCGATGGCGCGAGCGTAAGCGCCCTTAAGCTTCGCCCAGCGGACGCAGGCGGTATTGCGGTGGCAGTTGCTCGAAGCCGCTGATGGTGGTGTTCAGGCTTTTCCAGCGGCCATCCTTGATGCCGTAGATGCAACCATGGATCGACAGGCTCTGCCCGCGGTGCCAGGCGTTTTGCACAATGCTGGTGTGGCCGACGTTGGCTACTTGCTGAATCACGTTCAGCTCGCACAGCCGGTCCACACGCTCTTCTTCGGTCGGCAGCTGGGCCAGCACGTCACGGTTCTCATAGTAGAGATCACGAATGGTGCGCAGCCAGCCGTCGATCAGGCCGAACTGGCGGTCCTGCATGGAAGCACGCACGCCTCCGCAGCCATAGTGCCCGGTGACGAGGATGTGTTTGACCTTGAGTACATCGACTGCGTACTGGATCACCGACAGGCAATTGAGGTCGGTGTGCAGCACCACGTTGGCCACGTTCCGGTGCACGAACAGATCGCCCGGCAGCATGCCGACGATCTCGTTGGCCGGCACCCGCGCATCGGAACAGCCGATCCACAGGTATTCCGGGGTTTGCTGGCGGGCGAGCTTGGCGAAGAATTCGGGATCTTCCTGTTTGATCGCATCCGCCCAGCGTTCGTTGTTATCAAGCAGGTCTTGTAGTTCGTTCATCAGGAAAGCCTCAGGAATGATGCGCAGCTGTGTGACACACGACCACTCGTCCAGGTCACGCCCATGCGCAATTAGCTTGAATCTTTGGGGCGCCGTGCCTGTCCACACACTATATGCCCCACAGTATGAGGATTGGCCATGACTGAATCACGACGTCCCTACGGCGCTACCCAGCCCGAACCGATTGATGACAACGAAGACCGCATGGGTTCGATGCGCGAGCTGGATTTTGACGACGAGGCACCCAGCGCAGAAATCGGCGACGAAATCCCCCGTGGCGAGCGCGAACACTTGATGCCTGACGAGCGCGTGCGTGAAGCCGGGATGACCGGGGCTTCCACCGACGATCATGAATCGACCGACGACGACATGAGCCCGGAAACCCTGATCCACGAAGATGGCGCACGGGATGCACGAGAGGCCGGCGAAGACAGCCCCGCCGATTTCGATCTGAGTGTTGTGGACGAAGACGAGATTGGCGCAGGAAATGGTCTGGATGAGGCAGAACTGGCGGATATCGACCCTGTAGACGGTAATCGCTGACCGGCGCAGTTCAACCTGCGGGAGCCGGCTCAGCCGCTCCCGCATCGGCTGGGGTGGTCAATCCACCAGGGTGCAGGCCATGACCACCGCATCTTCACGCCCACCGACCGCCGGGTAGTAATCCCGGCGACGGCCGATTTCATTGAATCCGTAGCGCTCGTACAACCGAAAGGCCCCGGTATTGCTGTCACGCACTTCCAGGAAACACTCCCGCGCATTCGCCGCATAGGCACGCGACATCAGGTGTTCCAGCAGTGCCAGGCCCAGGCCACGGCCCTGGTTCTCCGGCTTGACCGTAATATTGAGCAGATGAGCCTCGTCGAGAATGATCTGCACCACGCCATGCCCCACCTGCTGCTCCCCTTCGAACATCAGCCAGATCTGGTACTTGCCCAGCCCATCGAGGAAAATGCCACGGGTCCAAGGGTGGCTGAACGCCGCGTATTCGATTTTCAGCACGGCGTCGAGGTCGGCCTCGGTCATCGGGCGGAAGGATAAAGCCTCACTCATCGGTTGTTTTCCAGCGCGCCATCAGCCGGCGCATGGCTTGCCAGACATCAGCCTTACGCTGTGGCTCTTCCATTAATAATTCCAGGCCCGGCAGGGCCCAAACCGAGCCCAGGCTTTCGACCTGCAGCTCGCGATACCACGCCTCGGCGTTGGCTTCACCGGCAAACCGCACGGCGGGCAGGCCAATCAGCCACACGCACACGCTGGGTTCGTCTTCCAGGCGCGCCGCGACAAACCCTTGCACGAAGTCGCGCGCGGCCTCCGGGCCTTGATCCATGGTGCCCCGCGCCAGCAACGGCCAGCGCACCGGGTCGCCGACGATCTGCGGGCTGTCGGGCAGGCCGGCGGCACGCAGCATGTCCTTGAGCAGCAGGTAGGCCGGGTCGCGGGTTTGGAAGCGCTCGCCGGTAGGCAGTTCCACCAGCAGCAGGCAGCGCCCGGCACGCAGCAATTGCAGGGCAAAACGCGGCGGCGGCACCACCGGCGCCTTGACCACCGGCGCAGCCTCTTCGGCCACTGTGGGCTTGGTCACTGGCGAAGGCCGCGGGACTTCGACCTTGGTCCGCTCCACCGCCGGGCGTGTCTCGGGCACCGACTTGATCACCGCGACCGGCGGGGCCGCTTCCTCCCCCGAAGACTCCAACACCACATCGGGCTCAAGCGCCTGCAACAGCTCGGGCCGCGATGGCGCGGCAAACGGCAGTTCGGTACGGGGCAGCCAATTGACCACCTGCATGGCGGTCAAGTAAGCGCGACGTCGGGACTCGATAAGCACAGCTCGGCCACTTGTGGATAAGTAAAGAGCGGGGATTCTACCGCTGTTCGCTCTCAATCGCCCACTGCGCACTGACCGGCTGTGGATAAATCCCCCGTCCGATGCAGTACAATCGCGACTTTTAATCGCCAACCAGCCGGCCATTCCCATGATCGAACCCAAGCGCGTCCTGCGCGCCCTCGCCGAACACTGGGCCTTACTTGAGCCACTGTGCGAACACTTCGACCAAGGCACCCTGAGCCTGAGCGAGCTGCGCGCGCAACTGGCCGCCCAACAACTGGACAGCACGCCGCAGGACATCACCAGCCTGCTGGACGTGTGGATTCGCCTCGACATCCTCGTACCTGTGGCCAAGAGCCCGAACCGCTTCGAGCTTAACGCCCAGATTCACGATTTCCTGGCCTACCTTCGCAAGGAACACCGGCTCGGCCTGTGCCTGGAGATCGAAGCCTACCTGCGCCACCTCGAGCGTCTGGCCGGCTATATTCAGGACGCCTTCGACATCCGCGACGGCCACGACCTGGCTCGCCAACTGCGCCTGCTCGATATGCGCGTGCGCGACGTGCTGAAAAAACTCGCCAACGATGAACAGGCCCTCGCCGCCGTGGCCGACCGCGCCAAGACCAGCGACCGGCAGATTCCGTTGCGCCAGCGCTATGCCGAAGTCCTGGCGACCTGGGATGAATACGTCGAACCGATGATCCAACTGGTGAACGCCGACGGCGCCTTCGAACAAGGCGTGCGCAAGGTCGAGAATGTGCTGTTGCGCCTGCTCACCGAACAGCAGCGCCTCGGCCATCTGGTGGACGATGACATGCTGCTGCGCACCCACGCGCGCATCCTCGAAATGCAGACCAGCGCCCAATTGACCTTGCGCCATGCGCGGGAACTGTTGCTGCCGCTGCGTGAAGAAGCGCGCCGGCACAACGCCGTGACCCGTGGCGCGGCGTTGGCCTTGTCAGCGATTCGACGCAAAGGCCTGGACGCGGTGCCGCAAGCGGCGATGCCTATGTTCACCCGACCGCAAAGCACCTTCCTGGGCAGCGCGAGCCAGGTGGAAGCCTATGTGTATGCCCTGGCGAACTTCGAGCCCAAGCCTGCGCGGTTCCCCAAGGCACACAAGTCCCACAAGGGCGAAGCCCAACGCGCGCCGCGCACGGTCAAGGAGATGCTCGAGCGCTGCGAAGACGCACTGCCGATGCCGGACCTGATGACCTGGCTGCTGGAGCAGGAGCCCGACGGCGCCACCGACGAGTTGCTGTACTGGTTCTCGCGCCTGTCCCGGGAAAAACGCTTCAAGCGCGAACGCCTGGAACGTCGCGATTACCACACCCACGAGCATCAGGTCAGCCTGCGCTCTTTCGCCCTGCTCCCGGCCACGCCCGACGCGGCCGAGCATTCTGCGAGCATTCCTCATGCATCTTGATCTATCCGAACTGTCCCAGCTGGCGCCGATTTTCCGCGAGCTGTTCAAGGGTTACCACGTCAGTCGCCGCGACCCGGAGCTGTACGCCCAACTGTCGAACTTCCAGGACCAGTACCGCATGCTGTTCAAAGCCCTGGGCTTTGAGCTGGTGTGCGACACCCGCGGTTTCTATTACTTCGTGCCGGACACCGCCGTGGCTGCCGCGCAGGTCAACAAGACCGCGCAGCGCCTGGCGTTGTTCACCTTCATCCTCGTCGAGCACCTGGCCGACCAGGGCCGCGACCCGATCGCCGTGCTCGACGGCGGCAGCCTGGGTCGCGACGAACTGCCCTCGCTGCTGGAAAAGTACCGCGACCTGTTTATCCAGGCTGAAGTGCAAACCCAGGAAGAACTCGAAGAAAAAATCATGCGCCGCATGACCCAGCTCGGATTCGCCGGCGAAGACAACGGCGTGTACCGCTTCCTGCCACCGATGCATCGCTTTCTCGACGTGTGCCTGTCGGTGCAGCAGGACCGCGATCTGGCGGCCAGCGTGCACAGCGTGTTGCCACTGCCGGCGCCGGTGATCATCGACGAAGACAGCGATGAAAAACTGTTGCAGACCGATGACCCGCTGGACCTCAGCGAGTTTGACAACGAGAGCGAAGAAGACGCCCTGGCCCGCGCCATTGCCGAAGAACAGGAGACCGACGCATGAGTAAGGAACGCTACGGCATCCGCCGCTTCGCCCTATTGAACACCGCCGGTTACAGCCTGGGCTTGTTTCCGCTGGAAGAGCCGCTGTCGGTGTACGGCGCGAACAACCTGGGTAAATCCGCCTCGATCAACGCGCTGCAGTTCCCGATCCTGGCGCGCATGTCGGACATGAGTTTCGGCAAGTACACCCTGGAACAATCGCGGCGTTTCTACTTTGCCAGCGACACCAGCTACATCCTCGTCGAAGTCTCCCTGCCCCACGGCCCGCATGTGATCGGGGTGGTCGGTCGCGGCCCCGGCGGCGGTTTCGGCCACCAGTTTTTTGCCTACGCGGGCAAACTGGACCTGGCCCATTACCAGCAGAACGACACCTGCCTGCGTCAGAAAGAGCTGTTCACCAACCTGGAGCGCGAGGGCCTCAAGGCCTATGAGCTCAAACCGGATGAACTGCGGCGCTTGCTGGTGGGTGGCCACACGTCGATCCCGCTGGACCTGACGTTGATCCCGCTGCGCTCCACCAGCGAGCAGAGCCTGAAGACCTTCCGCGCGCTGTTTATCAACCTGCTGCACATGCGCGAAATCACCGCGGCCAAGCTCAAGCAACTGTTCCTCGATGCGTTTGAACACAGCCTGCGGTCCGGCAGTGTAGATTACATCGCCGCGTGCGAAGAAGCCTTCCGCGATGTGCGACGCATGGAACAGGACTACAACTCGCTGGTGGCCGCCGGGCCGCTGGTCGAAGCCCTGGCCAATGGCGTGAAACAGCGCGACATTCTGCGTGGCAAGCTGCATCGTCTGTCGCCGCTGCTGGATTCGCTGCTGGGGACCTGGTCGGACTACGCCAGTGCGCGCAAGGAAGAGCTGACGATCCAGGCCGAGCACTACCGCAACGAGCAGGACGCCCTGCAGAACGACCAGCGCGGCGGTACTCAGGAACTGATGCGCCTGGAGCGGGAGATCAGCGGCATCCAGCGTTGGCTGGGTGAATTGTCGGTGCTCAAGCATCGCTTTGCGCTGGTGGATGACGTCAAGGTGCTGGAGCAACAGCTGCTGGCCGCCAAGGACGCCCACGACGAACTGGCCGGCGCACTGGCACAGTCGCGGCAGTTCAGCGCCGAAGACCTGGATGAGCGTTTGCGCGATCTGGAAAAGCGCTTGAAGTCAGTCAAGCAACAGCTCGATCACGCGGACAACAACAGTTACGCCAAACTGCGCGAAGAATTCTCACAGCAGGACGTCGAGCGTCTGATGCGTCTGTTCAACAGTTCGCTGTTCAGCCTGCCGCTGGGCGAACACGGCATCACGCTGGACGAGGACGGTCAGTGGGTCAAATCCCTGGAGCAGATCCTTGATGGTTTCAAGGGCGAGCGCTTTGAAGTACCGGGGCTGTCCATCGATATCTCGCACATCGAACCGCCGGCATTGCAGGCCCTGGCGGACCGCGCGGCTTTGCGCGATCAGAAAGAGCGCCTTGAAAAAGAACTCAAGCAGCTCAAAACCCAGCAAGCCGTGGCGGCTGACCGCGCGGCGAGCAAAACCCAGACCGAAGCGTTGTACCAACAGGTGCTGGATGCGCAAAAAGCTTTGGAAGACTTCCGCCGCGCGCAGACCCTGAGCGCCGAGGAAGGCGAAAAACTGGAAAGCCTGGCGCAGATGGAAGCGGCGCAGGACGAGTTGAAACGCTCCAGCGATGCGTTCACCGAGCGCGTCCAGCAACTGTCGGCCAAGCTGCAACTGGTCGGGCGGCAGATCGGCGACATGGAAGCCAAGCAGCGCACCCTGGATGACGCGCTGCGCCGTCGCCAGTTGCTGCCGGCGGATCTGCCGTTCGGCACACCGTTCATGGACCCGGTCGATGACTCCATGGACAACCTGCTGCCGTTGCTCAATGACTATCAGGACAGTTGGCAGGGCCTGCTGCGCGCCGACGGCCAGATCGAAGCGCTGTACGCTCAGGTGCGCCTCAAGGGTGTGGCCAAGTTCGACAGCGAGGATGATGTGGAACGTCGCCTGCAACTGCTGATCAACGCTTATGCCCACCGCACGGATGAAGCCTTGACTCTTGGCAAGGCACGCCGCGCGGCGGTCACCGATATCGCGCGAACCTTGCGCAATATCCGCAGCGACTACGACAGCCTGGAACATCAGCTGGCGCTGTTCAACCGCGAGATCAACAAGCGCCAGGTGTCCAACCTGCAAAGCTTCCGCATCGTGCTGGCGCCGAACAAGGAAGCGCTCAAGCATATCGACCAGATCATCCACAGCGCCGGGCAGTATGAGGAAGGCGAAACCTTGTCGGTATTCGACCTCAGCCAGAGCGCCGAGCAAGACAACAAGAACGAAGAAGCCAAGGAATACCTGGCTCGCCTGGTGGCCGCTAATCACAACCAGTTGGGCCTCAAGGATCTGTTCGAGCTGGCCTTCGAAATCACTAAGGTCAACGGCCAGCCGGTGATCCACACCGATATCGATGGCGCGGCGTCCAACGGCACTACCATGACCATCAAGGCGCTGACCAACATGTATTTGTTGCTGCACCTGATGGACCGTGACCAGGCCGGCCGCGTGCGCTTGCCGTACTACCTGGATGAGGCGGCGGATATCGATGAGAAGAACCAGGCAGCGCTGCTGGAAACCAGTTTGCAGTTGGGCTTCGTGCCGATCCTGGCGAGTGTGAAACCCCAGGTATCCGCCCAGGTGGCGATCGACCTGGAAGGTGGCAGCGGGCCGAACGGCATCTATATCGACGAGGCGGACTGGAAGTACATCCGTCGCCATGATGTGGTGAAGGCGACGGTGAATGTGCAGGCGGATGAACCGGAGCTGGATGAGGTCTGACCTGCGGCACTGAAATGCAAAAAGGCCGCGATTTTATGGATCGCGGCCTTTTTGGTTTTTGCAATGATGTTGAGGGCCCCATCGGGGGCAAGCCCCCCGGTTTATCTGCCCAGTGGAATTTTAGGCGCCCAGGTCAGCCATTCGTCTTCAAATTTGTCGAACAGCGCAAAGGTTTGTTGCGGTCGCGCGGCGTTGCCCATGCGCTCGCCTTCCGGCGTCGCGAAGGCAATGCCGCCGGCAACCAGGGTCTCCAGGGATTCGGTGCGTACCGTTGCGCCTTTGAACAAGCCGAAGTCGAGGCCGAAACCGCTGGTGTTCCAGAAGCGGCTGCCGCTGCGCACAAGTGGCGCGTACTTGGGCTCGATCAGGATATGAATCAGCACACGGTCGGCGGTTTGCCCCAACTCGTAGCCGGTGACTTTGCCCACGGTGACCTCACGGTAGGTAACCGGCACGCCTTCCTTCAACGAACCACGACGCGCGGCGCTCAGCACCAAGCTCAGGCCGGCCTCTTGGTGGACGGCTTCCGGCGGCTGGTTCAGCGCGACGAAACTCTTCTGCGGGCCAGCATTTTTCGCTGCCGGTTGCACTTCGATGTACTGGCCGGTGACCAGGGTTTCGAGATTCGAGGTTTTCATCAGGCCCAGCTCAGGCTTGACCACCCAGAATTGGCTGCCGGCCCGCGCGATGCGATCCGCCACTTGGGTAATACGGGCGGTCAGCAGCACCGACTGCATATCGGCACTGAGGTCGACGTTCTCGATCTTGCCGACATCCAGGCCTTTGAAGCGCACAGGAGTTCCCGGACGAAGGCCGTCGGCACGGTCCACCTTGATGGTCACCAGGGTGCCATGTTGGTTGGCCGCTTCACGGTCGGCAAACAGGCGGAAACGAGGGATACGTTTTTTCAGCGGTACATTGGGCTGTGGCGTTTCGAATGCGATCCCGCCCGCCATCAGGCTGGCCAAGGATTCACTCTTGACCTGGATGCCACCGGTGAGACCGCCGGTCAGGGTCACGCCGCTGGCATTCCAGAACCGCGTCGAACCGTTGACCAGGTTTTCGTATTCCTTCTCGATGTGAACGCCGATCACCAGTTGCTTGTTCTTGCGCGAGAACTGGTAGCTCTGCACCGAACCGACCTTAACCTGCTTGTAAAGGATCGGGCTGCCGACATCCAGGGAGCCCAGGTTATCGGTGAACAACACCATGTGCAGACCTGGGGAACGCAGGTCCAGCGGTGGCGCTTTGGCGCGCGCGACAAACTCACGTTGCGGAGCACTGCCTTTATCGCCGGGGCGGATGGCGATGTAGTTACCTTTTACCAAGGCTTCCAGGCCGGTGATGCCGGCCAGAGAGATGGACGGCTTGACCACCCAGAATTGAGTGTCCTGTACCAGGTAGTCTTCCGCCAGGGGGTCGAGGGTCAACTCGGCGTTGGCGCTGGACAGATCCGGGTCGATCTTCAAGGTTTTAAGGCTACCGACCTGAATGCCTTTGTACATGACTGGAGTGCGGCCCGCTTGCAGGCCCTCGAAGTCGGTGAGCTTGACCTTGACCCGAATGCCGGCCGCGGCGGCGTCGAAATCTTCGTACAAACGGAACGGCAGACTTGGATCCGTGGGCGGGCTGTCCTTGCGATTCTCCGGAGTAGCGAACGCGATACCGCCGGCGACGATGCTGGAGAGCGATTCGCTGCGCACCTTCACACCGGAGAGATTAGCGTCGATGCTGATGCCGCTCGCATTCCAGAAGCGCGTGTGTTTGCGCACCAGGTGAGCGTAGGTCGGCTCGATATAAAGCTTGATCTCGACAGTGCTCTGGTCTTCGGACAGCAGGTAGCTTTTGACCTGACCAACCTGGATCTGTTTGTAGAACACTGGGCTGCCACGATTCAGCGAACCCAGACGGTCGGCTTTGACGGTCAGGTGCAGGCCGGGCTTGGCGTCCGATAAAGGTGGCTCTTCAGAGAGAGCCTTGAATTTACGCGTGGGTTCGCCATCGCCGGGGCTGGCGGCGATGTAATTGCCGGAGACCAGGGTTTCCAGGCCGGTGATACCGGCGAGGCTGACGCTTGGCTTGACCAGCCAGAAACGCGTATTGGTCTTGAGGTATTGCTCGACGTCCTTGCCCATCTCGATGGTGGCGATTACCCCGCGGTTGCTGCCTTCGTCGTCCAGCGCCAGGGCTTTGACCTTGCCCACGGGCATGCCTTTATAGACCACCTCGGTTTTGTTGACCTGGATGCCTTCGCCGCTTTCAAAGCGCACTTGAATCTCGATGCCCTGTTGCGAGTAGGCACGCCAGCCAAGCCAGCCGCCAATGATCAAGGCAATCAGGGGCAAGACCCAAATGGCCGACCAATTGGAGGCGGGGCGGGTTTTAGCTTTAGGCAAGTCACTCATGGTCGTCGTCCGACTCCGTGTTATCCCAAATCAGTCGGGGATCGAAAGTTACAGCGGCAAGCATCGTCAAGATCACCACACTGGCGAACGCTGCAGCGCCGAGGTTGGCCTCGACGCTGGCAAGTCGTCCAAAGTTAACGACCGCCACCAGAATGGCGATCACGAAGATATCCAACATGGACCAACGTCCAATGAATTCGATAAAACGGTACATCACGATACGTTGTTGTGCGGAGAGCGGCTGATGACGCTGCACCGAAAACAGGAGCAGCCCAATGCCCACGAGCTTAAAAGTCGGCACCAGGATACTGGCGATGAACACCACGGCGGCGATGGGAAACATACCGTGCTGCACCAACTGGATCACACCGGCCATGATAGTGCTGGGTTCTCCCTGGCCGAGTGAGTTGACCGTCATGATCGGCAATACATTGGCGGGGATATACAGAATCGCAGCGGTAATCAGCAACGCCCAGGTACGCACAAGGCTGTCAGGGCGGCGTGCATGGATCAGCGCACCACAACGAGTGCAGGTTTGCTCATCAGTATCAGGCTCTTGCCTGTTCAACTCATGGCATTCGGTACATATCAGAATGCCCGCATCAATCGCCCGCATGATCATCCTCTCCTGACAGCGCTTGCCAGATCTGGTGGGGCGACATCACTACCTCAAGCAGGACTTGAACCATTAATAAACTGATAAAGCAGAACAGGCCCAAGCCGATCGTGATGGAGGCCATGTCTGCGAGCTTTACGATCGCTACGAGCACCCCCATCAAATAGACTTCCAGCATTCCCCAATCCTTCATATGGTGGTAGATGCGGTACAGCAGTAACCCGTAACTGCGGCCGATGTTCCAACGAACACTCAGCAACACCAACAATTGGCATAGCAGCTTGAGCAAGGGGATGCCCATGCTGCACAGGAACACCACGATGGACACGCCTTGCATACCGGTGTCGAACAAACCAACAACGCCGCTCCATACGGTATCTTCCGAGGATTGCCCGAGTAGATTGAGCTGCATGATGGGTAGAAAGTTCGCGGGTATGTATAGCAACAAAGCGGCTAGTACCAACGCCAGGCTTCGTTCAATCACGTTGTGGCGGTGAGCGTAGAGCTCATAACCGCAGCGCGGACATTGGGCCTTTTCTCCAAGGGCGAGCTCTGGCTTGCGCATCAGCAGGTCGCACTCATGGCATGCCACCAGATCGTCCAGCGGTAAGTCCGATACCTCAAGGGCATCAACTGGATCGGGCATAGGTAGGGCTCTGACTCTAAAAAAGGTTAGGTGCCTATTCTAATGATCTGGTTCAGAAATAACTGTGCAAATTTGTCGGGCGGCTTGACGAGGCGTGTGCAGGCGCAATGGCTGATAACAGTACTCGCGCTGATACCGGTGGCGCTTTTCGAGCGCCCAAAACAAAACCCCAACTGCTCACGCAATTGGGGTTTCGGAATTTAATCTTGACGATGACCTACTCTCACATGGGGAAACCCCACACTACCATCGGCGATGCATCGTTTCACTGCTGAGTTCGGGATGGGATCAGGTGGTTCCAATGCTCTATGGTCGTCAAGAAATTCGGGTACTGAGTCGCGGCCAGATGGCCTCGCTTCAGCAAATTGGGTATGTGACAGCTGTCGGTGTTTTGTGAGCGTCGAACTTTCGGTTCATTGCGTCTTCACACACCGCAATCTGGCCTTTCGACTCAAATTGCTTGGGTGTTATATGGTCAAGCCTCACGGGCAATTAGTATTGGTTAGCTCAACGCCTCACAGCGCTTACACACCCAACCTATCAACGTCGTAGTCTTCGACGGCCCTTCAGGGAACTCAAGGTTCCAGTGAGATCTCATCTTGAGGCTAGTTTCCCGCTTAGATGCTTTCAGCGGTTATCTATTCCGAACATAGCTACCCGGCAATGCCACTGGCGTGACAACCGGAACACCAGAGGTTCGTCCACTCCGGTCCTCTCGTACTAGGAGCAGCCCCTCTCAAATCTCAAACGTCCACGGCAGATAGGGACCGAACTGTCTCACGACGTTCTAAACCCAGCTCGCGTACCACTTTAAATGGCGAACAGCCATACCCTTGGGACCGGCTTCAGCCCCAGGATGTGATGAGCCGACATCGAGGTGCCAAACACCGCCGTCGATATGAACTCTTGGGCGGTATCAGCCTGTTATCCCCGGAGTACCTTTTATCCGTTGAGCGATGGCCCTTCCATACAGAACCACCGGATCACTAAGACCTACTTTCGTACCTGCTCGACGTGTCTGTCTCGCAGTCAAGCGCGCTTTTGCCTTTATACTCTACGACCGATTTCCGACCGGTCTGAGCGCACCTTCGTACTCCTCCGTTACTCTTTAGGAGGAGACCGCCCCAGTCAAACTACCCACCATACACTGTCCTCGATCCGGATAACGGACCTGAGTTAGAACCTCAAAGTTGCCAGGGTGGTATTTCAAGGATGGCTCCACGCAGACTGGCGTCCACGCTTCAAAGCCTCCCACCTATCCTACACAAGCAAATTCAAAGTCCAGTGCAAAGCTATAGTAAAGGTTCACGGGGTCTTTCCGTCTAGCCGCGGATACACTGCATCTTCACAGCGATTTCAATTTCACTGAGTCTCGGGTGGAGACAGCGCCGCCATCGTTACGCCATTCGTGCAGGTCGGAACTTACCCGACAAGGAATTTCGCTACCTTAGGACCGTTATAGTTACGGCCGCCGTTTACCGGGGCTTCGATCAAGAGCTTCGCGTTAGCTAACCCCATCAATTAACCTTCCGGCACCGGGCAGGCGTCACACCCTATACGTCCACTTTCGTGTTTGCAGAGTGCTGTGTTTTTAATAAACAGTCGCAGCGGCCTGGTATCTTCGACCGGCATGAGCTTACGGAGCAAGTCCTTCACCCTCACCGGCGCACCTTCTCCCGAAGTTACGGTGCCATTTTGCCTAGTTCCTTCACCCGAGTTCTCTCAAGCGCCTTGGTATTCTCTACCCAACCACCTGTGTCGGTTTGGGGTACGGTTCCTGGTTACCTGAAGCTTAGAAGCTTTTCTTGGAAGCATGGCATCAACCACTTCGTCATCTAAAAGATGACTCGTCATCAGCTCTCGGCCTTAAGATCCCGGATTTACCTAAGATCTCAGCCTACCACCTTAAACTTGGACAACCAACGCCAAGCTGGCCTAGCCTTCTCCGTCCCTCCATCGCAATAACCAGAAGTACAGGAATATTAACCTGTTTTCCATCGACTACGCTTTTCAGCCTCGCCTTAGGGACCGACTAACCCTGCGTCGATTAACGTTGCGCAGGAAACCTTGGTCTTTCGGCGTGGGTGTTTTTCACACCCATTGTCGTTACTCATGTCAGCATTCGCACTTCTGATACCTCCAGCAAGCTTCTCAACTCACCTTCACAGGCTTACAGAACGCTCCTCTACCGCATCACTTACGTGATACCCGTAGCTTCGGTGTATGGTTTGAGCCCCGTTACATCTTCCGCGCAGGCCGACTCGACTAGTGAGCTATTACGCTTTCTTTAAAGGGTGGCTGCTTCTAAGCCAACCTCCTAGCTGTCTAAGCCTTCCCACATCGTTTCCCACTTAACCATAACTTTGGGACCTTAGCTGACGGTCTGGGTTGTTTCCCTTTTCACGACGGACGTTAGCACCCGCCGTGTGTCTCCCATGCTCGGCACTTGTAGGTATTCGGAGTTTGCATCGGTTTGGTAAGTCGGGATGACCCCCTAGCCGAAACAGTGCTCTACCCCCTACAGTGATACATGAGGCGCTACCTAAATAGCTTTCGAGGAGAACCAGCTATCTCCGAGCTTGATTAGCCTTTCACTCCGATCCACAGGTCATCCGCTAACTTTTCAACGGTAGTCGGTTCGGTCCTCCAGTTAGTGTTACCCAACCTTCAACCTGCCCATGGATAGATCGCCCGGTTTCGGGTCTATTCCCAGCGACTAGACGCCCTATTAAGACTCGCTTTCGCTACGCCTCCCCTATTCGGTTAAGCTCGCCACTGAAAATAAGTCGCTGACCCATTATACAAAAGGTACGCAGTCACCCAACAAAGTGGGCTCCCACTGCTTGTACGCATACGGTTTCAGGATCTATTTCACTCCCCTCTCCGGGGTTCTTTTCGCCTTTCCCTCACGGTACTAGTTCACTATCGGTCAGTCAGTAGTATTTAGCCTTGGAGGATGGTCCCCCCATATTCAGACAAAGTTTCTCGTGCTCCGTCCTACTCGATTTCATGACTAAGAGATTTTCGCGTACAGGGCTATCACCCACTATGGCCGCACTTTCCAGAGCGTTCCGCTAATCTCAAAGCCACTTAAGGGCTAGTCCCCGTTCGCTCGCCACTACTAAGGGAATCTCGGTTGATTTCTTTTCCTCAGGGTACTTAGATGTTTCAGTTCCCCTGGTTCGCCTCTTGCACCTATGTATTCAGTACAAGATAACCATCTTATGATGGCTGGGTTCCCCCATTCAGACATCTCCGGATCAAAGTCTGTTTGCCGACTCCCCGAAGCTTTTCGCAGGCTACCACGTCTTTCATCGCCTCTGACTGCCAAGGCATCCACCGTATGCGCTTCTTCACTTGACCATATAACCCCAAGCAATCTGGTTATACTGTGAAGACGACATTCGCCGAAAATTCGAATTTCTCAATTAAGAGAACTCACAAATTTTACCTTAGCCTGATCCGTTACCAGTGAAAGTAACGTTCAGTCTATCTTTCTATCACATACCCAAATTTTTAAAGAACGAACTAGTCAAAGACTAGAAATCAACATTCACCATCGCAGCGATGGAATGCTCATTTCTAAGCTTTCAAACGTCAGAAGCAGTAGTGGTGGAGCCAAACGGGATCGAACCGTTGACCTCCTGCGTGCAAGGCAGGCGCTCTCCCAGCTGAGCTATGGCCCCGTATTTCTACAGGCGTTTCCCACACAAAATTGGTGGGTCTGGGCAGATTCGAACTGCCGACCTCACCCTTATCAGGGGTGCGCTCTAACCAACTGAGCTACAGACCCAATTTCGGGCTGCTTCTTATCGTCTTCTTCAATGAATCAAGCAATTCGTGTGGGAACTTATGGAGCAGCTGATGTCGTCGATTAAGGAGGTGATCCAGCCGCAGGTTCCCCTACGGCTACCTTGTTACGACTTCACCCCAGTCATGAATCACACCGTGGTAACCGTCCCCCCGAAGGTTAGACTAGCTACTTCTGGTGCAACCCACTCCCATGGTGTGACGGGCGGTGTGTACAAGGCCCGGGAACGTATTCACCGCGACATTCTGATTCGCGATTACTAGCGATTCCGACTTCACGCAGTCGAGTTGCAGACTGCGATCCGGACTACGATCGGTTTTATGGGATTAGCTCCACCTCGCGGCTTGGCAACCCTTTGTACCGACCATTGTAGCACGTGTGTAGCCCAGGCCGTAAGGGCCATGATGACTTGACGTCATCCCCACCTTCCTCCGGTTTGTCACCGGCAGTCTCCTTAGAGTGCCCACCATAACGTGCTGGTAACTAAGGACAAGGGTTGCGCTCGTTACGGGACTTAACCCAACATCTCACGACACGAGCTGACGACAGCCATGCAGCACCTGTCTCAATGTTCCCGAAGGCACCAATCTATCTCTAGAAAGTTCATTGGATGTCAAGGCCTGGTAAGGTTCTTCGCGTTGCTTCGAATTAAACCACATGCTCCACCGCTTGTGCGGGCCCCCGTCAATTCATTTGAGTTTTAACCTTGCGGCCGTACTCCCCAGGCGGTCAACTTAATGCGTTAGCTGCGCCACTAAGAGCTCAAGGCTCCCAACGGCTAGTTGACATCGTTTACGGCGTGGACTACCAGGGTATCTAATCCTGTTTGCTCCCCACGCTTTCGCACCTCAGTGTCAGTATCAGTCCAGGTGGTCGCCTTCGCCACTGGTGTTCCTTCCTATATCTACGCATTTCACCGCTACACAGGAAATTCCACCACCCTCTACCATACTCTAGTCAGTCAGTTTTGAATGCAGTTCCCAGGTTGAGCCCGGGGATTTCACATCCAACTTAACAAACCACCTACGCGCGCTTTACGCCCAGTAATTCCGATTAACGCTTGCACCCTCTGTATTACCGCGGCTGCTGGCACAGAGTTAGCCGGTGCTTATTCTGTCGGTAACGTCAAAACCATCACGTATTAGGTAATGGCCCTTCCTCCCAACTTAAAGTGCTTTACAATCCGAAGACCTTCTTCACACACGCGGCATGGCTGGATCAGGCTTTCGCCCATTGTCCAATATTCCCCACTGCTGCCTCCCGTAGGAGTCTGGACCGTGTCTCAGTTCCAGTGTGACTGATCATCCTCTCAGACCAGTTACGGATCGTCGCCTTGGTGAGCCATTACCCCACCAACTAGCTAATCCGACCTAGGCTCATCTGATAGCGCAAGGCCCGAAGGTCCCCTGCTTTCTCCCGTAGGACGTATGCGGTATTAGCGTCCGTTTCCGGACGTTATCCCCCACTACCAGGCAGATTCCTAGGCATTACTCACCCGTCCGCCGCTCTCAAGAGAAGCAAGCTTCTCTCTACCGCTCGACTTGCATGTGTTAGGCCTGCCGCCAGCGTTCAATCTGAGCCATGATCAAACTCTTCAGTTCAAACATCTTTGGGTTTTTAAGAAACCCTAAACTTGGCTCAGCAATCGTTGGTTACATCTTTGATTTCTCGCGGAGTAACTTGTGATGCTGATAATCTTGTTGACTATCAGTCTGACTCCACAAGCACCCACACGAATTGCTTGATTCAGTTGTTAAAGAGCGGTTGGTTAAGATCTTTCGTCTCAACCGAGGCGCGCATTCTACAGCAGCCTCATTTGCTGTCAAGTGATTATTTTCAGAAGTTTTCGAAGATTTCTTCAACAACTTCAACCACTTGCGCTTCCGATCTCTCGTTAGCGGGAGGCGAATTCTACAGCGTTACACGCTGCTGTCAACACCTCTTTTTCTCCGCTTTCGACCGAGAAGATCGAAACGTTAATAGAGCCAAACAACCTTGCCCTACCAACTCCTTCTGAGCTCCGATGAACTGAAGCGATCCGCTGTCGAATTCTGCGTAACTCTTTGTTTACCAAGGAGTTTTCCGTTTCGACTGCGCCGGAAGTGGGGCGAATTATAGACTTCTGGAATCTGCCGTCAACCCCTATTTTCCCAATTCTGTCATATCGACCTAAATGCACCCAAAAATACAAAAGCCGGTCCTACGAACCGGCTTTTCGCTACAGCGTCTTACAGGCTAGGGAAAGCAAACTGCGACGCTTCATGACTGGCCCGCTGCGGCCAACGCTGGGTAATCGCCTTGCGACGAGTGTAAAAACGCACACCATCGGGCCCATACGCATGCAAGTCGCCAAACAATGAGCGCTTCCAGCCACCAAAGCTGTGATAGGCCACCGGCACCGGCAATGGAACGTTCACACCCACCATGCCCACTTCGATTTCGTCACAGAACAGACGCGCCGCCTCACCATCGCGGGTGAAGATACAGGTGCCATTGCCGTACTCGTGATCATTGATCAGCTGCATCGCCGCTTCCAGGCTGTCCACCCGTACCACGCACAGCACCGGCCCAAAAATCTCTTCTTTATAGATACGCATCTCAGGGGTCACGCGATCAAACAGGCTGCCGCCCAGGAAAAATCCCTGTTCATGCCCGGCAACACTTAGCCCGCGGCCATCGACCACCAACTCGGCCCCGGCTGCCACACCGTCTTCTATATAGCCGCTGACCTTGTCCCGCGCCTGACCAGTGACCAATGGCCCCATATCCAGGCCGCAGGAGGTCCCCGCACCAATCTTCAAAGCCTTGACCTGCGGCACCAGCTTGGCAATGAGTGCATCGGCGACCTGGTCACCCACGCACACCGCGACCGAAATCGCCATGCAACGCTCACCGCAGGAACCATAGGCAGCGCCCATCAAAGCACTGACCGCATTATCCAGATCCGCGTCAGGCATCAACACCGCGTGGTTCTTCGCTCCGCCCAGCGCCTGTACGCGTTTGCCGCGCTTGGTCGCTTCGCAATAGATGTACTCGGCAATCGGCGTCGACCCTACAAAGCTCAGCGCTTTAACTTCAGGCGCCTCGATCAACGCATCCACCGCCCCCTTGTCTCCGTGTACCACGCTGAGGACGCCTCTAGGCAGACCGGCTTCCTGCAACAGTTGCGCGATCAGCAGCGTCGAGCTTGGATCGCGCTCCGAAGGCTTGAGAATGAAACAGTTGCCGCAGACGATCGCCAGCGGGTACATCCACAGAGGCACCATCGCGGGGAAGTTGAACGGCGTGATACCCGCCACCACGCCCAACGGCTGAAAGTCCGACCACGCATCAATGTTCGGACCAACGTTACGGCTGTATTCCCCCTTGAGAATCTCCGGCGCCGAGCACGCGTACTCCACGTTCTCGATCCCGCGCTTGAGCTCACCGGCGGCATCTTCCAACGTCTTGCCATGTTCCTCGCTGATCAATTGCGAGATACGGGCCTCGTTCTGTTCCAGCAACTGCTTGAAACGAAACATCACCTGGGCGCGCTTGGCCGCCGGTGTATTACGCCAAGCCGGGAACGCCGCCTTGGCAGCGTCGATGGCACGCTGGATGGTTTCACGACTGGCCAAAGGCACTTGGTGAATCACCTGACCGGTGGACGGGTTGTATACGTCGGCACTGCGACCGTTGTCGTTGACCAACTCGCCGTTGATCAAGTGCTGGATAAGGCTCATGCAGGGCTCCTGAAAAAGTGTTCTATATAGAAGGAAAAATCAGTCGATTTTGTTCAGCACGTCGCCGACCGCATCGAACAGGCGATCCAGATCCTGCGGCTTACTGTTGAAGGTTGGTCCGAACTGCAGGGTGTCCCCGCCAAAACGCACATAAAACCCGGCTTTCCACAGGGCCATGCCGGCCTCAAATGGGCGCACGATGGCGTCACCGTCACGCGGGGCGATCTGGATCGCACCCGCCAGGCCATAGTTGCGAATATCGATCACATTCTTGCTGCCCTTCAAACCGTGCAGTGCATTCTCAAAGTGCGGAGCCACTTCGGCGACGCTCTGCACCAGATTTTCCTTCTGCAGCAGGTCCAAAGCGGCCAGACCCGCCGCACAGGCAACCGGGTGCGCCGAGTAGGTGTAGCCATGCGGGAATTCCACCGCATACTCCGGCGTCGCCTGGTTCATGAAGGTGTGATAGATCTCGCTGCTGGCAATTACCGCCCCCATCGGGATCGCGCCGTTAGTGACCTGCTTGGCGATGCACATCAAATCCGGCGTCACCCCGAAGCTGTCGGCGCCGAACATCGAACCCGTGCGACCGAAACCGGTGATCACCTCATCAAACACCAACAGGATGTTGTGCTGGTCGCAAATCTCACGCAGACGCTTAAGATAGCCCTGCGGCGGCACCAGCACGCCCGCCGAACCCGCCATCGGCTCGACAAACACCGCGGCGATATTCGACGCATCATGCAGTTCGATCAACTTGAGCAGCTCATCGGCCAAGGCGATGCCACCCTGCTCCGGCATGCCTCGAGAAAACGCATTGCTCGCCAGCAAGGTGTGGGGCAGGTGATCCACATCCATCAGCCCCTGACCAAACAGCTTTCGGTTGCCGTTTACACCACCGAGGCTGGTGCCGGCGATGTTTACACCGTGATAGCCACGCGCACGACCAATCATCTTGGTCTTGGTGGCCTGACCTTTGAGGCGCCAGTACGCACGCACCATTTTCACCGCGGTGTCGGCGCACTCAGAACCGGAGTCAGTGAAGAACACATGATTAAGGTTGCCGGGTGTCAGGTCGGTGATCTTTTCCGCCAGTTGGAAGGACAGCGGATGACCGTACTGAAAGCCAGGCGAGTAGTCCAAGGTGCCCAACTGCCTGGCCACCGCCTCCTGGATTTCCTTGCGCGTGTGCCCGGCGCCACAGGTCCAAAGACCCGACAGCGAGTCATAAACCTTGCGCCCTTTGTCATCCGTCAGCCAACTGCCCTCGGCCGCGACGATCAAACGTGGATCGCGCTGAAAATTGCGGTTGGCGGTGTACGGCATCCAATGCGCATCCAATTTCAGTTGGCTGGCCAGGGACGAAGGGGCGTTTTCGGGCATGTTCATCAGCAAAACCTCGCAGGGCAGAAGGCAGCGTCGGGATTGAAAAGCGTTCTTGCAGCTAAATTGACACGACGATAAAGTCGGTGAAATTCAACTCTTCTAACCTTCAGTCAGGGCGTCACTAAACTATGAGCATCCGTCGTCCCGACCCCCTGGCCCAAGTCAGCGACTTCGATATTCGTTTATTGCGCATCTTCCGCAGCGTGGTGGAATGCGGCGGGTTCTCTGCCGCCGAAACCGTGCTCGGCATCGGGCGCTCGGCCATCAGCCAACAAATGAGCGATCTCGAACAGCGACTGGGTCTAAGACTTTGCCAACGTGGCCGCGCGGGGTTCTCACTCACCGAAGAAGGTCGCGAGGTGTACCAGTGCGCCCTGCAATTGTTGAGCGCGCTGGAGAGTTTTCGCACCGAGGTCAATGGCTTGCACCAGCATTTGCGTGGCGAGTTGATCATCGGTCTGACCGACAACCTCGTCACCCTGCCCCACATGCGCATTACACATGCCTTGGCACAATTGAAAGAACGCGGGCCGGACGTGCAGATACAAATCCGCATGATCGCGCCCAACGAAGTGGAACAAGGCGTACTCGATGGCCGCCTGCATGTGGGCGTCGTGCCTCAGGCCAGCGCTCTGTCCGGCCTGGAATACCAGCCGCTCTACAGTGAACGTTCGCTGCTCTACTGCGCGGTGGGTCATCCGCTGTTCTATGCCGACGACAAGGCGCTGGACGACGCACGCATCGACAGCCAGGACGCCATTGCCCCGACCTTCCGCCTGCCCGCGGACATCCAGGCCCGCTATCAGGCGCTCAATTGCACCGCCAGCGCCTCGGACCGCGAAGGCATGGCATTCCTGATCCTCACCGGTCGCTACATCGGCTATTTGCCCGATCACTACGCCGGCCTCTGGGTGCAACAAGGCCGACTGCGCGCGCTGAAACCGACTACACGTTTTTACGATTTGAGCCTGGCATCGGTCACGCGCAAGGGCCGTCGCCCTCATTTGGTGCTGGAAAGCTTTCTCGATAGCCTGGCCGCAACGCGCTAATTCAGGCCCAGGCACAAAAGTTGAGCAGCTGGACAGCTTTTTGCAAGGGCATCAGGACCTGGAACCGTCCGCCTAGAGTTTGCCCGCCATGCCACCTGAATCTTCCACCCCCAGCGATCTGATCTACGGCCTCAACGATCGCCCGAAACCCGCCGCCGCCCTCTTGGCCGCTCTGCAACATGTGTTGGCCGCGTTTGTCGGAATCATTACCCCGCCGCTGATCATCGGCTCCACCCTCGGCCTTACTGCACATTTGCCCTACCTGATCAGCATGGCCTTGATGGTGTCCGGTGTAGGCACATTCATCCAGGCGCGTAGGCCATTTGGTATTGGCGCCGGAATGATCTGCCTGCAAGGCACCAGTTTTGCGTTTCTCGGCGCGGTGCTGTCAGCCGGTTTTCTGGTCAAACAACGCGGCGGCAGCCCGGAAGACATCATGGCGATGATCTTCGGTGTGTGT
This sequence comes from Pseudomonas quebecensis, assembly GCF_026410085.1. Lineage (NCBI taxonomy): Bacteria > Pseudomonadati > Pseudomonadota > Gammaproteobacteria > Pseudomonadales > Pseudomonadaceae > Pseudomonas > Pseudomonas quebecensis. The sequence continues at coordinate 4,525,124 of NZ_CP112866.1, forward strand.
TTTTTCGGCGCAGCCGTGCAGATCGTCCTCAGCCGTTTCATTGGCCAGTTGCACCGCGTAATCACACCGCTGGTCACCGGCATCGTGATAACGCTGATCGGCATCAGCCTGATCAAAGTCGGCATTACCGACCTGGGCGGCGGCTTCAATGCCGCCGATTTCGGCGCTCCCACCAATCTGGCGCTGGGGCTGTTCGTGGTGCTGACGATCATTTTGCTCAATCGCTCGGACACGCCGTGGGTGCGCCTTTCGGCGATCATCATCGGCCTGGCCCTGGGGAGTCTGGCGGCCTGGTTTAGTGGCAAGCTGGTGCCTCAGTCCCTGCCGAATTTGCCTCTGGTCAGTTTGCCGATACCGTTTCGGTTTGGTTTCAACTTCGACTGGAGCGCTTTCCTACCGATTGCACTGATCTATCTGATCAGCAGCATCGAAACCGTCGGCGACCTGACCGCCAATTGCATGATCGCCCGCCAGCCCATCAGCGGCCCCTCCTATATAAGCCGACTCAAAGGCGGCGTGCTGGGCGACGGTGTGAGCTGCATGATCGCCGCGACCTTCAGCGCATTTCCCAACACCACCTTCGCGCAGAACAACGGCGTGATCCAACTCACCGGCGTCGCCAGCCGTTACGTCGGCTTATATATCGGTGGAGTGCTGTTTTGCCTCGGTCTGTTTCCGCTGATCGGGGCGGTGCTGCAGCAAATCCCCAAGCCGGTATTGGGCGGCGCGACCCTGGTGATGTTCGGCAGTGTCGCCGCCGCCGGCGTGCGTATCCTTGCGCAGGCGCCATTGGACAGACGCAGCATGCTGATCATCGCCACGTCATTCGGCGTCGGCCTGGGAATCGCCGCTCAACCGAACCTGCTGCACCTGATGCCCGCACTGATACAGAACCTGTTCGACTCCGCCATCACCAGCGGCGGCCTGACTGCGATTGTGCTGTGCCTGCTGCTGCCGGAAGCCAAACCCCCCGGTGCTGCCGCAAACCACGCAGTGGAAAGCGACACGCTGGAATCACTTTGACGGTTTTATTGCATCGGGACTTGTCTGGGGCTTGAGGGTGGGTTATCTGTGCACACGTCGTCTCTATCGATCAGCACGGTAATCTCCATGAGCCTCGAAGTTCCTGCCCACAGCAACCACGCCGGTAAGCCCGCCAGCCGCATTCGGCAAAAGAACGAACAAGCGATTCTGCAGGCTGCTGAAGATGAGTTCGCGCGTCATGGTTACAAGGGCACCAGCATGAATACCATTGCTGCCAGCGCCGGGCTGCCCAAGGCTAACTTGCATTACTACTTCACCAATAAGCTGGGCCTGTATATCGCGGTGCTCAGCAATATCCTCGAGCTGTGGGACAGTACCTTCAACGCCCTGACCGCCGAGGACGATCCCGCCGAAGCACTGACCCGCTATATCCGCACCAAAATGGAGTTTTCACGCCGCCAGCCCCAGGCCTCGCGGATCTTCGCCATGGAAATCATCAGCGGCGGCGAATGCCTCACCGAATATTTCAGCCAGGACTACCGCGCCTGGTTCAGCGGGCGCGCGGCGGTGTTCCAGGCGTGGATCGACGCCGGCAAAATGGACCCTGTCGACCCCGTCCACCTGATCTTCCTGCTGTGGGGCAGCACCCAGCACTACGCCGACTTCGCCACCCAGATCTGCCGTGTCACCGGGCGCACTCGCCTGACCAAACAAGACATGGACGACGCCGGCACCAACCTGATCCATATCATTCTCAAAGGCTGCGGCATCAAGCCGGCCCTCTAGACGAAGCAACCTATGCCTTTCACGCTCACCGGCCTTTGCGAGTTTCGTGAAGAGATACGCAAAAGCCGCTTTATAACCCTCGCCGCACCGATTACCAGCCCCCAGGACGCCCAGGCGTTTTTCGAGCAGCACAGTGTCCAAGACGCCACGCACAACTGCTGGGCCTGGAAACTGGGCGATCAGTACCGCAGCAACGACGATGGCGAACCTGGCGGCACGGCCGGCCGACCGATCCTGGCCGCCATCGAGGCGCAAGGCTTCGACCAGGTCGCGGTGCTGGTTATCCGTTGGTACGGCGGCATTCAACTGGGCACCGGAGGGCTCGCCCGTGCCTATGGCGGTGGCGCGAATAAATGCTTGCAAAACGCCGAGCGCATCGAGCTGATCAGCCGCGTGCCGTTGACCTGTGCCTGCGGTTTCTCCGAATTGAATCTGGTCAAACTGCGTGTGGCCGAACTGGGCGGGCTGGTGGTGGAAGAAACCTTCACCGCCAATGGCGTCGAACTGCAACTGGCCCTGGGCGAGGCGCAGATCGAAACCCTGCAGACCCAACTCGCCGACTTGAGCCGTGGCCGCATCCTCCTGCAACGCTGAAACTGCTACTGTTGTGCGCTGAAACTCCCTGAACCGCGATTTCATAGGAAGCCTTTCATGTCTACGTCAAAAACCGCATTGATCATCGGCGCCTCCCGTGGGCTGGGCCTCGGCCTGGTCAAGCAACTGCTCCAGGACGGTTGGGACGTGACCGCCACCGTGCGCGATCCGAACAAGGCCGATGCGCTGAAAGCCGTTGGTCCGGTGCAGATCGAGACACTCGACATGGACGATCAGCAAGCCGTAATCGCCCTGAATCAGCGGCTCAAGGACCGCACCTTCGATCTGCTGTTCGTCAATGCCGGCGTCAAAGGCCCGGATAACCAGGAACCCGGCCACGCCACCCTCGCCGAAGTCGGCAAGTTGTTCTTCACCAACGCCGTAGCGCCGATCAACCTGGCCCAGCGTTTTGTCGGGCAAATCCGCAAAGACAGTGGCGTGTTGGCGTTCATGAGTTCGGTGCTGGGCAGCGTCACCATTGCCGACGGCTCCGACATGGCGCTGTACAAGGCCAGCAAGGCCGCGCTCAACTCCATGACCAACAGCTTCATCACCCAACTGGGCGACCATCGGCTCACCGTGCTGTCAATGCACCCGGGCTGGGTGAAAACCGACATGGGCGGCGAAAACGCACACATCGATGTCGACACCAGCGTGCGCGGCCTGGTGGATCAAGTGAACGCCTTCAGCGGCAAGGGTGGCCATCACTTTGTGGACTACAAAGGCGACACCATTGCCTGGTGAGCATTAAGGAAGTACATGTGGGAGGGGGTTGTCCTTCCCACACGAATCAATCCACTTTCCTACAAACCGAACTCCACGTAATCTAGCGCCTCGCCCCACCGGCGACCCTGGATCAGCAGACAGGGCAACACTGAGCTGGCAAACCTGAACCCATCATTCAGAGGAGCCGGCCAATGCCTGCGACCCGTATCTGGTTAAAAAACCCCCTCGCGATTTTCACCGCCAATGGTCTCGATGCCCGTGGCGGCCTGGTGGTGCAAGACGGCGTAATCGTCCAAGTGCTGGCACTCGGCCAAGTACCTGCGCAGCCTTGTTCACCGGTATTCGACGCCCATGAGCATGTGGTCCTGCCCGGTCTGATCAACACCCATCATCACTTCTACCAGACCCTCACCCGCGCCTGGGCGCCCGTGGTCAATCAGCCCTTGTTTCCGTGGCTGAAAACCCTCTACCCGGTCTGGGCGCGGCTGACCCCGGCAAGGCTCGCCCTGGCCACGAAAGTGGCGTTGGCCGAACTGTTGCTCTCCGGCTGCACCACGGCGGCCGACCACCACTACCTGTTCCCCGACGGCCTGGAACATGCTATCGACGTGCAAGTGGACAGCGTGCGCGAACTGGGCATGCGCGCGATGCTCACGCGCGGTTCCATGAGCCTGGGCGAGGCCGATGGCGGCCTGCCACCGCAGCAGACCGTGCAACAAGGCCAGGTGATCCTGGACGACAGCCAGCGCCTGATCCGCGCCTACCATCAACGCGGCGACGGCGCACAGATCCAGATTGCCCTGGCACCTTGCTCGCCGTTTTCAGTCACGCCGCACATCATGCGCGCCAGCGCCGACCTGGCCACTCAACTGGATGTGCGCCTGCACACTCACCTGGCCGAAACCCTCGACGAAGAAGATTTTTGCCTGCAACGTTTCGGCCTGCGCACGGTGGATTACCTCGACAGCGTCGGCTGGCTCGGCCCACGCACCTGGCTGGCCCACGGCATTCATTTCAACCCGGATGAAATTGCACGCCTGGGGCAGGCCGGCACCGGGATCTGTCATTGCCCAAGTTCCAATATGCGCCTGGCCTCGGGCATCTGCCCGACCCTGGACCTGATCGCCGCCGGTGCGCCGATCGGCCTGGGCGTGGACGGCTCGGCCTCCAACGATGCGTCGAACATGATCCTCGAGGCGCGCCAAGCCCTGTATATCCAGCGCCTGCGTTATGGCGCGCAGCACATCACCCCCGAAGGCGTGCTCGGCTGGGCCACCAAAGGCTCGGCACAGTTGTTGGGCCGTACGGATATCGGCGAATTGGCCGTCGGCAAACAGGCCGACCTGGCGCTGTTCAAGCTCGACGAGCTGCGCTTTTCCGGCAGCCATGACCCGATTTCGGCGCTGCTGCTGTGCGGCGCCGACCGAGCGGACCGGGTGATGATCGGCGGAAAATGGCGAGTCATCGACGGACAGGTGGAAGGCCTGGATTTGAAAGGCCTGATCGCCGATCACACCCAGGCGGCGCGAGCGTTGATCGCCGGAACCTGATCCAGCCCCCTCGCCTGCGGGGTTCGGCGCAGCTTACAGGCCCAGCAGCGACAACATGATAAAGGTCGCAAACAGCACAAAGTGGGTCATCCCTTCGATGGCATTCGTCTCGCCATCGTTGAGGTTGATCGCACTGACGATCAACGTGATAAACACCATCACGGTTTGCACGGGGGTCATTGCCATCTGGAACGGTTGGCCGGTGTAGAGCGCCATGGCCTCCATCACCGGCACAGTCAGGATCACCGTCGACAACGAGGCGCCCAACGCGATGTTAACCACCGACTGCATTCGGTTGGCCAAGGCGGCGCGCAAGGCCGTCAGGATTTCCGGCGCTGCCGAAATGGCCGCCACCACAATCGCCGTCACCACCGGCGGCGCGCCGGTGCCTTCAAGGCCAAGGTCGAGGGTCTTGGACATCACCTCCGCCAACGCACCGATCACCACCACGCCAAACACCAAAGTACCAATGGAAAACGCCAGGCTGACCGGCGCCGCTTCCTCTTGCGTCGGCAACTTCTTACGGCGTTTTTCCGGGTAGCTGTAGCTGAAGAAATAACTGTGCGGCCCCACCTGCATCCTCAGGAACAAGGTGTACAGCACGACCATCGCGCCGATGGTGAACGCTGAGTAAATTTTCCAGTCGCCCTCGGGGATAAATTCCGGCACGACCATCGATACACCCATGGCAGTGAGGATCATCACACTGTAGGTGCGCGCCGAATCGTCGTTGTAGGACTGTTCGCCATGTTTGATCCCGCCCATCAGCGCGGCCAGACCCAGGATGCCGTTGATGTCGAGCAAAATTCTTTTCTAGACACATGAATTCATCTAGAAGGTGTAACCCTATACGAATCAGCAGCTTAGAAAACGATTTTGACACCTAAAACTTGACACCCATTTCCATGTGCTTCGGATACCCCAGACGGAAAAAACGCTGAATTCATCGACACTCCACCACCTCCCATAGGCTGAGAACGGAAGAGAGATCTCACAATGATCGATATGAGTTCATCGGGGCCAGGTTGCCCATCACCTCGAATTGACGGGTGGGAAGCCCTAGCGCACCATCCATCGCCTTTGCCCCCTCCCCCCCACAAATCACCAATCTCAAGGGTGGACAGCAGGCGCATATCGCAGTGTTGTCTGCGGCGAGGCGCGGGATGTCCAGTCACACCTGAAAAAAATCACGGTTGCGCTGGACGTGATTCAAGCCGATTCGGAGCCTAACATTAGACTCGATACCACAAGCTAGGGGCCGAACACCAACCGAACTAAATATATGCGGAGGTAGTGCTTGTACTCCGTAGAACACGGCGACGAGATAAATCGATAATTGATTCAAACGCTAAGTCAATATTGCTTTAATTAATGCCCCGCCAGCAGTCCCGGCAAAGAGCTATTAGAGACCACCTGGTTGAGGATGACCAAGCAATCGCTCAGTGAAATACTCTCTAGGAACTGAGTACACGGGGAAGGAGCAACCGCCGTCCTTGCGCTCAACCACGCTTAGGCATGCCGATAACCACGAACCCTCTCGTCCAGCCTAATCCCTACCCCCCGGCGTATTGGCTGATCAGCGTCCAGGCGGCAATTCCTTATCAGCGAAACACAGACAAAACAGATATACAAAACAACATATCAATTGTCGGCCAACCTTTCACTGCGACATGAGGTTAAAGCAAAATTCCGTCCAGAAATACATGTAAGAGTATGCTTTTAATACACTATTTAAAACTTTAGAAGCACGCACGAAAGTGCTTGACCAGAGCAGCAAGATCACTACGCTATGCCGTTTTTGGCGTAGGATCTAATTATGCTTACCTACCAAGTGCAGGATGATCGCATCACATTCAAGTGGGATGATGATGAATGTATTCGCGGCTACCGGATTGCTACTATCCACACTCCATCGTGGGTCGACAAAGAAGTGCTCGACAAAGTAGCCGAAGCGGTTAGGGCATTATGCATCACAGGAGCTGAAACTAGCTATTCAGGGCGCTTCCGGGCAAGCAAATATATCTTCAAGCACATTACCAAGCTTCGGTTAAAGTTCCCACCTGCGGAAGATGACTGGAACAACTTCATACTCACACATTACTCCCATCACCTCTACAACAAAGATCTCATACCCACGACCCGCTTTGACCATTGGAGTGCGGTAGCGTTTGTTTATAAAAAACTGAGGCGAGATGGATTCATACCGGAAGACACATTCATCCCAGATTCAACAGCGAAGTCCGTCAGTCAACCGGAGAATATGTCTCAACCGGCTGGATACGGGACTATGCACACGCCCATTCCCAAAAGCCCACAATTTCTGCTCCCCAAAAAATACCTTGTGGAAGAAGGCTTGAGTCTTGAAGATGACGTGTACCTACTTAATCTTAAGAACACTCTCGCGACAAGGGCCGATGCCATTGTTGAATGCTCGGTAGACTACTGGAATCGAATGCTAAGATGCCATGCCCGAGGTGATGAACTATGCAAGAACATTTCGAACGACGAAATCGAGGCAGTGCTTGAGAGCGGAAAATTCAGCAGAAATGGGATGCATCTTGCGCATCCAGATTCGCCTACAGGTATTAACTGGTTTCTAGCCGTCGCTAGATATTATGCCGAACAGACCGACGAGCTTAAATCGATGACATTCGACGACCTGCAAGAGCTACCTTTCTTCAGGCCCGTCATCTACAACTCCCATAGCAAGCCAAAACTTAGGGCTCGACTATGGGAGGCTGCCGGCGACGACTGCATCGATAACAATACAGTTAACGAAACTTTCAATCGACTACTGGGCTACTTATCACCCAGAGACTGCGCAGTTGCAAGTGCGATCATTGCATCAGAAAACCCTTCGTTCAATCCATCATCACTGACCAACATAAGGTTATACCGGCGAGATGGAAAATTCTATCTACGCGGCAATAGTGACACCAAGCGAATAACAGTCAGCGTTAGCAAACCTCGCGCGCAGTCACGCAAGGTCTCTGTACTTCCCCCATTGAGCACACGGATCGTTATGGATGTGATTCGGTGTACGAGCATGCCAAGACGACGCCTGCTATCGGAGGGTAAGAGCGGGTGGAGGAAGCTGTTCCTTGTCTCGAGCAGAAACCAAATTGGCTCCAGTCCTAACTTTGCAAAAACTTTGACTACGAATGCTGGACTCTCTCTGCACGATCTATATAAAAACGAGCTAGAAAAAGTAGGCGTGACGCCCGCCATGATCAATCTCTACACGATCCGATGCACTCAAGGGATTTTGGAGTTTTTGCGTACTGGTAGTCTCCAGGCCGTAGCGGACATGCTGGGCAACTCTTTGCAGGTGGTCAGAGATAAATATATTCCGGTCTGGATGGTTCATCGATGGGCGACGAGGTTTTTCAGGGTGCTACATCAAAAGGTCATCTTAGTAGCAACAGAAGGCGAGCCTTGGCAGTTAGCTGCATCTGACTTTAGCACTCGAGAAGAGCTACAGGCTTTTGTCCGACGGATACTATTAGGCCTTAAGAAGGGAGACCCTTTAAGCGAAGCCTTACGCTCGAAGCTTGGTCATTACTCGCCTGACCCCAGCTCTCTAATTGAAATGTTTGTAGAGCGCGAGCTGCTGTTTGATCGGAGTGCGGATAGCCTTGCCGCGATCTACGCATACGCAGATGCCGTCGATAAGCTTGCACTAGAAGAACGCTCGGTGATCGATGAGCGAACCAGTGTGCCCCTATGGATCTTCCCGGTGCTCAGGGATTTAGTAGCGAAAACAGTTTCCCTCGATTTCCATAGCGCATCTAACGCTGAGATGGCTATCGCGGGCAGGGTCTCGGGCGATTCCATGAGTGAACTCCGGAAATCGCATGCTCGTGCGACCATCCTGAAACACGACCTTCGTCCCCTAGTCTCGCTTTCTGTTTGGAAGGCCGTCTAATGGAAGACTTTTCATTCGACGAGCGTCGTATCAAAGCGATGATCGAACAAGCGGAACGGCAAAGCAAAATCTATAAAAGAAGCCACAGCTATCAAGCAGATTGGCTGGTAAGGGGCGGGATTGGAAGTCAGGAATGGTTGGTCAGTTTTCCAGGTGGGTCAAAGCTTCAGTGCATGAGCTTTGATCGCTTGATGGCGGACGGCACCAACCTCACCGACGACTCTAATAAACTGCTGCTAGAAACGGTGCAGAAATGGTTATTTCACTGTCGCATGGGCACCATTACAGGTAAACCAGTCGCGGAAGGTCGATGGATTACATACTTTAGCTTCGCTATGAATTTGGCAGCACGCGCCAATCTTTATAAAGACACTTATGAAACCTGTACGCATGGCTTCCGGCTCTTTGACGAGGACGCGTGCAAAGCTATCGCCGAAACTTTCAGTCAGGGTGGATGGACTGCTGCTTTGTTGTTGAAGGAGCGTTTCATTTCACACCTGCTTGATATCTTACCTGTCTCCTTCTCATTAGAGGAACTCATATCAGCCCCGGACGCCCTACCAGTTGAGCTCACAAGAGAAGCCATTTCCTACTTCACTCGAAACGATCTCTATGTCTCCAGCGCCCAAAGCAGCACCTATGATAAAGGATTGCTTTCAAGAGACTATATTGGCTCCATTCTCGGTCGACCTTCAACGTCTCTGCATAATGCAAATTTCCGCCTGTTCATTAGGCAGTTTGAGCCAACCTTGGCCCATGACGACTTGCTACAAAGAGGTGTGCGCACAAATCTTCACAGCACTCAAAACACTAAGACATTAGATGAAGCAGCTGACGGGGCAATCGGCATCAGCTCTTTCCTAGATACTATGTCATGCCTAAAATTGTTTTTCCAAGGCCATGATATCCTGCCCGAAGACATCCCCGACATTAAACTGAACATCGACCAACTTTCTCTTAATTACAAGCAACACTTGAAGCTAGGTGGCCACACCAAATTGCTACCTCTTGATATTGGCTTCAAATGCCTGAACCAAGCCTGCAAGTGGATAACCGTCTACGGGAATGCCATCGTTGAATCTCTGATTTTTTATATCGAGCAATTCGTCTCTATTGACGAAGATAATTCATTGTCGAAACAGTCCGTAAAAAAGAACGAGCTCTTCCAGAAAACGAAACACCTATGGATGACGACAGGTATGGAAAACCTACCTGCGCAGCCGCTATACCAAGCGCTCGCCATAAGCAGGCTCCAAACCAAAGAGAAGAAAAACTTCCCTGTAGACAAAACCAACTTCAAAATGGTGATGGAATCTTTTTATGGTGCTTGCGCCATAATTATCGGCATCATAAAACCTATTCGGAACATTGAGCTTAGCACCCTGGAGCGCAACTGCCTTTCTACCGACCGGGGCAACAATGGCGCTTTTATGGGCCACATGGTCGGGAAAACTGGGGAGTTGGGTGCAAACGACTTCATTGAACGCCCTATCCCCTACGTTGCGGCTCATGCCATCCAGCTACTCCAAGTGCTCGGCGAAAAGCTGGCAGGTATCTATGGGGATGAATCGGAGTATGCACGGAGGCTGTTCTATATTCCTGGCAGGGGATTCAAATGCCCTAGTGGAGGAATTCCCGAATGGAAAGTAAACTTGTGCATTAATACTTTCTGTGATGCTGTCCACCTGCCCGTCGATAAATTGGGTCGGCGATGGTATGTGCGCATTCACGAGATGAGAAAATTCTTCCTCCTGCTCGTACACAGGCACGTAGGAGATTCAGGGAAGGAATTGCTGAGATATATGGCAGGTCACTCCAATAGAAAGCATATTGACGATTACACAGATTATGAGCCATCAGATTCGGAAGCCGTCCGATATGAATCCGAATGCATCGATGACAAGCTCATTGCTCTTGAAAACGGCTTACTGTCCAAAGATACAAACCAAGGGCTTCTAGCACTGTACACAGAAGCCTTGAAGAACTTTAAAGCCACTAGCATCGCTTCGATTAGCAACAAGGAATTACTCAAATACCTAGACAAAATGGTGCAACAACCTGAGTTCGATATGACCACATATAAAGTCAGGCTTGAAACTTACGATGAAGAAATCTACACCATCGATTTCGCTATTTGTCTAGGAGGCCAAAAAGATGAGAGATACGACAAATAAAAACCTCCACTCTCGTCACACTTGGCTTTCACAGGTGCTATCTAAAGAAATTACACCGTCGAAAGACCAGCTTCGAGCTCTATCCTCGATGCGAGGCTTCTGCAAACTGGAGGTCGCTGGCTGCTTCACATCGATTTCGCTCAACTCCCTGAAGCAAGCGGCTAAGGTTGCACAGTTTGGCATCTCTGGGTCAAGCCTGTGGGACAAGATGCTACAGATGAGAACCATGGCATTCGCCCTGTTGACCCCCAAGGTTAACCCGGCGCCGGCGCCTAACCTTCCTTCAGACAAGGATCAGGCACGCATCGCGCTGCTGGAGGCTCACATCGCCTCGATGGCGTACTTTGACATCCTGACTTTCCTAGAGCGTATTGATCCTCAGAACACCCGTAGCGCTGATGAAATCCGTGCAGCCATCGCACTTAAAGTCAAAACGTCCAAGGCCAAATATCACTCTTTCCTGATAAGCGACCAGATATTTTCTTCAGAGAAAATGAAGGTTATCGACGGCGGCAAAAAGGATGGGTAAGCAACTCTACACGGAATATGAGTCCGTAAGCGTACCAGACAAAGCTATGCCGGTTCGGAAGACTGGGGCGTTCATTGGAAAGCCACGCATTATCAGAAATTTCGTACTTATTCGTTGGCCCAACGGGAGGCCATGTAACCTTGCCAATCTATGGATGGATGAGATCTGCGCGTCCACAGGCGCCAGGGATTCTGCGCGGGTAGACGCGGCGCTCATCACGCACTTCGTTCGCTTCTGCTCTGTCAAGAACATTCAATTCAGTAATTTCAACGAAACTAATTTTCAGGATTTTACTAAACAGCTAGTTGAAGAAACCAAATCCACCCTTCGTGGTATCGAACCAGCAAGGAACAACAACCGCACCCGGCTAATTCAGCATACCATGCTTAACTTTCTGCACTGGCTAACCGAAAATTACCCAAATCTATCTAAAACACCATTGATAGGCTTAAAGAATAGTGGTGCAAACATCACGATATCTTACGAGACAAATCCCAAAACCAAGCGATGCTACATGGTTCATCCACTGCTCGTAGCTCCCGTGCCGTACAACGATGACAAGGTGGCAATAGACGAACATATCATCCAAAAAATCCAGGATGAGATTTTCCGGAAGCGAGACTGGGAGGATCTGCCTGCTAGCTCCAGACTTAAATCAATCAGTGACCTCGAACTTTACGATGCTACCAGTGTGTATCTATACGAACGGCGGATGTTCACGTTAAGAATGATGAAGCTCACAGGACTACGTCCTGAGGAGCTGTTTGACCTCGACCTTGAGCTCAATCAAAACATTTCGAACACACTGGAGATTGTGATCCCCACTAAAAAGCGCGGAACTCCGGCACCGTTACGCCGTTTTAAAATCAATGCTGCAGATGCAAGGCGGTTTGCAATTTACGTGGAGGCTAGGAAGGCTTACATTGACTTCCTAGCAGATCGTAATATTTTGTTCGACCAGCCCAACAATATATTCCTAGGTGAAAACGGTAGTCGACTGAAAAAAGAATCAATCACTAAGGAGTTTGACCGACTGTGTTTAGGTGCTGGTTTGTCAGGTACCCGTGTTTGCCTGTCCATGTTTAGACATCGTTTTGTCACGCGTCAAATCAATATCAGACTGGAGGAAAGATTCGCCCAAACCCCCGCTCTAAAGAAAGGGTGGACGCCGGCGCTGCGAGACGATGTTTGCGCAGAGGTGGCCCAACTCACCGGCCACTCTGACCCTGCTTCTCTCCATCATTATTTTCACGCTGAATACAAGGCGCTCACCTCGAGTTCTACCTACAGTTCGATGCTTGAGGCCCAAGACGAACTGGACTCTGTTAAAGACACGCTCACGGCTCTGGAGCATAAATCTAAGCTGCAAAAAATTGATCTGTCGGTTGAGATCCGAAACGTCAAAGCTCTGGTCGAAAAGCTGGAAATGCGGCTAAGCAGCCGCGAGAGTGCTGAGTAGTGCTGCCACACCACCCGAACGGCCTGGGAACCTAAGTCATCACGGTGCCATGCCCTACCGGTGTATCACCTCGCTTACGCAACTGATCCTGACAGAGACCATGCATATCTTGCGCATCAAAAGACCAGTGCGTGATCAGCGAGCTGAAGGAGATCTCACGCGACACGACAGCAACTTCAATCGGATAGCTGTCAGGAGCTATTCCAGAGGCTTCAAAATCAATAAAAAAAGAAGGCCGTTCCACCTTGCTGCTCCTGGTTGAAGGTTGCGACTGTCCCCGCACAGCCTTAGGAAAGACGGTCTTGATAAGCATGAAGTCGCCCCTAACAAAAGGTGGTCACGTCGTAAGGGTATGCTCGCAAGATACTGATTTCTTGTCGGAAAACAAAAAAACATATCCTTCATAACCTTGACCAACTGCACCCCATGGTCTTCATTTCTCGCAATCACCCAAGAGAGATGCCGGCATGACCTTTTCATCCTTGTTTCGCCCCGATAGCGCCCCTGTAACACTCGATAACACCTTCAACTACCTCATGTTGAGCTCTCTCCATTGGAAAGACGCCGACCTTTAGGTGATGACAAAGGCAGCCAAGCAGCGCTTCGCCGTCCTCGCCCTTCGGGCTTCCATCCCACACGCCTGCGCGCTCCGCTTGTCCAGTTGCATAACAAATCAGAAGTCCCCCAAAACAGGGCCGGCCATAGCTCAGCGAGGAGTCTCTGATGCACCAGTCACCATACGTAATTCATCGCGACATCCTTCTGAACGGCATGTATGGAACAGCCTATCGATTGCAAGAGTTCGTCCTCTATCAGCTTGATCCTGGTAGGTACACATTCGACATCGATGAGCATCGCGGAGGGTTCGACAGCGTCCATCTTCAGATCTATCAGGATATGAAGCAGTGGTACTGGGACAACGGCCCATCAAGCGCTGGCTTCAAAGACGTCGCCGAGGCACTTCAAGATAGGTACACCAGGCGAGCCCAAGAGAATCTAGAGGAGCTGTATCTCCTCCAAGCGATGCAGCCAAGCGATTTTCCTGCTGAGCCTGGCGAGATACCTGCAGACTTTCATAGGCATGCAGTTGAGCGAGCTGAGCTGCTTCACAGGGAGTATGTCGGCAAAGGGTTCATCAACGAGTAGACGTAGTCTACCGTTCCCCTCCATCCAACCAGACATGAGGCAAAACCGATGGCATGGCTATTTTGGAAAGACAAACGCCCTGCCTGGGTGCAGGCAGAAGAACGAGAGTTCATCAAAGCGGTGAATAGCCTGCAAACGCTGCAGACAACACCTCGTGGCGGGATGAGGATTGATCCTGAAGAGCTCAGGGATCAGATCCTTGAGTCACGAGAACGATACAAAGATCTGGTGAAGAGGTAGCGATGCGAAGTGTCATCTGGTTGGGTGCCTGACTCAGTTGTTCACGCAGGGGCGGATTGGTGTGTGCCCCTGCGGGGAATGGTTGTCGTGAGCCGAGCCTTGGAAAAGCCCACGTCTCGGCCTTTGGGCTTCCATCTTGCACGCCGCGCACCGCTTACCATGCCCACGCACTTGAGCAATTTACTCACGCAGGACTCATGTGATCATTGTTTGATCCGCACGCGCAGTTAGCTCTCGTAATCAATCCCACCTCAATTTGATGCCCATCTCATGCCACGTGCTGACCTCGTCGGAAGTCATCGCTTGGATATATCGATACCCCTGCTCCCGAAAAAAGTCGACGTACTGATCCCTGCAACGCAGATGGACTGACTTCTTGTTGAGGTCTTCTGGAATAGACTCAAAATTAGCGATCAGCGCTTGTACGAAATGATCCCGTTGAAACAACGGATCGACAGCAATGGATCTGACGTGGATATAGGGGGCAGATGCATCCTCATTGCACTGTTCTTTGAAACCTTCTTCCGTGATGAAGTCGTCATTCGAGTGGCCAAAATGAGCAAAGCCTACGAAATTGCCTTCATGCTCATAGATGAGGAAGTTCTCGGGGGTGCGTTGAATCCAATCCTGAAAATCTTCTAGGGTAGCGTTCGCGTCGCCTGCGCAGGCTGAGCCTTCAGCGCGGAAGCAATTCAGTGCATCGCCTGGGGTGGCTGAGCGGTATACGGATGCCCACATATCAGTACCTCGGTGATCCCAAAGGCCTGCATGGTAATCGGTGTGCGGATTCTTCGCATTACATCTAGTTGGCCGCAATGCCCGCCGTAGAGCCTCCTTAGCTGTATGAGCAGCTGGATTTAGCTGGCAACAGATTGCCTTCGAGGCGTCTCAAGACAAGGTCAGGTAGGGTAATGGCTAGCCTGGATGGAGCGTGGTGCCAGTGCTAAGTGGTGCGTCGGCCCCAAGGGCCCCAGGTCGGTGGTTTTTCGACGATATCAATAGATGTGCTGAGCTCGTCTTGCATGTGTTCAAAAACTCTGTCGAGACTTGGATGAGCTTTCGACTCTCGCAGTGCAGTCACTAAATCCAGTAGCTCCCGGCCTTGGGCCACAGGCATTTGGATATCGCAATACACGGTGTCATCGCTGTCTCGTTCCACGTCTTTTCTCCGTCTGCATCAATCCAGCTTGGGCTTACTGCTGGCAGCTCTGTGTGCCTCGAGGTGCTGCATCTCTGATTCCCAACAAGCCAGGAATTTATACCAGTCCGCAGCGTAAGGCCCATCTAACAATCTGGTCGACCCGATACTCGCCTGATTGAAGCGCTCCCTCCAGGGCTGGGGGATAGTCTGCTCCAAAATGATGTCGATTCCGGAGTGGTGATACTGCACGGTGACACAATCCCGAAGCTGGTTGAGCTCAAGTGGCTTGTCAGCATGAGGGGAGTCTTTTCGCTCTTGAAGTTCAAGGTCATCAAGAATGGATAAGGGATCGAACGCCTTCGAATCGCCTGGAGATATGTTCGCAAGTACCCACAAAGCCTTTCGTCTCTTGGCCTCCAGTTCGCGGAGTTCATCGTCGGGCATTTGAGTTACCTCTTGTTGGCGTTGATGGCGTGCCGCCTGCGGCGTCAGGCTGCCGTGAATCGAGCCCCGCCAAGGCGGGTCTCGCCCCTGCGGGCTCGCATCCCTCACGCCTGCGCGCTCCGCTTGCTTGGTGTCTGAGCCTCTGTGAAGCATAGATCGCAACGCATCCTACCCTCATGATTCGGAGCTCGGCATCGCTATTCGAAGCGTTCTGTTATCGTTCTAAAAGTAATTTAGTCGCTCTTAGTCATCAGCCTTCTGGGGAGCCGGGAATGGACACAACTCGACGTGTACCAGGCAGAGCCTACCAAAAGGTTCGCGATCCCGAACGGCTGCTCATTGAAGAGCGCGCCGAAGCTCTATCCGCTGCCGGCTACCCGCTGCCAGCTGATGACCCGGCCATGTACGCCGAGCGAAGGCTGAAGGAGGCCAGAGCGGCAGCGCGTTCATCCCAGGTAGGTAGCATTAGCGAAAGCACTGCGGCTGAGCTCTCCGCAAGAGAGGTATGCCAGGTTCTAAGGGAGGCGATTTTCGGTCGAAGCGTTATGGGTAGGGTGGGTCATGAATCGTGGGACGAAATTTATGCCGGCCACTTCCAGATCAATGTAGATGGTTGGGAGATATCGATTTACAACGACTGCGATCAGCTCGACTACTGCGAACAATGCGTCAGTCCAGATGGGCGACACTGGTCGTTTGACTCCGGGGATCGCTTTGGCACTGATCCAGTTGCACTGCTCAGCACATGGGAACATCAGACACTTGAGCGGATGTTGAAGGAGTTGTAAGTCCGAATTGCCGTATCGTTGCGTGTCCCTGGAGGAACGGCTGTCGTGAACCAAGCCTTGTCGTAAACGCCAGCGTCTTGGCCCTGCGGGCTTCCATCCTCACGCCTTCGGCTGTCGCCTGCGCGCTCCGCTTGCTTTGATCATTCTTGAGTGGATAACGCGATGCTTTTGCTCCTGCTATTCTGCCGACTCTGACCATGGAGGTGATCAAGTGCAGAGTGAATATTCGCTATCAGATGTGCTGGAAAGGATGTACGAAAACCAGCTCGCCCTAGAGGCAGCCCTGATGGAGTTGACCCTCCACGTCGAGGCTCACGGTCATGCAGATGTTGGGAATAATGTCCGAGGTGCCCTCGAGACAATCGGCGAGAACTCGGGCCACATAAAACAGGGCTTGGCGCGTCTCAGCAAGCTCCCATGAGGCAGCCGCTCTTTGATTTTGATCTCAAACGCGTCTCACGCGAGCACTATATAACCGGCAAAGCTGCGATCAATTTTCCGCACGCTGGGAGCACTACTGGTGGGTGGCATTTTCTGTCGTACTTCGACCGCGAGACCGAGGTGTTGAAGGTGTCGCTGGCAGGTATCCACTATCCTGACACCACCAGTTTTTTTGGCGACGAAGGCATCGTTGATGTCACTGAGCAAATGGCGAAGCGTGGCTGGTCTGTAGAAAGTCGAAAGTTTTACATGGCGGATCACTACAGAGCTGCTGCAGATATGGTTGTCAGGTGGGCTCTTAGTGACTCAGATCACTGCAATGTCGAGATTGATGAGTGGTTTCCATCCCCTACCGATAAGCAAAGATTGCTCGATCTCCTGGATACCGGGGAGCCGCAGCTTCTTGAGATGGGCAGACTCAAAAAGGTAGAAGCCTGGCTTCACTCGCAGTAACGCTACCTCAGCATCTGCGGCATCAAGGCCACCCTAGCCAATCGAGGGAATGTGCTGTCGAACTTAAATTAGGTTTGCCCAACGAACGCGCTGGAGTTTTTCGCGTCATGGTTGCTTACTAGGAGCCAAAAACTGTTGTCATTGCGAAAAGCACATCCCTCCTCGTTGCTTTTACTCTTAGTCTGCAGGCCACGCAGCTAAGCGGATCACAAAGGTCGTATGGCCTTCTCTGGAGACGCATCCGACGGTGCCGTCATGGGCGTCTACCAATGATTTGACGATTGCCAAACCTAGCCCGGCATTGTTTGTAGCACCATCTCTACGTGCGGGATCAGCTCTGTAAAAGCGGTCAAACAGGCGGGGCAGATGCTCTGCTGCTATCTCCTCTCCGGGGTTCGTCACTGACACGCTGATCATGCTACCCAACGACTCGATTTTTACGGAGACAGTGCAGTCAGGAGGGGTATACCTAAGCGCATTAGAAAGTAAATTCGAGATCATCCTATCCAACATCGTACCGTCACCATAGACCGCGCCGTGTCCGGAGACTTGTAGCTTTACTCCGGTGTCCTCTGCCAGCAACTGGTAATACTCGAAGAGTTTTTCGACCACCGAACGCAACTCGACTTTCTCTTTGGCAGGTAGAACCAGACCGTTGTCCGATTTTGCCAAGAAAAGCATGCCGTCAATAATGCTGGAGAGCCGGTTGAGATCCTCCAGGTTGGAATAGAGATTCTCTTCATAAGTGTCCGGCGCACGCTTCTTTGAGAGGATGACTTCGGTGTGCGTGCGCAGATTGCTGATAGGGGTTCGTAGCTCGTGCGCAATATCGGCTGAAAAGTTGGACAGCCGAACAAAAGACTCTTCAAGGCGAGCAAGCATGGCGTTGAACGAAGAGACAAGGCTCTCAAGCTCACGAGGCACCGAGTCCATCGGGATGCGCTCTTTCAGCGAACCGGCTGACATTGAGGCCGCGACTTGCGTCACTTGTGCGACCGGCTTCAACCCGCTCCGCGCCACCAGCCACCCTAAGGCTGCGCTGACTAGAGCGCTGATAGCCAGCCCAATGACCAGCCACCAACGCAAAGTTTCAACGAAGTGCATGTGACTGGTGATATCCATACTCAACCAGGCAGTTAGTGGCTCAGTTTCATTCACTAAATGAACTTGTGCCCTCATGCCTCTGTACATATGGCCGCCAGCAGTCCACTCCGACATGTCCTCCACTGCCTCATGAGCGGCAGCAGGAGGTTGTGCAGCGCCGTTGGGGGTAGCGAAGATCGTCCTTCCACCTTTGGTGACAATCGATGCTGAAAGCTCCTGATGGGCACCTAGCAGGGCTTGCAGTTGCAACACCACCTCTGAAGAGTCTACGGAGCCAGCTTCGCCATCCATGATTTGCCGAATGGATTCGAGCTTTTCCATCATGAGTTGACGGTCGAGGCCTTTGAAGTGGTGACGACTGAACGCATCGAAGGTAAAGCCAGCTACAACCAGCACGGCAACGACTGCACAGACGAACATCATGCTCAAACGAAGGGTAAGAGATGCTCGCTTCATTCTGTGTCAGGAGCGTCTAGCATGTAGCCCATTCCCCTCGTCGTCTGAATCAGCTTGGTGTCGAAATCATCATCGATTTTGGCCCGGAGCCGGCGAATTGCTACTTCGATCACGTTGGTATCACTGTCGAAGTTCATATCCCAAACCTGCGATGCGATCAGTGATTTTGGCAGGACTTCCCCTCTACGGCGCATAAGGAGTTCTAAGAGGGAGAATTCCTTTGCGGTGAGGTCAATACGTCGACCTGAGCGTGAGGCACGGCGCTTTAGTAGGTCGACCTCCAAATCCCCGATCTTGATAGATGTCTGGTTGGGCACGGCGGATCCACGTCGAAGCAAGCTTCTGACGCGAGCTAGTAACTCGGAAAATGCGAAGGGTTTAACGAGATAGTCGTCCGCGCCCAACTCCAAACCTTTGACCCGATCATCGACTCCATCCCTGGCCGTTAGAAAAAGCACAGGGACTGAGCTCCCGGATGCACGTACACCCCGGATGACTTCCCAGCCATCAACGCCCGGCATCATCACGTCCAGAATCAGGAGATCGTAGGTCTCGCTCAGCGCTTGATGTAGCGCCTCCGTTCCCGTCACAACCCGGTCGACAGTGAAGCCAGCCTCCACCAGACCCTGCTGTAGGTATATTCCGATTTTGGGTTCGTCTTCTGCGACCAAGAGTTTCATGAGCGGGCTCCGGTTTTGCGGTGTTCTAGTGTGCTACCAATCTGACAACTGTGCGCAAGCTTACGTAAATGTAATTGCCTCAACAGCCAACGGTTAACTCCCAGTTACGACAGGCCGGCTTCCGATGACACCAGCTAGCGGGCGGCTTACAGAAATGTAATCGCGATCTGATTTTTTGCGCTTAACCTACGTGGCAGAGGGTGCGGATGCCAAAGGCATAAAGAGTGACCGCACTAAAACGTGATGAGGTGCATCGAATGTCCAAACGAAAGCTTTTGGTCGCTATGGGGTTGGTGATGTGTGGCATCGCGCAGGCCGCTGAGCCGCTCACAATTGACGTGCATCGTGACGCGAATTGCGGTTGCTGCAAGGAATGGGTCAAGCACCTTGAATCGAATGGATTCAAGGTAGTCGACCACGTAGAAAGCAATATGAGCGCTATTAAGCAAAGCTTAGGGGTGCCGCAGGAACTCGCGTCATGCCATACGGCTGTTATCGACGGCAAGTTTGTTGAGGGGCATGTCCCAGCTGATGAAATCAAGAAGCTGAGTGGTCGCTCCGAACTCGCGGGAATCGCAGTGCCAGGTATGCCCGCAGGTTCTCCCGGCATGGACTACGACCAGAACCATCAACCCTATCAAGTCCTGGGGGTTACCAAGGCGGGAGCGCAAGAAGTGGTTGCTGATTACCCCGTCAGCCGATAATCAGGCTCGGATCTGGGCGGCTTCGGGGTTGCTCAGATCTAGCTGCTAGCTCACCCTTGAGCCATATCGATTGAAGGGCTCAATGTTCCTAGCCACGCCACCAAGCAGACGATAACCACAGCACAGGTTGACTCAATAAGTACGCTTTTTCTCAAAGCAGTCGCTGCCAGGGAATACTCACCGGCCTCCACAGAGCGCTCGAGTGAAGGACTCAGGTAAAAACGATTGAGGGTAGCCAGCCCGATCATGCACCCAAAAAGCAGGATTTTTAAAAGCAGAAGGACGCCATAGGTGCTGGTTAAAACTTCTAGCAACGTCGGCCCGACAATGAAGAGATAGTTAGCGATGCCCGTGACTATGATCGTACCGACAATGAACGCGCCTGCTGTTTCGAAGCCCTTGAGCGCTCGTGACAGCACTCGTACGAGTTGCTCCGAATTAGACCTCCTAATGCTCAACATCAAGCCAAACGCCGCGAGAGCTCCGATCCAGCCGCCAGCGGCGAGAAGGTGCAGAATATCAGCCGTAAAGTGCCAGAATCGCTGAGTACCTTCGTCCATCGCCCCATGACCTGTCCACGCGAGCGTAGACAAAGCGATGCCGCCTGCCAAGGTCGCAACCCCGAGGCTCCATGTTGGCCATCGCGCGCTCTGACTTGCGACAAAAATCACCGCTGCCAGCGAGATCATGCGCGTCACCCAGCTATATCCAATCTCAGTCTCGTACAACATCATTTCCAGATGAGGTCGCAGCTCCACCCAGTCGGATGCGCCGCTCATATTTTTTGCCATGACGATGAAGGTGGCTATCGACAAAAACACACCAACAGCAGCGATGCCAGGTAGTAGCGACCCAAAATGCAACACCGCGCCTGATACGCGCTCTTTTCCCCGAAAGCTGTAAAGCCCGAAGACTGCTAGGCCGAACAGGAGCATCAGGTCTAAGTAGAGCGCGAATCGCAGTACCACATTTAATGAGTCGCTCATGCTTATTTCACTTTGAAAGTTACGGCGCCGGTGATCGGGTGGGTGTCGGATGAGACTGCTCGCCATTCCACTTTATAGGTGCCAGTTGTGAGAGGGGAGGCAGGAGTTACGACCATCGTTTTGGGATCACCGCCACCGGCCACGCTGGCTTTCACACCCATAGGTGAATTGGGCATGCCAGGCATGTCGGTCATGATCAACTTGGCTCCGGAAAACTGAGTGACCAGGTTTTCAGAAAAGTGCAGCTCAATCTTTGCCGGGGCTTGGCCGTTCTCACCTTCAGCAGGAGTTGAAGACAGCAGCTTCGGGTGGGCTTGGGCAACTGCACTGAGCAGTAAGCTGGATGAAAGAGCAACGGCCACAACACAGGATTTGAAAACAGACATGCAAGGCTCCTCACAGCGCTTAGCTGTTGTAATGAGGTTAGGTAATTATTTGGTGCCGCTAACTTCGATTTAGAACCACACTCGGACGCCGAGCACTAGGCGTGCTTCGTTATTATCTTCGCCTTCATCGCGGGCATAGTCTGCGGTTTTGCCGTAAGCCCGATTCCAAGTTACACCGACGTAAGGTGCGAATTGCGGACGGAATTCGTACCGGAGCCGCAAACCAATCTCACTTTCAGACAGCCCTGATCCAACTCCACGTTGGGGATCGTTTTTGCCATAGAAATTGAATTCTGCCGTCGGTTGCAGAATCAGCTTATTGGTAAGGAGAATGTCGTAGTCACCCTCCAACCGAGCAGCGGTCTGGCCACCTTCACCCAGATAAGCAGTAGCCTGGGCCTCGAAATTGTAGAGCGCAAGGCCCTGAATACCGAAAGCAGCCCACGTTTGTGGGTCGCCTGGTTTGAAGTCTTGACGAACCCCACCGACTAAATCCCACCAAGGGCTAATGGCGTGTCCCCATAAAGCGTGAACCTCAGCTTCTTCAGTCTTTCCATTGGTGCGCTCACCTTCGGTGCGCAACCAAAGGCGATCAACATCTCCCCCTATCCAACCTTGGGCTTCCCAGTTCAGCGCGCTTCCATCGTCAGCATCCTGCCATTCCAGCTTCTCAAATATAAAAAATGAGTTGAGAGCACTGTCATGGACTTCGTGACCACCAGGGGCGTTATAAACTGCGGCTCTGTCAGCATCGGTAAGTGGTGGTATCGGAGTCCGACTTTGAGTTTGTGGCTGCTTGGCGGGCTGCATACCCTCCATTTTGCTGTGATCCATGCCCTTCATCTGGCTGTGATCCATGCCCTGCATCTGGCCCTGATCCATACCCTGCATTTGGCTGTGATCCATGCCCTGCATCTGCCCAGTAGACTCAGCAGCTGCCGGCAAGGCAACACCAGCAGTGAGAGCGACCGTGAGCACAGCTGAGTGCATGCGAGTCCCGCTTAAGAAATTACTCATAGCCATCTCCTTATTCCTCCACGCGCACTTCACGGAACATGCCCATTTCCATGTGGTACAGGAGATGGCAGTGATAGGCCCAGCGTCCCAACGCATCAGCAGTCACTCGGTAGCTACGCTTTGATCCTGGCGGCATATCGATGGTGTGTTTGCGGACAAGGAATTGCCCGTTTTCATCTTCAAGGTCGCTCCACATCCCATGCAGGTGGATGGGGTGAGTCATCATGGTGTCGTTCACGAGAACGAACCGAACTCGCTCGCCGTACTTCAGTTTTAACGGCTCGGCGTCCGAAAACTTCACGCCGTTGAAAGACCAGGAAAACTTTTCCATGTGACCAGTCAAGTGCAGTTCGATGGTTCGACTTGGCTCACGTCCATCTGGATCTTCAAACGTGCTCTTTAGGTCAGAGTACGTCAGTACCTTTCGGCCATTTTCGCGAAGGCCCATACCGGGATCATCAAGCTTCGGCGATGTCGACATTGCTTGCATGTCGACGAGAGGATTGTTGGACTCTGTGGCTGGGTGCGACTGCATTTCTCCCATACCACTCATGCCATCCATGGACATATTGCTGTGATCCATTCCCTGCCTGCTGTCCATACCGGACATGCCTTGCACAGCGCCAGAGCTATCTTTCATGGCTCCACCGTCCATACCTGACATACCCTGCATCGAGTCGTCTCCCATACCGCCCATTTTGCTGTGATCCATTCCAGCCATATCGCCCATACCGGCCATCGCACCGTGATCCATACCGGCCATACCCATGTCGGCCATGGTTACTAGAGGTCGAGGGTCTAGCGCAGGTACTGGAGCAGTCATGCCAGACCGGACGGCCAAGGTGCCTCGGGCGTAACCCGACCGATCCATCGACTGCGCAAACAGTGTGTAGGCCTCTTGGGTGGGTTCGACGATCACGTCAAACGTCTCGGCAGTAGCGATTCTGAACTCATCCACGATTACAGGTTTGACGTACTGGCCATCAGCGGCCACAACAGTCATCTTCAAACCTGGGATACGTACATCGAAGTAGGACATGGCTGAACCATTGATGAACC
Organism: Pseudomonas quebecensis; assembly: GCF_026410085.1. Classification (NCBI taxonomy): domain Bacteria; kingdom Pseudomonadati; phylum Pseudomonadota; class Gammaproteobacteria; order Pseudomonadales; family Pseudomonadaceae; genus Pseudomonas; species Pseudomonas quebecensis. Next base: position 4,548,896 of record NZ_CP112866.1, read on the forward strand.
TTAACCTAAGCTTTTCGCCAGGTTTGAAGGTGCCAGTCCAGTTGGAGTCTGGAGCCTGTCCGTTCATCAAGTAGGTGTACGTCGCGCCACTGACGTCCGCAATGTCAGTAGGGTTCATCTTCATCTCGGCCCACATCTTGCGATCAGCGACGGTTGCTGACCAACCTTTGTCAGCCACGTCATTGATGAAGTCACCCACTGTTCGCTTATGGGTGTTGTAGTAGTCCGCCTGTTTCTTCAGTGTTTTCATCAGCGAAGCCGGATTTTCATCCGTCCAGTCGCTAAGCATCACCACGAGGTCACGGTCATACTCAAATGGCTCGGGCTCTTTCGCGTCGATTACCAATGGGCCGTATACACCTACCTGTTCTTGGAAGCCGGAGTGACTGTGATACCAGTACGTTCCGTTCTGCTTGACCTTGAACTGATAGACGTACGTGCCATCAGGCTCAATTCCATGGAAACTAAGGCCTGGCACACCGTCCATGTTTGCCGGAAGGATAATTCCGTGCCAGTGGATAGAAGTCATATCCTTGAGGCGGTTCTTGACCCGCAAGGTCACGGTATCGCCCTCACGCCAGCGCAGCTGGGGCCCAGGAATCCCGCCATTTATGGTCATGGCCGTCCGGGAGTTCCCAGTGATATTTACCGGTGTTTCTCCGATGAAGAGGTCAAACTCTGTACCTGACAAGACATTGGCATCGCCCACTCTAGGGGCGGCCCAGATAGGGGTATGCCAGAGGCCTAAACCACCGAGAATCCCGCCTGCGGTGAGTCCTTTCACAAAGGTGCGCCGAGAGGTTTTGGCTTGCATACCGATTCATGTCCCGTCAGTCGGATGTTAGATGTGCGCACTGGGCGTGCCCCTAAGGGCTAACGCTAGACGAGCTAGTGCGCTTGATGTATCGGAAGATGCCATAAGCCAGCAAACGGGGTGATTACATTTCAGTAAGCTGGTTGGCTCAGCAATGGTGAGGCTGCTTTTCAGCCTTGAGCTTCTCTTGTGCAATATTTTCTTGCGCCTCAGCTCCGGGGGCAGACTTTCCGGTGGCCATTGCCGTCTGGCGAGCTTGTTCCATGCGCTCAACCGCACGGTCGCCGCCACCTTCGGCAAGGGCCAGGGACGATATAGCCAAACTGAGTGTAAGAATCACAACGTTGGTTGCTTTCATAGTGCATCTCCTTCAAGGAATTGACTCTCGTTGAAACCAGAGAGTTTGAGCGTCAGCTCGATGAGGATGATGAAGGGACGCACCTGTCAGCACGCTTAGCCAGTGATTACACTTTTGACAGCATACGGAGAAACTCAACATCTGAAAAATCGACTGGCGTCATGAAATTTGACCGCACCACAGAACCGACAGCCGGCTGCATAAATTGATATAGATCAACCGTGGCACTTCAATGTGGCGTATGTTGAAAAATCAAAATCCGCTAATCAGTACCGGAGATTCTCCATGTTCTGGTTTCGCCATCGTCAACCAACGTTCATACGCCTCGCCGTCGTGCTGTGGGTGTTAGCGTTTGGTCTGGCAGCGACCCAGGGATGTCTGGTACAGCCCAGCCACAATCCGGCTACAACTCATGTCTCGCTGAACACCGCGCAAGATTACGATAGCCACGACGCCCATGCCCTCGGTTGCCTTAAGCACTGCGCCGATGCGGCAATAGCCGTAAGTCCTTCGCTCCATCTTCAAATATTTGACCTGTTCAGTTGGACGTTTCTGCTCCTTATCCCAGCGTTGCTGATTTTGTATCCCGCCAATCCCTCCGCTTTTGCCTTTCATGCATTACGGCGCCCTCTACCGGCCAGACCTCCTTCCCGCCTGATTTTCGTCCGTTTCAACGATTAATCCGATCTTCTGCGCGCCAATTCTCGGCGCCCTGTCTGACTGCGCCAACCTGGCGCGGCTTGGTATTACCTGAGTTGTCCTAACCCTTTGGAGATTGCCATGCATACCACATTGAAATTTATCCTCGCCGCCCTGCTCGTGAGCAGCCCACTCATCGTCTCGGCAGTCGATGAGCATCACCCGGAGGGGCAGACCGCGCCCGCCAAGACAAGCGAAGCAGCTACGCCGATGCAAAACAATGTCATGACCGAGCAAATGCAAAAAATGCAGGCTGCACACGACAAGGCAGCCGCAGCCAAGACCCCAGCCGAGCGGCACGCCGCCATGCAGGAGAGCATGAAGACGATGAAGGACAGCATGGCCGTGATGCATAACAACTGTCATGGCAAGGGCATGGGCATGGGCATGGGCATGGACGGCAACGAAGACGGCATGGACATGGGAATGATGAACATGATGATGAAAATGATGGATCAGCAAACGAGCATGATGAACATGCCGATGAGCAAGTGACGCGCACAAGCCTGTAGGCAATGCAGCGACGGTTTTACTTTAGCCAATATGCCAAGGGTAAAACTGCCGCCCGTTGCACCTTTACGACGTATCACTAAACAGCACTCCCTCAGGAGTACAGAACCATGATGAATTCACCACATTCTGCTAACACCGCTCCAACATTTTGGAGGAGCAAACCCGGCATAGCGCTGGGCATGCTGCTGGTGATCGTGCTGTTCTATCTAGCAAGAGAACACTACGGCCATATGCTGGGCTTACTGCCTTACATGATTTTGCTGTTGTGCCCGCTGATGCATTTTTTCGGGCACCACCACGGTGGTCACAGTCATCACGGCGAAACCTCAGTCTCAACCAAAGATGCGAACAGGAGTTAGGTCATGCACACCCCTGAGGTTCGTCAAGAGCACGGCCCAATACAGAACTCAGAATCTCAACCCACCGGCTCCCATGACCCGGTATGTGGCATGACCGTCAGTAACGACAGCCAGTTCAGTACGGAATATGAGGGGCAAAACTACCGGTTCTGCAGCCAGAAATGCCAAACGACATTCAGGGCAGCGCCCGAGCGTTATCGAATATCTCAACTGAAAATCGAACAAATCCCCCAGACAACAGCAGAACCCTTAACGGGTGCCGCTGAATACACATGTCCCATGCATCCGGAAATTCGCCAGATCGGCCCCGGCGTCTGCCCTAAGTGCGGTATGACCTTAGAGGCGGTGATTCCCGACTTAGAGGAGGATGAGAATCCCGAACTTAAGGACTTCACCCGGCGCTTCTGGTGGACATTGCCACTGACAGTGATCGTCACCGTGCTGGCTATGGGTGGCCATGCCCTGGTGCTGTTCCATGGCACCACGCAAAATTGGGTCGAGCTGGGATTGGCTACACCCGTCGTGCTGTGGGCTGGCTGGCCGTTTTATGTGCGTGGTGTGCGTTCGGTGATTCAGCGAAGTCCGAACATGTGGACGCTAATCGGCCTCGGCACGGCGGCGGCCTTCCTTTACAGCGTCGTGGCCACCCTGACCCCCGATGTATTCCCCAGCAACTTCATGATGGAGGGCCGCATTGGTGTGTATTTCGAAGCGGCGGCTGTGATCATCTCACTGACCCTTCTCGGCCAGATGCTTGAACTCAAGGCTCGCTCGCAAACCTCGGCTGCCATCAAGTCGCTGCTTGGACTGGCACCCAAAACTGCCCGACGGATCAATGCCGATGGCACGGAAGAAGACATCCCTCTGACACACGTACACAGCGGCGACACGTTACGTGTGCGACCGGGCGAAAAAGTGCCTGTCGACGGTCAGGTGTTGCAAGGCGAAAGCGCTGTAGATGAGTCGATGCTCACCGGCGAACCGATACCGATCATGAAGAGAGCCGGCGACGCGCTGATTGGCGCCACTCTCAACATTCACGGCAGTCTGGTGATGCAGGCGCAGAAGATAGGGTCGGCGACCCTGCTCGCACAGATTGTGCAGATGGTTGTGCAGGCACAACGCTCAAAAGCGCCGATGCAACGGCTGGCAGATGTGATTGCCAGTTACTTCGTGATCGTTGTGATTGCTATCGCCGCGCTAACTCTACTCGGCTGGGGGCTGTGGGGGCCCGAGCCAAGTTGGGTGTTTGGACTGATCAACGCTGTCGCGGTCATGATCATTGCCTGTCCCTGTGCCCTTGGCCTAGCGACACCGATGTCAGTCATGGTTGCCACCGGCAAGGCTGCTGGCAGCGGCGTATTGTTTCGCGATGCCGCCGCCATCGAAAACCTGCGCAAGATAGACATCTTGATAGTCGACAAAACTGGCACCCTCACTGAAGGTCGACCAGCGTTCCATAGCGTCGAGGCCGTACCCGGATTTACTCAGGATGAAGTGTTGCGCCTGGCCGCAAGTCTCGATCAGGGCAGTGAGCATCCATTGGCCCACGCCATCGTCGAGCAGGCTCGTGCCGCAGGGCTAAAACTGGTGACACCTGAAACCTTCGAGTCAGCCTCAGGTATTGGTGTAAGCGGGCAGGTCGAGGGTCGCCGCCTGATGCTAGGCAATACCGCGTTGATGCAGGAGGCCGGCGTTTCCACAGAGAGCTTGCAAGAACATGCCGAGAAGCTACGCGGCGACGGTACGAGCATCATGTACCTGGCAGTCGATGGCGCCCTGGCGGGTTTGCTGGCTGTTGCCGACCCCATCAAACCCACCACGAAGCTGGCCGTCGAGCGTCTGCAGGCGGATGGCGTCAAGGTCATCATGGCCACTGGCGACGGCCTTACGACTGCTCGCTCGGTAGCTCGCCAGTTGGGCATCGAGGAGGTTCACGGCGAGGTCAAACCGCAAGATAAAGAGCGTCTGGTGGCATCTCTGCAACAAGCCGGACACCGGGTGGCGATGGCCGGCGACGGTATTAATGATGCCCCCGCACTGGCTCGCGCTGATGTAGGTATCGCCATGGGCACTGGCACTGACGTGGCAATGAACAGCGCTCAGGTCACCCTGGTCAAGGGGGATCTGCTCGGTATCCTGCGTGCTCGCAGCCTGTCAGTCGCAACGGTGAGAAATATGCACCAGAACCTGACCTTCGCCTTCCTTTACAACGCCATGGGTATCCCACTGGCTGCCGGCTTGTTCTTTCCACTTACCGGTCACCTTCTGTCACCGCTCATTGCCGCACTGGCCATGAGCGTGAGCTCGGCGTCGGTAGTATTCAACGCCTTGCGTCTGCGCCAGGCTTCCATTGATTGAGTGAAAACGACCGCTTGACCTTGCCATGGCAGCAAGGTTGAGGATAAGCCAACGCCGCAGAAAAGCCTCGTGCGTCAGTCTTTCCATGATCAATTTAGTTGTGAGGAGTCACCAATGAAAACTGTTGAACTGCAAGTCCAAGGCATGAGCTGTGGTTCGTGTGTCAAACATGTCACCGAAGCGCTGCGCCCACTTGAAGGAGTCAGTGACGTAACAGTGGATCTACAAGCCGGACGGGTGGAGGTCAGCGGCGATTCGGACAGTCAAGCGCTGCTTGCGGCCCTGGAGAACGCGGGCTATCCAGCACAGCTGGCGACAGTGGAAAGCGTAGCGAGTAAGAAAACCTCGGGCTGTGGCGGGAACGGCGGCGGTTGCTGCTGCCGGTAAGCATTATTTATAAACAGGAGAACTCCCATTAATGCCAGTCTGCGAATTGCTGCGTTCACGACACTACTCATGACCGGAGCGGCACAAGCCGCTGAAGTCATCGACGTTTACCGCGATCCTAACTGCGGCTGCTGCAAGGCAAACCATCTCCGCTCTATCGCTACCATCATGACGCTTTAGTCAAATGCTTGAAACGTCGTCATCAAAGGTCATCCTGCTCTTCCCGAATGTCGACTTCGCCCATCGCTCCTAGGTAAATCTTGCGACAAGGAAGCTTGGTGATGAGCCCGTTTTCGAAAAGCACCCTGGGAATATCCCCGAACAAGCTCGACACTTCCCATTTCTCTGTGAGCGGCTTCATTGCCTCTGCTATGAATGAATCGAGGTCGAAGTCCTGTGTTGCAACAAAGGGCCCAGCGCGGTCGTAACTCTCAAAAATGCCCGAGGCAATGCAGATGACTTCGCCTGCCTTGACGATCATGACGCCACCTCGAAGCCATTCAGGAGGCTTCGCCAGTTGAAGAAGACCACGACTATTACTGCAACCCTCGCGGGGTGAAGTGGTGCATCCCCTGTGAAAGCCGCAGAAACTCACGCAGACTTGCACGTCCATTGCCCCTCTGGAACGTGGCGATGACGTACCTAGAGTTCACTGTGGTCAGCACCCAAAATCGGCCCTCGCGCTCCGCCTTAATGACGTCAGAAGTCCGGATCGCGTGACCGTCGCCGAACCGTCCATATTGGTCTTTACGGTTGTGACCAAACACGACGCCTAATCCAGCACGAGCCTTTATGGATACTCCGCAGAGATAGGCTGTTATAGGTTTGTCGAAGCCTTGCGCTTGTGCTTTTAGGATTCGTGCGAGATCGAAATCTGTATGTCGTTTTCCATGAAAATTTACATCCAAAGTATTCAGCAAAATTGCACTCCTTTCGCAGCCCGTATGGCGTTACCAGGAAATCCACACGGAACCATCTGCGCTGATATCGTGCGGGATTTTTGGTAAATTTCAGGCTGTACGGATCATGTTCACGTGATAGACCGGACGGAGGTTGCTTAGCACATCACTGCTGAAGCCAGGTTGGTGAGAGCTGTGGTATTTGGAGCCGGTCTCCACCTCCAGCAGGCACACAGCACACTCGTTTTGGTCTTCACCAAGCGTCACTTTGGTCAGTTTCTCCATGCGCCAAACTCCCGTGCCATTCATGTGGGCAGGTGTGACTACTTGCACCTCTGTGATGACCGTCTCCGCGTCCTGGGCAATCAGCAGTTGCTGAAGCCGTGGTTCGCTGTCGATCATCAGAACCGCCTCTGAAATTCTGTCCTCGTACATGGCCTGGACAGTTACGTGATACCAGTGATTACGAAGCACTTTGGATACCTGATGCCATTGGTACTGACCCTCACCGAACATGCCCGGTAGGCCTAGCATGTCGGCGTCGTGTGTTTTAAACATCGTATGTCCTTAGCCTGAATGGGCTCCGATACAGAGCGCAGTTAGAAGAGGGAGAAAACGTCTTTCAGGCTTGCGAGCTGTTCATGACCAGGGCCAATCAACACGTAAACAGAGTTCCTGGTTTCGAACGCAACACCGTCGTGGAATCCGGTACACATGCTTGAACGAACCCAGTCGCCCCGTTCGAAACGGCCTTGGCTGTCCTCGGCCACGTTGTGAGCAAACAGGATCATCGGGAGCTGGCCAGCTGCATGGCATTTGAAGAGTTCGTCGCGAGTGACTTCAATGCGAAATATTGTCCAGTCGCGAACTAGGCAGTAAGGCTTTTTAGGGAATCGTTCAACTGCTAAAGCTCGAGCTTCAGAAGTACCCTCCAGGCCTTCAAGGGGCGTTCTTGACCCTTTCATAAAGTCGGGCTCTTGGACGCTAGCCATAGGGTTCACCTCAATTAATAACCCGGAAATTGACAATTCAATCCCGCTTGTTTGCGCTCGCCCCTCGCAAAGAGTCTCTCCGCATGCCAGTTGCGTTGGCTTGGAGACGTCAATCGGATCACGGGAAGCCAGCCTGAAAGTGCTGCTAGCACCATAATACGGATGATAGTCCGTGTTATGGTGCGACGCAATATGGCCTCATCCTCGATTTGCCTGGGGAAATGTCATGGAGGCCGCAGAAGCCCTTGCTGTAGTAGTACGAGCACTGCGTAGAAGAAAGGGTTTTGCGCAGGAAAACCTGATCACAATTGACCGTTCCTACTGGGGCCGGATAGAGCGTGGTGAAGTTAACATCACGATTGATGTGCTCATTCGTCTTGCAGCGCTAATGGAAGTTGAGCCGGCCTCACTCGTTCTCATGGCGACGTCGCTGCAATCTAATGAGCCGTTCGGGGAGGGCCTCAAACGCGTTTCCAAACAGATGAACAGAATTAGAAAAGAAAGTGTTGATCAGGAAATGGAGTCAATGGCACGAGCCGGAAAACTACCGCCTGGTCGACCCGTCCGATCCGATGCGGCGCGAAAGGCAGCGGAAGCTAATCGTTTGAGCAGCGCGGGCGTGTCTGTGTCAGAAATCGCAGAGAGACTGGAGCTGTCGAGATCGACTGTGCGCAGATATCTGAAAACAATCACGTCCAATCAAACTGATTCCGTATGATTTTCCAATGACCAGCTCCCGGCTAAAAATGTCACAGGAAGGACAGCTGTGGCGGGCTGCGGTAGCTACGTTACGCTGGGCTCGCCAAGAGCCTAGCGTCTCAGAGAATTAACTGCCGTCTTGAAGCCGAATGCAACGGACGTCTCCGTAAGATGTGCAAGGCTAATGTCCCCAATACGGCACATTAACCGTCATATTTTGGCTCAATGGCCCTATCCGGGCACATTAAGCTGAGCGAATAATGACGATGGCCTCTACTGCATGCACGGATAAGGTAGCGGAGATAACCTTCCGTGTTGTCCCCACAAATCAACTCGGAGACTTGCTCTGTCGTGCGCGCTGTTCATTTCATATTTCGCTCCACTCGATTGGCCCATCCAGACTACTGATTCACAGCCCCTTCTCAGGGTAACCCTTTCCCTGGATTGCTTTTGGTGAACATGCTAGCGATGATACGGGCATCAAGGAGAGCGTGATGCGGAAGCGGATCCCCGTCACTTGAGGCATCTAAAGTGGTTGCGTCGGAGGGGTAATTCCGGACGTTCCTTGGCCATTTACCATCGTCATATGCGAGTTCGCAGAAAAGCTCCCAGTCGTACTGTGGAGCGTCTGTGACAATCTCCAGGACTTCGTCGAACGAGGCTAGGAAATCGAGCAATGCAGTTCTTGCCCCAGTAATGGGTTGCGCATTGCCGCCTCCCCACAGCTGCGGAAGCACGATTTCCTTTACGAAATCACTGCAGTCTTCTTCTTTCCAAGCATCGAGCAATTCCACGTAGAATTCGCGCCCATCCTCAGCCACCAATGCGAGTGATATCAGCTTCGCAGCCGCTGAGAGCTTGGTAAACTCGCAATCAAGAAAGACCCTCACCTTGTTAGAACTCCGTAATGACTAGGGCTCGCTTGAATATGGCGCAGGAGGGGCAGCTATGGGAAATGGCCCTCGAGCATCTTGGCTCAGACGGACTCCTCCAAGCGGTCATAGAAATGTGGAGCCGCGCCGCCCCTCCACCCAGACCATTGGTTGAACACTTGTCCACCAATGAGGTGAGTCAGGACGTCTTGAGCATACTGAAAATTGCCCAGCAGCGGGTAGGTGCCATCGTGCCAGGTCGAACGCCTGATGCAGGCACAGTCACGCTGTACGCACGTCACGCTAGCAACTTAGTTGATGAGCTCATTACACTGCTGCCAAAGGTGAAGCTTTCGCAAGCCTTACGAGGCTCTTGTCTTGAAATCGAATTGGGGATTTGACGTCCGCGCTCGAACACCAGTCAGCAAAAATCTTATTAAAACTTGCCCAGCGAAATGCGTCCCTTTGAGATGTTTTATGAACTCTGATTTAACTGAAGAAGAAATGCGTCGTGCCCTATTCGGTACGCCTCAGCCCGAAGAGCAGTTGCCTGCTCCTCAAGTACAGGTGCATGTGCCAGAAGTAGTGCCTACAAAGCCAGCAGCTCCTCTAGTTAAGAAGAAAGCGGCAAAAGCTTTTACGCCTAGACTGAAGGTCACTCTCAGGGTTGGAAACGAATTTGAGGGGAAAATGACCGAGTTGATTCACGAGGCTGATACGTTGAGCTCGTTGCTTGCTGAACAAGAGGCCGTGAAGGTCGCTAGGAAGAAGTACAAGTATGTGGATGTTGTCTCGGTCAAGTCTATGTAGAGGCGCCAAGGCTTTCTCCCGTCAAGACAGTCTCTTTAAGACTTATGAGCAAACCTCATGAACCCTTGCTGATTTCCCCGTCTAGTCCATATTCGTAAGCTCGCTTACTGTTCTCTCAACGCAAAATGTCGGGAGATCGAAATGCACAAGCGCACGCTCGGAAACAGTTCACTTGAAGTGTCAGCTTTGGGCTTAGGCTGCATGGGCTTGAGCCATGGCTACGGCCCCGCTACGGACACCCAGCAAGCTATCTCATTGATTCGCTCGGCAGTTGATCTAGGTGTCACGTTCTTCGATACCGCCGAGTTCTACGGCCCCTATCTCAATGAGCAAGTTGTCGGCGAAGCGCTGGCGCCAGTTCGCGATCAGATCGTAATCGCCACAAAATTCGGCTTCGCCGTCGGCGCCGACAATACAAAGCAGACTTTGGACAGCCGGCCCGAACGTATTCGACTCGCCGTCGAGGGTTCGTTGCGTCGATTGAAAACCGATTATATCGATTTGCTGTATCAGCATCGGGTTGACCCAAACGTGCCCATCGAGGATGTAGCCGGTGTAGTAAAAGATCTAATTGGTGAAGGCAAGGTCAAGCACTTCGGTCTGTCGGAGGCTAGTGCGCAAACTATTCGCCGCGCCCATGCGGTACAACCGGTCACAGCGCTGCAGAGTGAATATTCCTTATGGTGGCGCGAGCCTGAGAAGGAGATTTTGCCGACACTTTGGGAGTTGGGTATTGGCTTCGTGCCGTTCAGCCCGCTAGGTAAGGGTTTTCTCACCGGCACCGTATCGGCAGAGGCCACTTACGGCAGTGACGATTTCCGCAGCATCGTCCCGCGTTTCAGCCAGTCGGCGCTGCAAGCCAACCAAGGGCTGGTGGTGTTGATCCGGCAGATCGCCGCGCACAAACAAGCCACCCCGGCGCAGATCGCGCTGGCCTGGCTACTGGCGCAGGCGCCTTGGATTGTGCCGATTCCGGGAACGACCAAACTGCATCGCCTTGAAGAAAACCTCGGCGGCGCGGACATCACGCTCGATGCGGGCGACCTCAAAGCGATTGATGTTGCATTGGCGCAGATCCGCATCGAAGGCGAGCGTTATCCCGAATCACTCAAGGAACGCGTCGGGCGATGAGCAACGATCACGACCCGCTGCGGCGTACGGTCATCGCCGCACTTGCGAGCGCGCCACTACTGTCGCTTGCTGACACGCAAACCACCAGTGAAGCACCGCGTTCAGGCTCTCGAATTCTGGTGGCGTACTTTTCTCGCTCAGGCAATACACGCGTGGTCGCCGGGCTGATTCAACGCGGCCTTGGTGCCGACCTCTTCGAGATTCGCCCGGCCCACGCATATCCCGAGGATTATCTGCAAACCGTGGAACAGGCGCGTCAGGAGCGTGACGAAGGCTTCGAACCCGAGCTGCAAGGCAAGGTTCGCGCCCTCAACGAGTACGACACGATTTATCTCGGCTTTCCGATCTGGGGTGAAACTGCGCCGCCAATCATCCGTGCTTTTTTGAGTGCTCACGACCTGACCGGCAAAATCCTCATTCCCTTCAACACCCACGGCGGTTATGGCTTGGGCAACAGCCGCAGCGTTCTCATAAAACATGCACCGAAAGCAAAAGTGCTGGACGGCTTTGTGATGGAGGGGGAGCAGGAGCGCAAGACCATGGAGCGCGTGAACGGTTGGCTGAGCGATCACCCCATCACGGGTTAATCGAATTCTTTACGGAGTGACATTATGAAAATCCGCACGCTGGGCAACGGCCTTGAAGTTTCCGCACTCGGCCTAGGCTGCATGAGCATGACCTCGGCCTACGGGCCACCAGCCGACAAAGCCACCATGATCAAGCTGATTCGTTCGGCGCACGAGCAAGGCGTCACGCTATTCGACACCGCTGAGGCGTATGGCCCTTTCGCCAATGAAGAGCTGCTGGGTGAAGCCTTACAGCCGATCCGCGAGAAAGTGGTGATCGCCACAAAGTTCGGCTTCGATATTGACTTGATCACTGGCGCACGTGGCGGCGGCACCAACAGCCGCCCGGAACACATACGCGCTGTGGCAGAGGCATCGTTGAAGCGTTTACGTACTGACTGCATCGACCTGTTTTATCAGCACCGCGTTGATCCGCAGGTGCCGATTGAAGACGTGGCCGGCGCCGTTAAGGATTTGATAGCCGAGGGAAAGGTCAAGCATTTCGGTCTATCCGAGGCGGGCGTGCAAACTATTCGCCGGGCACATGCGGTGCAGCCAGTGACGGCGGTGCAAAGCGAATATTCGCTGTTCTGGCGTGGCCCGGAACAGGAGCTCCTTGGCACACTGGAGGAACTGGGTATTGGCTTCGTTCCGTTCAGTCCACTTGGCGCAGGCTTCCTCACGGGGCAGATCGATCAGAACACCCAATTTGACGCGAGTGACTTCCGCAATTTTGTCCCCCGTTTTTCTCCTGAGGCGCGTAAGGCCAACCTGGCTTTGGTCGATGTAGTGAAAGCCGTCGCGCAACGCAAAAATGCCACGCCGGCGCAAGTGGCACTCGCATGGTTGTTGGCGCAAAAACCGTGGATTGTGCCGATCCCTGGCACAACCAAACAACATCGGCTGGAAGAGAATCTTGGCGCGGTTGAACTGCAACTGACGAATGACGATCTGCGCGTGATCAACCAGCAGATGGCCCAAATTCAAGTGCACGGTGAACGCTTGCCGGAGTCGGCGCTGAAGATGACCGGACTCTGAGTCTGCCCAACGCGGCTCCGTGTATGGAGCCGCTTCATTGCCTGACCGGAGTTGATCCAATGAACCGATTGATCGCACCACTTGTTGCTTTATCACTCATGACCGGAGAAGCCCAAGCCGCCAGCGAAATCCGCGTAACACCGAATGGCTCACAGCCCTCGATCCAGGGGGCGGCGCAAAACTTTACCGGCACGGTGCGCGTGGATGGTCTGTTCAAGGGAGAACTGCCAGCACGCATCGGCGGCGGCACGGTAACCTTCGAACCCGGCGCTCGAACTGCGTGGCACACCCATCCGCTGGGGCAAACGCTGATCGTCACTGCCGGCGTCGGCTATGTGCAACAAGAGGGTGGCGCGCGTCAGGAGATCCGTCCGGGCGACAGTGTCTGGATTCCACCGAACACCCGTCACTGGCATGGCGCCACGGCCAGCAACGGCATGACCCACATCGCCATCGCTGAAGCCGAGGACGGCAAGACCGTCACCTGGGCGGAGCAGGTCTCTGAGGCGCAATACGCTGGTAAATGAAGTTACGGAATGTGTCGAAGCTGCTCGCCCGGCATCTATGACGCAAACAGTCATTCGTCCTCTAGGCCCCGCACCAGAGGGGTCGCGCCGGGATTTCGGCGATTATCGTCACGAGGACTCATGATTTCTGCTCAGGAGTCCTTGCGCAATATCGGGGTTAATCGCCCCAAACTTCCTCCGTACGATCCAGCAACACCGCAACGACTCGCCATGGATAGAGCCTCATGATGACCAGTGACGCAAGCAAGACCAATGCCCTCTCCGCACTGTTGATGCTCTGTTTGAGCGCTGGTGCGATGTTCAGCGTGACCACTCAAGCCGCCGAGGCATCGCAAACCGTGACGATCTCATCCGCCAGCTCAGAATCACTGTCGACCCGACAGCAAGCGATTCCCCTGATTGCCGCGTTTATGGCGATTAGCGACATGCCTAGCCTCAACGCAGCCCTCAACCAAGGACTCGATGCGGGCCTGAGCATCAGCGAAACTCGGGAAATTCTGGTGCAGCTCTACGCCTACGTCGGTTTCCCACGCAGCCTTAATGCCTTGAACGAATTGATGACGGTGGTGCAGGCACGCAAACAACGCGGCATTGCAGATGCGCCGGGACGCGAACCAAGCCGGGCGATTCCGGTCGGGGCTGAGTTGTTGGCGGCGGGTACGGCGAATCAAACGAAGATCTCCGGCGCCCCGGTCAAAGGCCCGGTGTTCGAATTCGCGCCAGTGATCAACCAGTTCCTGCAAACCCACCTGTTCGGCGACATCTTCGAGCGCGACAACCTCGACTGGCAAAGCCGCGAACTGGCGACTGTCGGAGCGCTGGCGGCAACACCGGGAGTGGAATCGCAACTCCGCTCGCACATGCTGGCGAGCCTTCGTGTCGGACTCAGCGAGGCGCAGTTGCGTCAAGTGACCGATTTATTGAAAAAGCATGGTGATGCCCAGACCGCCGAGCGTGCGGGTACAGCGCTGGCTCAAGCCCTCGCAGCTTCGAGGAAATGAAATGACCGCTAAAAAATTGTTGGGTATCACACTCATTAGCCTTTTGGCAGCTTGCGCAAACCAACCCAATAGTTCCGGCCCACTGATAATTGAAAAACAAGGCAGCTTCGCCGCTGGCGGAACGATGACGACTGCACCAGGTACGTTCAACCCGCGCAAACCAATGACGCCCGACGGCCAGACCTATCACGGTGACCACGCCTACGCTTTCTACCAAATCCCGGTCGATGCGCGAAAACTGCCCATCGTCATGTGGCACGGCGCAGGTCAGTTCTCCAAAACCTGGGAAACAACCGCCGATGGCCGCGAGGGTTTTCAGAACATTTTTCTGCGGCGCCACTACGGCGTTTATCTGATCGATCAGCCACGGCGTGGTGATGCCGGGCGCAGCATGGTCGAGACCACAATCAAGCCGACGCCGGACGAACAACTGTGGTTCAACCAGTTCCGCATTGGCCTCTGGCCCAACTACTTCAACGGCGTGCAAGTGGCACAGGATGCCCAGACCCGCGAGCAGTTTTTCCGGGCAATGACGCCGAACACCGGGCCGTTCGACATGGGCGTCGTCTCTGATGGCGTCTCGGCGCTGTTCGACAAAATCGGCCCGGGGATTTTGTTCACCCATTCGCAAGGTGGCGGGCCGGGCTGGTTGACGGCGATCAAGAACGAAAAGGTCAAAGCCATTGTGGCGTTCGAGCCTGGAAGCAGCTTCGTGTTTGCTGAAGGTGAAGTGCCGGAAGCGATTCCCAGCGCATTTGACACGGTGCAAGGCGCTGCTGTGCCGATGGAGCAATTCATGGCACTGACGCGCATTCCGATTCTGATCCTTTACGGCGACAACATCCCCGAGCGGGCCGTTGATCTACCTGCTCAGGACAGTTGGCGCGCTCGCCTGAAGATGGCCAGGCTATGGCGCGACGCGGTCAATCGGCACGGTGGCGATGTACGACTGATCCACTTGCCTGAGATAGGCATCAAAGGCAATACCCACTTCCCCATGTCGGATCTGAACAACGTGCAAATCGCTGATCTGGTGTCGCAATTCCTCAAAGAAAAACAGCTGGACTGATCCGCCGCTCCTTTCGACTGCCTCCCTTTGATTGCTCAGGAGTTTCATGTGAAAAACACTCTCAAAGCCACGCTCATGTCGGCATTGGTCGGTCTATCTGCCGGTGAAGCCTTGGCCGCCGACTACAAAAAGAACCCGTTCACGCTGGCCTACGACGGCGCGATCACCAAGAACGAGCCGGGCAAGGTCAACATCCACCCAGTCAGCTACAAGCTCAATGGTTTAGCCATCGCCGCCAACGTTTACACCCCGGCCAATTACGATGCGAAGAAGACCTACCCGACCGTGGTCGTCGCGCACCCCAATGGCGGTGTGAAAGAACAAGTCGCAGGTCTGTACGCCCAGCGTCTGGCCGAACAGGGCTACATCACCATAACCGCCGACGCGGCGTACCAGGGCGCCAGCGGTGGTCAACCGCGTAGCATCGATAAACCCTCGTATCGCATTGAAGACATCCACGGCATGGCCGATTTCATCAGCCAGTTTGCCGGCGTTGATGACAACCGCCTGGGCCTGCTTGGTATTTGTGGTGGGGGCGGTTACTCATTAGCTGCGGCGCAAACCGACAAACGTTTCAAATCGCTAGCGACAGTGAGCATGTTCAACTCGGGCCTGGTGCGTCGCAACGGCTATAACGACTCGCAAAAAGATAGCATTCAACAACGTCTGCAGCAGGCGTCGGCGGCACGTGCGCAAGAAGCAGCCGGCGGTGCGGTTCTGTATTCCGGTGATGCCAACCTTACTGATGAACAGATTGCCAAGCTGCCCTTCGAGCTGTATCGCCAAGGCTACGAATACTACTGGAAGACCCATGCACACCCGAACTCGACCTTCAAATACACCACCAGCAGTCTGCTGGATCTGATGCGTTTCGACGCCACCGACCGTATCGAACTGATCAACCAACCGTTGCTGATGATCGCCGGCAGCAAAGCCGACAGCCTGTACATGACCCAGGATGCGTTCCCCAAAGCCACTGGCACCAAGGACAAGGAAATGTTCATCCTCGACGGCGCCACGCATATTGAAACCTATTGGGTGCCACGCTATGTCGACGCCGCAATTGGGAAACTGACGGCGTTTTACGCTCGCACCCTGTAATGAGTTCTCTGAGGGTCGCGCATCCGTGCGCAACCTGCTTTCATGGAATGATCACGCGTCCCTCATGAGAGGCTCTCATCAATGTCCCGCGCTAATCTCAATGATCTGCAAGCCTTCGTGGCCATCACCCGCGAGGGCAGTTTCACCCGTGCCGCTGCACAGTTGGGCGTCTCGCAGTCGGCGTTAAGTCACACCATGCGTGCACTTGAAAGCCGGCTCGGGGTACGCCTTTTGACGCGCACCACCCGCAGCGTTTCACCAACCGAGGCAGGTCAGCGGCTTTATCAATCGATGGCGCCGCGCTTTGACGAAATCGAACTGGAACTGGCCGCCGTCAGCGAGTTTCGCGTCACTCCTGCCGGCAATGTTCGCATCCAGGCGTCCGAGCATGCAGCGAACAATATTCTCTGGCCAAAGCTGTTGAAAGTGCTGCCCGACTACCCGGACATCAAGGTCGAAATCACCGTCGATTACGCTCTATCCGACATCGTCGCGCAGCGGTATGACGCGGGTGTGCGTCTGGGCGAACAGGTAGCCAAGGATATGATTGCCGTACCAATTGGGCCATCGTTGCGAATCGCAGTGGTGGGCTCGCCTGAATATTTTAAAGGGCGGCAAATTCCCAAGGAACCAGCGGATCTGTCCGCGCACAACTGCATTAATCTGCGTCTCCCGACTCATGGGAGTCTCATGCAGTGGGATTTCGAAAAGGACGGGCACGAACTCAAGGCCCGCGTAGAGGGGCAGTGGACATTCAACAGCAGCGTGCCAATTTTGCGTGCGGCTGTGGCGGGATGTGGTTTGGCGTTTCTTCCAGAAGACATGGTCGCCAACGAACTAGCGGGGGGCAGTCTCGTGCGGGTTCTGGAAGATTGGTGCCAGCCTTTCGCGGGCTACCATCTTTACTATCCGAATAGACGTGAGCATTCATCCGCATTTGGCGTTGTGGTTGACGCATTAGTTTATAAACAATGAGCCAGGGGTAGGGATTGCCTAATTATGGTGGTGTCCCTAAAGCGCAAGCGGAGCGCGCCGGCCCACGATGGGCCAAAGGCTTGAGGATGAAAGCCCGTAGGGCCAAAACTTGACGCAGTCAGGGTTTGGTTCAAGCCAGCCGCACTCCGAAGGGGGCAAGCCCAAAGCAGAAGCAATGTGAATCGCCCTCGAACTACTAGGCAGGTAGGTCGCCGAAGCTCTCGCGAAGTAAGCTCTGCATCATTACCGAGGCAGCGCCTTCGAGAAAATGTTCCTGACTAGCAAGTGTGCATGCTGCGCCTGGTTGGGCGATGCATCGAGACTTGATGAGTCAGAGCTACACTACCATGAGGGTTCAGCTGTGGACGGTCAAGGCTAGGTAGCGGGCCGGCATAAGCGGACGCTACTTTACAATGTCAGGTTATCTCGACGGACTGATAGCGGCCAAAGCGCTCATCCGCGATCCATGAAAGTGGACATTAAAGAGGGAATCACTAGCAGGCTTTTCGGTGATTGCACCAGAAGGCTACTAATCCCGTAATGTTAGGTGTCGCCACGGGCTGATTTTTGTGGCGTTCGGGGAGAGAAACCCGGCTTCCGCCAGGTGAGATGAAGCATTAAGGCTGCACAAAGCGCGAAGGGCAATCCCACCCACAGCGACACTTTGTAGGCCAGTAATACTCCCGCAGCGCCACCAACGAAAGCGGCTAGAACGAAAAAGCCGGCGTCTGCCATTTCCGTTCCCGGTCGAATAATAAATTTTAGTAAGCCATGCATCTGTAATTTCTCTACAAAAGGTGTGGTTGCATCGCCTTGATAGGACTAGGTCTCATCAATTGTCATTGATGCGAGTAGTTTTCTCTCGGCGTCATTGGGAAGGAGCCCTGTCGTTTCCGCGAGCAAGACAGCCTGACCGTTGCTGTTGTTCACGATCACCTCGGCTTGCGCTCGATTACCGGAATCGATCCCTATAATTTTCCACACGCAGGTCAACTCATCCCCAACATAAACCGGGCGCTTGAAACGCAAACTCATGGAGGAGGCCAACCACCCCAATTGCCCTCCGATCTCCGTAATCAATGTCGCAGTCAGCAAGCCATGAGCGACGACGCCATCAAAGCCTTTCGCTTCTGCGTACACAGCATCGGAATGCACTGGGTTGTGATCGCGCGATAGCGCTTCAAACTGGACGATGTCTGCGTCCGAAAAAGTGCGTTTGATTTCAAAAGTGTCGCCTTCCTTGAGGCCTTCTATCGCCTTTTGGCGCAGTGTGCTCATTGCGATCTCCGAAGCTCTAAAAAGTATGTTCTGGCCCAGGGAATGAGCCCGACTCGACATCTTTAGCAAAGGCTTGAGCAGCGTCACTCATCACCTTTCTCATATCCGCATACTGCTTGACGAATCGCGGTAACTGACTATCCCTTAGCCCCGCCATGTCCTGCCAGACAAGCACCTGTGCATCGCAGCCATTACCAGCACCAATTCCTACGGTAGGGATGGAGACTGTCTCGGTGATCTTCGTTGCTACATCGCCTGGCACCATCTCTATCAGCAGACCAAACGCCCCAGCACGCTCGAAGGCAACACTCAAATCAATCAACCGCTGTGCATCCTCGCCTTTGCCTTGGATACGGTATCCGCCTAGCTGGTGTTCTGCCTGCGGGGTAAAGCCGATATGGGCCATAACCGGTATGCCAGCGGCTACCAACATCTCTACCTGCGCAAGCATCTCGATCCCACCTTCGAGCTTTACGGCATGAGCACCGCCTTCTTTCATAAAACGCACTGCTGTATGGAAGCATTGCTCAGGCGATCCCTGGTAGGAACCAAAAGGCAAATCCGCAATGACTAACGCCCGCTCGGTAGCACTCGAAACCGCCCTGACAAGAGGAAGCATCTCGTCAACTGTTACTGCCAACGTCGAGTTATGTCCAAACACGTTGTTGGCTGCGGAGTCGCCTACGAGCAGCACCGGAATCCCTGCCGCCTCAAACACCGACGCGGCGTACATGTCATAAGCAGTTAACATGGCCCATTTCTGACCCCGTACCTTCATATCCCGTAAATGTGGAATTCGTACCCTGCCGCGACGAGGGCTGTTATAGGGGGCGTTAATTTGATCAGACATATCGCTTCCTCAATTCAAATGGCCAGCCGCTCGGCAGCTAGAACCACAGCGATTACGATCATCGCGGCTCCCGATATCCGGCTCACATTGATAGCCGCTGCTGGTCGTGAAGCAAGCACCGCACCAGCGCCGTAGCCGACCGCGAGATAGACAACGCCGCAACTGAAACCGTGGATCAGACCTAACGCGACAATCTGAGCCCCTACTGGCCATGCGGCGGAAGCATCAGTGAACTGAGGTAGCAGCGCCAGGAACAACAACAGAACTTTGGGGTTGAGACCGCTGACGCACAGTCCTTTTATCGCCCAGGCCATCCAGGCACCTTCATCGCTGGATGCCCCTTGAGCAGGCAGCGAAGGCTTGAACAACATGTTGAGGCCGAGCCATAAGAGATAGGCTGCCCCCGTCAGCGTTAACGTCAGCAATGCGTAGGGTATTTTGACCAGCACTCCGCCCACACCTGCGGCGACGATCAGCGTGGCTACAAGATGGCCGGAAAGCATGCCGACTACGGCGGGTAGGACGCGGCCTCGCAGACCCGCCGAGATTGCGTAGGCCCAGTCAACCCCAGGCGTGATAACAAACAGAAATGATACGGCCCAGAAAGCCATCATTAGAGAGACGGTCACGATCAACACCTTCCTTTTTCATCAATCCAGTGCGTTGCTTCACGCCCTGAAAAACTGTGATAGAAGGATAAAGAAAGCCAAGTGGTATTATCTTTCGAAGATTCCCGCCTAGGCGGATTGAATTAGAAGGTTTTCTTGAATGGATCGTGTTGATAAGAAAATTCTTGCGGAGCTGCAGCAGGATGGTCGCCAGTCGCTGACGGAATTGGCCGACCGAGTAGGTCTCAGCTTGTCTCCATGCCATCGACGTGTTCGGGCGATGGAGGATGCAGGAGTTATTAAAGGGTATAGGGCTCAACTATCCGCGAGTGAGATAGGGCTCAATTTCTCGTCCCTGGTATTCGTGACGCTTCGAGAGGGACACCAAAAGGCGGTAGCGGATTTTGAAGATGCTTTACCGCGTGTTCCCTACATCGTCCAAGCGCAAAGACTGTTTGGCGATCCTGATTACCTGCTGATGGTGGTGACAGCAGATCTTCCTGCATTTCAAAAACTGTACGATGACGAACTGTCGAGGTTACCCAACGTACAGCGTCTGACATCGACGTTGGTGATGAAGCACGTGATCATTGATCGTCCGCTGCCGTTGGAATGAAGTTCAAATATTGCGGATAACGTAGGGAAGCCGTCAGGCTTTTGTCGAATCACCCCAAAGCTGAGATACGGATGCCTTGGGGCCGCACTTGGAATGCCTAATCTGACCGCATCTGAAGCCCACGGCTAAAGACTAAATTCAGAGGTTACATGCCGGGAGACAAGCGTGCTGCACCCACCAAGCCGTCTAGCCAGTCCTGGTGACCGTTGATCATCGGATTGGGTTTGGCCTTGGCGAGATCCTCCGCCGGTTTCCCCTTCTGTGTTTCCTGAGTCAGGATGCGCACTCGTCCACCAGAGAGGTCTTCAATCAGCCAGGCATGGTGAACATCCAGCCGAGAATCACCCTCACCCGACCATCCATGCCACGCAATTCGTCCTGGGGAGGTTAGGGTTGGCGGCACGTACTCATTGCATAAAGCCTCGACCGGAAAGCCGAACGTTTCAAAGTAGAAAGATACCCCGTCTTGCAGATCCGGCCCGATGTGATCATGAAACTGGATGTTTGCCGAGTTGGCGTAGTACGAGGGCCATCTCTGCGCCTGGCTGAGCAGAGGCCATACCTGTGCGGCACTCAATCCCGCGATGATGACCTCGTTAGAGACAAAGTTTTCGGTAAAACCTGGCAGGTAGTCTTGGGGCCAAATGATCTCGTTCATGGTTATGCGGCGCTCAGTGGATGAATTGAGGCCATGATGGGTGTACGCTAAAAATAAGACCAATCGCTATATTTTATTCTGCGCATCATGAATCCTGATATCAGAACTCTCGATCTCAACCTACTCAAAGCACTCGATGCGTTGCTTGACGAACGTAGTGTTACGCGAGCTGCAAATCGACTATCGCTCACCCAGCCTGCTGTGAGCGGCATGCTCAACAGACTCCGAGAAAGCTTCGGCGATCCGCTGTTCGTTCGGGCACAGCGCGGCATTGTTCCGACGTTGCGCGCAGAGCAGCTTGCAGCTCCAGTTAAGAAATTGCTGGCAGATATCGAAGGTATGCTTCAGCCGCAAAGCTTTGAGCCGTTGACGGCGAGCATGACGATACGGATTGCTTCGACTGACTATGCATTGCGTGCAGTGGTCGTTCCGTTTCTCAGTGCGTTAAGGGTACAAGCGCCAAACATCCGCGTTAGTGTCCAGCCCGTTGACCATCAAGAACTTCAAAATCAGCTGGATCGAGGTGAGATTGATCTCGTATTGGTTACCCCTGAAGCGGTAACACCAGGATTGCATGCGATGGCTCTCTTTGATGAAAGCTATGTATGCGTGCTGCGCGCTGATCACCCAGATGCGCTGAATGGCAGGCTTTCACTAGATCGATTCTGCGCATTGGATCATGCCTTGGTTTCCCCGGCAGGGGGCGGTTTTCACGGAGTGACGGATGATGCTCTGGAAAAACTTGGAAGATCACGTCGAGTGACAGTGTCGGTGACCAGCTTTCTGGTACTCCCAGAGATTCTAATGTACAGCGACATGATCGCCGTCGTCCCGCGTCGATTGGTAGAACACAACATAGGGCTCAGCTCATTAAAGCCGCCAATCGAAATCCCAGGCTTCACAAAAATCCTGGCTTGGCATGAGCGAACTCAGCGTGACGCAGGTCATCGCTGGGTGCGTTCGCTAATTGTTGAAACTCTTAGGACACTCAACTGAAGCGAACATGTTGGACGAAGGCAGCCCACCTGGGAACGGTCACAGCTCCGTTGCGGGTATAAAATCCAAAGCTCCCAGGCGCTTCGAGATGCTGATGGCTTTTGGCCTCGAGGCCAGCTAGATTTGGAGCTTTCTACGATCAAGGAAGGATATGAAAAAGCTCATCGCAGTCATGGGGATCTGTGTTGCACTTGGCGGTTGCGCTACGTCCCACTACACCGCAGGACGAGACTTTCCGTCGGCCAGTGTAGCGAGCATCACCAAAGGCAAAACGACGACTACTGAGTTGAAGTCCCTGTTTGGTGAGCCCTACGCCAAGAGTGCTGTCAGCGAGACTGACGAAAAGTGGATCTACACCTACACCAATGGCTCAGCCCATGCCCAAAGCTACGTGGTCACCATGAAGGTGACGACTACTGGCACACAGAAAACGCTTGATGTCCTGATCCGCAATGACGTGGTCATCAACTACACGTTCAGCGACGGCCCCGCTCCAGGTACTACCACTGCGACGAACTGAGTTCGCCACCTTGCCATTGGGCGACCCACCGCGCTCAGTACGTTGTTGATGGAGCAAGCTCATGGACAGAACATATGCTTTCGTGGATGAGTCCGGGAACTCCGACCTTGATACGTCAAAGGGAGGAAGCTCGGGCTTTTTCATCGTGTGCTCCATTCTCGTGGCAGAGAAAGACTTGGATGCTGCCTATGCCCAAGCAGATGAACTCCGAAAGCGTCATTTTCAAACAGGCGAGATCAAATCCAGCAATCTGAAGCCGAAGGATTCAGATCGCCGTGCCCGAATCCTCAACGAGCTGGCTGAGCTGCCATTCAGGCTCTACTTCACCGTCGTTGATAAGTCCCAAATTCGCAAAGACGGTGGCCTTCGTTTCAAGACCTCATTCATAAAATACGTGAACGGGTTGCTCTATGAACGTTTGTTCCACGCATACCCTGACCTCCAGATGATCGTAGACGAGCATGGTGGCCAGGAATTTCAGGAGAGCCTCAAAAGCTACGTTGCAGAACGATTCGTGGACGACCTATTTGGCGATAAGGATGCGTTCCAGACGATGGCCAGTAAGGACAACGTTTTGGTTCAGGTTGCAGATTTCTTCGCTGGATCAGTCGCTCAGATCTACGAAGAGAAAGCATCGGAAGAAGCAGTTCTTGCCTACAAAAAGATTCTACGAAGCCTGACCCTTGGAATGCTTGAGTGGCCATCCAAGTACCAGTCTCTTCTGCCGCCGCCGACGGATGAATTTGAGTACGCTGACTACCAGGTACACCAAGAAGCTCTACGGCAGGCTGACCTTTTTAGCGAACGCGTTGGTAAGCACCCCGATGAAGATGAGCGACTACAGCTAAGCATCTTGAGGTTCTTGAGATTCCAGAGCGAATTCGTCACCAAGGATTACGTGCTGACTACGGAGATCATGGCCCATCTAAAAGATAGCGGACTGGGAGAGGTCAACGGCCAGAGAATCCGCTCCAGTGGCATTGCCAAACTCCGCGATGCGGACGTCATCATCACAAGTGCGTCGAAGGGCTACAAAATTCCCCAGACACGTGCGGACATCAACGACTTCCTAGAGCGGGCATCCGGCATCGTCGTCCCTCTTCTCGAACGCGTTAAAAAAGCGCGCGATGTGTATCGGCTGAGCAGTCGAGGAGAATATGACATCGTCACTGCCAACCTTGCTGAGCTAGCCAGGCTGCTCGCCGCACTTGAGGCATTTGCCGATGATTTAGACATGCCACCCACTCAAGTAACACTTGAGCAGCAAATGAACGCAAAATCACCATTAATGTAAAGAACCTATCTTCAAGGACTTCTGCATATGACCAAGCATTACGTCAAGACACAGCCGCTAACCGATTCACAGATTAATATCCTTACTCAAGGTGCTTCTACTTCCTATTACGGTGAAGAACTCCAGTACATGGTAAAAGCCGGATTGATGGAGATAACACTGTATGGCCAGGCAAAATTTGAAGAGCCCTTCAAAGGCCCGGGCATCAGTAGGCGGTTTCGCCCCAGTGCACGCGGTCTCGCCAGCCTTTCACTGGTGGCACCCGAGCGATTTCCTGATGCTGGTTTTCCAACTCGAGTACAAACGCCGCCTCCGAAGCAGGAGATTTCCTGCTTGGCCCTTGGGTTATTGCTGTACAGCCTAGAATCGGACTGCATGCGCTTTTCAATGACCAGTGCATGCCCAGATGGCATGTATTCTGCGAAGCATGACCTCATTCGGATGGGTTACCTCCATGACCACATCTCTAACGACCTTTCCTATGGATCTGACGTAGTTAAGTACACGCCAGAAGGCGCCGCAGTGATTACCGGTATTTTGGAGGCTGCGTCTCGCAATTACGGGGCCGATCTGGCCGAGACACGTGAAACGCTTTCGGTGCTCTTCCTTGCAACTGGCGGCTATCACCCAGACCCAGATGCCACCTTTGATACCACACGCGAGCAATGGGCAATCCTGGAAAAGTACAATTTTGCCTCCGTTTCCCGCTCAGACTCAGGGCATGACCAGAGCCTAAAAGTTCATGCTCCTTTTGTGATCACTTGGTTTGAGGGCATCAGCAAACCGTACCCCTACTCGACCTTGGGACAATTTAATCTGAAGATCACAGAGGTTCAAAAAATCTATCCAGAAGTGGTTGCCCAGTTCACAGCTAATCAGGCCTTGGGCGAACTTTGAGCACCAGATGACGGCCACTATGGTCGACTTCTGCCTGCGCTGACCAAACGCAATCAGTCGAAAGTAGCCATTGTAGGCACGCAGTGGCTCCTCCCAAGTAGTAGCATAAGCATCGAGCGCAAGCGGAGCGCGCTGGCCCTCTGGGCCCAAGACTTGAGGATGTTAGCCCGCAGGGCCGAAACCTGGCGCAGCCAGGGTTTGGTTCACGTCAGGCGTGCCCAGAGGGCCAAGCCCAAGCAAAAACGATGTGGATCGCCGGCGACTACGAATCAGGATGGTTGCCGAACGCCTCGCGAAGAAGGCTCTGCATCATCACAGAGGCAGGGCCTTCGAGAAAGTGCTCTTGGCTGCTGACATCGAAGCGCACAGGATTGATGTGTGCGACAGTCGCCCCCTGTCCCAAAGCGCGTAACGGAAGCTCTGCTGCCGGATAGACAACCCCGGACGTTCCAATCGACAGGAACACATCGCACTCCTGCGCAACTGCGAGCCCTGCGCCCCATGCATCCTCTGGCAGCATCTCACCAAACCAAACGACGCCAGGTCGAACATACCCATCACACGCACTGCATCGCGGCGGCTCAATCCGACTTCCATCTTCAGGCTGGGCGTCAGACGTAAGAGGCAAGGTATGCGCCAGGCCACAATCGATGCACCGAGGCGAATGCAGGCTGCCGTGCAGATGAATCACATCCTGGCTACCAGCGCGCTCATGGAGGTCATCAACGTTCTGGGTCACCACGGTCAGTTTGGGCACATGCATAGCTAGTTCGGCGATAGCGAGATGAGCACCGTTTGGCTGCGCCTGCAGAACTTTATGCCGGCGCCATTCGTACCATCCCCAACACAGTGATGGATCAGCTCGGAATGCTTCGCTGGTGGCGAGCTGCGCTGGATCGAAGCGCTCCGATAGTCCCGTCAATGCGTCTCTGAAAGTCGGGATGCCACTCTCAGCTGATGCACCAGCGCCTGTGAAGACAACAACGTGCTGAGCTTTCCTCAATTGCAGAGCTGGCGTACTGGTCATAATGAGCATCCTTGGAGCCGGACTTAAGTTGATCTTTGCTAACACAAGCTTCGATCTGCAGCATTGTCCGGATGAGATACGAGCTAACGAGGTTTTCGAGCTTCCCACATCTGCTGGAATGCATCACTGGTTACCCGGATGCCTCCAGGAGTGACAGCTCGATCTATGATGCCAGCATCCCGAGACCACTTAGACAGCAGTCTAGCGAGCTCAGATGAAGACATGGGATGCTCTGGGCTTCTAGCAGAAGGGAAAAGCCAGTCACCTTCTGAGAGTTTTTCGGCCTGTAGATACCGAGCGACTGACCCGTGAATTGTTGCGGGCAGAGCTACATAGCTGAAGTTTCGGCCAGCACAGCGCCAGGTTTTGTAAACCCGGTAAGCGCCGCCTCCGTTGTGACAAATCGCGCTTAGATACTCTATTGGGCGCACGCCCGCCCGCATGCATGAAAACAGCGCCTGGTCTCGCAAGCTTACGGAGGCGTTGATAGCACGCTCCAACGCCTGCAAATCCTCGCTCGTTGGAACGCCTCTAGTTGGCAGTGGCAGGCGGCCCCTCCGGTTCCGTTTGAACGCCATCAGATAGGAGAAAGCAGACGAGCCCACAAAATTTCTGAGTTGTTGTTCGTCGGTGGTCACCTCACTTGCCTCAAGCGCAGCTTGAATACTTGAGAGGATCGCGAGTTTTGCAGTATCTGGCGTAGCCATCAGCGACTCGGGCGAGCCGGACTTCGCACACTGTTCGAGATCGTGATAGTCCTGATAACCCAAGCCCCTAGCCAGAAGGCTTTGAGCGAACGCGAGTTGTACTCTCGATGGGCCGTGCAACAAATTGCGTAGCTGTTTGGCTAAGCTTTTGAAGCCTCGGTTGCTGATTAGATCGTCTGGATAAACAGGAATGCGCATGCGAATCTCCGAGCGCCAGGGTGTCGGCTGCCCGCTGACTATCGTCGAAATGCGTGCGATAAAGAGGTGTTACAACCTGTGGCACTTGAGCCTTCACGAGCCGACCGTTTGATCCAGGTTGATCAGGAGCAATAACCTACCATGGTCATGTAAGTGCTGTCCATAAACGGAGGCTAACAACTAGGGCACTCAAAGTTCCTCCCTCCTAACCTAGGCTACAAGATAGATAGTTGTATCACGACACTCGAACTGCCGCCCGAAAACGCCCTGAAGACTCCTAAGTGTGATGATCAAAACAGACCTGGTACTTTTAACGTAGCAGGTCTGTCTAAGATGGCTAGCTTAAAGCACGCATGAATCACGAGCTTCACGAACGAGATTCGATCTCCTTTTGTAATGCAAGCAGCAGTCGATCAAGCACCCGCTGCTGCAGAACAAAATACGGCTCGGTAATCTGCGAGAACTGTCGCCCCTCAAAATCAGATTGCAAACACTCAAAATAAGCGTCGGTAGTGACTTGATTTAAGTGCAGATGATCAACATCATTTCTATAGACTTTAATTCTATGGAGCACAGGCCATAAAAAGGGATAGCTATTTTTAACCTCATTCCAAAAGTACGAAGACCGTTGACTTTGGCTTCCATGACGCTCAATAGATTCTACAAAGCAGCGGTTAAGAGTATTTATAAAATTTGAAAACTCCGCTCTGTCGGCCACTGGCCGAGACTCGCTTAGCCTGACTCCCTCTGGGAAGGAGTTGGCTCCAAACAACTTGTTGGCATTGGCGACTTGGCTGACAAGCCGTTCCAAAACGCCAAAGTCAGTAGATACTTCTTCGATTCTTCGCTTTAGCCAACTAGCCCGCAATTCTATATTGACAATCGGGTATAGAAGTTCTCTCCCATCCTTTTGCTGAGCGTCCAGCGCCACCCGCTGAGCAATTACCGGTATGTTTATTTCAAATCCGGTTGATGAGGGGCGGATCAACTGGTAGTTACATAGATGCAGAATTGAAGTGTTATTTTTAGAGCGCTCCCTAAAGGGTAGTTCTTGCCCTGTAGCAAGAAGCTCGAAGGCTTCATACTCTTTAGGGTAGAAGTCCCGAATTTCGGATATCGCATGATTGCTATAAAACGTCAATTCCTGATCAATCCGACTTTTCTGAGCTTCAAACGCTGCGATATCAATCTTGAATGGGTGATCATTGTGTTCAGATAGAAAAGAATTCAAGGTGCTGCAGGCTTGTCTTATTAAGAGCGGATGGCCACCATACCAGTCACGAATCCTGTCACTGGCGTCATAATCAAATGCCATTCCCATACGTTTGCCAAGTTTTCTTAGCATCATTCGACACTCGTCCCTACTAAAACCAGTAAGGTATCGGTGAGGAACGATTCCAAACAATGGATTTTGCACGCCGCTTACCAGGTCAGTTTCAACAACGCTGGGGTTGACTCCGGCGATTATGAAGCTCAAACATTTAAACTGACTTTGGCATGACCACAAGGTCTGCCACAGCTCTAAATAATCATCATGCCAGTGAGGATCTTTCGAAGAGATAAAAGATATAAACTCAATCTCGTCAAGCATGAAGCAGACACGATGTTGATTTTGAAAACACTCTTTTATGAGTTTGACAAAGCTTTTAGACGCCTTCCTTTCCGTATATTGTTCGGCGTGTGGAATTCCGAGCCGCTCCGAAACTTCGCCTGCAATGTCTTCTAAAAGCTCATACCATCGAGACTTACGAATATGTGGCTGCTTACAGTCTATATAAAAAACAGCAGCAGACTTTTCAGACTCACAAAGCCTTTTTAGCTTGAAGAGAAAGGATGTTTTACCAGTCTTCCGGAGGCCAAATATTGCTTTATTCTCGCATGTCCTGATAGAGTCATAATATTCCATGATCGCACTCTGACGACCAAAAAAATAAGTATCTTCGACCAAAGGCAATGAATAGTTGAACAAGTCTCTACCAAAAAAATACTTATTCAATGTATTCCTAACAAACCATTCATCCCCCTTGGCTGCTTTGAGCTCCTTAGTTGAGAAGGCAACAATGATTCTAGCCTCTTGCCGTGACGATAGATATCCATCCAACCATTCGCCGACTCCTTCATCATCCGATACTAAGAAATAGTTCAGCGTTTCCACGCGCCCTTTTGCGGGCGAAGCTGAAAATATCTGCTCTACCGCTTGTAGCGTTCTCGGCTCCATGGTGGCAAATGGGGAATAAACAAGTAGCAACTCATTCTCGAAGCCAAATGTCTCTTTGAAATGATCAAGCGGAGACAAAAAATATATTGACACCTCAGTATTGAAGGCTCTAGTTCTCTTGGCCCAATTAATATCGAAACCATTTAGGAACGGGTTTAGAAAATCGTTCTCGTTAGGGTGTTTCGAAAGATGTTGAGCAGTAACGTCCGATTTAATCGTTCCCATTTTTCATCCATAAATGGTTTAGAGGCATATTGCCACGCCTGGACGATACCGCTTTTTCCGCCCTCCAGTAAAGCTTGCAAGCTGTGTAAGCTAACCACCTTTGGTCTGGAGTTTTGCTATGGCCGGTGACCATGAAAGCGTTGCTGTAGATTGCATAGATAGCAACCGGCAAAGCCCACTCTGGCATGATCCATGCCCAAACAGGAGGCCGGGCAGAAACGCAGCGGCTTCAGTGATAAGCTAATCACCATGCCCAGCCATCACCCGATCTCCGGAAGTTTCTACCAAACCCTCAGTATTCCTAGCAGCTGCAGTGCACCGACTGTAGCTCCAGCACCTTCTACTCTCCTATATTCCGAATCAGCGGCTAGCGGCTCACGTCTTGCTTGCCGGCATATGGGTTCTTCAAAAGCAGCACGCGGCTCCTAGCCCATGCCTCTAATGTGTTTGGAATCTATGGCGTATCCGTAACGAAGACTTGTTGGCGCAATGGCAAAATGCCTAGGGTGTGCCGTCTTCCGATCAGTCAGGATTGTTCGTTGCCCTGACTGTCTCGTAAGTCAGCAGCTTTTCTCTCACGAGTCATCGGCGCTTCTGCGTGTCCATTGACCGTCTGAAGCAGCAGCTCGGATTTCTGCCGAAAATGACGCCGGAGCGAGTGTATAGGCCAACTCAAGTGGCTTACGTTGATGCTTTACCAGAGATGGTGGTGATGCCTTTGACGATAAGCACAGCAACCATGCCTACGAGCGCGCCTACTAGGCAATGAATGCCTAAAGTTGCGAAGGTTTCCCACGCCCCTGCACCTTCGACCAGTCTCTCAGCAAAGTGCTGCATCGGCCCGATGCCTTCTGTAATGAACGCCCCCCCGACCAGGAACATTGCCACAGTTCCGATCCAGGATAATGCTTTCATAAGCTTCGGAGCAGCCGACAGCAGCCATCCCCCGACAGCTCGCACCACAGAACCCCATGTACCGGTAGCTTTAGACTTCTGGAGAATAAGGCCAGCATCATCCAAGCGGACGATCCCCGCAACCAATCCGTAAACGCCCACTGTCATGACCACCGCGATCAGCGCTAACGTCAAAATCTGTTGGAGCATCGGGGCATCAGTAACGATATTTAGGGTGATGACGATGATCTCGGCGCTCAGAATGAAGTCCGTTCGAACAGCCCCTGCAATCTTCCGCTTTTCATAAGCTGCAAGCTCTTCAGGCGTCTTAGGCTTCGTTTTCTTTGGCTGCCCTGTGTCATCGTCTCGACCAGCCGTGACCTTGTCCTTGATAGCCTCAAAGCCCTCATAACAGAGATATGCCCCCCCAATCATGAGCAGCCAGTGAACCGCCGTAGGCAAAAGTGCGTTCAACACCAAAGCACAAGGCACAAGGATGGCTTTGTTTCTCAACGAGCCCTTGAATACAGCCCATACCACCGGTAGCTCTCGGTCGGCTTTCATGCCGGTAACCTGCTCAGCATTCACAGCAAGGTCGTCGCTCAGGACACTAGCTGATTTCTTTGCAGCGACTTTACTCATGAGTGAGATGTCGTCTAGCAGTGTGGCAATGTCATCCAATAGTGCGAACAAGCTACTGCCGGCCATCTAAGGCTCCTTGCGTTGATTTATTCTGTTCCCCCACCAACCAATGCATACCGATGCTAATGCCCCGCATACGCTCCCTCCGTAGGCTCAGGATTACCCTGTCGTCACCGGGTTACGGAGAGCACCTTTCTAGACAATGGGCACGCCATGCCGTTCATCAATAGCTAGGCGATCTGCAACAGAGCCTTCAAGATCGCACCAAATAATCTTTACTGAATGCTGGCCTACTAACATCTTTTAAATCAAACCGCCTATTCTAAGTCAGCGATATCCGACCCGTTCGGCTGTCGGCGACGCGAACCGAGTCAGCAGACGCAGTACGTACACATCCTGGACGATGGGCGGTGAGCAATGAAGCTGCAGAGTATTCGGCTATGTAATTTTCAATCCTTCGGCAATGAACCTACGGTAATCACATTCGAGGATGTCACCTACCTTATCGGCCCCAATGGCTCTGGAAAGACAGCAGTCCTGCAGGCGCTCTGCAGGTTGTTTGCCTTTGATCCAAGCCTGCGTCGGATCAAGCGATCTGACTTCCATGTGCCTGCTGATGAGGATTTGGTACCTGAGGAGCGCAGCCTATGGCTGGAAGCGGATTTCGAATTCCCAGAGCTTCTGGAGGATGAAGACAACTCGACCGTGGCCCCGCATTTCGCTCATATGCGATTGGATACAGCCGACGGCATCCCGCGTGTTAGATATCGATTGAGCGCGACCATCGGGATTGATGGAGACATTGAAGAGAACCTAGTTTATGTCCTTGATGTTGATAGAAACGCCAACCCACTATCGACCGCAGTCGTCACTCGGGCGCATCGCAATACCATTCAAATGCATTACCTCCCCGCCAGACGAGACCCTGCCGACCACATAACCTATGGAGCTAACGCCCTGCTCGGACGCTTGCTACGAGCAGTCAATTGGGAAGATGACCGCGCAAGAATTAAAGGACTCACTGACGAAATCAGCGAATGTTTGTCAGGAAACCAGTCGGTAAGTGCATTCAGTGAAAGCCTGAATGGGATGTGGAAGCGACTTCACAGAGGCACCTTTTTCACCGATCCCAAGCTCACTTTCGTCACATCCGAAATTGAGTCGCTTCTAAGACACATGTCAGTGTCGTTCTCCCCAGGGCACGACGAGAATCTAGTCGACTTCTCTCGCCTCAGCGATGGACAGAAGTCGATGCTTTACCTATCACTGGTGTTGTCCTCTCACGCCATCGGGCGTGCAGTCCTAACCGGTAAGGACGTTTCTTTCGACGCTGACAAACTGAAGCCACCGTCATTCACACTGATCGCAGTGGAGGAGCCAGAAAACAGCCTCTCTCCTCATTACCTCGGGCGCATCGTGAACGCCCTCAATAGCTCAATTGGAGGGGCTGACTCTCAGGCAATCATTGCGACCCATGCCCCGTCCATGCTCCGCCGCGTGGATCCCGAGAACATCCGCTATCTACGCTTGGCTGCGAGCCGTGCAACTAAGGTCACCTGCATAGCACTACCCGACAAAGAGGATGAGGCTCATAAGTTTGTCCGAGAGGCTGTGCAGGCTTTTCCTGAAGTTTATTTCTCTAGGCTGGTTGTACTAGGCGAAGGTGACAGTGAGGAAATTGTCCTTCCAAGAATACTTCAAGCGAAAGGCGCACCTGTTGATGAGTCAGCGGTGACAATAGCTCCACTGGGGGGACGCCACGTCAATCATTTCTGGCGCTTGCTGGCTGCATTAGAAACGCCTTTTGTGACCCTCTTGGATCTCGATGTCGCACGACATCAAGGTGGGTGGGGGCGGATTAGCAACGTCAATAATCAGTTGGCAAAGTTCTCTCCAGATAAAAAACTACCTAACTGGGAAATAGCTAAGTGGAACGAAGATCTTCCAGTTCGAACCGACCACTGGTTTAAGGAAGGAACAATAAGCATTTTTTCCGAGCTTGAAAAACGGGGCGTTTATTTTTCGGATCCTATGGATCTAGATTTCTCCATGCTTCTAGCCTACCCAAAAGCGTACGGTGTTTCCCGAAGCCCTCCTGACGAATCAACTCTTAAGGCAGTGCTCGGAAAGAGTCACTATAACGCCGGTCAATATGATGCAAATGAGCAGGAACTGTTTGGAACCTATCACTCAAAATTCAAATTAGGTAGCAAGCCCGCAGCACACATCTCCGCCCTTGCGAAGCTGACTGACGAAGATCTGCTAAAAAGCCTTCCTCCATCGCTAGATCGTTTAGCCAACGCAATCATCGCGGCGCTGGAGGACATCCCAGAATGATCAGCGCGGATGTATGGAAAGTCGCCGATGGCTTGACCTTGGAAACAAACGCCCTTCTCGCTGTGAGGGAGCTTGGAAAGTCGCTCGCGCTCACCGCAGGCCCAGGCGCAGGCAAAACGGAGGTTCTGGCGCAGCGTGCAGACTTTTTGCTACGCACCGGAAACTGCCGATACCCAAAGCGAATACTGGCGATCTCCTTCAAGGTCGATGCGAGCATAAACCTCAAGGAACGGATTCGTCGCAGATGCGGACTTGATCTGGCTGCACGCTTCGACAGCTACACCTTTCACGGCTTCGCCAAGCGCATCATTGATAGGTTTAGACCCGTGCTCACGGGCGGGGACTCTCTTGAGCCAAACTACTCCATAGGCGACGAACCAATTCAAGGCAAGCAAATTAAGTTCGCGCAGCTCATACCTCTCGCAACGAAGATCTTGAGCAATTCAGTGGTTGCAAGAAATGCAATTTGTCAGACCTACGCTGATGTATTCCTTGATGAGTTTCAAGACTGCACTACTGAGCAGTACGCACTGCTGAAGCTTGTCTTCATGAATAAGCCAATTCGATTGACCGCCGTCGGTGACACCAAACAGAAAATTATGGGCTGGGCGGGAGCACTGGATGGCATATTTATAGACTACGCAAAGGACTTCGACGCCCGACCACTCAATCTATATCGAAACTTCCGATCTAAGCCTCGGCTTTTGCGGATGCAGAACGAGATCATTCGAACACTTGATCCTGCTGCGGTGATGGCAGATGACCTGATCATTGGAAACGACGGCGAACTCCTCGCTCGAAACTACGACAACAGTCACAGCGAAGCAGCCGCGTTGGCCAACATCATCCAGAAGTGGATAGATGTAGAGAAAATACCCCTACCAGAAATAGCGATTCTTTTTCCCAGGCAGATAGACCTCTACGGCACCCTCCTCATGGAGCAACTGGCAGCCAGAGGAATTCCCTTTCGCAACGAGCATGAGTCTCAAGATCTAGTTAATGAGCCCGCCGCTCGCCTAATTATTGACTACCTATCATGCCTGTATCGGGAGCGAGAACCGAAGGCGTGGATCAATTTGATGGAGCAACTGGTTTCATTTAATGACGAGGACGGTGAATCTGAGATCCAGAGAAACTTCGAGCGCCTCTATCTTGCCCAGCGCAAGGAAGTGAAAAAATTGGCCCGATCTGACGCGCCTTATTCAGGATGGTGGGAGCTAACTATGAAGTTCCTAAAGAACATCGGCCTACCCGTGCTGACCACCCTTTCTTCTGACTACGAAGCAAAAGCCAGATTGAACGAGGTTATCAAGAACACGAGACAGCAAATTGAGAAACTGCTCGAGCAAGAACCGGATTTGCTCAAAGCACTTGATCTGTTCTCCAACGATCAAGCAGTCCGTTTTCTGACGATTCATAAAAGTAAAGGATTGGAATTCCACTCTGTAATTATGATCGGTGTAGAAACACAGACATTTTGGGGCAAAGTCCAAGAGGAGCGTTGCGGCTTCTTTGTGGGTGTTTCACGTGCCAAGGAGCGGTTGATGATCACGACATGCGACTTACGCTATCGACCGGCCTCAAACCCTCCAAGGTGGAATGAGCATCGCACTCCTCATGCTGAGTTCGTCACATACGTAACGCCATTTCTCTCCGCCCAGCCAAATGCCTGACAGATAGCCGCGTGTCGCTAATCTTGTATGAACTCGCGGCAAGGATGCTCCCCACACAGCAAGTCATCCTTAGACCTCAAGCAGAGTCACAAACACGGGCTGAGGAAAATCTCCGGGCTTCCGGGGTATGCCATAGATAGAGGTGTGTCAGGAAGGACAAGGCAAGAGCACTCCCAATCAAATACACATCTTAATCTTCCCCATTAAGAGCAAGAGCAGGTCAAAGCCTAAGGGCTTTGACACCAAAGCGGAGTGTGTCTAGAAAATCACCGCCGAGTAAATGGTGTCGCGCACCAGGGTCGGTGACGGTTCGTTACTCATCATGATCGCCAGGATCACCACCTCCACCAGCACGGCAGCGAGTGTCAGGATCATGGTGCCGTAGGGGTCGCCGACTTTTTCCGCCAGTTGCTCGGCATGGTGCGCCACGCGCATCGACGCCATCACGATAAACGCAATCAACGCCAACCCCGCGAGCAACGCCACCATTTGCCCGCTGTGCAGCATCCAATGCTCCAGCGGATAGGCGGCGATGGCGGCAATCAGCGCCAGCAGCATGAATTTTTCTTGCTTGAGGGATGTGAGCATTCCGGGCCTTTTAGTGCGGCAAATCAGTCATTGATGGGGTACAGACTGCGCCACGCCGCTAACGTTTCGTTACACCTTAGTTCACGTCGCCCTTGCGCGAGTTAAACCAATACTCTCCTGCTGGTCAGGTTTTGCCGATTATTTCAGCCATGGCCTGTAGAATGCGGCGATTGCACCTGATGAGAATTTAGACATGTACGATTGGCTCAACGCCCTGCCCAAGGCCGAACTGCACCTGCACCTGGAGGGCTCGCTGGAGCCTGAGCTGCTGTTTGCCCTGGCCGAGCGCAATAAAATCGCGCTGCCGTGGAACGACGTCGACACCCTGCGCAAGGCCTACGCCTTCAACAACCTGCAAGAATTTCTCGACCTGTACTACCAGGGCGCCGATGTACTGCGCACCTCCCAGGACTTCTATGACCTGACCTGGGCCTACCTGCTGCGTTGCAAAGCCCAGAATGTGATCCACACCGAACCATTCTTCGATCCGCAAACCCACACCGATCGTGGCATCCCCTTCGAAGTGGTGCTGAACGGCATCGCCGCCGCGCTCAAAGATGGCGAACAGCAATTGGGTATCACCAGCGGTTTGATCCTCAGCTTCCTGCGCCACCTGAGCGAAGCAGAAGCCGAGAAAACCCTGGACCAGGCCCTGCCGTTCCGCGATGCGTTCGTGGCCGTTGGCCTGGACAGCTCGGAAATGGGCCACCCGCCAAGCAAGTTCCAGCGCGTGTTCGATCGCGCACGGCATGAAGGCTTCCTCACCGTGGCCCACGCCGGCGAAGAAGGCCCACCGGAATACATCTGGGAAGCCCTCGACCTGCTGAAAATCGAGCGTATCGACCACGGCGTGCGCGCTATCGAAGACGAGCGCCTGATGCAACGCATTATCGACGAACAGATCCCGCTCACCGTGTGCCCGTTGTCCAACACCAAGCTCTGCGTGTTCGACGACATGGCCCAGCACAACATCCTCGACATGCTCGAACGGGGCGTGAAAGTGACGGTGAACTCGGACGACCCGGCGTATTTCGGCGGCTATGTCACCGAAAACTTCCACGCGCTGTATGAATCCTTGGGCATGACCCAGGACCAGGCCAAACGCCTGGCGCAGAACAGCCTGGATGCGCGGTTGATCAAGCCGTAACGAAAAAGGGAGGGCGCCTGCACCCTCCCTTCTTTTTTGGCCACGGTTTTCAGGCTTCGGCCAATTCTTCGAGGGTCTTGCCCTTCGTCTCCATCCCGAACACCCACACCACCAGCGCCGCCACCGCAAAACACAACGCGCCCAGGGCAAACACCCCACCCTGCCCGGTCACCGGAAATACCAGTCCGGTCACCAGCGGCCCGAGCAATGAGCCGACCCGACCGATCGCCGAGGCGAACCCGGACCCGGTCGCTCGCGCCGAGGTGGGGTACAACTCCGGCGTGTAGGTATAGAGCACCGCCCACATGCCAAACAAAAAGAACTGCATCAACAGTCCGGTGGTGATCAGCAAACCGACATTGCCGCCAAACACCGCACTCTGCCCATACAGAAACGCCATCACACCGCCGCCCAGCAGCGTCACCACGCACACCGGCTTACGCCCCCAGCGCTCGACCAACCAGGCCGCCATCAAAAAGCCGGGAATCCCGCCCAGGGAAATGATCACCGTGTAATACACCGATTGGGTCACCGCAAAACCGGACTGCTGCAACAGCGCGCTCAGCCATGAGGTCAGCCCGTAGAAACCGAGCAAGGCAAAGAACCAGACGCTCCAGATCATCAGCGTGCGCCGGCGATACTGCGCCGACCACAATTGCTGGAATGCCGAAAAGAAATTCCCCGGCACGCTCTGCACCCGTGGCAGGCCAATCGGTTCCGGCAAGTCGGCGCGGCCCAGGGAGGTGCGCACTTTGTGCTCGATCCCCAGCAACACTTTGTCCGCCGCGTCATGGCGTCCAGCCTGTTCCAACCAGCGCGGCGACTCAGGGATGAAAAAGCGAATCGCCAGCACAAACACCGCCGGTACCGCCAGCACCAGGAAGATGTCGCGCCAGCCGATCACCGGCAGCAGGAAATACGAGAGCACCCCCGCCGCGACAAAGCCCAACGGCCAGAAACCGTCCATCAACGCGATATAACGCCCGCGTGCCTTGGCCGGGATCAGCTCGGACAGCATCGACTGCGCAATCGGAAACTCCATGCCCATGCCGATCCCCAGCAGGATACGAAACAGCGTCAACATCTCCACGGATTGCGCCGTCGAACACAGGTAGCTGGCAATCCCCCACAACACAATGCTCCACTGGAACACCGGCTTACGCCCGAAACGATCGGCAAGCATCCCGGACAAAGACGCGCCCACCACCATGCCGAAAAAACTCGAACTGGCGAGCAGACCTGCCTGGGCGGTGCTCAAGCCGAATTCGGCTTTGATCGAACCCAGCAGGAACGTCATCATCGCCAGGTCCATGGAGTCGAAGAAAAACGCCAAGGCGATGATGATAAAAATCACCCGGTGATAACCGCTGATGGGTAACCGTTCGAGCCGTTCCGCCGCACTGAAACCTTGCATACCCATGCCGCACCCCCTGTTGAAAAAAACCCTCGGCGAGTGTGCGGCATGCTTTTTCCGGGTTATTGCTGGATGCGACCTGATTGAAACTCTAAGCGACGACCGTGCGGCCAGCCTTACTCGTTCGCGGCCAGGCGAGCGATCTCCGCGTGCCCCACGGCATTGATCTGCAGGGCCTGGGACTCGTTGACCAGGCTGACCCAATTGGACTGCAGGAACAGCTGCAACAACCCCGCACCCAATGTACCGCCCAGATGCGGATGCTGTTGGCTCCAGTCAAAACAATCGCACGCCAGGGGCGAGGCCAGCGCCTGGGTAAAAATACCCAGGCTCGCCAACCGATGCGCGCCTTTGACGGTGATATCCAGGCGCTGTTCATAACGCTCGATCCACCCCGCCGCCCTCATGCGCGCGTACAACCCCGCCGCCAGCTCGCCCCCCAGGTGGCCATGGCACAGCCGCGCTTGGCGCAATGCCGGCGGTGCCGCCAGGACCGGCAACGGAGCATCCGGCGAGGCGCGGGCCGCACTGGCCAGGGTAGTGCTGGCCAAGGCATCGATGGCATGGCTGACATCGGCGGCCGCCACACGGAACAGGCGCCGGCCACGTCGAGCCTCGGCGCGCAGCAGCCCACTGCCGATGAGCCGCGCCAAATGCGCATTGGCCGACGCCGGCGTCAGCCCGGCCAGCCTCGCCAACTCCTCCGACGACTTGGCGGAACCGTCCATCAAGGCCCAGAGCATGGCAATGCGTTTTGGCTCGGCCAGCAAGCCAGCGATCTGGCTGATACAAGGTGCTGCTTCCATCTGTTCACTCCCTGTCGAATCACGTTTCTGCTGCGGTTGGCGGCAAAGTATAGGTGCGCCAACCGCCGGTTCCGCGCGGTCTTACAGCGTGGATAGGGACGGAACCTGAGTGAAATTTCCTGCTGTGATGGAGTCTATTGGTCGGTGCCTGCCGGCTCCGGCATCTGCGCGGTCAGGATCGCACAGCGGGACACAAGCATTTCCCGCAACAGGTTGATCGGTTTGCTCAAGTGCGTCCGGTGCGCACACAACAGATTGAGCGGCGTTGCCTGGCCGCGCAGTTGCGGCAGGACCAGGCGCAGACGCCCGGCGAGCACGTCGGTGCTTACATCCAGCCAGGATTTATAGGCGATGCCCACACCGGCCACGGCCCAGCGCCGCACCACATCGGCGTCATCGCTGAAACGGTTGCCGCTGACCGTCAGACTGATATCGCGCTTGCCGTCGTGAAAAACCCAATGGTCATGCACGCGGCCGCCGAGCCTATACAACAGGCAATTGTGCTGGGCCAGTTGCTCCAGGTGCCGGGGTTCGCCGTGACGCGCCAGGTAGCTGGGGGCGGCACACAGCACGCGAACATTGTTCGGCGCCACCGGCAACGCCACCAGGCTGGAGTCCTCGGGTTCGCCGTAGCGCAGGGCGATATCCACCGGCTGGCGAAACAGGTCGGCGATCCGATCGCCCAGCAACAGGCGCACATTGAGTTGCGGGTGTTCACGCTGGAAGTCATCCAGCCACGGCAATAACTGGTTACGGCCGAAGTCCGACGGTGCCGACAGTTGCAGGACTCCGCTGACATGGTCCTGCCCGCTGGCCAACAAGCGCCGCCCCTCATCCAGGGAACCCAGCGCCGCGCGGGCATACTCAAGAAACCCCTCGCCTTCGGCGGTCAAGCGCAGGCTACGGGTGGAGCGCGCCAGCAAACGCGCGCCCAGCTGCTGCTCGATGCGCTTGAGCGCCGCACTGGCCACGGCCGGCGACAAGTCCATCACCCGCGCCGCCGCCGACAGGCTGCCCAAATCCGCCGCACGTACAAACAGTTGCAAATCGTCAAAGCGCAGCATTATCAAAATTCCATTGAAACAGCCCGCTGTTTTAGCCGCTTTTATGTTGCCTGGAAATAGCCAATCATCTGCCCATCCCATTGCCAACGTGCCAGGAGTCGCTTATGTCCGCTGCCTTTAACGTTATCGCCACACTGATCGCCAAACCCGGCCAACAGGCCACCCTGGAAACCCTGCTGCGCGGCCTGCTGGCACCCACGCGCCATGAAGCCGGCTGCGAGCAATACGACCTGCACCAGGACCAGCAGCACCCCGAAACCTTCTACATGCTCGAACGCTGGCGCGACGATGCTGCGTTGGCCGCCCACGACCAGAGCGCGCATATCCAGGACTTCCGCGCCCAAGCGGCGGATGTACTCGAACATTTCGAACTCAAGCGCCTGAATTTTCTGGCCTGATCACTGCCCTTTTCCGGAGCCCCCATGAAAGCCATTGCCTACTACGCGTCATTGCCCATCAACGACCCACAGTCCCTGCAAGACATCGAACTGCCGGCCCCCGTCGCCGGCCCGCGCGACCTGCTGGTGGAAGTCAAAGCCATCTCGGTCAACCCGGTGGACACCAAGGTGCGCCAGAACGTCGCCCCGGAACCCGGTACCGCCAAGGTGCTGGGCTGGGATGTCGCCGGCGTGGTCAAGGCGGTCGGCAGCGACGTGAGCCTGTTCAAGGCTGGCGACAAAGTGTTCTACGCCGGTTCCCTGACGCGCCCGGGCGGCAACAGCGAGTTGCACACGGTGGACGAACGCATCGTCGGGCATATGCCCAAAAGCCTGGGCTTTGCCGAAGCCGCCGCGCTGCCGCTGACCGCTATCACGGCCTGGGAGCTGCTGTTCGAGCGCCTGCAGATCCGCGAGGGCAAGGAGGATCAAGGCCAGAGTCTGCTGATCGTGGGTGCCGCCGGCGGTGTGGGTTCGATCCTGACCCAATTGGCCCGCCAACTGACAGCGTTAAAGGTGATCGGCACCGCCTCGCGCCCGGAAACCCAGGCATGGGCCAAAGCACTGGGCGCCCATCGGGTGATCGACCACAGCCAGCCGCTGAGCGAAGCCTTGCACCAGGCGGGCGAGGCGCAAGTGACTCATGTCGCCAGCCTGACCCAGACCGAGCACCACTTGGACCAACTGGTCGAAGCGCTGCAACCTCAGGGCAAGCTCGCGCTGATCGACGACCCCAAGGCGCTGGACGTGAGCAAGCTCAAGCGCAAGAGCCTGTCGCTGCACTGGGAATTCATGTACACGCGCTCGATGTTTGAGACGCCGGACATGATCGAACAGCACCACCTGCTCAATCGCGTGGCTGAACTGATCGACGCCGGCACGCTGGAAACCACGGTGGGCGAGCACTTCGGTGCGATCAACGCAGCGAACCTGCGTCGGGCCCACGCGTTGCTGGAGAGCGGCAAGGCCAAGGGCAAGATCGTGCTGGAAGGTTTCTGACAGCCGTCTGTGGGCGCCGTCTGTTATTCGTGTGAGTGATAGACGGCGCCACTAGTCAGAGAGTTGACCTTTGTCATATTTGCGAGCGCATTCGGGTTTATATTGGCCGCCTTTGCCACGATTCTTTTACGTGAGGAAGTCAGCAATGAAGATCCTGATAAAAGCGTTAGCAAAATCCCAGTGGGAGGTCCGCCTGGACCACAAAGCCATTACCTTTCGCAGTGAAGCCGAGGCCCGTGCCTTTGCCGAGACCCTGCAAGCGCGCATCCAGGCGCCGCACGCTTTCCCGATCAGCCAGCAACGCGCCGCCGCTGGCTGAAACCGTCCGTCAGCCCTGCGCCTGCAAGGCCCTGGCCCGTTGCAGGCGCAAGGTCGACATGGCCACCGTCACCGCCAATAACCCGCACAAGCTGATGACCATCGCCATCGGCAAGGCCGTCCCATCGTGTAACACCCCGACCAGCGACGCCGCTCCCGCGGCCACGCCGAACTGAATGCAACCGAGCAACGCCGACGCGCTGCCGGCCCGAGCGCCTTGGCCGGCCATGGCGCACGCCGAGGTATTGGGCAGGATGCAGCCCAGACTGGCGATGCAAATAAACAGCGGCACCAGCA
The DNA here is from genome assembly GCF_026410085.1 of Pseudomonas quebecensis. NCBI lineage: Bacteria > Pseudomonadati > Pseudomonadota > Gammaproteobacteria > Pseudomonadales > Pseudomonadaceae > Pseudomonas > Pseudomonas quebecensis. The sequence continues at coordinate 4,590,775 of NZ_CP112866.1, forward strand.
ACGGCCACAACGCGTCGGTGCGCAACGCGGCCACACCCAGCAGCGTCAGCGCTGCCGCCACATACACCCACACCGTGCGCGACAGCAGGAACGCAGGGCCACGCTTGGCCAACAGACGCGCATTGAGCTGGGCCACCAGGATAAAACCCGCAGCGTTGGAGCCGAACACCCAGCCGTAGTGCTCGGCGGGTACGCCGTAGAGTTTGATAAATACGAAAGGTGAGCCTGCGATGTAGGCAAACATCCCGGCAATCGACAATGCGCCGGTGAGGGCATAGCCGAGGTAGACACGGTCCGAGGCCAACTGAAGGTAACGACGCAACGAGCCGGACAACGGCTGGCGCGGTTGATGGGCCGGGAAGGTTTCCGGCAGTCCCACCGCTACGGCGACGGCGGCCATCACACTGAAGATCGACAGCGCCAGAAAGATCGACTGCCAGCCCCACAAGCCCACCATCAAACCGCCGGCCAGCGGCGCAAGGATCGGCGCCAGGCCAGTCACCAGCATCAGTTGGGAGAACACTTTGGCCGAGCCCACGGGGTCGCACTTGTCGCTGACCACCGCGCGGGAAATCACCATCCCCGCACAGCCGCCCAGGGCCTGCACGAAGCGCGCGCCGATCAGCCATTCCAGGGACGGCGCAAAGGCACAGGCGAAAGAGGCCAGGGTAAACAGGGTCACGCCGCTGAGCAGCGGCCCACGCCGACCGAAACGGTCCGCCAGCGGGCCGTAGATCAATTGGCCGATGGCCAGGCCGGCAAAATACACCGCCAGGGTCAGCTGGATATGTTTTTCATCGGTGGCGAAGGCCGTGGCCATCGATGGAAAACCAGGCAGGTAAAAATCGATCGCCAGCGGCGCGAAGGCGCTCAAGGCGCCCAGGATCAGAATGATGCGAAGGTTCATCGGGCACCCAAGTGAGTCGGCAGCCCGACAGTCTAGCCGCGCTTGGGTGCCTTGAACATTACGATAGCTCGCTAACTATTAAAAATCAGACGACGGTGTAGCCTTCTTCCTTGATCAGCCCGGCGATCGTTTCGCGGCTCAGTTGGCTCTGCACGCTGACCTGCTTGGCCGCCAGGTCTACCGTCACTTCGGCTGCCGGATCCCGGCTCTTCACCGCCTGGGTCACCGCTTTAACGCAATGGCCGCAGGTCATTCCTTCCACAGTGAACACTTGCATGACATGACTCCTTTGATGAGGTTGAACCCAGTCTCGACCTTGCCACGATGGCAAGGTCAAGTTCCTGAGAAATCGGCCGGGCTGGTATTCGGGAGCGACGTCGGCCAAGCTTGAACTTTCCCAAGCTGTGAACCACGGAGTACTCGCCATGCGCTGGTCGTTTTTTGGCCTTGTGGGCCTGATGAGCTTGTCTGCCGCCGCGCCCCAGGCCCTGGCCGCTGAAGACTATGCGGTACTGATCATTTCCAGGGAGCGCCTGGAAGTGCCGACCAACTGCGAGATCGGCCTGTACCTCAACGATCAGTTGGCGGGTCGGCTGTTCCAGGAGCAGTCCACCTCGTTCAACTTGCCGGCGGGCAATCTGTCGCTGCGTCTCAAGCTGCTGCCGGGTCAGTCACCGGGCTGCCTGCCAGGCCTGCTGGCACCGCCGGCGCAGAACATTACGTTGAAGGTCGGCGACGTACGCAAGCTGCGTATCGCCCAAGGCCCGGACGGCATGTACCTCAAGCCCGCCGCACTGGAATACTGAAGGCGCTTGACCTTACCCACAGGTCAAGGTTGATCCTGGGGGCTACTTCTCCTGGAGGACTGCCCCATGAATGGAACCACCACCTTTGACCTGCCCATCGGCGGCATGACCTGCGCCAGCTGCGCCGGCCGTGTCGAGCGCGCGCTGGGCAAGGTGCCGGGGGTGCAGAGCGTCAGCGTCAATCTGGCCAATGAGCGTGCTCACGTCGAAGTCCTCGGCCAGATAGACCCCAGCGTGCTGATCGCCGCCGTCGACAAAGCCGGCTACAGCGCCAGCCTGCCGCAGACCGAAACCCGCACCGCCGCCGATCAAGCCCAGCGCCTGCGCCGCGAGCGCTGGGCCTTGCTGCTGGCCATGGTTCTGGCATTGCCCCTGGTGCTGCCGATGCTGGTGCAGCCGTTCGGCCTGCATTGGATGCTGCCGGCCTGGGTGCAATTCGCCCTGGCCACCCCGGTGCAATTTATCCTCGGCGCGCGTTTTTACGTGGCCGCCTGGAAAGCCGTGCGCGCCGGAGCGGGCAATATGGATTTGCTGGTCGCCATCGGCACCAGCGCCGGTTACGGCCTGAGTGTGTACGAATGGCTCACCGCTCCGGCCGGCAGCATGCCGCATCTGTATTTTGAAGCTTCTGCGGTGGTGATCGCCCTGATCCTGCTGGGCAAATACCTGGAAAGCCGCGCCAAGCGCCAGACCGCCAGCGCCATCCGCGCCCTGGAAGCCTTGCGCCCCGAACGGGCGACCCGCGTGCGCGATGGCCATGAGCAAGAGGTGGCAATCACCGCCCTGTCGCTCAACGACGTGGTCAGCGTCAAACCCGGCGAGCGTTTCCCGGTGGACGGTGAGGTGATCGAAGGTCAGAGCCATGCCGACGAAGCCTTGATCAGCGGCGAGAGTTTGCCGGTGCCCAAACAGCCCGGCGACAAGGTCACCGGCGGCGCCATCAACGGTGAAGGTCGCTTGCTGGTGCGCACCACCGCGCTGGGCGCCGAAAGCGTCCTGGCGCGGATCATCCGCCTGGTGGAAGACGCCCAGGCCGCCAAGGCGCCGATCCAGAAACTGGTGGATAAAGTCAGCCGCGTGTTTGTACCGGCCGTACTGGTGCTGGCGCTGATTACGCTGCTGGGCTGGTGGCTGTACGGTGCGCCGCTGGAAACCGCCATTATCAATGCGGTCGCGGTGCTGGTGATCGCCTGCCCTTGCGCCCTGGGCCTGGCCACACCCACCGCGATCATGGCCGGCACCGGCGTGGCGGCGCGTCATGGCATTCTGATCAAGGACGCCGAAGCCTTGGAGCGCGCCCATGAAGTGAGCGCCGTGGTGTTCGACAAGACCGGTACCCTCACCTCCGGCGCGCCCAGGATCGCGCACCTGATCGCGGTAAATGGCGATCAAGCCCAACTGTTGCAACAGGCTGGTGCCCTGCAACGCGGCAGTGAACACCCCTTGGCCAATGCGGTGCTGCAGGCCTGCCAAGAACAGCAGTTGAGCATCGCCGATGTCAGCGCCAGCCAATCCCTGACTGGGCGCGGTATCGCCGGCACCCTCGATGGTCGGCCACTGGCCTTGGGCAATCGTCGGCTGCTCGAAGACAGCGGCCTCACCCCCGGCGACCTGGCGGATACCGCCCAGGCCTGGGAGGCCGAAGGTCGCACGTTGTCCTGGTTGATCGAGCAAGGCGCGCAACCCCGGGTGCTGGGGCTGTTCGCGTTTGGCGATACCCTCAAGCCCGGTGCGCTGCAGGCCGTGGGGCAACTCAAGGCCCAGGGCATCAGCAGCCATCTGCTCACCGGTGACAACCGTGGCAGCGCGCGGGTGGTGGCGCAGGCGCTGGGCATCGATGATGTGCATGCCGAAGTGCTGCCCGCCGACAAAGCCGCCACCGTTACCACGCTGAAAAAAACCAATGTGGTGGCGATGGTCGGCGATGGTATCAATGACGCCCCGGCGCTGGCGGCCGCCGATATCGGCATCGCCATGGGCGGTGGCACCGATGTGGCCATGCACGCCGCCGGCATTACCCTGATGCGCGGCGACCCGCGCCTGGTTCCGGCCGCGCTGGAGATCAGCCGCAAGACCTACGCCAAGATCCGGCAGAACCTATTCTGGGCCTTTGTGTATAACTTGATTGGCATTCCCCTGGCGGCGTTCGGCCTGCTCAACCCGGTGCTGGCGGGCGCGGCGATGGCGTTGTCCAGCGTCAGCGTAGTGAGCAATGCCTTGCTGTTGAAAACCTGGAAACCCAAGGATGTGGAGGATCAACACCCATGAACATCGGCCAAGCCGCCCGGCAAAGCGGCCTCAGCGCCAAGATGATTCGCTACTACGAATCCATCGGCCTGTTGAAAGCAGCTCACCGCACTGACAGCGGCTACCGCGTCTACGGCGCGGATGACCTGCACACATTGGCGTTTATCAAACGCGCGCGGGATCTGGGGTTTTCCCTGGAGGAAGTCGGCAAGCTGCTGACCTTGTGGCAGGACCGCAATCGCGCCAGCGCCGACGTAAAAGCCCTGGCGCGCCAGCACATCGACGCACTCAACCAGAAAATCCTGGAACTGGGCCAACTGCGCGACACCTTGCAGGACCTGGTGGAACACTGTCAGGGCGATGACCGGCCCGATTGCCCGATTCTTAAGGAGTTGGCGTCCGGCTCTTGCTGCTCCTAAGGGCATACGCAAAACCAATGTGGGAGAGAGCTTGCCCGATAGCGGTGGATCAGCCAGCCGTTGCGGTAACTGAAACGCTGCCATCGGGGCATAGGTATCTTCACAAGTCTTAAAGGCGGACACATAACGCTGTGGTGAGCAGGCTTGCCCTGCGCTGGGGCGCGAAGCGGCCCCTCTCCGCACACTGTGGCGTATCAGGCCAAACCGGTTGTCAGGTTTTAGGGCCGCTTCGCAGCCCACCGCAGGGCAAGCCTGCTCACCACAAAAACCTCACTTTCTCAGGTTATGTTTTCTACCGAAGCTGTGTAGATACCTGTGCCACCGGGGGCAAGTCGAATCGTCGCACCGCCCCTCCCACCTGTTGATCTGCATGCAGCCGAAGACTATTGCATCCAGGGCGGCGGCGGTGGCTCGTCGGGGGTTTTGCTCGACGGCGCATCATCCGCCGCTCGAATCGCCTGGCGGCGCTCTTCATCCAGCCGCGCCGCTTCGATCTCACGGATCACGCCGCCGACATCCGCCAGCTCTTCGGGCTCGTCGAACTCGCCGGTCAAGACGCTGCCCGGGTGCAAGGTACCGGCTTCGTACAAGGCCCACATTTCCTTGGCGTACTTGGTCTTTTTCAACTCCGGGGCAAAGCGCCCGAAGTAGGAAGCCATGTTGCCCACGTCGCGTTCCAGCATGCTGAATGCATGGTTGTTGCCCGCCGCATCCACTGCCTGGGGCAAGTCGATGATCACCGGGCCGGTCGGCGTGAGCAGCACGTTGAATTCGGACAGGTCACCGTGCACCAGACCGGTACACAGCATCAGCACGATCTGTGAAATCAGAAAGGCGTGGTACTCGCGGGCCTGATCCGGCTCCAGCACCACGTCGTTCAGACGCGGCGCGGCATCGCCATACTCATCGGCCACCAGTTCCATCAACAGCACGCCTTCGAGAAAGTCGTACGGCTGCGGCACGCGTACACCGGCGCCGGCCAAGCGGAACAACGCCGCGACTTCGGCGTTCTGCCAGGCGTCCTCGGTTTCTTTCTTGCCGAACTTGGAACCCTTGGCCATGGCCCGGGCCTGACGGCTGTTACGGACCTTACGGCCTTCCTGGTATTCGGATGCCTGACGAAAACTTCGTTTATTCGCCTCCTTGTAAACCTTGGCGCAACGCAATTCGTTGCCGCAGCGCACCACATAAACAGCTGCTTCTTTACCACTCATGAGTGGGCGCAGCACTTCGTCGACCAGACCGTCTTCGATCAGGGGTTCAATGCGTTTAGGAGTCTTCATCAGCTTTTATTGTGGGTCCTTTGTTACCAAATACGCGTATGGCACTCGTTATACGGCAATCGGCTCGCTGGTGGGAGAGGCGACTGATCTTTGCCCGTTGAAGAATGCAACCAATAGGCCAATTAAGGGCGCCCTCAGCGCTCGATGATCGCCGTCACACCTTGCCCACCCGCGGCGCAGATCGAGATCAGCCCACGGCCCTTGCCCGCCGTCGCCAGCAATTTGGCCAGGTTCGCGACAATGCGCCCGCCGGTAGCGGCAAACGGATGCCCCGCCGCCAGGGAACTGCCCTTGACGTTGAGACGGCTGCGGTCAATCGCGCCCAATGGCGCGTCCAGCGCCAGGCGAGTCTTGCAGTAATCGGCATCTTCCCAGGCCTTGAGCGTGCACAACACTTGGGCGGCGAAGGCTTCGTGGATCTCGTAGTAATCGAAGTCCTGCAATGTAAGACCATTCCTGGCCAGCAAGCGCGGCACCGCATACACCGGCGCCATCAGCAGGCCTTCGGCACCGTTGACGAAATCCACCGCCGCCGCTTCGCCATCGCGCAGATAGGCCAGGATCGGCAAGCCGCGCTCCTGGGCCCACGCCTCGCTGCCCAGTAACACCAGGGATGCGCCGTCCGTCAACGGGGTGGAATTGCCGGCGGTGAGCGTGCCCATCTCGCTGCGTTCAAACGCCGGCTTGAGGGCGGCGAGTTTCTCCAGCGTCAGGTCGGGGCGCAGGTTGTTGTCGCGGGTCAGGCCCAAAAACGGGGTGGTCAGGTCGTCGTGCCAGCCTTCGGCGTAAGCGGCGGCCATTTTCCGGTGGCTCTCCAGGGCGAGTTGGTCCTGCTCGTCGCGGGGGATCTGCCAGGTCTGCGCCATCAACTCGCAATGCTGGCCCATGGACAAACCGGTGCGCGGTTCGCCATTGCGCGGCAGCTCGGGCTTGAGGTGATGGGGACGAAGTTGTAACAGGACTTTCAGTTTATCCGCCACGGACTTGCTGCGATTGGCCTGCAGCAGAATCCTGCGCAGGCCTTCGTTCACGCCGATGGGCGCGTCGGAGGTGGTGTCCACGCCGCCGGCAATGCCGCATTCGATCTGGCCCAGGGCAATTTTGTTGGCCACCAGCAGCGCCGCCTCCAGCCCGGTGCCGCAGGCCTGCTGAATGTCGTAGGCGGGGGTTTGCGGGGACAGGCGCGAGCCGAGTACGCATTCGCGGGTCAGGTTGAAATCCCGCGAATGCTTGAGCACCGCCCCGGCGGCCACTTCACCCAGACGCAGGCCGTGCAGGTTGTAGCGCTCGATCAAGCCTTCCAGGGCGGCCGTCAGCATCGCCTGGTTGCTCGCCGTGGCGTAAGGGCCATTGGAGCGGGCGAAAGGAATGCGGTTACCGCCAATGATCGCTACACGCCGCAATTGAGTCATGGAAAGCTCCCTGTGTGTGATGGGCCGGGGTGGGACCGTTAAGCCTAGTCGAACGACTGCTACCCTGGGATGGTCAACCCTTTGAACCCCAGCCTTCGGAGAGCGTTCCATGTCTGACCGTTATATCGACTTCGCCAACTCCAGCCTCGGCCAGCGCCTGGTCGCCGCCATTGGCCTGCCGTCGCCGGGACGCCTGGAACGCTGGCAGGCCGGGCGCCTGCGTCCCGTCGAGGGCGCCTTGCTGCTCGGTGGCGGCGCGTTGGCGGCCCAGGTGCTGCCGTTCGCCAACAAACTCACCGACGCCGTCTACAGCTACGGCGCCGAATCGCTGGGCGCCCCTGCGTGGATCCCCGGCCACGGGCCCAAGCTCAAGGCGGTGGTGTTCGACGCCAGTGGCCTGCAGCACACCGATTCGCTCAAGCAACTGCGCGAATTCTTTCAGCCGCTGCTGAAAAATCTCGACCATAGCGCCCACTTGGTGATCCTCGGTCGCGCCCCGGAAAGCCTCAGCGATCCGTTCGCCGCCAGCGCCCAGCGCGCCCTGGAAGGCTTCAGCCGCTCCTTGGCCAAGGAACTGCGTAACGGCGGCGTGCTGCAGTTGCTGTATGTCGGCGACGGTGCCGAGGCGCAACTGGAAGGTGCGCTGCGTTTCTTCCTGTCGCCGAAAAGCGCCTACATCTCAGGCCAGGTGATTCGTCTGCAGGCCTGCGACACCCCGGTGGAGGACTGGACACGTCCGTTGGCGCGGCGCAAGGCTTTGGTCACCGGCGCCGCCCGTGGCATCGGCGCGGCCATCGCCGAAACCCTGGCCCGTGACGGCGCGCAGGTGATCCTGCTCGACGTGCCCCAGGCCAAGGCCGATCTGGAAGCCCTCGCCGCTCGCCTGGGCGCCCGCACCGTCGTATTGGATATCTGCGCCGAGGACGCCGCCACGCAGTTGATTGAACACCTGCCCGACGGCCTCGACATTCTGGTGCATAACGCCGGCATCACCCGCGACAAGACCCTGGCCAATATGACCCCGGAATATTGGGATGCGGTATTGGCGGTCAACCTGGATGCGCCGCAGGTACTGACCAAAGCCCTGCTCGACAGCGGCACCCTGCACGACAACGCCCGCGTGGTGCTGCTGGCCTCCATCAGCGGCATCGCCGGCAACCGCGGGCAAACCAATTACGCCGCGAGCAAGGCCGGCTTGATTGGCCTGGCCGAAGCCTGGGCGCCATCGCTCAAACCTCGGGGCATCAGCATCAATGCCGTCGCCCCCGGGTTTATCGAAACCCAGATGACCGCGCATATTCCGTTCGCCCTGCGTGAAGCCGGGCGGCGCATGAGTTCGCTGGGCCAGGGCGGTTTGCCTCAGGATGTCGCCGAGGCCGTGGCGTGGCTGGGCCAGCCCGGCTCCGGCGCGGTCAGCGGGCAAGCGCTGCGGGTGTGCGGGCAAAGTCTATTGGGAGCGTGAACATGCAGTGGCAGACCTTAAACAACCGACCGTTCCTGCCGCCACTGTATTGGCGCGCGGCGCTCAAGCGCAGGATCAGCGGCAGCATGCTGCCCGACCGGGGGCTGCGCTGCCGGGTCAGCGTCGATCCCAAGGCGGTGGCGGCGTATCGCAAGGTATGCGGCTTTGCCGACAGCCCGATGTTGCCCGCCACCTACCCGCATATCCTCGCTTTCGGCGTGCAGATGCAGTTACTCACCGACACCTCGTTCCCGTTCCCTCTGCTGGGGCTGATCCATCTGAGCAACCGTATCCGCGTCCACCGCCCACTGGGAGGCGTGGGCGAACTGTGGGTCGGCGTGCATGCGCAGAACCTCAAGCCACACGCCAAAGGCGCGACTTTTGACCTGATCACCACCGTCGAAGACGCCCTCGGCCTGCTCTGGGAAGGCGAGAGCCGCATGCTGTGCCGGGGCGTGAAGCTGCCAGGCGAAGCCACGGATGAGCCGTTGCCCACGCCCATCCAGGTCAGCGAACTGACGCGCTGGAACGCCCCCGCCGATATCGGCCGCCGCTACGCGCGGGTGTCCGGCGACTACAACCCGATCCACCTCAGCGCCCTCACCGCCAGGCTGTTCGGTTTTCCCCAGGCCATTGCCCACGGCTTGTGGAACAAGGCGCACAGCCTGGCCGCCTTGGGTGAGCACTTGCCCGCGGCCAATATCGAGTTGTACGTGGAGTTCCGCAAACCGGTGCGATTGCCCAGCGACCTGCGGTTATCGGCCAGCGCGGCCGGTTCCAGTGGCGAGTGGGTACTGAACGGGAGCGGCGGGATCGAGCATATGGTCGGCAAGTGGCAGCCGATCGGCTGAAAGGCAACCGATGCTCATGGCTTTAGTCGTGTGGGCCGCACGGGAAACAGGTTATTCAACGTATCGATCAACCGCACCAGGTAGATCGGTTTGCGAAACAGGTCCAGCACCTGCAGGCGCAGCAGGTCGCTGACATCATCCATCTCGGCATGGCCGGTCATGACGATCACCGGCAGGTGCGAGCGCTCGGTATGTTCGCGCAGGCGCTTGATCAGGGAGATGCCGCTTTCCTCGGGCATGCGCAGGTCGGTGATCACCAGTGCGATGTCCGGGTGCAGCGTGAGTTCCTGCAGGGCAAAGGTGACCGAGGTGGCGGTGTAGCATTCGAACCCTTCGTTCTCAAGGGACTCAGCAAGCTCAACCAGCGCGTCCTCTTCGTCGTCCACCAAAAGAATTTGCTGGCGGGTTGGCGAAGAGGCGCTCATAGACATTCCCTAATTGAAAAAATACTTAAAGGAAGATGGCCACGCGTGATACCGACGGTCTCAGGTGGTCATCTTCGTCGCAATACTGTCGAAGATCGATTTGATCTTGTCGCCAAGCCCTGCCCCGGCGCCAACAATTACTAATGCAACCAGCGCCACGATAATGGCGTATTCGATACCTGACGCCCCTTCGTCGCGCTTGAAAAACAGTTGCGCCTGCACGTAAAGCTTCAACATCTGGTCAAGGAACATAAGACTTCTCCCTAATACGACACAGCAAGCCGTTATGGCTCTAGCGCGGATCATCGCGGCGTGCCTTTAGAGCATTGTCAACAAACCCCAGCCTCACAACTGTAATAACGGATTAATCACAAAGTATTAGTCGTAAAGTTCGCGCCGCGCCAGCGCGCACCTGGTGCAGATGCAGTTTACGAGGCGGATTAATTTTCCCGAGGTTAATGGCGTTTCGTCCTACCTGAGCTACCGTCAAATAGCCAAATCGTTACATGTTCATCACAGCCAGGTTGCGAATTAACTCGTTTGGATAGACGGGTAGGCAGTGCAACGCAAGGAGGAGAGCCGTCATGAACAGTCGCATCAGCATGGCGCTGGCCGGCTTGCTGCTCATCGGGGCATTGATCGCGGGGTATTGGGGGCTGGTGTTAAGTCGCACGCCCGAACCTGTCGCCGCCCCCGTCGTTTCCGTGGAAAGCACCGCTGCCGCCGTCGAAGACCAGACCCGGCGCCCCGTGGTGGTGCTGGTACATGACGTGCCCGCGTTCGTCCCTCTCACCGCTGCCGACCTGGCGCTGGAAAACCTGCGCACCGTGCCCGCCGGTAGCCTCACGGAACTCGACCAGGCCATCGGCCGCCGGCCGTTGCGCGCCTTGGGCGCGGGCACCTGGCTCAATGATCAAAGCTTCAGCGAAGGCGGTCCGCTGGCGCGCATGATTCGCCCGGACGAACGCGCGCTGGCCGTCGCGGTGGACGAAGTGATCGGCGCCGCCGGGCAACTGAGCCCCGGTGATTACGTGGATGTGCTGCTGTTTCTGGCGCGGGACACCGATAATGCGCAACAGTCGGCACAGATCATCATTCCCGCGCTGCGCCTGCTCAGCGTCGGCGATCAACTGGGCCTGGCCAACGACGGCCAGCCCGCCGTGCCGCCGCCGGTCACCGTGGAAGAACGCGCCCAGGCTGCCCAACGCCGGGCGGGCGCACGCACCGTGGTGCTGGCAGTGCCGGAGCCTTTGTTGAGTCGCCTGATGCTTGCGGCGCAAGCAGGTACGTTGCGCCTGGCCGTGCGCAGCGCCGATGAACAGTTGCTTGGCAGGTACTGGGCCGGCGAAAGCGATCCCACGAGCACACTCGCCGAGGCCAACCGCGACCTCTACCAATTTACCCAACTGGCTCTGATCGGCCCGCCCAAAAGCCCCGCGCAGAGCGACACCGCCCCAGCCGTCCGCCGAGGTATCGAAGTGATACGCGGCGCCCAGGCCGCTCAACAAACCCCATGACCGCGCAAGGATGCCGTGAATGAGCCATCGCTACGCCCGCCCCTTCGCGCCCCTGGCCTGGGCCTTGCTGCTGATATGCCTGCCGGTGGATAGGGCGTTGGCGGCGTCGAGTAATTGCAGCGCCCTGGGCCCCTTGCCGGCGGTGCTCGAAGTCGGCGAGGGCCTGCAACAGGAAGTGCAATCGCCGGTCGCCATCACCCGTCTGGCGATCGGCGACCCGAAAATCGCCGATGTGCGGGTCAACGGCGATCGTCACTTCCTGCTCACCGGCGTCGGCAGTGGCGCCACCAGCCTGATGGTCTGGACCGCCTGCGCCAGCGTGCCCCGCCAAAGCATGGTGTTCGTCAAGGGCAAGGCCACGGCGGCGCTCACCAGCCTGTCATTGTCGCCATCCCAGGATCCGCTGCTGCCCAGCCAGGTGCAGACCGACATCCGCTTCGTCGAAGTCAGTCGCAGCAAACTCAAGGAAGCCAGCACCCGCTTGCTCGGCAACGGCAGCAACTTTTTCTTCGGCAGTCCCAATCTGCTGTCCCCGTCGGAAGGCGTGTTCAAGCTGCCGGTGAGCGCCGACAGTTTCAACATCGGTTTTGGCGGCGGGCGGGTCAAGGCCATGATCAACGCGTTGGAGCGCAGCGGTTTTGCCTATACCCTCGCACGCCCCAGCCTGGTGGCCATGAGCGGCCAGAGCGCCAGTTTCCTCGCCGGCGGTGAAGTGCCCGTGCCGGTGCCGAGCGCCGGCAGCGACAGCATCTCCATCGAATACAAAGAGTTCGGCATCCGCCTGACGCTCACGCCCACGGTGATCGACCGCACCCGCATCACCCTTAAGGTCGCGCCGGAAGTCAGCGAACTGGACTACAGCAACGCCGTGCAGATCCAGGGCATCCAAGTGCCGGCGCTGACCGTGCGCCGCACCGACACCAGCGTGTCCCTGGCCGATGGCGAAAGTTTTGTGATCAGCGGGCTGATCAGCACCAATGCACGCTCCACTATTAACAAATTTCCGGGACTGGGGGATATCCCGATTCTCGGCGCGTTTTTTCGCGACGCCAACAGCAGCCGCGAAGAAAAAGAGTTGCTGATGATCGTCACCCCGCACCTGGTGCAGCCACTGGCTGCCAACGCGCAATTGCCATCGCTGCCCGGTGAAAAACTGCGCAGCTACGATCCGAATTGGTACCGCTTGTTCTTCCTCGAAAACGGCGACTTCGACCGTCGCAGTGGACTGTCCCAATGAGCAATAGCCTGAGCCAGACCTTCCTGGCCATTACCCGCAACAGCGTCGACCTGGAGTGGCTGCAGGGCGCCCTTGCGCCCCTCGGCCAAGTGGTCGGTGCCGGGGGTGGCAGCCTGGACGAACTGCTTGCCCTGGTGGACGTGACCTTCGCCAACCTGGTGTTCATCGGGCTAGACCGCGACAACGTGGTGGCCCAGAGCGCACTGATCGAAGGTGCCCTGGAAGCCAAGCCGATGCTGGCGATCGTCGCCCTCGGCGACGGCATGGACAACCAGTTGGTGCTCAATGCGATGCGGGCCGGCGCGCGGGATTTTGTCGCCTACGGCTCACGCTCAAGCGAAGTGGCCGGGCTGGTACGCCGCCTGAGCAAACGTCTGCCGCCCAGCGCGCCGAATGCGCACCTGGGCGGGCTTACCGTGCTCTACGGCACCCAGGGCAATGGCGACGGTGCCCTGCTGGCCAGCCACCTGGCCATGGTGGTGCAAAAGAGCGGGCAGCAGACCCTGTTGCTCGACCTGGGCCTGCCGCGCGGCGACAGCCTGGCGCTGCTGGGCCTGGAAAGCACCTTCAACTTCGGCGATGCCCTGCGCCATCTGCGGCGCCTGGACACTACGTTGATCGACAGCGCCTTCGCCCGCGCCGATGACAACCTGCGCATCCTGGCCTATGCCGGCCACGACGAGCCCCTGGAACTGACCAGCGCCGCCGAGGTGTACATGCTGCTCAGCGCCCTGCGCCAGCACTTCCAGCACATCGTCGTGAACCTCACCGGGCAGACCGACAGCGAAGCCCTGCGCACCTTCGTCAGCCACTGCGACAAGCTGCTGTGGTGCACCGACCAGAGTGTGCTCGATTGCCGGCGCAACCTGGCGGTGCTCAACCTGTGGCGGGAAAAAGGCATGAAACTCGAACACGCCAAGCTGCTGATCGACCGCCACCTCAAAAGCTGCGCGCCGGACATCGACACCTTGGAAAAGACCTACGGCCTGGAATGCGTCGCGGTGCTGCCCCTGAGCGCGGAATTGCGCATGAATGCCAAAAACCAGGGGCAAAGCCTGTTCAGCCTGGCCCCCCGAGAGACCTTGACCCAAGGCCTGCGCACCCTCGGCGAACGCCTGGCCAGACGCTCCGAAGGCATGCAGAAACCGTCGGCGCGCTGGTTCGAACGTCTGCGCAGGTCGCAACGATGAACGGCGAGAAACTGTTCGGCGGCCCGGCCCGCGCCCCCGGGCACAACGACCATGACGGGCTGAAACTGGTGTTGCACCGCTACATCATCGATGCCATCGAGGAGTCGGGCAAAAACCTGCTGGAAGGCACGCGCCAATCCCTGGCGCAGTTGGTGATCGATAAAGTGTCGGAATACATCACGCGCATGCACCTGGCGGTTTCCCGTTACGAGATGGAGCGTCTGGCCGAAGAAATCGTCGACGAACTGACCGGTTTCGGCCCACTGGAAGTGCTGCTGCGCGACCCGGCGGTGACCGAGATACTGGTCAACGGCCCGCACCGGGTGTTTATCGAGCGCGAAGGCCTGCTGCACCAGAGCGACCTGCGTTTTATCGATGCGCACCATGTGGAGCGGGTGATGCAGCGAATCCTCGCACCGTTGGGCCGGCGCCTGGACGAATCGTCACCCATGGTCGATGCGCGGTTGCCGGACGGCAGCCGGGTCAACGCGATTATCCCGCCGATTGCGCTGGATGGGCCCTGCCTGTCGATACGCAAGTTCCGCAAAGACATGCTCAAGAGCAGCGACCTGGTGGCGATGCAAACCATCGACCACAGCATCTTCGAGTTTTTTCAGGACGCGGTGGGCAAGCGTTGCAACATCCTGATCAGCGGCGGCACCGGCACCGGCAAGACCACGCTGCTCAATATCCTCAGCCAATTGATCAACCCCCACGAACGCCTGGTCACCATCGAAGACGTCGCCGAACTGCAATTGGGCCACCCACACGTGGTGCGCCTGGAAACCCGCCCGCCGAATGCCGAGGGGCATGGCGAGGTCAAGGCCAGCGACCTGATCCGCAACGCCCTGAGGATGCGCCCGGACCGCATCATCCTCGGTGAAATCCGCGGCGTGGAAGTGCTCGATGTACTCACCGCGATGAACACCGGTCACGACGGTTCCATGAGCACCGTGCATGCCAACAACGCCCAGGATGCGCTGCTGCGCCTGGAAACCCTGGTGGACCTCACCGGCCGTGTGGTCGCGGAAAAAACCCTGCGCCAGATGATCTGCGCGGCGCTGGACGTAGTGATCCAACTCACCCGCCTGCCCGATGGCCGGCGCTGCGTGAGCGAGGTGGTGGAAGTGGTGGGCGTGCGCGATGACATTTACGTCACCAACACGCTGTTTCGCCTGGACCGACGCACTGCCGTCGGGTTCGTGCGCGAAGCGCTCAACCCGGCGGGCGACAAACTGCGCCGCGAAAGCGCGCTGCCGCAGTAAGGAGAAGCACGGTGTCCGGAACCTTCCTGCTGCTGATCTGCATCATCCTGGTGGCGCTGTCTTTCAGCCTGTTCCAGAGCGGCGTGCGCCGAGCCAGCAGCGAACGTGTGCTGGAGCGGCTCGCCGAAGGCCAGCCTGCGAAGGCACCGACCCGCGCTGCGTGGGCCGGCCTGGAACGCATGTTCCAACGCGCCGGCCTGGGCAAGCCCACCGAGCGCCTGGGCCTGTGGCTTTTCGGCTGGGCGCTGGGTGCATTGCTCGGGCTGCTGGTAGCCCAATGGCCAGGCCTGCTGCTGATGCTTGTGCTGCCACCACTGATCGCACGCGCCTACATCGCCTGGCGCTATCAACACCGCGTACGCCGAATGATCGAACAACTGCCGTCGCTGCTGGACTACACCGTGCGCAGTCTGAAGTCGGGACGCACCCTCGCCGACGCGGTGCTTGGCGGTATCGACGCGGCCGACGAACCGCTCAAGCAAGCCATGGGGCGCATCCAGCGTAACGTGCAACTGGGGGTGAGCCTGCCGGATTCGGTGCATGACTTCGCGGAGTTCTACGAGCGCGATGAGTTTCGCCTGTTTGCCCTGGGTCTCAAGGTCAACCACCGCTACGGCGGCAACGCCAGCGAGTTGCTGGAAAACCTGATCAAGATGATCCGCGAAAAAGAACAGGGCGCGCGCCAGCTCAAGGCCATGACTGGGGAAACGCGCATGACCGCTTACGTGCTGGCCGGCCTGCCGGTGTGCATGGTCGGGTACTTCATGTTCGCCAACCCGCACTATCTGATGACCATGTGGAACGACGAAACCGGGCGCTGGATGCTGTTCGGCGCCCTGGCCATGGAGCTGACCGGCAGCTTCGTGATGTGGCGCATGTTGCGGAGTATCTGAGATGGCCCTGCTGGCGAGCGCGCTGATGTTTCTTGCGGCCTTGGTGCTGGTGGCCGGCCATTGGCTGGAACAGCGCCGCCGCCGGCGCCTGATCAACCTGCGCCTGCAGGGGCAGATCACCCGCCAGGCGCGGCTCGGCAGCCTGATGCGGCATCTGGGCGCCAGCACACTGGCCCAGCGCTCCGTTACTCTGGACACCGAAACCCAGACCCTGCTCAACCGTGTCGGCTGGCGCAAGGCCAATCAGCGCTCGATGTTTGCCGCGTGCCAGGTCGGTACACCGCTGGTGCTGCTCGGCCTGACCCTGGTGGGCCAGCAACTGCTGTACCCGCACACGCCGTCGCCGTGGATCGCCCCGCTGGTGGCGCTGGGCCTGGGCTATCTGTTGCCCAAGCGCATCCTGGCATCCACGGCCAAACGCCGGCAGCAACGCATTGCCATCGAGATAGCCACCTTTATCCCGCTGCTGCGCATCATGTTCGAATCGGGCATGGCGGTTGAGCAGGCCCTGCGCGTGCTGAGCAGCGAGGGCCAGCGCCTGCTGCCGGAGTTGACCCAGGAGCTGCGGCTGGTCCTGGCCCGCGTCGATTCGGGCCTGGAGCTGGGCGAAGAATTAGGCAAGACCGCACGCGTGCTGGCCGTGGATGAGTTCAACGACACCTGCACCATCCTCCAGCAACTGATCCTGCAGGGCGGCGGTGCGATGAAATCGCTGCTGGCCCTCAAGCAGTTGCTCGACGACCGACGCCTGACCCATTTGCAGGAATACATCTCCAAGATGTCGGCAAAAATGTCGGTGGTGATGATGGTGTTCCTGTTCCCGGCCTTGCTGATCGTGCTGGGCGGTCCGGCCTTTATCGGTATCGCCCGTGCACTCAGCCACTTTTGAGGAAAGCCCCCGATGAAAATACTGATTGCCGGACTGGCTCTGATGATGCTCGGCGGCTGCGCTGCCAATGGCCAGTCACCGTGGGCGACGTTGACCACGCCCGGCAATTGCGCCAAGCCAGGTTCGGAACAGGAACTGGCGCTGAACCTGGCCGACGACCTCGCCAACGAGGGCAAGCTGCACGCCAGCCTGGCCAACCTGCAAAGTCTGCCCGATGCGCTGCCCCAGGTGCGCCAGCGCAAGGCCCGGGCTTATCGCTTGCTCGGACGCAGTGAGGCCGAGCCGTTGTATCGCAGCCTGCTCGGCACCTGTATGACCGCCGAAGGCGAACATGGCCTGGGCCAACTGGCCGCCGCCAAGGGCGACAATGCCCAGGCCATGACCCATCTTCAACGGGCGGCGCGGCTGGCGCCCACCGACGAGAAAATCCGCAATGATCTGGGCGTGGTTTACCTCAAGCAACGGCGCCTGGAGGACGCGCGTTTCGAGTTCCTGACCGCCATCGAACTCAAGCAAGGCGACCCATTGGCCGCCGTCAACCTGATAACGCTGTTGATTTACCAGGACGACTGGGGGCAAGCGGCAAAAGTGGTCAGCCAACTGGGACTGAGCCCTGAACAGGTCACCGAAGCCCAGGAACGTGCCGAGGCACTCAAGGCCGCCGGCGCAACGGCGCACAACGTCGCGACGGGCGGCGCCGCGCCACCTGTGACCGTGCAATAGGAGTCGACACAATGAAAGCCCATTACCTGGTTTTTCTAGGACTGCTGCCTCTGGTGGCCTGCGCCATCGAACCTGGACCATCCTCACCGCAGCAAGCCGAAACGGAGCAGTGGCTGACGTTGCAGGTCAACGGCCAGGCCGCCTCGCCGACGCCGCAAACCGGCAGCCCCGCCGAGCGCGAGCAGGCGTTGCAGCGTTGGCTGGACAGCAATAAGCATCCCATCCCGGAGTTCTTCGAACAGGGCGCCGACGGTGCATCGTCCGGCGGCGCGCGCCGATAAGCGCCCGTCAGTGCTCCGGGATGCGCTGACGCGCCATCGCACTGGGCGACAGGGCCAGCGCCAGTTGGGTGCGGTTGTGCATCTGAGTCAGGCGCAGCACCTGGGACACGTACAGCTTGACTGTGTTCTCGGTAATGCCCAGCTCGCAGGCGATCTGGTAGTTGGTCTGGCCCTTGCCCACCAGGCGCGCCACGTCCAGCTGGCGCGGTGACAGCTGCATGAAGATCGGCGCAACGTCCGCCGGCAGCGCGGCATCGCTGGGCGCAGCGTCGTCGGACGACACCGGCGCTCGGCGCACCTTATCGAGGTCCTGGTAAAGGTCATTGATGGAGTCGGAGAGGTCCTGCAACTTCTGGTTCAGGTGCCCCAGCTGCAGCTTTTTTTGCCGCTCGTCCAACGCTGCTTCCTGGCGCTGGATACCTTCGAGCAGCTCATGCAGATCGACAGGCTTCTGGTAGTAATCCGAAATCCCCGCGCGCAGCGCTTTGATCACATCCTGCTTGTCGGCGCGACCCGTGAGCATGATCGCCTCGAAGGCGCGTTGCTTGCCGGCAAGCGTCTGCATCGCCTGCACCAGTTGGATGCCATCCATGTCCGGCATATGCAGGTCGCACAGCACCAGACCGATTTCAGCGTCTTCAGCAAAACGCTGCAACGCATGATGGCTGGATTCACAGGGCACGCAGCGGTAGCCACTGTCTTCCAGAAACTCACACAGTTCTTCCACGATCAGGGGTTGATCGTCGACCACAAGCACTTTTACTGCCGGTATCAGCTTATTCACGCGCGACTCCATGCCTGGCAGCCCAAAGGCGACCTATCCATTCGGACGACTGATTGACGGGGCGTTCCCCTAAACCTAGACGCAGTTTGTAACTCTGTACATAACGTACGCCCGCTATTGAACCCACAGCCAGTAGAGGGTGAAGCCCACCAGCACACAGGGCGCGAACGGCTGTTTTTTTGACGCCCTCAAGCCCGTTTTCGAAAGACGCACCGCAAGCCGTTGACCCGCAAGCACCCAGCCCCCTTGCGCCACAACCGCGACGATCAGCGACCACAGCAGGCAATCCACCGTGCCGGCCAGGCCCAGAGCGGCGAGCAGTTTCACATCTCCCGCGCCGAAACGACCGAGGGCATAACCTGGCAAGGACAACGCCAGCGCCACTGCCAATGCCCAGCCACCTTCGACGGCGGCCCCACCGAGCCAGGTAGTGCCCGTGCACGCCAGGTAGATCAAGGCTGACAGCGCCGCGCCCAGAGTCAGGCGATTGGCAATCCGCCGCTGTCGCCCGTCCTGTAACGCGCAAAGCCCCAGCCACACCAGCACCACCACGCCGTGAATCACGTAAAAAAAGTCCCTTTCCGCTGATTGATTCTATGCTGATATCAAGTAGTAGCCGTCAGGGTAGACGCAGTCATGAAAACCGGCCTCCCCCGCCAGCAGAAAGGCGCCGCCGCCATCGAGTTCGCCTTGGTCTTCGGAATGTTCTTTGCGGTGTTCTACGGCTTGATCAGCTACAGCCTGCCCTTGCTGCTGATGCAATCGTTCAACCAGGCCGCGGCCGAGGCGGTGCGTCAAGCCATGGCCGTGGACCCCGCGACCGCCGGGACGGCCTACGGCGCGCAACTGACTCAACGCGCCAAGGACACAGCGGTGGGCCAATTGAGCTGGATCCCGGCCAGTTTCCAGTTCCAGCGTGATGATGTGAGCGCCACCTATACCGGCAACACCTTGACCGTCACGATCAGCTACCCCTCCTCCCGACTCTATGCCGTGTTCCCGGCACTGGTCCTGCCGGGCGTAGGCACCGTGCCCAGGCTGCCGGCCAATCTGGCGGCACGTTCGAGCCTGCAGTTTTGAAGGCCGGAGAGCACCTGTTCGGGCGCTTGCTCGGCCGTACCGCTGGCGCCGATCACACGCCCACCGCCAGCGGCTTGCAGGTGCAGTTGGATTCGCGCGGCCAGGTCATGGGCCTGAGCGCGGCGCTGCGCGCGCAATTGGGCCCGAGCACCGTGGGCGGGACGCGCCCGCACCTGCGCCAATTACTGTGTGCCGGCAGCACCCTGAGTATCGAAGGCAACCCGGCCGAGTGGCAGCACCAGAGCCTGGACCTGGATTTTCAGGGGGCGGCCGGTCAGGTGCTGCACACCCGAGGGTGGGTCGAGCCCGATGCCGACGGCTGGGTCTTGCGCCTGCTGGATGTGGGCGATTTGCTCGAAGGTCGGCAACTGGCTCAGGACCGCGAACAGAACCATCAACTGGCCTGCCGAATGAGCCAGCAATTGCGCGTGTGCAGCCTTGGCCGCTTGCCCGAGGTGTTCAACGAGCACTTGCGCAGCCTGTCGCAACGCTGGCGCATCCCGTGTGTCGCCGTGGCATTGCTGGATGAAGAAGATCAGGGATGGCGAATCTACAGCCAATATGCGGCCCACGATGCACCAGCGTTGTGGCAGACCGGCCAGCGCCTGGGCACGCGTCTGGACAGCCTTAACGGCAACGCACCGTTGCGCCTGGACACGGCCCGGGGGCGCAGCGACAACCCACGCCTGCACAGCGTGTTCGGCGATGCCGACGGGGTGCTGGTGCCGTATCGGGACGGCCAGGGTGTCGCCGCCTGGCTGCTCTGCGGTTTCTACCGCGGCCAACCGCACACCCATGACCAGGATTGGCTGGACCTTGCCGCCGCGCTCGCCGGCCCGTTGCTCAGCCGCCTGCGCGAGCAACACCATCATCAGCAACTGGAGCGGGTCGAAGCCTTGCAAGGCCTGCTTGGCACCGGCTGGTGGGAACTGCTGCCCGCCACCGATGAAATCCAGCTGGCGCCGCAGTTGCTGCACAGCCTCAGCCTGGAGGACGGCCCGACCCGCCAGCCGCTGGCGCTGTGGCTGGAGCTGATCCACCCCGCCGACCGCCAGGAACTGCACAGCCGCCTGCACGACCTGCAGACCCTGGGCAGGCCGCTGCTGACCGGTGTGCGCCTGCAACGCAGCGACACCGCGCAGAATCCGATCTGGTATCGCGTGCAAGGCCAAGTGCTGGGCGAGGGCCGGCAGCGGCGCTGGGTCGGCTTCATGCTCGACATCAGCGACATCAAGAACCAGCAAGTGCAGGCCGCCGCCGCCCATGCGCGCCTGGACAACCTGATCGCCAGCGCCCCGGCGGTGATTTATGTGCAGCGCTACGTGAGCGGCGCGCTGCACCCCGTGTTCTTCAGCGACAGTTTGCTGCCCCTGCTCGGCTGGACCCTGGCCGACTGCGACCACGAGCACCTGCCCGCACTGATCCACGCCGACGACCGCGACCTTTACTTCGAGCGCACGCGCCAGTTGCTACGCGAGGGCAGCGTGCGCAGCCGCTACCGTGTGCGCGACAGCCAGGGCCATTACCACTGGCTGCTCGACGAGGCCAAACTTTTGCGCGACGACCTTGGCATACCGGTGGAGGCGGTGGGCCTGTGGCTGGACGTGACCGAAGCGACACTGGCCGCCGAGCGCATTCAGCAAAGCGAAGAGCGCTACCGCATCCTGGTGGAAGACTCGCCGGCGATGATCTGCCGTTACCGCCCGGACTTGACGCTGACCTTCGGCAACACGCCGTTGGCCCACTACCTCGAATGCCAACCCGCTCAATTACCGGGGCTGAACCTCGGCCATTGGCTGTCGGACGAACAGCGCCGAGCCTTTGTGCAGCGTATCGGCCGATTGACCCCGGAGTTTCCAGTGAGCACGGCGGAAATCAGCCTGGCGCTGCCGGGGCGCGAACATGCCTGGTGGGTGTGGTCCGACCGTGGCGTGTTCGATGCGCACGGCACGCTGCTGGAGGTACAGGCCGTGGGCCGCGACAACACCGAAGTGCGGCGCTCCCAGCAGCAACTGACCCAGAGCGCCAAGATGGCCACCCTCGGCGAAATGGCCACCGGCCTGGCCCACGAAATCAACCAGCCGCTGAATGTGATGCGCATGGCTATCGTCAACGTGCTCAAGCGCCTGGGCGACGGTAACGCCGAGGTGGCTTACCTCACCGAAAAACTGCAGCGCATCGACGCCCAGGTGCAACGCGCCACCCGCGTGGTGGACCACATGCGCGTATTCGGCCGCCGCTCGGAAATCGAACAGCGGCCCTTCGACCCGGCCCAGGCGGTGGAGGGCACCCTGGCGCTGCTCAGCGAAGGGCTGCGCGGCAAAGGCGTGGAACTGCGCGTCACCGCGCCGGACGTCGCGGTGCAGGTCAACGGTCATGTCGACCAGTTGGAGCAAGTGTTGATCAACCTGATGGTCAATGCCCGCGACGCGCTGTCGAGCCAGCGCGAAAAGAACCCGCAACTGCGCCCTTGGATCGCGCTGCATTGTGAGCACGACAGCCGACATGTGTGCCTCTGGGTGGAAGACAACGCCGGCGGTATCGACCCGCGTCTGCTGGAGCGGATTTTCGAACCGTTTTTCACCACCAAGCCGATCGGCGTGGGCACCGGGCTGGGCTTGTCGGTGAGCTACGGCATTGTGGAAAACATGGGCGGACGCCTGAGCGTGGTCAACGGCGAACAGGGCGCGCGGTTCTGCGTGGAATTGCCGGTGGCTCAGATCACCAGGTAAGCGCGGCCCATCTGGCAACTGAGGTTGGCGCCGACTTCGGCGTTGCCCAGGCTGATGCCCAGGGACTTGAGCAGGCTGTTGACGACAGGGTCAAGCAGCGGCGACAGCACGCCCTGAACCAGCGAGATCACCGAGTTGGCAATGGTGTTCATCGTGCTGGCCACGCTCGCCAGCGCGCCGCTGGACACGCTGCCGCTGGGAGGCACATAGGTGACCTGCAGAGCGCTCAATGTCGCGCTCAGGCTGCCGATGATATTGCTCGTGCCCGCCGCGGGGAGGTAGGTGGGCGTGGCGTTCATCTCCGCCACGGGGGCAAATACCAGCGGGCCGGACTGGGCACCCACGGTGGACAGCGCTTTGACCGTCAGGCCACCGCCCACATTCGGTGTGCGGTTGGGGCTGCAGAGCAAGTTCAATACCGCACACGAACGCTTGCCGAAATCCACCAGCCTCAGCGGTTGCACGACCACCGGCGCGGTGGAGGAAAACGCCGTCGAACTGATGGTGCCGATGCCTAACGTTGCTGCGGAGGTGCTGGTCTGCGTGGTCAGAGACTTACTGGCCGGCGTGGCGCAGGCGTAATCCGTGACATGGCTTTCAGCACTGCCGGCCTCGATGTAGATCGACAGCGTATCGCTGATCGCCACATCGGTGATTTCGCAGGAGACCAGACAAAGGAGCCCACCCACCGCCGCTGGAATATTCAAATTCAACAGGCCCTTCACCAGGTTCGAAACCGGTGTACGCAGCCCGCTCAGTACCGTCGCGACTGAAGACACTCCATTCAAGACAGGTGCCTGCACCGTTATCAGCGTGCGCACCTGCGCCGTACGCACGGCTATCTGATCCGTCGGCGGCACATTATTAAGCCCCGCCTTGGCCTTCGCCGGGTTGCCGATCGCCGACAGTTGCGGCGGCTCCATGATTTTGGTCTGCACCGATACATTGCCTACCAGTGGAATATTCAACTGCACCGCTGCGCTCACCGGGTTCTTGCTGCTGGACAATTGCGCGGTGGTTTGCAGCAGTTGGAACAGTTGAAGGTTGCTGTTCAAAGCGGCAGCCGACGTACCGGTGGCGATTTGGAGCAACTGCCCGACCGTCAACTGCCGGGTGCTGGGGGCAATCGCCTGAACCTTGATCACATCATTGATAACGGCGGTGGCCACGGCGCCGTTTTTTTGCAGGACCTTCACCGACGCGTCGATCAACTCATTGGCGGACACCGCCGTACTGAGCAACGCATCGTAGTCGCCCGCCTTCACGTTCAAGGTAAGCGCCAACTGATCAAGGTAACCGAGCAGGTTGACGTTGGTGTTCAGCAGCCCGTTCCAGCCTGCCGCGGTCAGCGACAGGCTGCCGCCCAGCAGGCGCCCCATCGCCAGGTTCAAAACATCTGACTTTGCCGAATCGACGGTGCCCAGGTTGCTGCGGATGCTCAGTTGCGCCACGGGCGGCGCGTAGGCGGCCACGGCGGTGGCGCTGAGTTGGGTCTGGGTGGATGCCGAACCGCCGCTGAACAGGCTCCAGAGGCCGCTGACAACGCTGGTCATCACGCTGCGGGTCGCCACCACGCGTACGGCCTCGTTCTTGGTGGCATCCGGGTTGAAGACGCGGATATTACCGGCATTGGTGACCAGCGTACCGCACGTCACTGTCAGGCCACGGCTGCTGTCGCCAGTCACCGTGAAACCGTTGCGCGCGGCATTTTCCCTGGCGAAGTCGTTGGCTGTGGTGGTGGGGCTGCACAGGCCGCCGCGCCCGGCGGCTTCCAGGGCCGAGGTGTCGGCGATGGATTGTAATTTGCGCTTGTCCAGGTACAGGCGGCCGCTGTCTACCGCCAGCAATAAAAAGACCAGGGCTACCGCGAGGGTACCCGCCGCCATCAAGCTGATGGCACCACGCTGCCTGCAACCGATTCGGGGAGACATCAGGCACTCCTTCGCGCTTACTCTCCGTAGGTTCGAAGGAGTGTAGACAAGGATGGCGGGGGCTGCCGCGCCGGCGGCGGTCAGCGATCAATGGGGTGGATAACTGGAGAGGATACGAGTGACCGTGGTGCGGATCGCGTTGTTGCGATCCTGTGGGTTCGGGGTGCTGCTCATCAGTTGTTCGTCGCTGCCGCGCCACACCAGTTTGCCGTCCTTGCCATCGAGCAGGTCGATCTGGATGGTTGCCACCTTGTAGGTGATGTTGCGGGTTTCGTTGTACATCGGCGCGCCCCAGTAGCCGTTCCATGGGCCGCCCCAGGCGCCGCCATAGTTGGTGGTGACTTGTTGCTGGCGGTCTTCGACGATCAGGTAGGCCTGCACGTTCACGTCCGCCTTGGTACCGGCGGCGGCCGGGCGCAGACCGCGCTGATCAAGTTGTTCGCCGACGGCCTGGCGGATGCGCTGTTCGGTGAGGTCGCTCTGGATGCGCGGGTCATCGGGGCGGTACTGCAGGGCAGGGTCTTTCCAGGCCCAACTGCGGTACGCGCCGAAGTCGCGGCTGGCATCGAAGTCGTGGTTGACCTGACTGGTCTGGCAACCGCCCAGCAGCATGGCAAACGCAAGCGTAGCGAGACGACGGAACATGGTGATTCTCCAAAAGCGACCGGTGCGTTAAATGAGAATAGCGGTTAACGGGGAGGGTACGCGGCCATGGCCTTTTGTACGGCCTGGCGCAATGCTTCGGCCCGCTCGCCGAGGCTGCCCTGGCTGCCGGTTTCCGCGCTGGCGCTCCATACCGGCTGGCCGCTGCGGGCATCGAACAGGTTGATGCGAACCACCACCACCTGCACCTCATAGGTGCGTACCACCGGCACCGTGTTGTACATGCCGTAGCCCGGGCCATAGCGGTTGTAGCCGCTGTAACCGTAGCCGTAATCGTCCTGGACCTGGCGCAGGCGTTTCTCCTGGCGCACGTCGGCGCTGACCAGCAAGTCCGCCGGGCGATTGTCGTGCAGAGGGCGCAGGCCGCGCTGGTCGAGCGCGCCGCTGACCGCTTCGGCGATTTGTGCCGAGTCGGCCCAGGCCGTACCCGCCGGGAGCCGGCCGTTGCGCCAGGCCCAATTGCGATAGGCGCCGTAGTCCCGCACCGGCGCCGGGTAGGCGCTGGCATCGAAGGTGCCGGCAGCCTGCGGCGGTGCCGGCGGGATCGGCGCCGAAGCGGCCACATAAGGGTTGGGGCTGGAGCATGCGCCCAGCCCGAGAGACAGCAGGATCAAACACAGACGACGCATTTCGACCTCCCCGGACTGGGCCGCTTAAACCGGACGGCAGATCCAGTGCAAATAACGCCCAAGTCCGGCAAAGCTTGGGTGACGACGGTGAATGAGCTCCATCTCGATAAGGTCCTGCAATGCGGCGCGAGCCTGGAACTCCACCGGCATGTAGTCGTGGAAGACCCGCACCCCGCTTTGGCTTTCGACCTGCCACAGCCCTTCGAGTTGCGCCGCCAGCTCTCGCGGGTCGAGGGGCTGTTGCGGCGTGAGGCTTTGCTTTTCGCCGGCCATGTCGTTCTTGCGCATCTTGCGGAAGTGGCCTTTGAGCAGGTTGCGGTAGATCAGCGCATCGCGGTTGTAGAACGCCAGGGACAACCAGCCGCCCGGCGCGGTCAGCTGATGCAGCACCGGCAGGATGGCGTGGGGTTCGGCCAGCCACTCCAGCACGGCGTGGCACAGCACCAGGTCATAGGGTTGCGTGAGTTGGCCGAGCAGCTCCTGCCAGGGCGCGTGGATAAAGGTCGCATGCTGCCCGGCTTCGGCGAAGCGTTGGCGCGCGCCCTCGAGCATCGGCGCGGCGGGTTCGGCCAGGGTTACCTGGTGACCACGCTCGGCCAGCCAAAGCGACATATGCCCCAGGCCCGCGCCAATATCGAGCACGCGCAATGGGCGATCAGGCAGCGCTTCGGCCAGGTCGGCCTGCAACACCGCCAGGCGGATCGCGCCTTTGGCCCCGCCGTAGATTTTTTCGGCGAAGCGCGTGGCCAGTTGATCGAAGTGACGATCACTCATGGGGCGAACCGCCGTTCGCTGTCGGCCAGTTTGGCACGCACCACCTCGTTCATGTCCAGGCCCAACTCACTGCACAGCAACAACAGGTACAACACGATATCGCCGACTTCCTGCCCGGCGTGGGCAAGTGTGTCGGCGGGTAATTGGCGGGATTGATCTTCGGTGAGCCATTGGAAGATTTCCACCAGTTCGGCCATTTCCACACTGGCAGCCATGGCCAGGTTTTTCGGGCTGTGAAACGGTTTCCAGTCGTTGGTATCGCGGATGCGATGCAGGCGTTCGGTGAGGTGTTCGAGGTTCATGGGGCGGGCTCCTGAAGGTGTATAGCTTCGGGGGGATGAGCGTTGAAGGCAAGTGAATCACCTGGGTTGGTCTTCAGGCCGCCATTGAGGGCAAGCCCCCTCCCACATTTGAATGCATTTACATATCAAAAAGTGGGAGGGGGCTTGCCCCCGATGAGGCCCTAATCCACCACGCTGAATTCAAGCCTGGCGGTTTGACCGGCCTCATCCAACACACTGAGCTGGTAGCGGCCCAAGCGCTCGAAACTGGCATTGACGCTGTCCTGGTTGGCACTGTCGCCCAGGGGCGCGCCGTTGAGGAACCACCAGCGCCGGCCGCTGCCGCCCAGGGCGGATAGTTTTAGCTGTAAAGCCTGCTGGCTGCCGGCGGGCAGGCGCAGTTGGTCGCCTTCGCGCACACCGACAATCGACAACGGTGAAGATGCCGCCAAGGCCGGTGGCGGGCAGTCCGGGTCGGCCGCCGGAATGCGCGCTTCACGGCGTTCAGCCCTGGGCAGCCATGGCTCCAGCGGCGCGGGCCACAGGGCGATATTCCTGGCAACCGCGCCGGGACAGTGGGCGTCCACACGCAAACCCTTGGCATTGACCCAAACGCTCTCCATCAAGCCCACGCTCAACGGCTGATCCAACGCCTGTAAAGTCGGCGGCGTAGTGTTGTCCAGCGTCCAGGCAAAGCGCTGGCGTCGGCAATTGGGGTCGGTGCGGCTCATGGGCTGGCCCAGCGGCCAACAGATCGCCGCCACGCCGACATTGGCCGGCACCGCTTTGACTGGCGCGCTGATGCCGCGCTGGCTGTCGCGGTTGGTCAGCACATCGTGCACCTGCAGCATCAGCGGCGCCGCCGACGCCAGTCCGAACTGGCCAGGCACGGGCGTGCCGTCCGGGCGGCCGATCCAGATGCCGATCAAGTAGCGCGGCCCCACACCAATTGCCCAGGCATCACGGAAGCCGTAGCTGGTGCCGGTTTTCCAGGCCAGCACCGGACGCTGCACCAACTCGGCACGCGGGTCGCGATCCGGTCGAGCCTGGCCGCTGAGGATGCGCCGCACAATCCAGGCAGCCCCTGGCGACAGCAGCGGCCGTTCTCTGAGCGTATCGTCCGGCTGAAATCGCAGGGTGGCGCTTTTGCCGTCGCGGGCAAAGGCACTGTAGCCGCTGACCAGATCCTCCAGGCGGCTGCCCGCGCCGCCCAGGATCAGCGCCAGACTCGGTTCGGCCAGCGCCGGCAGCGCCAGGGGCACGCCGCCGATGCGCATCTGCGCGGCGAAGCGCTTGGGCCCGTAGGCTTCCAGCAATTGCACCGCCGGCAGGTTAAGCGAACTGGACAGCGCAGTGCTCGCCGGCACCGCGCCGGTAAAGCCCATGGAAAAATTGCCCGGGCGGTAATCGCCATAGCGCCGGGGCACGTCCTGCAGCAGCGACTCGGAATGAATCAAGCCGTCATCCAGCGCCATGCCATACAGGAAAGGTTTCAGGGTGGAACCCGGCGAGCGTAAGGCATTGACCATGTCCACATGCCCGAAGCGCTTGGCATCGTTGATGTCAACCGAGCCCAGGTAAGCGCGTACCGCCATGCTTTCTTCCTCCACCACCAGGATCGCGGCCGAAGTGTGCTCCGGCAGGCGCGCACGCCAGCCCAGCAACAGGTCTTCGAGGCGACGTTGCAGAGTGGCGTCGAGGGTGGTGCGGATCAGCGGCGGGCTGTCGGGACGGTTCAGGCGGCGCGCGAGCAACGGCGCCAGGCTGGGCTCCAGGCGCGGGGCGAGCAGCAGCGGTTCCTCCAGGGCTTCATCGACTGCGGCCTGCGGCCACTCCTTGAATTCGGCGAGACGCCGCAGCACTTTGTCGCGGGCCTGCTGCGCGCGTTGCGGATGGCGATCCGGGCGCAGGCGGCTCGGTGCCTGGGGCAATACCGCCAGCAACGCGGCCTCGGCATGGGTCAACTGCGCCGGGGACTTTCCCAGGTAAGCCCAACTGGCCGCCGCCACGCCCTGCAAGGTGCCACCAAAGGGCGCGCGGTTGAGGTACAGGTTGAGGATCTCGGCCTTGGACAGGTGCCACTCCAATTGGGCCGTGCGCCACAGCTGGCGCAACTTGCCGTGAAAGGTACGCGAATGCGGGTCCAGCAGACGCGCCACCTGCATCGACAGGGTACTGCCACCCGACACCACCCGCTCCCCGGCCAGGTTCTGCCAGGTCGCCCGCACCAACGCCAGCGGGTTCACGCCAGGATGCTGATAAAACCAGCGGTCTTCGTAGGTGAGCAGCGCGTCGAGGTAGTACGGCGACACCTCACGGGTCTGCACCGGGTAGCGCCACACACCATTGGCATCGGCAAACCGCCATAACGGCGTGCCATCCTCGGCCAGCACCACCCGCGCCAGGCCGTCCTTGGGCAGCGGCAGGGGCCAGAGGCGGTCCGCCAGCCAGAGCAGCGCGATCACTACCAGCACAACACCCAAAACCCAGCGCAGTAACTGTGACAGCCGAGCGCATCCAGCCATGATTAAACGAAACCTCAAACCGGCAAACCTCTATGCTTGTGGGGAACTAGCCCGCTGCAATTACAACCAAAGGCACACACACGCCCACCTTCTGATCAGGACACTCACATGCAGGTAGAAAGCTTCTTCGAATGGCTGGGCCAGGCGCTCGGTTCCGTCATCCGCTTTATCGTCGATGGCCTCAGCGGACTGTTCGGTGCCCTGACCCACGCCGGCAGTAACTTTGTCGAGGGTCTGTCCCGCACCTTGGGCATGGACACGTCGATCATCAGCATCATCACCCTGATCATCGGCCTGATGCTGCTCTACTCGGCCGTTCGCGCCTTTATGCGGGCGTCAATCATCATGGGCATCATCTGGCTGATGCTCGGCCTGTGGCTGCTCAGTTGGGTCGTGCACTGACCCCCAAGACTGTCACCGCCGCTGTGGGAGGAGGGCTTGCCACCTCCCACATCAGTTCCGATCCCACGTTGAGAAATCAGCGCCCCTTGATCACCAGGTCCGCCGGGGTGTCACCCACCGCCTGCCAATTCGGCCGATACATCGACTCCACCTGCGGCGGCGGCACGCGATAGGTGCCCGGCGTCACGGCACGCGCCAGATACAGCAGGTGCGTGGTGACATCGCTGTCCAGGTTCAGTGCCGCCACATAGCGATCATCGCGGAACTCCTGATGCTTGAGCGATGCGTTCTGCATCGACTCACGCCATTCCTTCACTTGGCTGCTGGCGTTTTCCAGGCTGGCGGCGCTTTGCGCCAGGTTCTGGTTTTCCAGTTCCAGGCCCGCCGGCAGCAGGTCTACCACCAGTGCGTCCGGCACCCGCTGCTTGGCGCTGACCGCCACATGCACCAGCACCAGGTCGCCGCTGTTGAGGTTGCGCAGGTTCAACGGCTGGCCGTTCATGCCCAGGTATTCGCGCCGGATACTGAGGTTGTCGCCCCCCGCTGTCGGCGGCACTTGTGGATAACCCGAGAGGGTCAACTGCTGGTACACCGGCGTGTCGCCTTGATTACTCAGGGCCAGATCGCCGGACAATAGTTTGCCTTCGAGCGCCAGCGTCGGCTGCTGATTATTCAATTCATGCTCCCCGCCACTGCCGGTAAGCGACACCTGCCAGTTCGCCTCAGGTTGCGCGAACCCCAGGCGGCCGGCGAGGAACAGCGAATTGCGCTCCTGGGTCGACAGGTACGGGCTGGCCGCCAGTTGATCGGACAAGGTGAACAACCGCTCCTCACGCTTGCCCTTGGCCAGGTCATTTTCCTCAAGCAACGCCAGAATCATCGCTTGGTCGCGCAGCGGGCTGCCGTAGTCGGCCAGCCACTCCTTGGTATTGCGTTGTGCGGCCAGGCCGGCGAGCAAAGCTTGGTCGGCACGCGGTTGGTCGCCCATCTTTTGCAGGGCAATCGCCAATTGCACCAGCGGCAGCCCGGAACGCGCGTCGCTGCGCCGTTCGAAAATACTGCGCAAGGCCCCCAACGGCGCCTGCTGGCTGCGCGCCAGGACCATGCCGGCGTAGGCCTGCACGGCGAAGCGGGTGTGGTCGGCGTTGTCGCTGTAGTCGACGTCGATCAGGTTACGCTCCTGCACGTAACGCAGCAGGCGCTCGCTGGCTTTTTTCAGGGCTTCGGCCGGTACGGCAAAACCCTGGTCACGGGCGCGCAACAGGAAGTCGGTGACGTAAGCGGTCAGCCAATATTCCTCTTCGCCGTCGGCGCCCCACAGGCCAAAGCTGCCGTTGTAGCGTTGCATGCCCAGCAGGCGCTCGATGCCCAGCTCGATCTTGCGCTTGCGCTCGGCATCCGGCTCACCCTTGACGCCCAGGCGCTTGAGCAACGCGTCGTCGGCATACAGCGAGGGGTACAAGCCGCTGGCGGTTTGTTCCAGGCAACCATACGGATAGGCCTTGAGCGCACTGATCTGCGCGCCCAGGTTCAGCGGCGGCCGGCTCGACAGGCTCAACAAGGCCTCACGCCCCGAGGCATCGAACTGGTCCAGCGTGCCGACGGGCAGGCTCCACGGCTCGTTCTTGAGCACCGCGCGGTAATGCTTGAGCAGCGCCGGATAAGCCGGGCGCACGCCCAGGGTCCATTCGCGGCTGAACGGCGGCAATTGTTCGCCCGGCAGGTCCAGCCCGTTGACCGTCACCTTGAGCTTGCCCTGTCCCAGCCCGCCCCAGGCTTTGACCGGGATGCGCAGCGTGGTGCGCTGGCCTTGTTTCAGTTCCACCGATTGCGCGCCGGCATTGACCAGTTCCAGTTGGCCTTCGGCACTCAGTTGCACATCGAGTTTCTGCGCCTTGCCCGACAGGTTGGACAGGTCCAGCGCCAGGGTCGTCTGATCGCCGCCGGCCAGGAAGCGCGGCGCCGACAGTTCGGCCACCAGCGGCGCGGCGATCACCGTCCTGGCTTCGGCCATGCCGTAGCGGTCATCGCTCCAGGCCTGGGCCATCAGGCGCAGTTCGCCGTTGAAGTCGGGAATATTGACGCTGACTTCACCCTCGCCCTTGTCATTCAAAGTCACCGGCGCGCTTTGCAGGGCGACGATGGTCACGCTGGTGTCCGGGCGCTTGCCCCCCTTGGCCAACGCCGCGTCACCGCCGAACGCCAGGCTGGCCAGACGGCCTTGCCCGGCTTCGATCAACTGGCCGTAGATATCGAACTGATCCACGCCATAGGCCTTGCGGCCGAACAGGCTGGCGTACGGGTCCGGCGTCGGGTATTCGGTAATGTTGAGGATGCCCACGTCCACTGCCGCCACCAGTACATGCACCTGTTTCGGCACGCTGCCATCGGCATTCCGGGCGGCGACTTTCACTTTCAGCGGTTGCTTGGGACGCATTTTTTCCGGTGCGGTGAGGGTCACGCCGAGCTTGCGCTGGGTGCGGTCCAGCGGCAGGTGCAGCAGGCCCACCGCACGTTTGGGGGTGATATTGGCTTTGCGTTCGCCGGGACGAATCACCAGGGCGCTGACGTACAGGTCATGACGCGACCATTTCGGATCAAGCTTCACGGCAAAGCTTTTGCCTTCGGCCGGCACGTCGATTTCCTGCCACCACAGCGGCCCTTCGGCGGATTCCACCAGCAGGTAGCCCTTGCCCGCGGCCGGCGGCGTGACTGTGATGTTAGCGGTGTCGCCATCGCCATAGGCCGGTTTGTCCAGCGCCAGCTTGACCTGGTCGGGGCGCACCGCGCCGCCTTCGGTATTGTCCTGGGCCTGGTAGCCGGCCCAGAAACGCAGGCTGCTGACCAGGCCGGTCTGCGGGTCTTCGACCTCGACGCGGTACGGGCCCCATTCCACCTGGAAGCTGACCTTGGCGGTGTCGCCGGCCTTGATGTTCAAGGTTTGCTCGTCGAGGTTGAGGAATTTCTCGTTGTAGTGATAGCTCCAGCCGTCGCTGTCGGAGTAGTTCCAGTAGTAGTCACGGCGCTCGCGCACCAGGCGTACCTTGAGGTTGGGCGCGGCGAGCTTCTGGCCTTCCTGGTTGGCGAGCAGCACTTCGAATTCCGCCGGGCCGTCGCCATTGGTTTCCTTGCCGTCAAACAGCCCACGCAGGCCCGGCAGTTGCTTGGCTGGCCAGATCGGCTGCACCAGGCGCCGAGTGATCGGCCGCCCGCCCGACTCATGCAGACTGGCCTGCACAATCAATTGCAGCGGCGACTTGGCCTCGGCCCATTTGCTCTCCATGCTCAGGACTTCATGGCCCTTGGCGTCAAGCACGCTTTCGTCGATCTCAAAGTCCTGGCTCAGATCCTCCTCGGTGACGGAGCCGAACTCGTAGCCCGGCAGCGATTTGACCGCCTCGCGCAGCGGCCGCACATACACCTGTCCGCTGATGCGGTTGCCCGAGGCCGGCGCGCCGTAGAGATAGCGCCCCGTGAGCTGGATCTGCGGGCTGTCCGCCGGGCTCAGCGGCGTGTCGCTGCCCTTGAGTTCCAGGGCCAGGCGTTCGGGCAGGAAGTCTTCGACCAGGAATTCGTAAAGCTGCGGCTTGCCGTCGCCCAGGTCGAACACCAGTTGCCAGCGCCCGGTCGGCGCTTCACCGGCCAATTGCAGGGCGTATTGATAGAGGCCGGATGCGTCGGCATCCCAGACGAATTTGCGGCTGACCTGTTCATCCGGGCGCCGCACTTCGACGCTCACCGGCTGCGGCTTGACCGCGTTGCCGTCCTTGTCGCGCAGCAAGGCGTTGAGCAGCACGGTTTCGCCGGGGCGATACAGGTCGCGCGGGCCGAACACAAAGAATTGCAAGGGATGGGACGGTTGGCCGCCGATGTCGAACTCGGCCAGGTCGAGGGCGGCGCTGTCCAGGCGCAGCAGGCTGGTCTGCTCACCTTGCTTGGCCAGCAACACCTGGGCTTTTTTCGGCAGCGGCAATTGCGCATGGCCGCCCTTTTCGGTCTTGCCCTGGGCCAGCACGCGGCCATCGGCGTCCAGCACTTCCAGGTCCACGTCGTTCAGGGCCTTGCCGCCTTCCAGGGCCTGGGTAAAGACGTCGAGACGATTGCTGTAGCGATGCACGGAAAGGCCGATGTCACTCAAGGTGAACAGCGTGGCCGGCTGAGAATAGTTGTAAGTGCCCGATGCTCGCATCACCGCCAGATACACCCCCGGCTGCTGCAATTGCTTGAGGCCAGCAATCGGCAGCAGCAGGGTTTCGCGCGTGTTGCGCGCCGGATTGAGGTCGAAACGCCCGCCATAGACCAGGTCGGCCATGGGCAGCAACTCACGGGACTCATAGCTTTGCAGGCTGGTATTGCGCCCCCACTGAGCCAGGAACGACGGCAGGGACTCGGGCTTGATGCGGAAGAATTCGACGTCGATCTTGTCGACGTTCAGCGCGATCACCGGCAGGCCTTCTGCCAGGCGCGTCGGCAGCAGGGTGCCGCGACTGGCGAAGCCGACGGTGGCTTGCAGGTCGCGGGTTTCCAGGCGGGCGCTGTATTCGGCGGCGAGCTTATTGTCATTGACCGCCTTGACCCCGGCGTCGACGGTGAGCACCAGTTTGCGCTGCGGCTCGAGGTGGCGCAGGCGCAGTTCCATGAGGTTGTCGGACAGCTCCCAGGCGCCGTCGACCTTGCCGGACTTGCTGTCGACCAGATGCAGTTTGTCGGCGAACTTCTGCTCCGGGTCCAGAGGAATGGAGAAGCTCACCGATAACGTGCTGGCACCGTCCAGCTGCACCTCGGACACGTCCACCACGCTCAACTCACGCCCAGCGTACCGTTGCTTCAGCGCCGCCACATCCACTGCCGCCTTGACCGGCTTGGGCGCGGTGCTGGTGGCGGCTGCGGGGGCAGTCGGCGCAGCAGGTTTGTCGGAGGAATCGCAGGCACTCAGCAGGGCCAGCGCGCAAGCCAGGAACAGTCCTTTGTTAAGCATTGGGGCACTCGTTGTCAGAGGAAACCGGGGCGTGAACTATATATCAGCCCGAGCGGGGCTGGTGTGGCACTGGTCACATTGACCGACGGAGGGTGGGTTGGTTCGCAGCCGTTTGAAACCCCCAGCCAAATCCCACAGCCGCCTCCCACATTGGCTCTGCTGCAGGGCTAATGGATGGTTACAATGTCGTTCCCCCAAGGAGCCTGAATGTCCACCTTACTGACCGATTGGCGCGACCGCCCCACCCACCGCCGTGTATGGGCCCTGGCTGCGCCGATGATTCTTTCGAACATATCCGTGCCGTTGGTAGCCCTGGTCGACAGCATGGTCATCGGCCACCTGCCCCATGCCCACCAACTGGGCGCCGTGGCCGTCGGGGCCAGCCTGTATACCTTCCTGGCCTGGGCCATGGGGTTTCTGCGCATGGGCTCCACCGGTTTTGCCGCCCAGGCCGCCGGGCGCAAGGATGGTGCGGCACTGCGGCAAATCCTGCTGCAAGGTTTGCTGCTGGCGCTGGGCCTGGCAATGCTGCTCGGCACCGTGGGCATTCCCCTGAGCCACCTGGCCCTGGAATGGATGCAGCCCTCGCCCGAACTGAACCAACTGACCCGCGATTTCTTCCACACTCGCCTGTTCGGTCTGCCCGCCGCGCTGGCCAGCTATGCCCTGGTCGGCTGGTTCCTCGGCACACAGAACGCTCGCGCGCCGCTGGCGATTCTGCTGACCACCAACTTGGTGAACATCGCCTTGAACCTGTGGTTTGTGCTGGGTTTGGATTGGGGCGTGGTCGGCTCCGCCCGCGCCTCGGTGATCGCCGAATGGACCGGTGCCCTGCTCGGCCTGGCCCTTACGCAAAAGGCCCTGCGCGCCTACCCCGGGCATATCGCCTGGGCCGCATTGAAACGATGGGAGAGCTGGCGCCCGTTGCTGGCGGTGAACCGCGACATTTTTATCCGCAGCCTGGCGTTGCAGTCGGTGTTTTTCATGATCACCGTGCAAGGCGCACGCCTGGGCGACGCCACCGTGGCGGCCAACGCGCTGCTGCTCAACGGCCTGCTGCTGACCGCCCACGCCTTGGACGGCCTGGCCCACGCCGTCGAAGCCCTGTGCGGCCACGCCATCGGCGCCCGCGACCGGCAATCCCTGCGCCGTTCGCTGGTGGTGGCCGGTGGGTGGTCACTGATCGCCAGCCTTGGATTTGCATTGTTGTTCACCGTCGCCGGCCATCTGTTTATCGCCATGCAGACCGATATCCCCAGCGTGCGCGAAACGGCTGATATCTACCTGCCTTACCTGGCGGTATTGCCGTTGATTGCGGTGTGGAGTTATTTGCTGGATGGGCTGTTTATTGGTGCAACGCGGGCTCGGGAGATGCGCAACGCAATGCTGCTGACGGTGCTGATGGTGTCGCCGTTTGCCTGGGCGTTGCAGGGGCTGGGCAATCACGGCTTGTGGATAACCTTCCTGCTGTTCATGGCGATACGCAGCCTGACGCTGTGGGCGATCGCCTGGCGGCTGAACCGGCAGGAACAATGGATCGGCACCCGTCATTAATCCCCTACCTGTTACTTCTGACAGGTTACAAACCGACGACCCGGGGGTTGAATAGCCAGGGAGGTATCCACCCCCTACCTTCCTGGAGAGTCGAATATGAACATCACAAAATACACAAGCGTTACCGCACTATGGATCGTCACAGCGTGCACCCTGGCAACGATCGCCGGATGCACCGCTGGAGGCCCCAACAGCGTTGAGGGAACCATGCGGGTAAGCAATGCCGGCAGTTCCAATGTACGCGTCAGCCAGAATTCTGACGTCCACCCCCTCGCGCCAAACGCAACAATCGACCTACCCATCAATAGCTTCGGATTAACCGTAATGCCGGAAGATAGCAACCGCGACAAGATTGACCGATTCAATCTCAAGTTCAATCCCGGCGGCTGTTCGGTCAACTTGTGCGTCGTCGTATATTGACCGTTTACTTATCGCTGCGCAGATGAAAGGTGCCTTGGAACCGGCACTTGACCGCCAACTCCATAAAAAAGGGCCGCAGTGTTAACTGCAGCCCTTGTTAAACGCTGAACCGATATCAGGAAGACAGGTACGAAGACCGCGTCAGCCCCAGACGCAACGCGTCGAGGAACTGGGTACGCTCCGATGCGCTGATCTTGGCGCTGGCGCACTTGTCACGGTAATGCGTCATCAACTCCTCCGGCGACAAATGCACATAGCGCAGCATGTCTTCGATGGTGTCGTGGGTTTCGATCCCGGCGCTGTACACCGAGCCGTCTTCACGCTGGTAGATGTTCACCGAGTCGGTATCGCCGAACAGGTTGTGCATGTCGCCGAGGATTTCCTGGTAGGCGCCGACCAGGAAGATACCCAGCAGGTAGTCCTCGCCTTCGTTCAGGGCATGTACCGGCAGGCTGGTTTCGATACTCTGTTCGTCGACGTATTGTTTGATCTTGCCGTCGGAGTCGCAGGTCAGGTCTTGCAACACGGCGCGGCGCAGCGGCTCCTCGTCCAGACGGTGCAGCGGCAGGATCGGCAGCACCTGGCCGATGGCCCAGGTGTCCGGCAGGCTCTGGAACACCGAGAAGTTGCAGATGTACTTGTCGGCCAGCTTGTCGTTGAGTTCGTCCAGCACCTGGCGGTGCGAGCGTTGACGGGCTTTCAACGAGTTGTGCAGGCGACGGCACACGGCGAAGTAGCATTGTTCGGCCAGGGCCTTTTCTGCCAGGGTCAGTTTGCCGTCGGCGTACTGGGCGGCCACGTCGCTCATGTAGTGGGTGGCGCGCCAGTAGGTTTCGGTGACCATCTCAATGTCGGTCGGGCCCAGCAGATCCACCAGCCATTGCACGGTTTCCGGCAGGCTTTCCTTGTTTTCGATCAGCGGGATTTCGTCGTTGTGTTTTTCGACGTCGGTTACCTGCACCACCAGCATGGCGTGGTGGGCGGTCAGCGAGCGACCGCTTTCGGAGAAGATGTGCGGATGCGGCAGGCTCTGCGCGTCGCAGAATTCCTTGAGCATGCCCACGACCACGCCGGCGTAGTCGTCCATGTCGTAGTTGATGGAGCTGGCGTTACGCGAGTGGGTACCGTCGTAATCCACACCCAGGCCCCCGCCGACGTCGATGTGATCCACCGGCAAACCGAGGTTGCGCAGCTCGCCGTAGTACCGGATGGCTTCCTTGAAACCGTGCTGGTAGTCCGCCAGGTTGGCGATCTGCGAGCCCATGTGAAAGTGCAGCAGGCGAATGCCCTGGTCCAGCCCGGCGGCGCGGAAGCGCTCGACCACGGAGAGCAGTTGCGCGGCCGACAAACCGAACTTGGACTTCTCGCCACCGGTGTCCGCCCATTTGCTCGACGCCAGGGACGACAAGCGCACGCGCAGGCCAACCTGAGGCTTGACCTTGAGGCTCGCCGCCTCTTCGATCACCAGGCCGACTTCGGATTCTTTTTCGATCACGATAAATACGTTGTGGCCCAACTTCTGGCCCATCAGCGCCAGGCGGATGAACTCACGGTCCTTGTAACCGTTGCAGACGATGGTGCCGCCTTTCGGTGCCAGCGCCAGCACGGCCAGCAGCTCGGGTTTGGAGCCGGCTTCCAGGCCGATGGAGACGTTCTGCGTGGCGATGATGTTTTCGATCACTGCTTCCTGCTGGTTGACCTTGATCGGGTACAGCGCGGTGTACTGGCTCTGGTATTCCAAGCGCGCAATGTTAGCGTCGAATGCACCGGTCAGTTGGCGCACGCGGTCTTGCAGGATATCGGGAAAACGCACCAGCAGCGGCAGCGACAGGCCGCTCTTGCGCAACTCGTCGACCTGCTCGTAGAGATCGACGGGCGTGCTGTCGGGACCGTTCGGACGGACTTCAACGCGACCGGCATCATTGATCGCGAAATACCCGGCCCCCCAATGGCGAATCCCGTAAACACTGCGGCTGTCCGCAACTGTCCATTGGCTGCCATCGTCTTTGCGTGTGCGTCGTACGGACATCGAAGTCCCCTATAAATGAAGTCGAAGACACCGCCTCGGGTTCGAGGCCGGCGCAGTCTAAAGAATGAAAATGACGATTTGCCTGTAAGAGAGGTAGACCCCACTCGCAGGACAGAGTTTAGACACAGGTCGGGAAGAGGCTCAGCCGCCGGACTTCTTGGCCTTGTAACCAAGCTTGATCAGCTCGGCCAACAGCAGTTCGACGTGATCGCCCTGAATCTCGATGATCCCCTCTTTCAAGGCGCCACCGGTGCCACAGCGCTTTTTCAGCGTGGTGGCCAGCTCCTTGAGCGGCTCCGCGGCCAACGGCACGCCGGTGATGGTGGTCACCGTCTTGCCGCCACGGCCCTTGCTCTCGCGGCGCACGCGGGCGATACCGTCGCCTTCCGGGATCAGAGTCTGTTTGCAGATGCAGGCGTCCACGGGCTGACGACAGTCCGGGCAGTGGCGACCTGCGTCGGTGGAAAATACCAGGCCACCAAGGGCGGCGAAGGATGCGGCTTTTTTGGCCACCGGCAATCCTCTTGGGAGGACAAAGACTGATCGGCCCTCGTAACGGACGACCGACCGCGAAACCCCACTCAGGCAGGGGCAGCGCTACCGACACGCCAAGGCGGTTCGGGTGAAAAGTCGCGCAGTGTAACGGCAAAAAGCACGCTTGCTAAGAGCCAAATAGCGCCAATTCATGCAAGTTTAGCGACGCAAGGCCAGATAGCGGCGCAGGCCCTCCTGGGCATCCGGGCAATACGGTTTTTGCTCAGCTTCCTTCAAGACCGTCTCGACGGGCAAAAAACGCGCTTCCATGACTTCTTCAGGCTGCAGGCGCAGGGGCCCATCCCACACGGCGGAGTAGGACGTGCACCAGAGCCGGCTGCCGTCCTGCTCGAAATAGAAATGGTCATGCTCGGTCAACGCCACGCCACTGACTCCGAGTTCCTCCTCCAGCTCGCGGGCCGCCGATTCACCATAAGTCTCACCGGCCGCGACCATCCCACCGGCCGCAGTGTCCCAGAATCCTGGATACAGGGCTTTGCTCAGAGTGCGGCGGTGCACGCAGAGCTCACCGGCGCGGTTGAACAGGAAGATAAAGGTGCAACGGCCGATAAGGCCGCGCTTGCGCAAGTCTGACCTGACCAGATGGCCGAGCAGGTTGTCCTGCTCATCCACCCAACAGATCAGTTCAGCATCGGAGGCCACCCGGTGAGCGGCCTCCCGTGGAGTAACGTCCATCATCAACCCTGATTGAGGAGCTGACGCAAATCGATCACTGCAGCGTTTGCCCGGGAAATGTAATTGGCCATCACCAGCGAATGGTTCGCCAGTACGCCGAAGCCACTGCCGTTAAGAATCATAGGACTCCAAACCGGTTCCTGCGAGGCTTCCAGCTCACGAATGATCTGGCGCACGCTGACCGTGGCGTTCTTCTTGGCCAGTACGTCGGCGAAGTCGACTTCAATCGCACGCAGCAGGTGAGACAAGGCCCAGGCCTGACCACGGGCCTCATAGAACACGTTGTCGATCTGCATCCATGGGGTTTCCACCACTTCTTCATCGACCTGCGGTACTTCACCCGGTGCCAGGGCTTCGGTTTTCAGCGCGGTATTGAGCTTGACCCGGCCGACGCTGGCCGACAGGCGCTGCGACAACGAACCCAGGCGAGTAGCCACATCCCCCAGCCAGTTGTTCAGGTTGTCGGCACGGGCGTAGAACAAGGCGCCGCGCTGGTTGGGGTCGGACAGACGCGCTTCATAACGGCTGAGGGAATTGATCCCTTCCTGGTACTCGGACTCACTGGATGGCAGTACCCAGCTTTTGTTATCGAAATTGAAACGCGGCTCGGCCTTGGCCAGATCGGCGTCTTCGGCGGACTGCGACTGAGAGCGGGCGAAGTCTTTACGCAGGGCGCGGGTCAGGTCCCGCACCTGCACCAGCACGCCGTACTCCCAGCTGGGCATGTTGTCCATCCACAGACCAGGCGGGAAACGATCGTTGGAAATATAACCGCCGGGCTTGTTAAGCAGCGTGCCGACCACGCTCTTGAGGGTTTCGACGGTGGTGAAGCCCACCACCATCTGCTTGCCGTCCTTTTCGGCGGCGATCTGCGCATTTTGCTGCACCGGAAACAGCGCAGGCTCTTCGCTCCAGTACCAACCCAGAGCGCCGGTGACCAGCAGGTACACGCCGAGCAGGCTGAGTACCGCACGGCTCATCAGCAGCGTACGAAAATAGCCGCGGTTGGTTGACTTGGGCTCAGGCACAGGGCCTTTGGCACTGCCTGCACGGTTTTTCCAGTCCAGCATGGCGATATCCTTTCAATCACTTGAGTTCATGCACTTGAATTGATGGCGTGCGTTCAAACACTCCGACCACAACCCTACCCCATCGTGCCCGTCGGCGCGGCGCTTTTATCCAAACTGGCGCACCGGCCGTGTTCGACTATAAAGGATGCACGCTTTTGCACCCACGCGACCAGCCAGTCATTAACTGAATAGCAAAGACACGCAGTTAATTGACGTATGACACTCATCCGCTTGATCAAGAGGTGCTAGCATAGAGCCATCAGTCGCCCTCAGCATGCACCCTCACCAGTAGTCAGGATATGACCGAGCCAGAAGACCCCAGCCGTGAGCGCCTCAAGCAGCACTTTGCCCAGCGGGTAATTCATCAGGCACGTCAAATTCTTGAGATCTGGCAGCGCCTGCAACGCAGCGAATGGTCGAATGCAGACCTCTCCGAGCTCAACGACGCGAACCTGCGCCTGCTGCGCTTTGCCGAGCGTTTCGAACAGCCCGAGCACGGTCAGTTGGCGCACCGTATCGGCGAATCCCTCAGGGCTGTGGATGAAAACCGCGGCCGTCTGAGCAGTCAGTTGATCACTGAGCTCAACCGACTGATGCAGCGCCTGTCGCGCACCGGCCTGCGCCAGGGCGACCAGTTGGAGCAAACCTTACTGCCGCCGATGCGCAAGCCGATCTACGTGATGCTGGCCGATCACGACCGCGCCGAACGCCTGGCCAAGCAATTGGAATTCTTTGGCTTGAGCGCTCAGTCGTTGGACAGCGTGGCGGCGTTTCGCGCGTCGATGGCCGAGCGCCTGCCGTCGGCGATTGTGATGGATGTGGATTTCTGCGGCGCCGGCCTGGGCCTTACGCTCGCCGCCGAAGCCCAGGAAGGCCTGGAGCACAAGCTGCCGCTGCTGTTTTTCAGCCTGCACGAAACCGACACGCCCACGCGCCTGGCCGCCGTACGCGCCGGCGGCCAGGAGTTCCTGACCGGCACGCTGGAAGCGTCCAGCCTGCTGGAAAAGATTGAAGTGCTGACCTGCGTCGCTCAGTACGACCCTTATAAAGTGCTGATTATCGACGACTCGCGGGCCCAGGCCCTGCACACCGAGCGCCTGCTCAACAGTGCCGGTATCGTCACCCGCACATTGATCGAGCCGATCCAGGCCATGGCCGAACTGGCGGACTTCCAGCCTGACCTGATCATCCTCGACATGTACATGCCCGCCTGCACCGGCACCGAGCTGGCCAAGGTGATCCGCCATAACGACCGTTATGTGAGCGTGCCGATCATCTACCTGTCGGCCGAAGATGACCTGGACAAACAACTGGACGCCATGAGTGAGGGCGGCGACGACTTCCTCACCAAACCGATCAAGCCGCGCCACCTGATCACCACCGTGCGCAATCGCGCAGCCCGCGCCCGGCACCTCAAGGCGCGAATGGTGCGCGACAGCCTGACCGGCCTGTACAACCACACCCATATCCTGCAACTGCTTGAAGACTGCAGCTTCCGCGCGCGCCGCGAGAACAAGCCGTTGAGCTTTGCGATGCTCGATATCGACCATTTCAAGCGCGTCAATGACAGCCATGGCCACCCGATGGGCGACCGCGTAATCAAGAGCCTGGCGCTGTTTCTCAAGCAACGTTTGCGCAAGACCGATTTTATCGGGCGCTACGGCGGCGAGGAGTTCGCCATCGTGATGCCCGATACCGACCTGGAATCGGCCTGCAAGGTGCTGGATGAAATTCGCGAACGTTTTGCCGAAATCCACTACCCGGCTCAGCCTCAGGATTTGTGGTGCACCTTCAGCGCCGGCCTGGTTGAGCTGTGCGACGGTTCCGACAGCCTGATGATGGCCGCCCAGGCCGACGAGGCGCTGTACCGCGCCAAGGACGGCGGACGCAACCGCGTACAGGCGGCGCGCACATCAAAGCAAAGTGCCATCTTTTCATCGGAATCCACCGACTCCGTCATAACGCTGTAATAGAAACGCAATAACTTCAGGCACTTATCTTTTGTTGCCGGCTGAAACCTCGCATGCGCCTGAAGCTGCTGACCAATCTCAACACCCTCCTGTTAGTGGCCGTGTGCCTGGCCCTCGGGGCGACCCTGTGGTGGTCGCAACGCGCCCTGGAGCGCCCTTATCTGCTGATGGAACGCTACCTGAGCCTGTCGCAGACCTTTCAGAACCAGGCGGCACGCAATATCGAGGACTATCTGGCCAATGGCGATGCGCTGCGTTTGAGCGGCGCCAGCCAAAGCCTGGAAGGCTTGCTGCAACAATTGCACGAACTGCCGGCCGAACTGGCGCAGAGCCTGCGCCCCAGCCTGGTGGAACTGGACGCCTTCAGCAAAACCGACCTGCTTGCCGCCGGCAAGTTGGCTGGCGACCCGCAAGCCTTGTTGGTGCAGGCCGAGCGTGAGCTGGGTGCGAACCTGGAACAGCTGAGCCAGTACGCCACCGGCGTGAACTCGCCGGAAGCTGCACGCTACCTG
This sequence comes from Pseudomonas quebecensis, assembly GCF_026410085.1. Classification (NCBI taxonomy): domain Bacteria; kingdom Pseudomonadati; phylum Pseudomonadota; class Gammaproteobacteria; order Pseudomonadales; family Pseudomonadaceae; genus Pseudomonas; species Pseudomonas quebecensis. The sequence continues at coordinate 4,634,146 of NZ_CP112866.1, forward strand.
CCAGCGCTGCTGGCCGCTTCCCAGCACTTGGGCAAACTCTCACTGGCCCGCGACAAACTGGTCAGCAGCGGACGCGCCGAGCTGGCCGATGATGTGGAGCGCGAACTGGGCCAGATCCGTGGCCAGGCCGACCTGCTGGAACAGTTGCCATTACTGGGTGTGAAAGCCAGCACCGAATCCAACACCGATGATTTCTCCGCGCTGATGGGCCTGGAAAACACCGAAAAAACCGAAGCTCAGGACACCGGCGTCGACCTCAAGCGCGAACTCAACAGCCTGTTGACCCGCTATCCCGCTGAACTCAAGCGCACCCGTACCCAGATCCAGCAGCGCGCCGACCTGGCCGCCGCCACGCACCTGAAAATCAACGCCGTACAGCAAGCCATTGCCGGGCTGGAGCCGGTGGTGCGCGCGCAGCATGGCAAAATCCAGGCCGAAGTGCGCCTGATGCAAGGCATGATGATTGGCCTGATCCTGCTGATCGCGCTGCTGATCGACACCCTGCAGCGGCGCCTGGCCCGGGTATTGACCAGCCTGGCGCCCGCTCTGTCGACCTGGGCCGAGGGCGACTTCAGCCAGCCGATTGCCCTGGGCAAGACCAACCGCGAACTGCACGATATCGAAGCCTCCCTGAACCGCTTGCGCGCTTATCTGGTGGACCTGGTGGGCACTATTCGCGGGAATGCCGAGGAAGTCGCCGGCAGCAGCCGCACGCTCGCCGAACTGAGCAGCGGCCTGCATGACGGCGCCGAGCGCCAGGCCGGCGACACCGCGCAGATCCGCGATTCCCTGGGTGAACTGGAAGCGACCATTCAGCAAGTGGCCGGCGACGCCAGCCAGGCCGCCGGCGCCAGCCGCAGCGCGGGCCAGGCGGTGGAACAAGGCCAGCGGGTGATCGGCCTGAGCTTGACCGGGCTGCATGCCCTCGTCGGTGAAGTGCAGCAAAACGCGCAGATGATCGAAAAACTCGCTGAAGAATCCGCCACTATCGGCGGCGTACTTACGGTGATCCGCTCGATCGCCGACCAGACCAACCTGCTGGCGCTGAACGCAGCCATCGAAGCCGCCCGCGCCGGTGAAGCCGGACGTGGTTTTGCGGTGGTCGCGGACGAAGTGCGCTCCCTGGCCCAGCGCACCGCCGGCGCCACCGCCGAAATCCAGGGCCTGATCGCCGGTCTGCAAAGCGCCGCTCACCAATCGGTGGAAGGCATGCGCGCCCAGGTCGAGCACGCCGAAGCCACCGCCCAGCAGGCCCAGGCGGCCGACGGCGCACTGGATGAAATCGTCGGCGCGATCCAGACCATTTCCGATACCGCCGTGCGCATCGCCGATGTCACCGCGCAGCAACGTGATGCGGTAAGCGAAATCCGCGATAACAGCGAGCGGATTCATCAGTTGGGTGAGGATAATCTGCTGCGCATCGGCCAGGGCCGCAGCCAGGGCGAGCACCTGCTGGTGCTGGGTGGGCAGCTCAATACCGCCGTACAGGCATTCCGCGTCTAACCGGATCCAGCGTCATATCAAGAACTAATGTGGAAGGGGGCAAGCCCCCTCCCACACTTGATCTCCATAGGGTTCAAGGACGTGTCGCCTATGACCGGATACTGGCCCACAGTCACAAATTTCGCGCTATCCTCGCTAATCGTGCCGCCTACTGCATAGAACTGGACAGTCACAAAGGCTTTACGGCATAGTCGCCGGGTTCTGACGTACCCACCTCCATAACAAGGAACAGCCGATGGCGACCTTACTGGTTCTTCACGGACCCAACCTGAACCTGCTTGGCACCCGTGAACCGGGCGTCTACGGGGCAGTGACCCTCGATCAGATCAACCTCGATCTGGAACAGAGAGCCCGTGATGCCGGCCACCATCTGCAATACCTGCAAAGCAACGCCGAGTACGAATTGATTGATCGAATCCATGCCGCGCGCGGCGAAGGCGTGGACTTTATCCTGATCAATCCCGCCGCTTTTACGCACACAAGCGTTGCATTACGTGACGCGCTGCTGGCGGTGAGCATCCCATTCATCGAAGTGCATCTGTCGAACGTGCACAAACGCGAACCTTTCCGCCATCACTCTTACTTCTCCGACGTAGCGGTAGGAGTGATCTGCGGCCTTGGCGCCAGCGGTTACCGACTGGCCCTGGAGGCCGCCCTGGAACAGCTTGAACAACCGGCCAAGCGCCCCTGACCGACCCTTGGGAGTTGATGATTCATGGATATCCGTAAAGTTAAGAAGTTGATCGAACTGCTGGAAGAATCCGGTATCGACGAGCTGGAAATCAAGGAAGGCGAAGAGTCCGTACGGATCAGCCGCCACAGCAAGACCCCGGCTCAACAATTCTATGCCCCGCAGATGCAAGCGCCGGCTCCGGCCGCTGCTGCACCAGCCGCTGCACCGGCTGCTCCTGCCGCACCGGCAGCTCCTGTGCTGAACGGTTTCGTGGTCAAGTCGCCAATGGTCGGTACTTTCTACCGCACCCCGGCACCGACCTCGCCAGCCTTCGTTGAAGTGGGCAAGACCGTGAAAGTGGGCGACACCATCTGCATCGTCGAAGCGATGAAAATGATGAACCACATCACCGCTGAAAAAGCCGGCGTGATCGAATCCATCCTGGTAGAAAACGGTCAGCCGGTTGAGTACGACCAGCCGCTGTTCACCATCGTTTGAACCGCGGAGCACCTTCGATGTTGAAACCTGCGAAGAAACTGCAAAAAGTCCTGATCGCCAACCGCGGCGAGATCGCGCTGCGTATCCTGCGCGCCTGTAAGGAAGAGGGCATCAAGACCGTCGCTGTTTACTCGACGGCCGATACCGAACTGATGCACGTGAAACTGGCGGACGAGAGCATCTGCATCGGCCCGCCACTGGCCACGAACTCGTACCTGAAAGTCTCGAACATCATCGCTGCCGCGGAAGTGACCGGCGCTGACGGCATCCATCCAGGCTACGGCTTCCTCGCGGAAAACGCCGATTTCGCCGAACAGGTGGAAAAGTCCGGGTTTGCCTTCATCGGCCCGAAAGCCGAAACCATTCGCCTGATGGGCGACAAGGTATCGGCCAAGGACGCCATGATCGCCGCCGGCGTGCCAACCGTTCCAGGTTCCGATGGCCCATTGCCTGAGGACGAGGAAACCGCACTGCGCATTGGTCGCGAAGTCGGCTACCCGGTGATCATCAAGGCCGCCGGTGGCGGTGGTGGTCGCGGCATGCGCGTGGTGCACAAGGAAGAAGACCTGATCGAAGCGGCCAAGCAGACTCGCTCCGAAGCGGCTGCCTGGTTCGGCAACCCGATGGTCTACCTGGAGAAGTACCTGACCAATCCACGTCACGTGGAAGTGCAGGTATTGTCCGACGGCCAGGGCCACGCCATCCACCTGGGCGACCGCGATTGCTCGCTGCAACGCCGTCACCAGAAGGTATTGGAAGAAGCCCCGGCACCGGGCCTGGACGAGAAAGCACGCCAGGAAGTGCTGGCACGCTGCGTCAAAGCGTGCATCGACATCAACTACCGTGGCGCCGGTACGTTCGAGTTCCTCTATGAAGCAGGTCGTTTCTACTTCATCGAGATGAACACGCGCGTTCAGGTAGAGCACCCGGTGTCGGAAATGGTTACCGGTATCGACATCGTCAAGGAGATGCTCAGCATCGCCGCCGGCAACCCACTGTCCTACACCCAGGACGACGTGAAGTTGCACGGCCACTCCCTGGAGTGCCGAATCAACGCCGAAGACCCGAAAACCTTTATTCCGAGTCCAGGCCTGGTCAAGCATTTCCATGCACCGGGCGGCAACGGCGTTCGCGTCGATTCGCACCTGTACAGCGGCTACAAGGTTCCGTCCAACTACGACTCGCTGATCGGCAAGCTGATCACCTGGGGCGCCACCCGCGATGAGGCCATGGCCCGCATGCGCAACGCTCTGGACGAAATCGTGGTCGATGGGATCAAGACCAACATCCCGCTGCACCGGGACCTGGTCCGCGATGAAGGCTTCTGCGAAGGTGGTGTGAACATTCACTACCTGGAACACAAGCTGGCCAACCAGTAAGTGCTCCACCCAACAAAACCGCCTTCGGGCGGTTTTGTTGTTTGTGGGCCCTCTATTTTGAAAAAGTACACACTCCAAAGGTGGCAGGGGCAGCCCCACATTTGACCGGCGTGCAGTCAGCAGTGTCGTCTTCTGCCCGCCGCTCGCGTAAACTTGCGCGCTTTCGCGACCCCGCCGTCGCACACTCATTATTTTCAAAGGTGCCCGCCATGCCTTGGCTGCAAGTCCGTCTCGCCATCAGCCCAGAACAAGCCGAAACCTACGAAGACGCATTCCTCGAAGTGGGCGCCGTGTCGGTGACCTTCATGGACGCCGAAGACCAGCCGATCTTCGAGCCCGAGCTGAACACCACCCCGCTGTGGTCCCACACCCATTTGCTGGCGCTGTTTGAAGGCGGCACCGAAGCCGCCAGCGTACTGGCCCATCTGGAACTGCTCACCGGCAGCCCGCTGCCGGAGCATCACAGCGAAGTGATCGAAGACCAGGACTGGGAACGCAGCTGGATGGACAACTTCCAGCCCATGCGTTTCGGCCAACGCCTGTGGATCGTGCCGAGCTGGCACGCGGCCCCGAAGCCGGACGCGGTGAACCTGCTGCTCGACCCGGGCCTGGCCTTCGGCACCGGCACCCACCCCACCACTGCCCTGTGCCTGGAGTGGCTCGACGGCCAGGAGCTGCGCGACAGCAACGTGCTGGACTTCGGCTGCGGCTCGGGCATCCTGGCCATTGCCGCCCTGCTGCTGGGCGCCAAGCAAGCCGTCGGCACCGATATCGACGTGCAGGCGCTGGAAGCGTCGCGCGATAACGCCGGGCGCAACAACATTCCTGAAGGCAAATTCCCGCTTTACCTACCGCAGGATTTGCCCCAGGTGCAGGCCGATGTACTGGTGGCCAATATCCTCGCCGGGCCGCTGGTGTCCCTGGCGCAGCAGCTGTCGAGCCTGGTCAGGTCGGGCGGCCGCCTGGCGCTGTCGGGCATCCTGGCCGAACAGGGTGAGGAAGTCGCCGCCGCTTACGCCCAGGACTTTGACCTGGACCCGATCGCTGAACGCGACGGCTGGGTACGCATCAGCGGTCGTCGGCGCTAGAATGAGCGCTTGCCTGAATCGGATGGCCGCATGACCGACAGTTTCGTCACCCAGTGCCCGCATTGCCAGACCCGCTTTCGCGTCAACCATGCTCAATTGAGCGTGGCCCGCGGCGTAGTTCGCTGCGGCTCGTGCCTGCAAGTGTTCAACGCTGCCCGCCAATTGCTGGAGCAGCGCGCCACCCAGGCCCCTGCGCCGACATCCGAAGTACCGACGGTCGCGCAAGCCGCCCCCGAGGCGCCGCGCGCGATCAGCCAGAAGCAGTGGAACGCCGAAGAGCTGGACCTGGACAATCTGGACCTGGACGAAGAACTGGCCAAGCTGGAGCGGCGCGCCCCGCAGCCCGCCCTGCCGGTGAGCGCAGACCGCCGCCAGCCGGGCGACCGTCGGCACAAGGAAGAACCGCTCAGCGCCAGTCGCGATAGCCTCAAGGCCGATGAGGAAAAGTGGGCCGCCAGCCTGTTCAGCGAACCTTCTGAAGCGCGCAGCCAACCCGACGAAGACGAATACGAAGCGAAAAAAACGGCTGCCACCCGAGCACGCACCGAACCGTCGATGTCACCTCACGCCGACGACATCGAAGATGGGCCGCCGCTGGGCACGCCCCGCGACGATGACGAGCTCGACCCACCCTTGACTCCCGTCCTCCACGAAGCCTCCGAGCCGGAGCCCGAAGAGCGCCCTCAACCGCGCCGCAGGCGCACCCGCGCGTCGACCGGTGCCCACGACGACGTGCTCCAGGACCTGGAAGACGACCCGCTGCACCTCTACGCACAAAAACGCCCGTCAAGCCTGGGCCGCCGCCTGGTCTGGATACTGCTGGTACTGATCGCCGCCGCCGGCCTGGTCGGCCAGTACATCGCTTATCAATTCGACGACCTGGCCCGCCAGGACGCTTATCGCCCGTGGTTCCAGCAACTGTGCCCCACATTGGGCTGCACGGTGCCGTCGCGGGTCGATATCGCCCATATCAAGAGCAGCAATCTGGTGGTGCGCAGCCACCCGGAATTCGCCGGGGCGTTGGTGGTGGACGCGATCATCTATAACCGCGCGACCTTCTCCCAGCCCTTCCCGCTGCTGGAGCTGCGTTTCGCCGACCTCAACGGTGGCCTGATCGCCAGTCGTCGGTTCAAGCCCGCCGAATACCTCAGTGGTGAACTGGCCGGCGTCAGCGAAATGCCATCACAGACCCCGATCCATATCTCCCTCGATATCCTTGATCCGGGCAATAAAGCTGTGAATTACAGCCTGAGCTTCCACTCGCCCGAGTAAATCGGCTCGGCCATCGAAACCTGACGGTGGAATATTGACTGCGCGCCGGCCAACCAAACCGGCGGCGATAAAGAAATAACTGTTCAGATTTTATCCAATTCAGCCTTTATCCAGTCATCGAGAGCGGGTATCATGCCAACCCTTTTTCGAACTCTAATGATCCGGCCCCACAACAGGGAAGTCCTATGTCGGCGGTACGCATCGGCCCATATACATTGCAGAACGGCTTGATTCTCGCCCCCATGGCGGGCGTCACCGACCAGCCCTTTCGTCAGCTGTGCAAACGATTGGGCGCCGGGCTGGTCGTGTCGGAAATGGTCACCAGCGACATGAGTCTGTGGAACACCCGCAAGTCGCGGATGCGCATGATCCACGAAGGTGATCCCGAGCCGCGCTCGGTGCAGATCGCCGGGGGTGATGCGCAGATGCTGGCGGATGCGGCCAGAGCCAATGTGGAGCTGGGTGCGCAGATCATCGATATCAACATGGGCTGCCCGGCCAAGAAGGTCTGCAACAAGGCCGCCGGTTCCGCGTTGTTGAAGGATGAGCAGTTGGTTGCCGAGATCCTGCAGGCCGTTGTCGCCGCAGTCGATGTGCCGGTGACCCTAAAGATTCGCACCGGCTGGGACCGGGACAACAAAAACGGCCTGACGGTGGCGAAGATCGCCGAACAGGCAGGCATTACAGCGCTGGCGGTGCATGGCCGCACCCGCGCCGACCTTTACACCGGTGAAGCCGAGTACGACACCATCGCCGCGATCAAGCAGGCGGTGTCGATGCCGGTGTTTGCCAATGGCGACATCGACTCCGCCGAGAAAGCCCGGCGCGTACTTCACGCGACCGGTGCCGATGGCCTGTTGATTGGCCGTGCCGCCCAGGGGCGGCCGTGGATTTTTCGTGAGATCGAGCACTTCCTGCGTACCGGCGAAACCTTGCCGGCACCGGAGCTGATCGAGGTGGAACGCATTCTGCTAGAGCATCTGGCCGCCCTGCACGCCTTCTATGGAGACGTGATGGGAGTACGCATTGCTCGCAAGCATGTCGGCTGGTATCTCGCAACCTTGCCGGGCGCCAAGGAGTTTCGCGCCCACTTCAATCGTTTGGATGATACGGAAGCACAGTGCGCCAACGTTCGTGAGTTCTTCGCCGGACGTTACAAGAGCCTGGTGACAGGGGACGGAGAGGGGGTGGCCGCATGACGATGATGACCGAGACTTTAGTGAGTGGAACAGCACCCGTGAGCGACAACGTCAATTTGAAACAGCACCTCAACACGCCGAGCGAAGAAGGCCAGACCCTTCGCGGGAGTGTCGAGAAGGCGCTGCACAATTATTTCGCCCACCTGGAAGGCGCTTCCGTCACGGACGTCTACAACCTGGTGCTCTCCGAAGTCGAGGCGCCCTTGCTCGAAAGCGTGATGAACTACGTCAAGGGCAACCAGACCAAAGCCAGCGAGCTGCTGGGCCTCAACCGTGGGACCCTGCGCAAAAAGCTCAAGCAGTACGATTTGCTGTAAGCATTCAATCCAACCAGAAAGGCGCCCGCGTAAAAACGGTCGCCTTTTTTGCTGACTCCCTTGCTTTTGATGGAAATTGAAATGACCGACCAGACCACCCGCCTGCCGATCCGCCGCGCCTTGATCAGTGTCTCCGACAAGACCGGGATCCTCGAATTTGCCCGGGAGCTGGAAGCCCTGGGTGTGGAAATCCTCTCCACGGGCGGGACCTTCAAACTGCTGCAGGACAACGGCGTGGCCGCAGTGGAAGTGGCGGACTACACCGGATTCGCAGAAATGATGGATGGCCGGGTCAAGACCCTGCACCCGAAAATCCACGGTGGCATCCTCGGCCGTCGCGGCATCGACGACGCCATCATGAGCGAGCACGGTATCAAGCCGATCGACCTGGTGGCCGTTAACCTCTACCCGTTCGAAGCCACCATCAACAAACCAGGCTGCGACTTGCCGACCGCCATCGAAAACATCGATATCGGCGGCCCGACCATGGTCCGCTCGGCGGCCAAGAACCACAAAGACGTGGCCATCGTGGTCAATGCCAGTGACTACGCCCAGGTACTCGAAAGCCTGAAAGCCGGGGGCCTGACCTACGCCCAGCGTTTCGACCTGATGCTCAAGGCGTTCGAACACACCGCCGCCTACGACGGCATGATCGCCAACTACATGGGCACCGTGAACCAGGCCGCCGAAACCCTCAGCACGGAAGGCCGCAGCCAGTTCCCGCGCACCTTCAACAGCCAGTTCATCAAGGCCCAGGAAATGCGCTACGGCGAGAACCCGCACCAGAGCGCGGCGTTCTACGTGGAAGCCAAGCCGGCCGAAGTGGGCATCGCCACCGCGACCCAACTGCAAGGCAAGGAGCTGTCCTACAACAACGTGGCCGACACCGACGCTGCGCTCGAATGCGTCAAGAGCTTCGTCAAGCCGGCCTGCGTCATCGTCAAACACGCCAACCCGTGCGGCGTGGCCGTCAGCCCGGATGCCGAAGGCGGCATTCGCCAGGCCTACGAACTGGCCTACGCCACCGACACCGAGTCGGCCTTCGGCGGGATCATCGCCTTCAACCGTGAACTGGACGCTGAGACCGCCAAGGCCATCGTCGACCGTCAGTTCGTTGAAGTGATCATCGCCCCAAGCGTCAGTGAAGAAGCTCGCGCCATCGTTGCAGCGAAAGCCAATGTGCGCCTGCTGGCCTGCGGCGAGTGGTCGGCTGACCGCGCAGCGGCCTGGGACTACAAGCGTGTCAATGGCGGCCTGCTGGTCCAGAGCCGCGACATCGGCATGATCGGCGCCGACGACCTGAAAGTGGTAACCCGGCGGGCACCGACCGAGCAGGAGATCCACGACCTGATCTTCGCCTGGAAAGTGGCCAAGTACGTTAAATCCAACGCCATCGTCTACGCCAAGAACCGTCAGACCATCGGTGTCGGCGCCGGCCAGATGAGCCGTGTGAACTCGGCGCGTATCGCCGCGATCAAGGCTGAACACGCCGGTTTGCAGGTAGCGGGTTCGGTGATGGCTTCCGATGCGTTCTTCCCGTTCCGCGACGGTCTGGACAACGCCGCCAAGGCAGGCGTCACCGCCGTGATCCAACCGGGCGGCTCGATGCGCGACGCCGAAGTGATTGCCGCGGCCGACGAAGCTGGCATTGCCATGGTCTTCACCGGCATGCGCCACTTCCGCCACTGATCCACTGCGTGAAGTAGCGAGCTTATAGCTGCAAGCGGCAAGTAAGAGTAGACCGGGATCGCTTTTACTTTCGCTTGCAGCCTCATTCATTAAAGGCTGCGCAACGTAGGGTGAGGCAATGCAGATTGCTTTTAACTTGCCGCTTGCAGCTTTTAACTTCCTTTGAAGGAGTCTGACTTGAATGTTTTGATCATCGGCAGCGGCGGCCGTGAACACGCCCTGGCCTGGAAAGTTGCCCAGGACCCTCGCGTCCAGACAGTTTTCGTCGCCCCCGGCAACGCCGGCACCGCTATCGAAGCCAAGTGTGAAAACGTCGCGATCGACGTACTGGCCCTTGAGCAACTGGCCGACTTCGCCGAAAAAAACGTGTCCCTGACCATCGTCGGCCCGGAAGTACCGCTGGTAGCCGGTGTGGTGGACCTGTTCCGCAGCCGTGGCCTGGACTGCTTCGGCCCCACCGCCGGTGCCGCGCAATTGGAAGGTTCGAAAGCCTTTACCAAGGATTTCCTGGCCCGCCACAAGATCCCGACCGCCGATTACCAGAACTTCACCGAGATCGAGCCGGCCCTGGCTTACCTGCGTGAAAAAGGTGCGCCAATCGTGATCAAGGCCGACGGCCTGGCCGCCGGTAAAGGCGTGATCGTCGCGATGACCCTGCAGGAAGCCGAAGACGCCGTGCGCGACATGCTTGCCGGCAACGCCTTCGGGGAGGCGGGTTCGCGTGTCGTCATCGAAGAATTCCTCGACGGCGAAGAAGCCAGCTTCATCGTGATGGTCGACGGCAAGAACGTGCTGCCAATGGCCACCAGCCAGGACCACAAGCGCGTCGGCGACGGCGATACCGGCCCGAATACCGGCGGCATGGGCGCCTACTCCCCGGCACCGGTGGTCACCGCCGACGTGCACCAGCGCGTCATGGATCTGGTGATCTGGCCGACCGTGCGCGGCATGGCCGACGAAGGCAACGTGTACACCGGTTTTCTCTACGCCGGCCTGATGATCGATAAAGCCGGTAACCCCAAAGTCATCGAGTTCAACTGCCGCTTCGGCGACCCGGAAACCCAACCGGTGATGCTGCGCCTGCAATCGAGCCTGGTACTGCTGGTGGAGGCCGCCCTGGCCCAGGCCCTGGACAAGGTTGAAGCTCAGTGGGACCCACGTCCGAGTGTCGGCATTGTGCTGGCGGCCGGCGGCTACCCTGCCGACTACGCCAAGGGCGACGTGATCGAAGGCCTGGATGCGGCGGCTACGCTGGAAGGCAAGGTGTTCCACGCAGGCACGGCGCTCAAGGATGGCCAGGTCGTCACTGCCGGCGGCCGTGTGTTGTGTGCCACCGCCATGGGCGCCAGTGTCGATGCCGCCCAACAGCAGGCGTATAAACTGGCCGCCAGGATCAACTGGAACGGCTGTTTCTACCGCAAGGACATCGGCTACCGCGCCATTGCCCGCGAACGTGGCCAGAACAGCTGAACAGCGACTACCCAGTAGCTATCCGTTCGGTTAGGCAAGGGCCCAAGGCCCTTGCCGTATACAGGCCTGCCGCGCATAGTTAACCCGTGCATCAACCTACGAAGGGATTTCGCCGTGCGCTGGCTCAGGATCGCCATAGGTTTCACTGTCAGTCTGCTGACGCTGCTCTGCCTGCTCCCGGCCCAGGCCGCCGCGCAAGGCAGTGGCTGGGCAGTATTGCTTGATGAACAGGCCGATCTGCAGTTGAGCGACATCCGCTCCTCTCGCTACACCAATCAATTCAGCCCCATCGAACTGGACCGCATTACCGCTGCGGAACCGGACGGTGCGTTGTGGGTGCGTTTCAGGCTGCAACCCGGCAAGCACGAGCAGGTGCTGCGGGTATTCGCCCCGGACCTGTCGCAACTGAGCCTCTACGTGCTCGACGGCGACACCCTGGTGGAACAACAGAACACCGGCACCCGCCAGCCCCAGGCGCAGCGCCCGCTGCCCAGCAGTGACTTCATGCTGCCGCTGCCGCAGAGCCAGAGACCGCTCGAGGTCTACCTGCGCCTGGTCTCGGAACATGAGCTGCGCCCTTACATCACCCTGGAACCGGCCGTACTGGCGGCCGCCGACCAGACCCAGACGCTGATCTACGGCCTGTTGTTCGGCTGCCTGCTGATGCTGATCCTGCACAACCTCACGCGCTTCGCCTACCACCGCTCGCGCAGCAGCCTGTGGCTGGCGGCCTGCGAAACGTTACTGATGCTCAGCCTGGCGCTGCTGCTCAACCTGGTCGGCCCGTGGCTGCCCAATTGGCATGCGATCCAAACCCCTGGCGCCTACCTGGCCCTGCTGCTGACGGCGCCGTGCGGCCTGATGTTTGCCTATCGCTTCTTCATGCCGCTGGGCCCTCACATGCTGAACCGGCTGTTGATGGCCGACATCCTGCTGATCGTGCTGTGCGGCCTGCTGCTGTTGTTCGTCAACACCTTGCCGCTGAATATCATCACCTACGTCCTGGTGGCCCTGGCGGGCCTGAGCATGTTGTTCGTCTCGGCCTACCATTGGCAGCAAGGCTACCGTCCGGCGCGCCTGTTCGTGGCCGGCATGGTGGTTTTCAATATCGGCACCCTGATCATCCTGCCGGCACTGCTGGGCCTGACGATGGTATCGCCCCAGGGCCTGATCGTGACGCTGCTCGCCTTTATCTGCATCAGCGGCCTGCTGATGAGCCTGGCCTTGGGCGAACGTCAGCGTGCCATTGTCGAGGCACGTTTCAGCCTCAGCCGCGACCTGGCCGCCAGCAATGCCGAAATCGCCGCCAAGGCCGAGTTCCTGGCGAAGATCAGCCACGAAATCCGCACACCGATGAACGGCGTACTGGGCATGACCGAACTGCTGCTCGGCACGCCGCTGTCGGTGAAACAGCGCGACTACGTACAAACCATCCACAGTGCGGGCAACGAACTGCTGACGCTGATTAACGAGATTCTCGACATTTCCAAGCTCGAGTCCGGCCAGATCGAACTGGACGACGTGCAGTTCGACCTCAACGCGCTGATCGACGATTGCCTGAGTATCTTCCGCGCCAAGGCCGAGCAGCAGAACGTCGAGCTGATCAGCTTTATCCAGCCCCAGGTACCCCGCGTCATCAGCGGCGATCCGACGCGCCTGCGCCAGGCCATGTTGAGCCTGCTGGAAAACGCCCTGCATAAAACCGATGAAGGCGAAGTGCTGATCGTGGTGGCCCTGGACGACCGCAGCACCAAGCCTCGCCTGCGCATCGCCGTGCAGGACAGCGGCGTACCGATGGATGCCGCCGAGCGTGACGCCCTGCTGCACAGCGAACTGCACAGCAAGAACTTCCTCTCGGCCACGCGCCTGAGCGGCCACCTGGGGCTGGTGATCGCTCGCCAGCTGATCCTGTTGATGAACGGCGAATTCGGCATCAAGAGCGGCAGCCATCAGGGCAGCACCTTATGGTTGACCCTGCCCCTGGACCCCGAGCGCCTGGAGCACCCGACTTCCGACCTCGACGGCCCGCTCAAAGGCGCCCGCGTGCTGGTGGTGGACGACAACGACACCTGTCGCAAAGTGCTGGTGCAACAATGCTCGGCCTGGGGCCTCAACGTCAGCGCCGTGCCCTCGGGCAAGGAAGCGCTGGCGCTGCTGCGCACCAAGGCGCACTTGCGTGATTACTTCGATGTGGTGCTGCTGGACCAGAACATGCCCGGCATGACCGGCATGCAGTTGGCGGCCAAGATCAAGGAAGACCCGAGCCTGAACCACGACATTCTGTTGATCATGCTCACCGGCATCAGCAATGCGCCCAGCAAGATCATCGCGCGTAACTGCGGGATCAAGCGCATCCTGGCCAAACCGGTGGCCGGCTATACCTTAAAGACGACCCTGGCCGACGAACTGACCCAGCGCAGCAAAGGCAACATTGCGCCGCGCCCCGCCCCCAACGCGCCGGAAGCAGTCACGGTGCCCAGCGACTTCCGCATCCTGGTGGCGGAAGACAACAGCATCTCCACCAAGGTAATTCGCGGCATGCTCGGCAAACTCAACCTCAACCCGGACACCGCCAGCAACGGCGAGGAAGCGCTGGAGGCGATGAAAGCCCAGCGCTATGACCTGGTGTTGATGGACTGCGAAATGCCGATCCTTGATGGCTTCTCAGCCACCCAGCAACTGCGTGCGTGGGAAGTCAGCCACCAACGCATCCGCACGCCGGTGGTGGCGCTCACTGCGCATATCCTCTCGGAGCACAAAGAGCGTGCACGCCAGGCCGGTATGGACGGGCACATGGCCAAGCCGGTGGAGTTGTCGCAGTTGCGCGAGTTGGTGGAGTTCTGGGTGGCGCAGCGCCAACAGCGGCCCGAACACGCCCCGTCCTGACTTGAAATGCAATTGCAATGCGGGAGGGGCTTGCCCCTCCCACATTGCTCTGTGTCGCCTGTTAGACTCTCCCCACTTTTACTGTCGCGAGCCACCCCCATGCTCCACGTGTTATTCAGCGTTTACCTGAAGATGCTGGTGCTCTACAGCCCGTTCTTCGTGTTGTCCTGCTTTATCAGCCTGACCCGTGGTTATTCCAGCAAAGAACGGCGGCGCCTGGCCTGGAAAGTGGCGTTGGCGACCCTGGTTTCCAGCGTATTGCTCTACTTGTTCGGCCGGGTGATTTTCAGTGTGTTCGGTATTACCGTGGACGCGTTTCGCATCGGCGCCGGCAGCGTGTTGTTCATCTCCGCCCTGGGCATGGCCCAGGGCAAGTCGGCGGTGCAGACCGACAACGTGCAGCAGGACGTCACCATTGTGCCGCTGACCATCCCGCTCACCGTCGGCCCCGGCACCATCGGTGCGCTGCTGGTGATGGGCGTCAGCCAGCCGCACTGGGACGACAAACTCACTGCCATCCTCAGCATCGCCCTGGCCAGCCTCACGGTGGGTGTGGTGCTGTATCTGTCCAACCGTATCGAACGCATTCTCGGTGACCAGGGCCTGCAGATTGTCAGCCGCCTCATGGGCCTGTTTGTGTGCGCCCTCGCCGCGCAAATCATCTTCACCGGCGTGCGCGGTTATCTGGTGCCTTAGATCCGGTACTTGGCAATCGCCAAGTGCACCTTGTCGCCGGCGCTCTCGCGCATCAACCGGATGGTTTTTTCGTTGACCACCGAGGTACTCAACACCAGGCAGGTCTGCCCGCTGAAGGCCTCGAACGACGAGCTGTCCCATTCCAGGAACGGCAGCCCCACCTGTTTGCTCGCGCCCTGGGTGCTGTAGGTCACCAGCACCATGGTCAATTCACCGTCCGACTCGGCACAGGACGCCAGGCCAAAATCACCGCCCTGATGCACCATGCTGTTGCGTTTGAACAGCTCGAAAGACGCCGGTTGCTGCTTCAAGGCCTCCAGTGCATCAGCGGCCAGCTTCGGCAGCGCGGCCAGCAGCGGCCCGGACAGCGATGTCGACGCCAGCAACGTGGCGATGAGATTCAGTGCCGCCAGTTGCACCGTCAGGCCCCTGCCGGAACTCGAGACGCGCTCGAAGCGGCTGCGCACCGGCAGCCAGCCCAGGCTGATCATCACCTTGATAAATTCGTCATACCAGGCTTCGCTGCCGCGCTGGATATTCAACACATCGCTGACGTAACTGCTGGCCAGCAGGTAGCTTTTGCGAATGTACTCGCGGTTAAGCCCCGACAGGCCCTCGGCAAACGAAATCACGCCGTTGTTGACCACCGCCGCATTGCTGTCTTCGTCGGTGTCCAACACCTGCGTGACAGGCGCTCCCGGTGCGCCGGGCAGTTTGTAGGCGGCAATCAACTTGCGCCGCTTTGCCGTATTGATCCTTCTGTGATGTCGCTCCATTTCAGTTCTCCACAAGCACCCCACATGGGGCTTGCTTTCACCCTAGTCCAGGGCTCGGCGGCGCTGCCATACGACAAACAACGCTTGCGCACAGCCAGCGTAAAACACTGCCCCGCAATTACGGGGCAGCTCACTGGACGTTCCGGTTTTCGTTGTGCAAAAAAGAAAAAAGCGCCGAAAACACCAGGCGATCACCCAGGGTTTATCGGAGTTTTCATGCAGCCTCAGGCGCCGGGCTTTTCGCCATACCAGCGCGGTGTGTACACCCAGGTACCGCCATCGGCCCGCGCGAATGTGCAGGTGGTGGACGAGCCGATCAGCACCATGGTGCGCATGTCCACCTGGTCCGGGGTGAGTTGACCCAGAGTGGTGACGCGCAGCGTCTGGCCGGGCCGCCCGATATCGCGACCCAGCACTACCGGCGTCTGCGGCGTACGGTGCAGCGCAACGATTTCCAGGGCGCGGCCCAATTGCCACGGGCGCGACCGCGAGATCGGGTTGTAGAACGCCAGCGCCAGGTCGGCCTGGGAGGCGAGGTCCAGGCGCTTTTCAATGATCGACCACGGCTTGAGGTTGTCCGACAGCGACATCACGCAGAAGTCATGGCCCAGCGGCGCGCCGGCCTGGGCGGCGGTGGCCAGGGACGCAGAGACGCCCGGCAGAATTTCCAGCTCGACCTGATGCCAGGCCGGGTCGCTGGAGTCATGCAACGCCTCGATCACCGCAGCCGCCATGGCGAACACACCCGGGTCGCCGGACGACACCACCACCACCGAACGGCCACTGGCGGCCAATTCGAACGCATGGCGTGCGCGCTGCATTTCTTCACGGTTATCGGTGCAGTGCTGCACTTGGTCGTCACGGAACGGCCCGGCCATGCGCACGTAGGTTTCATAACCCAACACGTCGGTGCAGCGCGCCAATTCAGCCTTGACCGCCGGCACCATCAGCTCGGCCGCACCGGGGCCCAGGCCGATCACGGCGAGACGGCCACGCGGGCGCCCTACCTCGGACAGGTCCAGAGGATGCTCGGCAACCTGAATCACGAGGTCGGCGTCCTGCCGGATGCTGGCGAAACGCAGCGGCACAGCCAGTGCCGATGCCGCTTCATGCAACGTCGCCTCGGCCATGTGCGTTTCGCTGGCGAGCAGGCACGCCAGCGATTGCACGGCAATGCCCGCGTCATGCAACGCAGCACGCACACGCTCGGCCAACTGCGCGCCGGGCTTGCAGGTCACGCTCACGTTTTTCGGATAGATCAGCAATTCGTTGGCAACGGCGGCGCGCGCGGCACTGCCCACATGGATCGCCAACCGCGCTTGCGGGTCCTGCGCCAGATTCGCTTGATCCAACCACGGCGCCGCGCCTTCGATACGCACGCTTTGGCCCGCCAGCAAGTCGGACACGAAGCGCTTGCCCAACTCCAGGTCCGCCAGTTCGTAACCTGCGGGTGGGTTGAGCAGGCAGGTGCCGAAGCGCAGCTCACCGCTGGTGGTAATCGCCGCGGCCACGTTCAACGCCGCCGCGATCTCGCGCGCCATGCCGTTGACGCCGCCCAGGCCGCCCAGCAGCGGTACCACTGCGCTGCCATCCTCCGCCACCGCCAGCACGGCGGGCTCTTCGCCTTTTTCCAGCAGTAACGGCGCCAGGGTGCGGATCACGATGCCGGCCGCGCACAAGGCAATCAGCGGCGTGCCTTGCCGGTAAAGCTCGCGCAGTGTGGCGCCGAATTCGTTGTAGGCCTGGTCCGCACCTGCAACGCGCCCCGACAGGCCGTGGATCAGCGCCCCAGGGTAAACCTGCTGGATCCTGCGCGCCGTGGCCAGGCTGCCCTGGCCCAGGATGACAATCGCTGGAGTCATCACCCTTGCCACCGTTCACCGGGCACGATGATCAGCGAGAAGTACGGCGACGACATCGGCTCCACCTGATCCAGCGGCACGATCTTCTGGTTGGCCATGGTGGCGCGCTCCACGTACAGCGCACGCCCGGCCAGGCCGAGTTCTTCGAGTACCTGGCGCACCTTGGGGAAGTTGCGGCCCAGCTTCATGATCACCGCCGCGTCGGCATCGGCCAGGCGACGCTTGAGGTCGTCATGGGGCAACACGCCCGAGAGCACCGACAGGCTCTGGTTGCGATACACCAGCGGCGCGCCAAGTACCGAAGCGCCGCCGAGCATCGAGCACACGCCCGGAATGACCTGCGCTTCGTAGCGCTCGGCCAGACGGTCGTGCAGGTACATATAGGAGCCGTAGAAGAACGGGTCGCCTTCGCAGATCACCGCGACATCGCGGCCGGCGTCCAGGTGCGCGGCCACCTCGACACTGGCGGTGTCGTAGAAATCGCTGATCACCTGCTCGTAGGACAGCGGCGCCGGCAGCGCTTCGGTGGTCACCGGGTACACCAGCGGCATCAGGGTCTGCTGCGCCACCAGGTGGTCTTCGATGATGCCGAAGGCGTTGCCCTTTTTGCCCTTGGCCACGAAGTACGCCACCACCGGCGACTCCCGCAGCAGGCGCAAAGCCTTGACGGTGATCAGCTCCGGGTCGCCGGGGCCGACGCCCAGGCCGAGCAAACGTCCGCGTGCCGGCATTATTCGACCTCCGTGGCGAGTGCATTGACCGCGGCGGCGGCCATGGCGCTGCCGCCCAGGCGGCCTTGCATGATCACAAACGGCACGCCACGGCTGTCGGCCGCGAGCATCGCCTTGGATTCGGCGGCGCCGACGAAACCCACCGGGAAGCCCAGGATCAACGCGGGTTTCGGTGCGCCGGCATCGAGCATTTCCAGCAGGTAGAACAGCGCCGTCGGTGCGTTGCCGATCACTACCACACTGCCCGCCAGATGCGGGCGCCACAGCTCCAGGGCGGCAGCGGAGCGGGTGTTGCCCAACTCTCGCGCCAGCTCGGGAACGCTGTCGTCGCGCAGGGTGCAGATCACGGGGTTGTTGGCCGGCAGGCGCGTGCGGGTCACGCCTTCGGAGACCATCCGCGCATCGCACAGGATCGGCGCGCCGGCGGCCAGCGCATCGCGTCCGGCCTTGCCGGCGCCGTCGGAGAACTGCAGGCCGTCAATGGCATCGACCATGCCGCACGCATGGATCACCCGCACCGCGAGTTTTTCCAGGTCCGCCGGGATCCGCTCCAACCGGGCTTCCGCGCGAATAATGGCGAAGGAGTTGCGATAGATCTCCTGACCGTCGCGGATGTAATCAATCATCGGTGTTGCTCCGTGGACGAGCGCGCAGCACGGCGCCCGCCGCTTCAATGGAAAGGTTGCGCGCGTGCAGCCGGCCGAAACCTGGGTGGGCTGCATCGCGAAAATAGAGGTCGTAGTGGCCGGGGCTCACGGCCAACAAGGTCGCCGGTGCGATATGCGCGGCGGCGCAGGAACGTGGGCAGCCGGACAGGTGCGCCTCCACGCCGGGTGCCTGCGCGGCCAGTTGCATGGCATCGGCCTTGGTGTCGGCCAGGGCTTTGCCGCAGCCGCTGGAACCGGTGCAGGCCACCATGCGGGCCAGCGGTTGATCGGCGCAGCCGAGGAAACCCAATTGCGCCAGGCGTT
The DNA here is from genome assembly GCF_026410085.1 of Pseudomonas quebecensis. Taxonomy (NCBI): domain Bacteria; kingdom Pseudomonadati; phylum Pseudomonadota; class Gammaproteobacteria; order Pseudomonadales; family Pseudomonadaceae; genus Pseudomonas; species Pseudomonas quebecensis. The sequence continues at coordinate 4,653,156 of NZ_CP112866.1, forward strand.
CGGTCACGGCATGAGGCTTTTCGACATTGGGCAACAGCACGCCTTGCCAGGGGGTGAACCGCAAGGTGCCGTCACCATAGTCACCGGCCAGTTGTGCGGCGCCCTTGAGCATCGTCGAATCCAGGCGGCCCAAGGGGGCGACGGCGGCGACATAAAACTGATTTTTTTGAGGCTGTGGATAAGTGCCAAGGTGCAACAAGGCGCCGCTGGCTGGGCGTTTGAAGTTGTCGATCGGCAGCAGTGGCAGGCGCAGACGGCTCAGCAGGTGGTCCACCCGCACATGGCGCATGCGGGTTTGCTCTGGGGTCGCGAGGTCAAGGAACGCGTCGAGGACGGCCACTACCAACGCGTGCGCTTGGTCCAATCGCACGGCGGCCAGGGGTGCGTCCAGGCCCGGACAACCTGCCAGGCCAAACGCGAGCAACGTCTCGCCCTCGCGCACGAATGCCGATAACCACAGGTCGTGGTGATGTTCGAGCATCGCCAGGGCCTCGCCGCCATCCAGTTGCACGGCGAACTTGGCCGACAGCGCATGAAAGCGCGGATTATTCTCCAGCGTGGCGAGGATCTGCCCCGCCAGTGGGCGGGTGTCGAACAGCATCTGCGGGTCGATACCGGCGCTGGGGCTGAGCATCAGGTTGCGCACGTCGTCACCGGCGGCGTTGCTCGGGCCCAGGCCCGCAGCCAGCAACATCGCGATCAGGGCATCCTGCTCGGCGCCGATCCCGCGAATCTGCAGGTTGGCGCGGTTGGTCGCCTCGATCACCCCGCCGGCATAGGCCTGGGCCGCGTCAGCCACGGCGTGGGCCTGGGCCGCGCTGATCGAACCGCCGGCCAGCTTGATCCGGCAAATGCCGCCATCCAGCGCCTGGACAATACGCAGCAACCCCGGACAAGCCGAGGGGCGCAAGGTGTTCAGGGCGGGCGTTGGGTTCACGGGGCTACCGGTTCACGGGTAAAGGCGCGGTATTATGCCTGCTTTGTCCGGCGGCATGAAAAGCCTGCCCGTCGGATGTCGTTCAAGGAATCAATATGTCGCCCTGGCTGACGGTAGTAGGCATCGGTGAAGACGGCTTCAAGGGGCTGGGCAGGAATGCCCGGCATGCCTTGTTGCGCGCCACGCGGATCATAGGGGGTCAGCGCCAGTTGGACCTGTTGCCGGTGTGCATTCGCGGTGAGCGCCAGTTGTGGCCGAGCCCGTTCTCCCTGGAGCCGGTACTGGCGCGGCGCGGTACGCCTGTGTGTGTGCTGGCCAGTGGCGATCCGATGTTCTATGGCGTAGGCGCGAGCCTGGCGCGACAGATCGCGGCTGAAGAGTTGCTGATTGTGCCCGCGCCGTCGTCGGTGTCCCTTGCCGCCGCGCGTTTGGGCTGGCCGTTACAGGACGTGGTGACATTATCGGTAGTGGCGCGGCCCGTCGCGGCCATCAACGCGCATCTGGCCAGTGGGGTGCGCCTGTTAGTGCTGAGTAATGACGGTGGCAGCCCCGCATTGATCGCTGCGGTGTTGACCGAGGCCGGGTTCGGGCCCAGCCGATTGAGCGTGTTTGAACACTTGGGCGGGACGAATGAGCAACGTATCGACGGCCTGGCCGCGGATTGGCAGCACCAGTCGGCTGCGGATCTGAACCTGGTCGCCATCGAGTGCCTGGCGTCTCCCGACACGCCGTGCCTGTCGCGTCTGGCAGGCCTGCCGGATAGCGCCTTCAAGCACGACGGCCAACTGACCAAGCGCGATGTGCGCGCCATGACCCTCGCGCGCCTGGCCCCCATGCCGGGCGAGCTGCTGTGGGATGTGGGCGCGGGCAGCGGTTCCATCGGTATCGAATGGATGCGCACTCATCCCAGTTGCCGTGCCCTGGCGATTGAAGCCGACGCAGGCCGCCAGGACTTGATCGAACACAATCGCGACGCCCTCGGCGTGCCCGGCCTGCACCTGGTACGCGGCACCGCCCCGGACGCCTTGCATGGCCTGCCGACGCCCGACGCCATCTTCATCGGCGGCGGCGTCACCCGCGACGGCGTACTCGACAGCTGCTGGCAACAGCTGCGCCCCGGTGGTCGCTTGGTTGCCAATGCCGTGACCCTGCAAAGCGAAATGACCCTGATGAACTGGCGCGCGGAGCACGGCGGCGAACTGACGCGCATCCACGTGGCCCAGGCGCAGCCGTTGGGCGAGTTCGATACGTGGCGCCAGGCGCTGCCGATCACCTTGCTTGAAGTGACCAAGCCGCTATGAAACGGATTCTGCTGCTGGGCGGCGTGACCGAAGCGTTGGCCATCGCGCGAACCTTGGGGCCGGAGCATATCTACAGCCTGGCGGGCGTGGGACGTGTGTCGACCGACCTCACCTGCCAAGTGCGCGTTGGCGGCTACGGTGGAGCCGAAGGCTTGGCCCGGTTCGTTCGCGCTGAACGGATCAGCCTGATCCTCGACGCGACCCATCCGTATGCGGCGCAGATCAGCCGCAATGCCGCCGAGGCTGCACGGTTGAGTCACATCCCCTGCTGGGCGCTGCGGCGTCCGGCGTGGAAGCCGCAGGCCGGGGATGATTGGCGCGAAGTGAGTGATTGGGCCGAGTTGATCGAAGCATTGAAACCGTTCAAGCGGCCGCTGTTCACCTTGGGTCGCGAACCGTTGCAGCACCTCGACGAAATCCCCGCCGGGCAATTCTGGACACTGCGCGCGCTGGATATGTACCCCGGCAATGAGCGCTGTGAAGTGATCGGCGCACGCGGACCGTTTCTGCTCGAAGATGAACGCGCGTTGTTTGAACGGCGTGGGATTGATGTGCTGATCAGCAAGAACAGTGGCAGCACGGCCACCGAGCCGAAGCTGGAAGTGGCGCGGGAACGTGGGGTGCCGGTGTTGGTGTTGAAGCGGCCGGTGTTGGCGGCGGTGGAACGGGAATTCACAACGGTGTCAGCGCTGCTACAGGCAATACACACTCGTGGAGCACCACAAACCTAATGTGGGAGGGGGCTTGCCCCCGATGGCGGTGGTTCAGCCAGCAAATCAGCGACTGACACTGTGCTATCGGGGCAAGCCCCCCACCTTGTTTGCGGTGGTGCTAGCGGCTTGTGGCTGTCGCTTGCCCGACACCACTGTGCACACGATCTGCCAGTAACTGCGCCAGCTCGATCAACTGCGCAACGCCCAGTAATTCCTCGCGTTTCATGCCCTCCAGATCAAAAGCCAGATCGCAACTCAGCGCATTGGCCGAGGCGAGTGTTTCGCTGAGGTTGACCAGCAGGTCTTCGGTGCTGATGCCATCGGCCACGGTGAACAGCCGGACGGGGGGATTGGGGGTGGGTTTGATCATTGTGAAGCTCCTTAATCTAAGTGGAGCTGCCATTGATCGCCGCGACGCGATGGGGGTGGCAGCTGTGCGCAGGTTCGCGGACCGGAGATTAAGGAAGCCGGCATACCCGAAGGTATCCCGCGCACAGCCACCATAGCGCCACACAGTAGACGATAAAAAAGCGTCAACTGAAAGGAGGCAATGCTTAATCAATCCGGGCCGCGACGCCCGTCCGCTGCGTTTGCAGCGGTGTACGGAGACTAGAGACCGAGTGTCCTAGGGACAACCTCAAATCCTTGTCGGAAATTTCTGCTTGTACGAATAACCAGCCAAACGGCCAGCGACCAAGATCGTTCCCACGCTCCCGCGTGGGAATGCAGCCCGTGACGCTCCGCGTCACCTGTGCGCAGTAGTCGAAACTTGCAGCGCTTGGCGGGACGCGGAGCGTCCCAGGCGGCATTCCCACGCAGAGCGTGGGAACGAGGTTCATCGGCTTCTGAGCGTCGATCGTTCCCACGCTCCCGCGTGGGAATGCAGCCCGTGACGCTCCGCGTCACCTGTGCCCCGTAGCCGAAACTTGCAGCGCTTGGCGGGACGCGGAGCGTCCCAGGAGGCATTCCCACGCGGAGCGTGGGAACGAGGTTCATCGGCTTCTGAGCGTCGATCGTTCCCACGCTCCCGCGTGGGAATGCAGCCCGTGACGCTCCGCGTCACCTGTGCGCAGTAGTCGAAACTTGCAGCGCTTGGCGGGACGCGGAGCGTCCCAGGCGGCATTCCCACGCAGAGCGTGGGAACGAGGTTCATCGGCTTCTGAGCGTCGATCGTTCCCACGCACCCGCGTGGGAATGCAGCCCGTGACGCTCTGCGTCACCTGTGCCCAGTAGCCGAAACTTGCAGCGCTTGGCGGGACGCGGAGCGTCCCAGGAGTCATTCCCACGCAGAGCGTGGGAACGAGGTTCATCGGCTTCTGAGCGTCGATCGTTCCCACGCTCCGCGTGGGAATGCAGCCCGTGACGCTCCGCGTCACCTGTGCGCAGTAGTCGAAACTCGCAGCGCTTGGCGGGACGCGGAGCGTCCCAGGAGGCACTCCCACGCAGAGCGTGGGAACGATCACAACTTTGAAAAAAAGGAGTAGCTCATGAATGAATTCACTGACTTCGACGTCGCAGAGCACCTAAAAACCCCCGAGGATATGGCCGAATATCTTGAAGCGTGCTTCGAAGAAGATACGGGTGACGGCCTGCTGATCCGTTCAGCACTCAACAACATCGCCCGCGCCCAAGGCATGACCCAAGTAGCCCGCGACGCCGGCCTCGGCAGAGAAAGTCTGTACAAAGCCCTCTCCAGCACTGGCAATCCCGAGTTCGCGACTATCATGAAAGTCATGAAAGCGCTGGGCCTCAAGCTTCACGCCACGGCGATCTGATGGCACTGCGACACCAAACCACACCACGGTTTTTTACTTATCCCCGCCGATCAGGCTAAATACCCGCCTGATCGTTTAACCCTACGGATTGTCCGCCATGGCCCGTCAACGCTTTGCAATTGCCTGGATCGCCTGCCTTGCAGTGCTGTTCAATGCGTTTGCCATGCCGCTGGCCGGAGCGATGCAACAGTCCAAGGACCCCGTACAGCAAATGCTGTGGGGCAGTTTCTGTTCGTCCAATGGCGCCAGCCTGAAGACCATCGCCCTGGGCAAGCTGGAGATTCCGTCGCCGCAGCAGGACGATCACTCCACCATGCAGCATTGCTGGTGTTGCTCGGGCTCACCTTCGTTGGTGGCGTTGCCGGGGCACGCGCCGCAGTTGTACCTCACGCAATTCACTGCATCACAGCACCTGCCACCACCCCAGTTGCAAAACCCAACCCCGCGCCAGCAATGGCCGAGCCTCAACCCCCGCGCCTCTCCAACGGTCTGATCTTCTTCGCAAGTGAACTGCGTTTAGAACCGTTCTGGAGAACTGCCATGCTTAAATCTTCCCTGCTTCTGGCCGCGTTGCTGCTGCCGGTGTTCAGTGCTGCCAATGCCGAAGACTACAAGGCCGGCGACTTGTTGGTCAGCGATCCCTGGTCCCAGGAGTTGCCGCCCAACGCGCCCACCGTCGCCGCGTATTTCGTGGTGCATAACACCGCCGAATCGCCGGACCGCCTGCTCAGCGCCGAGACGCCAGTGGCGGAAAAGGCCGAGCTGCATGAGCACGTCATGCAAGGCGCCCTGATGAAAATGCAACAGGTGCGCACCGTGGCCGTACCGGCTAAAGGCGACCTGACTTTCGCCCCGATGGCCTACCACGTGATGTTGCTTGGCCTCAAGGATCGCAGCCTGTTGGCCGATGGCAAACAGTTCCCGCTGACCCTGACCTTCGAAAAGGCAGGCAAGGTCGAGGTGCAAGTGTCAGTGCAGAAAATGCCGCCCATGGCCAGTCACGAGCACCAGCACCCGCAATAGGCTGAAGCTCGATGGGCGCCCCCCGCGCCAGGCTATCTCCACACCGCCGCATGATGCGCGGCAGTTGGATCAGCCTGTTCGCCATGCTGATGATCTTTATCGGTCCGCTGATTTCCCAAGCGATGCCGATGGATCATCACGCCGGTATGTCCATGGAAATGCCCATGGAGATGCCCGCTGACCACGGCGACTCCCATCACCCCAAAGCCCCCGACGAGCATCACGCGCTGTGGGCCAAATGCGGCTATTGCGACCTGCTGTTCAGTTGCCCGGCGCTGCCCGGCAGCGTGTCATTCGTGGCCCTCGGTACCCCGCCGCCGGCCAACGCCCTCACCCCCGCCACACGCCTGGGCCATGCCCGGCAGAGCATCTTCCCCGGCGCCCGCAGCCGTGCGCCACCCATCGCAACGTAAGCACTTAACCGCGTTACTTCACCCCGGCCGACTTTAGACAGACAGCCGCAGGCTGCTGGCCGTGTTGTTTACGATTGATTGATGGAATTTGTCATGTCCAGGTTTTCTGCTGACTCCCGTTTGGGAAGTACCCCCCTGCTCGCCGCCTTATGCGGTGCACTGCTGGCGCCCCATGTCCATGCCGACGAGCATGAACTGAGCCCTACCGTAATCACCGCGATCGCCCCCAGCTCGCCGCTGACCGTGGTCACCAACCCAAAAGATCCACGCCAACCGGTGCCCGCCAGTGACGGCGGTGACTACCTCAAGACCATTCCCGGCTTCGCCCTGGTGCGCAATGGCGGCACCAATGGCGACCCGGTGCTGCGCGGCATGTTCGGCTCACGCCTGAATATCCTCACCAACGGAAGCATGATGCTCGGTGCCTGCCCCGGCCGTATGGATGCGCCCACCTCCTACATCTCGCCGGAAACCTACGACACTCTCACCGTGATCAAAGGCCCGCAAACCGTACTCTGGGGCCCGGGCGCTTCGGCCGGCACGATCCTGTTCGACCGTGAGCCGGAGCATTTCGGCGAACTGGGCACGCGGCTCAACGCCAGTGTGCTGGCCGGTTCCAACGGGCGCTTCGACAAGGTCGTCGATGCCGCCGCCGGCGGGCCGTTGGGCTACGTGCGAGTGATCGGCAACCAGGCTCACGCCGATGACTACAAGGACGGCAATAACGACACGGTCGCCTCGCGCTATGACAAGTGGAACGGTGACGTTGCGGTGGGTTTCACCCCCGACGCCGACACTTTGCTGGAACTCACCGCCGGCCGTGGCGACGGGCAAGCGCGCTACGCCGGGCGCGGCATGGACGGTTCGCAGTTCCTGCGCGAAAGCCTGGGCCTGCGCTTCGAGAAATCGAACATCGGCGAGGTGCTGGACAAGGTCGAAGCCCAGGTCTACTACAACTACGCCGACCACGTGATGGACAACTACAGCCTGCGCACGCCGTCGGGCACCGGGATGATGGCCGGGCCTATGGCCTCCAACGTCGACCGGCGCACCCTCGGCGCCCGCATCAAGGCCACCTGGCGCTGGGCCGATGTGCAGTTGATCGGCGGCCTGGACGCGCAGACCAACGAACACCGCCAGCGCAGCAGCATGGGCATCGACACTTACAAGGATCTGCCACGCGAAAAGGACGCCGACTTTCACAACTACGGGGTGTTCGGCGAACTCACCTGGTACGCCGCCGACCGCGATCGCCTGGTCAGCGGCGCGCGCCTGGACCGCGCCTCGGCCAGGGATTTTCGCCAGACCACGGGGTCGGGCATGAGCAAACGGCCCAACCCCACCGCCGATGACACCCGTGCCGACACATTGCCCTCGGGCTTTATGCGCTACGAGCACGACCTGGAGGACAGCCCCACTACTGTCTACGCCGGGCTCGGCCACTCGCAGCGGTTCCCGGATTACTGGGAGCTGTTTTCGCCCAACACCGGCGCGGTCGGTTCGGTGAATGCATTCGAGGGCGTAAAGCCGGAGAAAACCACCCAGCTCGACGTCGGCGCGCAGTACAAAGCTGACAACCTGGAAGCCTGGGCATCGGGCTACGTCGGCCAGGTGCGCGACTTCATCCTGTTCGATTACAAGCCCGGCATGATGGGCACCACCTCCCAGGCGCGCAATGTGGACGCGCGCATCATGGGCGGTGAACTGGGCGCGGCTTACAAATTGACCCAGCACTGGAAAGCCGATGCGACCCTGGCCTACGCCTGGGGCAAAAACAGCAGCGACGGCAAGGCCCTGCCGCAAATGCCGCCGTTGGATACACGCCTGGGCCTCACCTACAGCGAAGACGACTGGAGCGCCGGCGCCCTGTGGCGGGTGGTGGCGGCGCAAAACCGCATCGACCCGAACAAGGGCAACGTGGTCGGCAAGGACTACGACAGGAGCGGCGGTTTCGGCGTGTTCTCTTTGAACGCGGCTTATCGCATCAACAAGAACTTCAAGGTCAGCACTGGCGTCGACAACCTGTTCGGCAAAGCCTACGCCGAGCACCTGAACCTGGCCGGCAACGCCGGGTTCGGCTACCCGGCGAGCGATCCGCAGGCCATCAAGGAGCCGGGGCGCACGCTTTGGACCAAGGTGGACATGAGCTTCTAAAAGCATCGGGGGCAAGCCCCCTCCCACATTTTGGAATGCATTCCAATGTGGGAGGGGGCTTGCCCCCGATGGCGGTGTATCTGACACAAAAAAATCAAAGCCTTTGCGGAGCCCCCAATGACCACTCAAAAAGTTTCCTTCTACAACCTGGCCTGGCGCTGGCACTTCTACGCGGGCCTCTTCGTCGCCCCCTTCATGGTGCTGCTGGCCCTGACCGGCATCATCTACCTGTTCAAACCCCAGCTCGACCCGCTGATGTACGGCGACCTGCTCAAGGTGCAAAGCGCCGAGCACGCGCTGAGTGCCGACGAGCAACTGCAACGCGCTCAAGCCGCCTTTCCCCAGGGCAAGATCAGCAAATACCTACCGCCGGCCACCGCCACCAGCAGCGCACAGTTTGTGATGCACAACGATGGCCGCGAAGTGACGGTGTTTGTCGACCCCTATCGCGGCACCGTGCTCGGCGAGCAGGACGCCCAATACAATCTGCAAGCCATCGCCCGCGCGCTGCATGGTGAATTGATGATCGGCACCACCGGCGATCGCTTGGTAGAACTCGCCGCCGGTTGGGGCGTGATGCTGGTGGTGTCCGGCCTGTACCTGTGGTGGCCGCGCGGCAAGTCTTCAGCCGGCGTGCTGTGGCCACGTCTCGGCAGTCGCGGGCGGCTGTTCTGGCGCGACCTGCATGCGTTGGTCGGCTTTTGGGGCGCGGCATTCCTGCTGGTGATGCTGCTCAGCGGCATGACGTGGACCGGCTTCTGGGGCAAGCAATACGCCGACCTGTGGAACCGCTTCCCGGCAGCGATGTGGAACAGCGTGCCGCAGTCCGATCAGCAAGCACGGGTACTCAACACCGCGACGCAACAGACCGTGCCCTGGGCCATGGAAAACACGCCGATGCCAATGTCCGGCGACCACGCCGAACACATGAACCACGGCGCCATGCACGCCGCCCCCGCAGCGCCGGCCATCAGCCTGCAACAAGTGGTCGACCTGGCCACCGCGCGCCAAGTCGAGCCCGGCTACAGCATCACCTTCCCCACCACCGCCGAGGGCGTATTCACCATTGCGGTGTTCGCCGACGACCCGCGCAACGACGCGACCCTGCATGTGGACCAATACACCGGCAAGGTCCTGGCCGACGTACGCTGGGCGCATTACAACCTGGTCGCACGGGCCACCGAGACCGGAGTGATGCTGCACGAAGGCAAGATGTTCGGCTGGGTCAACCAACTGATCGTGCTGCTGATCTGCCTGATGATTCTGCTCAGCGCCGTCAGTGGCGTGGTGATCTGGTGGAAGCGCCGGCCCCAGGGCGGGCTCGGGGTGCCGCCGCTGCGTCATGACCTGCCGAGGTGGAAAACCGCGATGGGCATCATGCTGGCGCTGGCGATTATCTTCCCCTTGGTCGGCGCCTCGTTGATTGCGGTGTGGCTGCTGGATCGCCTGGTGCTGTCGCGGTGGTTCGGGCAACGGGGATCGGCGCGCGCATGACGTAGGAAGGGCCGACGCACCAGTGCAGTGCCGGCCCCGCACCACGGCCGGGTTCAGGCGCCGATTCGGTGCAGGGCCTGGCCGCGGACGCGGTGCAGAGCGCCGTATTCACGCCTTGGCCCAAGCGGGCACAGCCCTTGCAATCACCGGAGTATCTGTCCAACAACAACACTTGGGTACTCGGAGATCGCACCATGAAGCGTCGCAGCTTGATCAAGGCTTTCACACTGTCGGCATCCATTGCCGCCATGGGCATGACCTGGACCGTCCAGGCCGCCGAGACCATCAAGGTCGGCATCCTGCACTCGCTGTCCGGCACCATGGCCATCTCTGAAACGTCCCTCAAGGACATGGCGCTGATGACCATCGACGAGATCAACGCCAAGGGCGGCGTGAACGGCAAGATGCTTGAGCCAGTGGTCGTGGACCCGGCGTCGAACTGGCCGCTGTTCGCCGAAAAAGGCCGGCAGTTGCTGACCCAGGATAAAGTCGCCGTGGTGTTCGGCTGCTGGACCTCGGTGTCGCGCAAATCCGTGTTGCCGGTGTTCGAAGAACTTAACGGCCTGCTGTTCTACCCGGTGCAATACGAAGGCGAAGAGATGTCGCCGAACGTGTTCTACACCGGTGCCGCGCCGAACCAGCAAGCCATTCCGGCGGTGGAATACCTGATGAGCGAAGAAGGCGGCGGCGCCAAGCGCTTCTTCCTGCTCGGCACCGACTACGTGTACCCGCGCACCACCAACAAGATCCTGCGTTCGTTCCTGCATTCCAAAGGCGTGGCGGACAAGGACATCGAAGAGGTCTACACCCCGTTCGGCCACGCCGATTACCAGACCATCGTCGCCAACATCAAAAAATTCTCCGCCGGCGGCAAGACCGCAGTGATTTCTACCGTGAACGGCGACTCCAACGTGCCGTTCTACAAAGAGCTGGCCAACCAGGGCCTGAAAGCCACCGAGGTACCCGTGGTGGCGTTCTCCGTGGGCGAAGAAGAACTGCGCGGTATCGACACCAAACCGCTGGTGGGCAACCTCGCCGCCTGGAACTACTTCCAGTCGGTGGAGAACCCGGTGAACCAGAAATTCGTCGCCGACTGGAAAGCCTACGCCAAGAAACACAACCTGCCGGGCGCCGACAAAGCCGTGACCAACGACCCGATGGAAGCCACCTACGTGGGCATCCATATGTGGGCGCAGGCGGCGGAGAAAGCCAAGTCCACCGACGTCGACAAAGTGCGTGAAGCCCTGGCCGGCCAGACCTTCGCCGCGCCGTCGGGCTTTACCCTGACCATGGACAAGACCAACCACCACCTGCACAAGCCGGTGATGATCGGCGAGATCCAGGCCGACGGGCAGTTCTCGGTGGTGTGGCAGACCCAGGAGCCGATCCGCGCGCAGCCGTGGAGCCCGTACATTCCTGGCAATGACAAGAAGCCGGACTATGCGGTGAAGAGCAACTAAGCCCCACCACAGGCCAAATGTGGGAGGGGGCTTGCCCCCCTCCCACACTGTCCCCGCAAGATCAGGACATTTTGTATGCCCACTGCCCTGCACCGTTTCATAGTCACAGTCCTGCTGTTGCTGCCTTTGGCGGCAAACGCTGGCGACGCCGAAGACTTCCTGGCCGCCAACCCGACGCAGCAAGCCAAGCTGTTGCAGGACTGGGCTGCCCAGCCCGACCCGGCGCGCATCGAGTTGGTGGACGCTCTGCAACAAGGCCAACTCACCCTCAATGGCGAAACCAAAACCGTGCGCCTGAACAACCGCCTGCGTGGCTTGATCGACAACGTGCAAGCCAGCCAGCAACTGCTCGCCGCCGACCCCAAGGTGCGCCTGGCTGCGGCACGCACCCTGCAAAAAAGCGCGCAACCTGCGCAACTCAAATTCCTCGACCAGCAGGTCGCCGCCGAGACCAACGAGGATGTGCACACCGCCCTCAGCCTGGCCCTGGCCAACCTGAAATTGGTCGACCCCGATCCGGTAGTGCGCCTGGCCGCCGTGCGCCTGCTCGGCAGCACCGGCGACCCGCTGGCGCGCACGCGCCTCGAAGCGCTGCTGGCGCCGGGCGTCGAAACCGATGCCGGCGTGCACACCGCCGCCGAAACCAGCCTGGCCCAGGTCAAACGCAAACTGATGCTGGGCGAGATCCTCGGCCAGGCCTTCAGCGGCATGTCCCTGGGCTCGATCCTGCTGCTGGCGGCCCTGGGGCTGGCGATCACCTTCGGCCTGCTCGGCGTGATCAACATGGCCCACGGCGAGATGCTGATGCTTGGCGCCTACTCCACCTATGGGGTGCAACTGCTGATGCAGCGCTACGTGCCCGCAGCCATCGAGTTCTACCCGCTGATCGCGCTGCCGGTGGCGTTTTTTGTCACCGCCGCCATCGGCATGGCGCTGGAGCGCACGGTGATCCGTCACCTGTACGGCCGCCCATTGGAAACCCTGCTGGCTACCTGGGGCATCAGCCTGATGCTGATCCAACTGGTGCGCCTGGTGTTCGGCGCGCAGAACGTTGAAGTGTCCAACCCGCAATGGCTGTCGGGCGGCATCCAGGTACTGCCCAACCTGGTGCTGCCGTACAACCGCATCGTGATCATTGCCTTCGCGCTGTTTGTGGTCGTGCTCACCTGGTTGCTGCTGAACAGGACGCGCCTGGGCCTCAACGTGCGCGCGGTCACCCAGAACCGCAACATGGCCGCCTGCTGCGGCGTGCCCACCGGGCGCGTGGACATGCTCGCATTCGGCCTCGGCTCCGGCATCGCCGGCCTGGGCGGCGTGGCGCTGAGCCAGATCGGCAACGTCGGCCCGGACCTGGGCCAGAGCTACATCATCGACTCGTTCCTGGTGGTGGTGCTCGGCGGTGTCGGCCAGTTGGCCGGCAGCGTCACGGCGGCCTTCGGTTTGGGCATCGCCAACAAGATTCTTGAGCCGCAGATCGGTGCCGTGCTCGGCAAGATCCTGATCCTCGCGCTGATCATTCTGTTTATCCAGAAACGCCCGCAGGGACTCTTCGCACTGAAAGGACGGGTGATCGACTGATGAACCAGCCATTGATGCTCACGGCCACGCAAAAGGCCGGCCCCAAGGTGACGATTGCCGTCGGCGCGCTCATCCTGATCCTGCTGCTGGCCTTACCGTTGTGCTCCCTGCTCGCGCCGGAAAACCCGCTGCACGTTTCGGCCTACACCCTGACATTGGTGGGCAAGATCCTCTGCTATGCGATTGTCGCCCTGGCCCTGGACTTGGTATGGGGCTACGCCGGAATGCTGTCCCTCGGCCACGGGTTGTTTTTTGCCCTGGGCGGTTATGCGATGGGCATGTACCTGATGCGCCAGGCGGCCGGCAGCGAACTGCCGGCGTTCATGACCTTTTTGTCGTGGACCGAATTGCCCTGGTATTGGGCCGGCACCGATCACTTCCTCTGGGCACTGTGCCTGGTGGTGCTGGCGCCGGGGTTGCTGGCGCTGGTGTTCGGCTTCTTTGCCTTCCGCTCGCGAATCAAGGGCGTGTATTTCTCGATCATGACCCAGGCCCTGACCTTTGCCGGGATGCTGTTGTTCTTTCGCAACGAGACCGGGTTTGGCGGCAATAACGGCTTTACCAACTTTCGCAGCATCCTGGGCTTTGGCATCACTGAACCGGGTACCCGCGCCGTGCTGTTCAGCGCCACGGTGTTGCTGTTGGTGGCGAGCCTGTACATCGGTTGGCGCCTGGCGCAAAGCAAGTTCGGCCGTGTGCTGACCGCGCTGCGCGATGCCGAGAATCGCCTGATGTTCTGCGGCTACGACCCGCGTGGTTTCAAGCTGTTTGTATGGGTGCTGAGCGCGGTGTTGTGCGGCTTGGCCGGCGCCTTGTATGTGCCGCAGGTGGGCATCATCAACCCCAGCGAAATGTCGCCGACCAACTCCATCGAAGCCGCCGTGTGGGTGGCCCTGGGCGGGCGCGGCACGCTGATCGGCCCGCTGCTCGGCGCTGGCGTGGTCAACGGCATGAAGAGCTGGTTCACCGTGGCCTTCCCGGAGTACTGGCTGTTCTTCCTCGGGGCGCTGTTCATCATCGTTACCCTGTACCTGCCCAAGGGCGTGATCGGGCTGCTGAAGAAATGAGGAACGTCATGCTTGAACCTATTTTCGATGCGGGCAGTGGCCGCGATGCGATCGGCATCGGCCAGGCCGCCGGCAAGGGCCTGAACACCCGCCATGGCACCATCCTGACCCTGGAAGACATCAGCGTCAGCTTCGACGGTTTCAAGGCGCTCAACGACCTCAACCTGTACATCGGCGTCGGCGAGTTGCGCTGCATCATCGGCCCCAACGGCGCGGGCAAGACCACGCTGATGGACGTGATCACCGGCAAGACCCGGCCCAGCCACGGCAGCGCCTGGTTCGGCGAAACCCTGGACCTGACCAGCCTGAGCGAAGTACAGATCGCCCAGGCCGGCATCGGCCGCAAATTCCAGAAACCCACGGTGTTCGAAGCCCTCAGCGTGTTCGAAAACCTGGAGCTGGCGCAGAAGACCGACAAGTCGGTATGGGCCAGCCTGCGAGCGCGCCTGAGCGGCGAGCAGAAAGACCGTATCGATGAAGTGCTCGAGACCATCCGCCTCAGCGCGTCAGTGCAGCGCCCGGCCGGGCTGCTGTCCCACGGCCAGAAGCAGTTTCTGGAGATCGGCATGCTGCTGATGCAGGACCCGCAATTGTTATTGCTCGACGAACCGGTGGCGGGCATGACCGACGCCGAAACCGAATTCACCGCCGAATTGTTCAAGGGCCTGGCGGGCAAGCATTCGCTGATGGTGGTGGAACACGACATGGGCTTTGTCGGCTCGATTGCCGACCACGTGACCGTGTTGCACCAGGGCAGTGTGCTGGCCGAAGGGTCGCTGGAGCAGGTGCAGGCCGATGAGCGGGTTATTGAAGTGTATTTGGGACGGTGATACATCGGCCAGCTTCGAGCCTAAAGCTTCAAGCGGCAAGTTAAAGCAAAGCAGGCATGCCCCGCTCTTACTTGCAGCTTGAAGCTTGCCGCTTGACGCCAACTAACGGAGTTCGTTGATCGTTCCCACGCTCCGCGTGGGAATGCCGCCAGGGACGCTCCGCGTCCCGCTGCCAACGCACGGCTCAAGCCCTGCGCAATGGTGACGCAGAGCGTCACGGGATGCATTCCCACGCGGAGCATGGGAACGATCATGGGGAGAATTGAACATGCTGCAAGTCGACAAGCTGCAACAGTACTACATCGGCCAGCTTCGAGCCTAAAGCTTCAAGCGGCAAGTTAAAGCAAAGCAGGCATCCCCCGCTCTTACTTGAAGCTTGAAGCTTGCCGCTTGACGCCAACTAACGGAGTTCGTTGATCGTTCCCACGCTCCGCGTGGGAATGCCGCCAGGGACGCTCCGCGTCCCGCTGCCAACGCACGGCTCAAGCCCTGCGCAATGGTGACGCAGAGCGTCACGGGATGCATTCCCACGCGGAGCATGGGAACGATCATGGGGAGAATTGAACATGCTGCAAGTCGACAAGTTGCACCAGTACTACGGCGGTAGCCACATCCTGCGCGGGCTTTCGTTTGACGTGAAGATCGGCGAAGTGACCTGCCTGCTCGGCCGTAACGGCGTGGGCAAGACCACCCTGCTCAAGTGCCTGATGGGCCTGCTGCCGGCCAAAGAAGGCGCGGTGAATTGGGAAGGCAAGCCGATCACCGGCTTCAAGCCGCACCAGCGCGTGCATGCCGGAATCGCCTACGTGCCCCAGGGCCGGGAGATTTTCGGGCGGCTGACGGTGGAGGAAAACCTGCTGATGGGTTTGTCGCGCTTCCCCGGCGCCGAAGCCAAGGAAGTACCGGCGTTTATCTATGAACTGTTCCCGGTGTTGCTGCAGATGAAGCATCGGCGCGGCGGCGACTTGTCCGGCGGCCAGCAGCAACAGTTGGCCATCGGCCGCGCCCTGGCCAGCCGACCGCGCCTGCTGATCCTGGATGAGCCCACCGAAGGCATCCAGCCCTCGGTGATCAAGGAGATCGGCGCGGTCATCAAGAAGCTTGCCGCGCGTGGTGATATGGCGATTCTGCTGGTAGAGCAGTTCTACGACTTTGCCGCCGAGCTGGCGGACCAGTACCTGGTGATGTCCCGGGGTGAAATCGTGCAGCAAGGCCGTGGAGAAAATATGGAAAGCGACGGTGTGCGCGGTCTCGTAACGATCTAATCTGTAGCGTCCTAACGATAAGCACATAAAGATGAACCTGCCCGTTTCCCCTGCCCTGTTCACCCCCAGCTGGCACGCCGCGCTGGAGCTCGGCTATGCGCGCGTGGGCGACACCACGCGCCCGGTGATGCGCCGCCACCTCGGCCCGCTGCGCGTGCAAAAGC
Organism: Pseudomonas quebecensis; assembly: GCF_026410085.1. NCBI lineage: Bacteria > Pseudomonadati > Pseudomonadota > Gammaproteobacteria > Pseudomonadales > Pseudomonadaceae > Pseudomonas > Pseudomonas quebecensis. The sequence continues at coordinate 4,669,330 of NZ_CP112866.1, forward strand.
ACCTGTATGCCGAAGGCCCCGAGGTGTGCCAGCACATCATCGTGCACCCGCCCGGCGGGATTGCCGGCGGGGATCGCCTGGATATAACGGCCCATGTCGCCGCAGGTGCCTGGGCGCAATTGACCAGCCCCGGCGCGGCCAAGTGGTACCGCGCCGGCGGCCCGGCGTATCAGCAACTCGCGCTGACCGTCGAAGCCGGCGCCACCCTCGAGTGGCTGCCCCAGGAAACCATCGTGTTCAGCGCCGCCCAGGCCGAACTCACCACGCGCATCGACCTGCACGGCGATGCCCGCCTGTTCTATTGGGACGTGGTTGCGCTGGGCCGCCCGGCCAGTGGTGAACGTTTCGACCTTGGGCACTTTCAATCGCACCTGGATATCCGCCGCGACGGGCAATTGCTCTGGCACGAACGCCAGCGCATCGTCGGCGGCGATGGGTTGCTGGAATCGCCGATCGGGCTGGATGGGCAACCGGTGTTCGCCACGTTGCTTGTTACCGGCGAAATAACCGCTGAGCTGCTTGAACAATGCCGCTCTCTGCCCAACGCAGTGCGCGGCGACCTGACCCAATTGCCCGGCTTGCTGGTGGCCCGTTGCCTGGCCAGCGAGGCGTTGCTGGCGCGGGGATGGTTGATTGATGTGTGGCGACTGTTGCGCCCGGCCATATTGGGCCGAGAAGCGGTATCACCGAGAATCTGGAGCACATGAAGATCAAAAATGTGGGAGAGGGCAAGCCCCCTCTCACACTTAATCTCCATTGTATTTACGAATGTATTTCACGACGGACTGAACCATGGACCTGACCCCACGGGAAAAAGACAAACTGCTGATCTTCACCGCCGGCCTGGTGGCCGAACGGCGCCTGGCGCGCGGTGTGAAGCTCAATTACCCGGAAACCATTGCCTACATCTCCGCCGCCTTGATGGAGGGCGCACGCGACGGGCGCACGGTGGCCGACCTGATGCACTACGGCACCACCCTGCTCAGCCGTGAACAGGTGATGGAAGGCATCCCGGAGATGATCCCGGATATCCAGGTGGAAGCCACCTTCCCGGACGGCACCAAGTTGGTCACCGTTCACCAACCGATAGCCTGAGGCCCAGCCATGATTCGTGATGCAACCGAAAAGGACCTTCCCGCCATTCGCGATATCTACAACGACGCGGTGCGCAACACCACGGCTATCTGGAATGAACAGCCGGTGGACCTGGCCAACCGCCTGGCGTGGTTCAACGCGCGCCAGGCCCTGGGTTATCCGATCCTGGTGGCGGTGGAAAACGATGAAGTCACCGGCTACGCCTCGTTCGGCGATTGGCGGCCATTCGAGGGTTTTCGCTACAGCGTCGAGCATTCGGTGTACGTGCGTCATGACCAGCGCGGCAAAGGCCTCGGCCCGCGCCTGATGCAAGCGCTGATCGAACGGGCGCGCAGTGCCGGTAAGTACGTGATGGTCGCGGCCATCGAAAGCGGCAACCAGTCCTCGATCCGCCTGCATGAGCGCCTGGGTTTCGTCACCACCGGGCAAATGCCGCAGGTGGGCATCAAGTTCGGCCGCTGGCTGGACCTGACCTTTATGCAACTGGCCCTGAACCCCGGCGCCGAACCGCCCAAGGAGTGAGACCGATGAATGCTGCGCAACTGCGTCGAGTCAACGCGGAGAGTTTCGCCCATTACCGCCAGGGCTTGAGTGACCTGCTGCTGGACGCCGTCAGGCATGGCGCGTCGGTGGGCTTCATGGCCGATTTCGACGATGCCCAGGCGCGCGCCTACCTGAACGGCGTGCAGGCGAGTATCCAGGAGGGCAGCCTGCTGCTCTGGGTGGTGGTGCGCGAAGAGCAGGTGATCGCCAGTGTGCAGTTGGCGTTGTGCCAGAAAGCCAACGGTCTCAACCGCGCCGAAGTGCAGAAGTTGCTGGTGCACAGCAGCGCGCGCCGCCACGGCCTGGGCCAGCAACTGATGCACGCCCTGGAACTCGCCGCGCGCCAGCACAAACGCGGGCTGCTGTACCTGGACACTGAAGCCGGCTCCGGTGCCGAAGCCTTCTACCAGGCGCTGCGCTACACCAAGATCGGTGAACTGCCCGATTACTGCCAAAGCCCGGACGGGCGCTACAGCCCGACCGCCATCTACTTCAAGACCCTGGGGCAACCTGCATGATTCCTGGTGAATTTCAGATCCAGCCCGGCGAGATCGAACTCAACGTCGGCCGCCGCACCCTCACCCTGAGCGTGGCCAACAGCGGCGACCGGCCGATCCAGGTGGGTTCGCACTACCATTTTTTCGAGACCAACGACGCGCTGACGTTTGATCGTGCCGCCAGCCGTGGCATGCGCCTGAATATTCCGGCGGGCACGGCGGTGCGGTTCGAGCCGGGGCAGAGCCGTGAGGTCGAGCTGGTGGATCTGGCCGGCGGGCGGCGGGTATTCGGGTTTGCCGGGCGGATCATGGGCGACCTCGACTGATCGCTCCCACGCTCCGCGTGGGATGCCGCCATGGACGCTCCGCGTCCGCTCTTACCATCGTGACGCAGAGCGTCACAGGATGCATTCCCACGCAAAGCGTGGGAACGATCGAGGACACACACATGAAGATTTCCAGACAAGCCTACGCCGACATGTACGGCCCCACCGTCGGCGATAAGGTCCGCCTGGCCGACACCGAGCTGTTCGTCGAAGTCGAGCAGGACTTCACTGTTTATGGCGAAGAAGTGAAATTCGGCGGCGGCAAGGTGATCCGCGACGGCCAGGGCCAGAGCCAGTTGCTCGCCGCCGAGGTGGTCGACACGCTGATCACCAACGCGCTGATCATCGACCACTGGGGCATCGTCAAAGCCGATGTGGGCCTCAAGAACGGGCGCATTCATGCGATCGGCAAGGCCGGCAACCCGGACATTCAACCCGGCGTGACCATGGCCATCGGCGCCAGCACCGAGGTGATCGCCGGCGAAGGCATGATCCTCACCGCCGGCGGTATCGACTCCCATGTGCATTTCATCTGCCCGCAACAGATCGAAGAGGCCCTGACCAGCGGCGTCACCACCATGATCGGCGGCGGTACCGGGCCGGCCACCGGCACCAACGCCACCACCTGCACCTCAGGCCCGTGGCACCTGGCGCGCATGCTGCAGGCCAGCGATTCGTTCCCGATGAACATCGGCTTTACCGGCAAAGGCAACGCCAGCCTGCCGGGGCCGCTGATCGAACAGGTCAAGGCCGGCGCCATCGGTTTGAAGCTGCATGAAGACTGGGGCACCACCCCGGCGAGCATCGACAACTGCCTGAGCGTGGCGGACGACTACGACGTGCAGGTAGCGATCCACAGCGACACCCTCAACGAGTCCGGCTTTGTCGAAACCACCCTCGCCGCGCTCAAGGGCCGCACCATCCACACCTACCACACCGAAGGCGCCGGCGGCGGCCACGCGCCGGACATTATCAAGGCCTGCGGTTTCCCTAACGTGCTGCCCAGCTCCACCAACCCGACGCGGCCGTTCACGCGCAACACCATCGACGAACACCTGGACATGTTGATGGTCTGCCATCACCTGGACCCCAGCATCGCCGAAGATGTGGCTTTCGCCGAAAGCCGCATCCGCCGCGAAACCATCGCCGCCGAAGACATCCTGCACGACCTCGGCGCGTTCTCGATGATCAGCTCCGACAGCCAGGCCATGGGGCGTGTCGGCGAAGTCATCACACGCACCTGGCAGACCGCCGACAAGATGAAGAAACAGCGCGGCGCCCTGCCCGGCGACGGCGTGGGTAACGACAATTTCCGCGCCAAACGCTATATCGCCAAGTACACCATCAACCCGGCGATCACCCACGGCATCAGCCATGAGGTGGGCTCCATCGAGGTCGGCAAATGGGCCGACCTGGTGCTGTGGCGCCCGGCATTCTTTGGTATCAAGCCGACGCTGATCCTCAAGGGCGGCGCCATTGCCTCCAGCCTGATGGGCGACGCCAACGCTTCGATCCCCACGCCGCAGCCGGTGCATTACCGCCCGATGTTCGCCAGCTTCGGCGGTTCGTTGCACGCCACCAGCCTGACGTTTATCAGCCAGGCGGCGCTGGACGAGGGTCTGCCCGAAGCGCTGGGTTTGAAGAAACGCATCGGCGTGGTCAAGGGCTGCCGTGATGTGCAGAAAACCGACCTGATCCACAACGATTACCTGCCGGCCATCGAAGTGGATCCGCAGACTTACCAGGTCAAGGCGGACGGGCAACTGCTCTGGTGCGAACCGGCGGACGTGCTGCCGATGGCCCAGCGTTATTTTCTGTTCTGACCGTTCATCGGCATTCACCTGCAGGGCCAGTGAATGAAGCACGCGTATGGCGCTACGATGCGCCACGCGCTTTCACCGTTCTGGAAACCTGGCCATGCGTTTATCCGAATTCATCGTGTTACACGCCGAGCAGATCGTTGATGAATGGGAGCTTTTCGCCCAGACCCTGACCCCCGCCGCCGACACCCTCAACCGCACACAATTGCGCGACCACGCCCATTCGATCCTGCTGGCCGCCGCCCGTGACATGAACACCCGCCAAAGCGCCAGCGAACAAGCCGCCAAGGCCAAGGGCGCAGGCCCGGAGAACACCCCCAGCCTGGACCAGGCCGCCGCCAGCCATGGCGAACTGCGCCACACCGTGGGCTTTGACCTGGTGCAGATGACTTCCGAGTTCCGGCATTTGCGCGCGTGCGTGATCCGCCTGTGGGTCGACAGCGTGCACACCCCGCAACGAGCAGACCTGCAGGACATGATCCGCTTCAATGAAGCCATCGACGAAGCCCTGGCCGAATCCACCGCCGCTTACGCCGAACAGGTGGCGCGCTCGCGGGACATCTTTCTGGCGATTCTTGGCCACGACCTGCGCGCGCCGCTGCAGGCAGTGAACATGTCGACCGAGATGCTGCTGCGCAAGGCACAGTTGGACAGCCAGGGGGTGAGCCTGTTGGGCAATATCCGCAACGGCGCGCGTCACATGGGCGCGATGGTCAGCGACTTGCTGGAGTTCGTGCGCAGCCGTCTGGGCAGCAGCCTGCCCATCGAGCCCAAACCCATGAACCTGGCGGACGCGGCGCGCGAGGCCATTGCCGAGGCGTGCGCAGGTCGCCCGGAATGCAACCCGGCCCTGATCATCCATGGGGACACCCACGGCCAATGGGACCGTGGACGCATCGACCAGCTCCTGCAGAACCTGATCGGCAACGCCTTGCAGCATGGCGCCAACAGCCAGGCGGTAACCCTGACCCTCAAGGGCCTGGCCGACGGCGTGGAGCTGCGCATGCACAACTATGGCGCGCCGATTCCGGAAGCGGCCTTGGGCACGGTATTCGACCCACTGGTGCGCAGCGTCCACGAGGAACCGGGAAGCACCTCCACCAGCCTCGGGTTGGGGTTGTTTATCGTCAAGGAAGTGGTGCTGGCCCATCGGGGCAGCATCGAAGTAACGTCCAGCGAGGCGGACGGCACCACCTTCACGGTGGTGCTGCCGCGCTCGCTGTAACGGCCTCGCGTCGGGGCGGGCTTAGAAGTTTTCGCGCGGGTTGAAGTTGGCTTTCCTGGCCAGTTCCTGCCACAGCGCGATGGTTTCGTCGTCGGCCTGCTTGGGCATCACGGCCTTGAGCTGCACATACAGGAACCCGCGTTGCCCGGCCTTGTTCAGCAAGCCGTGGCCCTTGGCGCGCATGCGCTGACCGTTCTGGCTGCCCGCCGGCACCTTGAGGTTGATCTTGCCGGTCAAGGTCGGCACCGCGACTTCGGTGCCCAACGCCAGCTCCCACGGCGCCAGCGGCAGGTTGATGATCAGGTTTTCGCCATCCACTTCGAATTTGGGGTGCGGCGCAAACTTGACGATCAGGTACAGGTCGCCATTGGGCCCACCGCCGATGCCCGGCGCGCCCTGCCCCTTGAGGCGGATACGCTCGCCGTCGGTTACACCGGCGGGGATCTTCACGTTCAGGCTCTTGGTGGTGTTGCTGACATGCCGGCCCGAGGCGTCGTATTGCGGCACCTGGAAGCTGATCTGCTTGGACTCGGTGGACAGCGTCTCCTCAAGGAACACCGAGAGTTGCATCTCCACATCCTGGCCCTTGCGCCCGGCGGAACGGCGCTGGCCGCCACCAAAGGCGTCGCCGCGCGCGCCGAAGATCGAACTGAAAAAGTCCGAAAAGTCGCCCGCGTCCTGGCCACCGCCAAAGCCGCCGCGGCTCTGCCAGCCCGGCGGCCCCTGGAACGGCTGACCATGCTGGCCGTACTTGCGCAGCTCGTCGTACTCGGCGCGCTTGTCCGCGCTTTTGAGCGCTTCATAGGCTTCGGACGCGTCCTTGAACTTGGCTTCGGCGTCTTTTTCCTTGCTCACATCGGGGTGGTACTTGCGAGCCAGCTTGCGATAGGCGGTCTTGATTTCCTTGTCATCGGCCGTCGGCTCGACACCCAGAATCTTGTAGTAGTCTTTGAAATCCATCGGCGGTTCACCATCCTTTAATCGAGATCGCACAGCCTGGGGCACAAGGTGCGCTGCTCTGCACTTGTTGAGTCTTGTGGCCTGGGGGTGCGTCAAAGTGTTATCGGCGCTAGCCGTATGCACCAGATGTGGGGGCAAATCGGTGACTTTCAAGCATGATTTAACGGATGGTCGGCCTACGCATCCGTCCGCGACTGGCATACACTGCGCGGCCGTTTTCCGACCGGAACCCGATAGACATGAAAAACCCATCCCCGGCCCGTGCCTGCGGCATCGACTTTGGCACGTCCAACTCCACCGTCGGCTGGATCCGCCCGGGCGCGCAGACACTTATTGCGCTGGAGGACGACAAAATCACGCTGCCGTCGGTGGTGTTCTTCAACTTCGAGGAGCGCCGCCCGGTGTACGGTCGCCTGGCGCTGCACGAGTACCTGGAAAACTACGAAGGCCGCTTGATGCGCTCGCTCAAGAGCCTGCTGGGCTCCAAGCTGATCAAGCACGACACCAGCGTGTTGGGCACGGCAATGCCTTTCACCGATCTGCTGGCGCTGTTTATCGGCCAACTCAAGAGCCGCGCCGAAGCCAACGCCGGCCGCGAGTTCGAAGAAGTGGTGCTGGGCCGTCCGGTGTTCTTTGTCGATGACGACCCGATGGCCGACCAGGAAGCGGAAAATACCCTGGTCGACGTAGCGCGCAAGATCGGCTTCAAGGACATCTCGTTCCAGTACGAACCGATTGCCGCGGCCTTCGACTACGAGTCCACCATCGAAAAGGAAGAGCTGGTGCTGATCGTCGACATCGGCGGCGGTACTTCGGACTTCTCGCTGGTGCGCCTGTCGCCGGACCGTCGGCACAACGACAACCGCCACGATGACATTCTCGCCACCGGCGGCGTACACATCGGCGGTACCGACTTCGACAAGCAACTGTCGCTGGCCGGCATGATGCCGCTGTTCGGCTACGGCAGCCGCATGAAGAGCGGCGCCTACATGCCCACCAGCCACCACATGAACCTGGCGACCTGGCACACCATCAACTCGGTGTACTCGCAGAAATCCCAGCTGGCCCTGGGCAGCATGCGCTACGACATCGAAGACACCGGTGGCATCGACCGCCTGTTCAAGCTGATCGAACAGCGCGCCGGGCACTGGTTGGCGATGGAAGTGGAAGAAACCAAGATCCAGCTGACCCACGACGACAATCGCCATGTGCCGCTCGACCGCATCGAGCGCGGCTTGAGCGTGGACCTGAGCCGCACCTTGTTCGAGTCAGCCATCGACGGCCTGCTCGAACGCGTACGTGGCAGCGTGACTCAACTGCTCAACGATGCCTCGGTCAGCGTGGCGCAGGTAGACACCGTGTTCTTCACCGGCGGCTCCAGCGGCATCCCGGCGCTGCGCCACAGCATCTCGGCGATGCTGCCGAATGCGCGGCATGTGGAAGGGAATATCTTCGGCAGTATCGGCAGCGGGTTGGCGATTGAGGCGAGTAAGCGCTACGGTTGCTGAGTTTCACCTGAAATACCGTGGTGAGTTCATCGGGGGCAAGCCCCCTCCCACATTTTGATTTGTGAACGCATTCAAAGGTGGGAGGGGGCTTGCCCTCGATGGCGTCAGCCCAGACAACACAAAGCCTAAACCATCCCTCCCAGCTTCAACTCACTCTTCAAATACGCATAGTAAATCGGCCCCGCCACCACCCCCGGCAAACCGAATGCCGCTTCAAACACCAGCATCGCCAGCAGTAATTCCCACGACTTGGCACTGATCTGCCCACCCACGATGCGGGCGTTGAGGAAGTACTCGACCTTGTGAATCACGATCAGATAGCCCAGCGCCGCCACGGCCACCCAGATCGACAGCGACAGCGCGACGATGGTGATCAAGGTGTTGGACATCAGGTTGCCGATCACCGGCAGCAGGCCGAGCAGGAAGGTCAGCACGATGAGGGTTTTGGTCAGCGGCAGGTGGATGCCACACAACGGCAGCACCACGGCCAGGAACACGGCGGTGAAGGCGGTGTTGAGCGCGGCGATCTTGATTTGTGCGAAGACGATGTTGCGAAACGCCTGGACCAGCAGGTGCAGGCGGTCGAACAGCGCCGCGGCCAGGGGCTTGCGCTTGGTCAGGTCAGGGATGCGCTGCAGCGCGATGATCGCGCCGAGCACCATGCCGATCAGCAGCGTCACGAACATATGCGCCGCGTCTTTGCCCACCAGTTGCAGTTCGCTCAGGTGCTTGCTCAGCCAGTCGCCGATGGCCACACGGAACTCGGCGGCGCTGGCGGGCAGGTAGGCGTCGAGAAACGGCGGCAATTGGCCGCGCGCGCGGTCGACCACGCCCATGAACTTGTCGAGGGAGGCGCCAGGATTTTCCGCCTCGTGGAGCAGGAAGCTGATAGCACCGGCAAAGATCAGGGCCAGGACGCTGACGATTACAGTGCCCAGCAAGGCTACCGCCAGCCAGCGCGCGCGTCGGCCTTCGATCAGCCGTTGCAGTTGAGGGGTGAGCATGTTGACCAGCTCGTAAACCAACAGGCCGGCCAGCAGGCTGGGTAGCAATTTGAGCGGCAATACCAGCAGCAATCCGCCAAAAATAATGATGTAGCTGGCCAGCAACAACATATGACGCTGAGAAAACGTTGGCATACAGCCTCAAAACGAACGGCGTTAAAGGATGGGCAGTCTGCCAGCCTTGAGGGAATCAAGCGAGTGGGTAGGTTGTGAATGTGCTGGGAGGAGGCTCGCCACCTCCCACACCTGATCGCCTGCGCGGTCAGCCTTTGAGGCAGCTGCTCATGAAGGTCTTGCGCGCGTCCCCGGTCAGCGCCTTGGTTTTCGCCGACGCGTTGCAATCCTTCATTTTTTGCTGCTGCGGCGTCAGCGTCTTCGCATCATTGGCGGCCGGAGCCGACAGGCAGGTTTTCATGAACGCCTTGCGCTCGTCGCCCTTGAGCGTCTTGGTGGTGGCTTCGGCGTTACAGGTGGTCATCTTGGTTTGCTGGGCGGTGGCGGCAAAGCCCTGGGAGCACAACAGCAGGCCCATCATCAACAACGGTATACGCAGCATCTTCATGGAGTTTTCTCCCTGTTACCGGGCCGGGGGGCGCGGTCTTTCGAGAGTGTAGTCAAACCCTGTTACACCTTCCTGCGCAGAGAGAGGATAATCCCCGCTCATTCATCCATGCGGCGCTGTCATGCAATACCCTTATCCCCTGCTGGCCATCTTCATTTGGGCCGGCAATACCGTGGTCAACAAATTGGCCGTGGGTTCGATCTTCCCTGCCGAAATCGGCTTCTACCGCTGGCTGCTCGCGGCCCTGCTGTTTACCCCGTTCATGCTCAAGCCGGTGCTCGCTCATTGGGCGACCATCCGGCCCAACCTAGGCAAGGTCTGCATCCTCGGCGTGCTGGGCATGGCGGTGTACCAGAGCCTGGCGTACTACGCAGCCTCCCTGACCAGTGCCACCAACATGGGCATCATTCTGTCGCTGATGCCGTTGATGGCGTTGACCGCCGCCATTATCAGCCTCGGCCAGCGCCTGACCTTTGGCGCGCTCACGGGGGCGATACTGTCGTTTGCCGGGGTGGCGGTGGTGGTGTCGGCCGGCAGCCTCGGCGCGCTGCTGCAACACGGGGTCAACCTGGGTGACGCGATGATGCTGGTGGCCACCCTGGCCTACGCGGTCTACAGCACCCTGCTGAAAAAATGGCAACTGCGCCTGCCGCCGCTGGTGCTGCTGTACCTGCAGATCCTGGTGGCAGTGGTGGTGCTGTTCCCGCTGTACTTGTTGTCGGCGAAGGCCGGCCTGGGCTGGGCAAATATTCCGCTGGTGCTGTACGCGTGCCTGCTGGCGTCCATGCTTGCGCCACTGGCCTGGATGCATTCGGTGAAAACTCTCGGACCGAGTCGCACCACGCTGTTTTTCAACCTGCTGCCGTTGATCACCGCGCTGATCGCGGCGGTGGTGCTCAAGGAGGAACTGGCGCTGTATCACCTGGTGGGCGGGTTGCTGACCCTGGGCGGGGTGATTCTGTCGGAGCGCTGGACCACACCGGTGCGTCGACCCGCTTAAACCCCGGCGTCCTTCAAGCGTCGTGCGTGTTCGACAAACAGGCGGATCGGCTCGGCGCCCTTGCCCACCAGGCCCAGAGACTGATTGACGATGTCGAAGTGATCCAGCGCAAAGTCGTCGCCGATCACCACACCCAGGTGTGAACTGTAGCGCCCGACCATGCCGTCGCATTGGCCCTTCTCGCGTAGGAAGCTGCGGGCGAACAGCCGGCAACTGCGGTGGGTACCATCCAGCAGGTTGCGCCCACGGTCAGTCTTGCCCGGCTGCAAGGTGCCGGACCACGAGTAGTAGCGCACGCCATTGACCTCCTCGGCGCCCTGCCCGCCCCAGCTGTCGGGTAAACCCTGAGGATAGTGGCGATTGAACAGCGCCACGCCGGCGCTGGTCAGGGACTGGTGCGAGGCCCGCAGGTCCGCCTTGAAGCGCGGGCCGCGATAGCCGGTTTCCAGCAGGCCCATCATCCAGGCAACCAGGTGAAACACTGCGCTGACCAACCGCCCTTTGACGCTGTCGGTGGGGTAATGCGTGTGGAAATGGTCCGCCAGCTCCGAGCCGTGATTGGGCCCGGCCACCGACGTGACCGACGCCACCCATTCCGGCCGTGTGGCCGCCGCGTAGCGTGCGGTGAGCGCACCCTGGCTGTGGCCGATCAGGTTGACCTTGTCGGCCCCGGTTTCGCGACGGATTCGCTCGATCTGCAGCAGCAACTGCTCGCCGCGCACCTCGCTGGAATCCAGCGGCGCCACCTGCACCGGGAATACCACCGCCCCGCCCGCCTGCAGAGCCGGGACGATGCCGTACCAGTAAGGGAAGAACCCAATACGCACGAACGCCAGCATGCCGGGCACCAGCACCAGTGGATAACGTGTAGCCAACGACTTCGGCATGAAGCGAACATCCTCGAAAACCGCGTGATGCCTTGCAGACTAGCCCAGCCGCAAGTCTGCCTCATGACGTCGCGGGCAAATCCGATAAAACTTTTTGCCCGGCCCGGTACTCACAACTTGGAGCGATCACACCGACAGAGCGTGACGTAACCCGGATTAGCCCCAGGAGATTGAGATGACTGAAGCAAACTTGACCGACGTTGCGACCCTGCGCAGCCGCGCCCGCCAGAACGTCGAAAACGGTGCCGTAACCCAGGGCTATGACGCCGACCGCGAAGAAATCATTCGCCTGCTCAACGCCTCACTGGCCACTGAACTGGTGTGCGTGCTGCGCTACAAGCGCCACTACTTCATGGCCAGCGGCGTCAAAGCCGCCGTCGCCGCGCAGGAATTCCTCGAGCACGCCACCCAGGAAGCCGAGCACGCCGACAAACTTGCCGAGCGCATCGTGCAATTGGGCGGCGAGCCGGAGTTCAACCCCGACCTGCTGTCGAAGAACTCCCATGCTCAATATGTAGCCGGCAACACGCTTAAAGAAATGGTCTACGAAGACCTGGTGGCCGAGCGGATCGCGGTGGACAGCTACCGCGAGATCATCCAGTACATCGGCGACAAAGACCCGACCACCCGCCGCATCTTCGAAGAAATCCTGGCCCAGGAAGAAGAACACGCGGACGATATGGCGGACATTCTCGAAAGCCTGTAATTCGAAGTATAAAAAAGAGGGGGAGCCGGTTAACCGGCTCCCCCTCTTTTTTACTTGCTATGACCATTACTCAGTCAGAAACCATGACAAGGCCATTCCGGCGAAGGAAGACATAGTGAGCAGGAAGGGCAGGACCATCCATAGTTTGAGCCTTTTCGGCATACGCCTTACGTCCTCGGTAAGCACCAAGTGGCGCCATTGAAAAAGCTTTGGGATGAGGATAACGATCGCGATAACGAAGAGACGTTTCAGTTTCCCTCCAAACAGACCGAACCCAAATCTGTATTTGACCGTCACTATAAATGTGCTGAGTTTTAAATAGTCCTCGGCTTCTTCAAGTTTTGTATAGATGGCATAAATACATATGGGGTAACTCAACATCATAATAATGGCCGATATCATCCCAAGGGGCTCAAGCGTCATTCGCTACCCCCTGAAGTCTCATAAAGACTCGTACCAACCTGTTCTCCATACTTGTTTCCTAGCGAGCCTCCGGCTGCACCTACAATAATCCCGCCAACAACTGCACAGCCTAGCGCTCCTGCTCCGGCGGTAGGGGTGCCAAAGACTACTCTGCACAGGCGACCATTCCGACAGCAGCACCAACCTCTGCGCCGAACGCTGCCCCACCAACCCCGAACGCCAGTTTTCCTCCCTCTACAAACTTCGCCCGCGTACATTCCTGTTCGCGTCCGGTGGAACATGCCTCCGTTATTTCCAACGCGGTCACTCCGACATCCAGCGCGATCCCAATATACGTTCCTTTTTTCAACATCTCTGAAGCCTTGGCTACGCGCTTGACCGTCTCCTCATACCCACGAATTTCTCCGTGATGCCAATAGCTCTTACTGGAAATACCCAGCATTTTTTAATAGAGCCCTCATTTTTCAACCCCGTACCAAAACGCGCCATACCAGAGAGCTGAAGATCCAGCCTCGCAAATAGCGTCCTGCGATTAGCCAGAAACTCACTCCTCGCCCCCATAGTCCCGTTCTTCAAGTACTGCTTATGCAACTCGTCGATGTCCTTAAGGGTCTTTTCGATTTGCGCCAAGTGCTTGCTCCATGCACCGGTGCCGCTTCCGATGGTGAGCGAGGCGTGGGACATGATTGCCTGTAGCTGATCGTAGTTTTTGATCAAAAACTGATCAGCAGCAGAATGCGCCAGCAACGCCTGTTTTATGTTCTGCGCTGAGCGCATCAGTTGCGCTTCTTCAGCATTGCAAGACGCCGTGCGCGCATCAGGAATAATCACCAACTGCCCTGGCAGTACCACGACACTGCGGATGTGGTGGTTGACGGTGTCGAACTTTGTTTGCGCATGGGGGTTAAGAGAAAGGCTGAGCTTGAGCAGTGGATAAGGCTGCGGTCGCTCATTGATAAATGCGTAGGCTCCCTGCAAGGATTACACCTCCAAGTGACTGTGGCGGCCAACTATAGGAAGGCAACCCAGGAGACGTAAGGGGAATCAGGGGCGGTTTTAGCGCTTCAGAAATGAGCTACACAAGTCCAGGATCATACTGACGGCGCCGTGATAAAAGAGGCGGCCCAAGGGTCAAATGCCAGTCAGTTAAGGAGGAACACTGTAACTGTGGTGAGCGGGCTTGCCCCGCGTTGGGCTGCGCAGCAGCCCCAATAGGAGCGTCGCAGTATGCCAGGCTGCTCCGGGACTATGTTTTGGGGCTGCTTCGCAGCCCAACGCGGGGCAAGCCCGCTCGCCACAGGTTACTGGTTGCCCGTTCCGTCTCTTAACTGATTGGCATTGACCCAAGGGTCGCTCTTTCTGACATTTTCGACGATCACCCCTTCACCGTCTTCGGCGCTTTACCTTCCTTCATCTGCTGCAGCAACGGCGCACACTCGTTCGGCTCACCACCACTGGGCGCCACCAGCGCCAGCAGGCCGGCCGCCGGGCCGGCGATCACGCCCAGTGCCACCATGCCCGCGCCGCGCAGGGCCAGAGGAATGGCTTTGACACCCGCATTCGGCTTGATGAACGGCCCATTGACGTACAGCGGCGAGCGCAGGGAGAACATCCGAAAGCCTTTGGATTCGGGGGTGATGGTCAGGTCCAACTGTTCACTCGCCATATTGGCCGTACCGTCGACATAGATGATCGCGTTCTCGGTATCGAACACAAACAGCCGCGTAGTGGCCAGGCCACTCTTGACGCCGAAGTTCGCGGCGGCGCAGTTGATCTTCACTTCTTTGTCGCCGAACAGGCGACCCACCACGTAGTTGCCCACGTTGAGGCCGGCGATCTCCATCAGGCCACGGCTGATGGCGCCATCGTTGATCAACATCTTCAGGTCACCGTTGGAGGTGCCCAGCAGCGCGGCGACGGAGTTGCCGCGCCCGGAAATATCCGCATCGCCGTTGAGTTCGCCGAAGCTGGTTTTCATCGGTTCAAAGCTTGGGAACAGCTGCTTGAGTTTGAAATTGCGCGCGGTCAGCCGGGCACGCCCTTCCATCGGCGTGGTGCGACCGTTCAAGCGAATCTGCGCGTCGAGCTTGCCGCCGGCCACCCCGAAGCGCAGCGGTTCCAGGCTCAGTTCGCCGTCGTTGAGCACCAGGTGGGTGTAGAGGTCGGTAAAGGGCAGGTCGGCGCTGTGCACGATACGCTTACCGGTGAATTCCACATCGGCGTCCATGTCGCGCCAACGCTCGGTGCGAAACTCCTGCACCGGCAGCACCTTGGTGGCGGGCTGCTTGCTCTCGCCGCCACGGGCTTTCTGCTTGGCGTTGGAATCGGCGCCAATCAGGGGCGCGAGGTCGGTCATCAGCAACTGGTTGGACACCAGCGTTCCGCTGAGCCTGGGGCGTGGCTGGCTGGCGACATAGGCCAGGTCGCCATGGATATCACTGTCGCCGATCTTGCCATTGAAGTTTTCGTAGCGGAACGACGCGCCGCTGGCCTCATGCAGCTTGGCGATCAAATGACCGTCGGTGGCGTACGCCGGCGAATCCGGCAAGGTAACGCCGGTCAGCGGATACAGCTTGCTCAGGCTGGCGCCGGCGAGCTTCAGGCGCAGGTCGAGAGCCCCCAGGTTCAGCGGATCGGTCAGCGTGCCGGCCAGGGCGATGCGGGTGTCGGCGATCTTGACCTGCGCTTGCAACGGGAACGGCTTGGCCGCGTCCCGCAAGGCCAACAGGCCGCCGATCTTGCCGTCGCCGTCGAGTTTCTGGCCGTGGTATTGGCCTTTGACCTTGAGGGCGAACACGTAGTCCTGGGGCGCGGAGCCTTTCTCCAGCGCCTTTTTGGCATCGGCATCGCCGACGATTTCGCCGAAGGGAATGGGCTTGCCCAGCAGGTCGATGATCACATCGAGCTGGGTTTTGAGGGTTTGATCGTCAAGCGTCACGTGGCCCTTGTCGAAACCGATGGCACCGATGTCCACCTCCCAATTGGAAGGCTCGGCGTCGGGATCTTTAGGGTCGAACGTGAACGTCCAGTTAGCGCGGCCGTCGGCCAGGCGCTGCAACTCGGCGCTCGGTTCGGTGAGGTCGATACGCGGGATAACCACACGCTGCGCCAGCAAAGCCAGGGGCGATATGCGCAATTCCACTTTTTTGAGCGTGACCATCTGCGGTTGCTTCGACCAGTCCGGGTTGCCCAGGGTCAGGTCTTCGGCAATCACGTGGGGCCAGGGCACCCAGGCTCGCCAGCCGCGTTCATCGGGCTCGCGCTGCCACTTCACGGCGAGGTTGCCATTGATCGCAAACGCGCGATGCAGCTCTTCGGAGACTTTGGCGTTGAGGGGCGGCTTGATGCGGTTCCAGTCAAAGAACACCAGGATCAGGACCACTGCAGCGATTAATACAACGAAGCTGGCGCAGCTCCAAACCACAATTTTACGAGTGCGCGTCATTGCACAGGACTCCTGAATACGACCGGCTGAAGGGCAGCCTTTAGGACAGCTTACAAGACTACGACTGGCAAACCGCGTGCGGGTTTAACCCAAACCCGTTTCAGCGGGAAAAAAAGCCGCTCAATCGGCATTTTCCTGACCGACTCGACAGATTTCACAGCTTGTCGCGCACCAATGTTACCCGCATGCGTGTCGAAAATACCCACTGCGGTGCAAAACCGCGTGCTTGAGAGCCGCGTTCTAGAGCCCTCGGCGAGAACAATCAATTCTGTTGATTATTACCATTGTGTTTATGAACTTTTATATCGACTTATCGAGAGTAGCATTAGCCCTGTACCCACTTTATCGCCCTCCCAAGGAGCAACTGATCATGAAACGCCAACTACTCGCTACCGTCCTGTTATCTGTCCTGGCTTCGAGCGCTTTTGCTCTGCCAGCCGCCGAACAAGCGACCCCACAAAACAAAGCCCAAGCCGTGCAGTCCAGCCAGACCCTGGCACGCAGCGGTTCGCAGGAAGAAGAGAACCGCGACTACGCCAAAGGCGCCGTGGCTGAAAACGGCTTCAACCGTCTGCAAGAGAAAGGTCTGGTTGAAGGTGGCGCTGATCGCTTGATGGAGCGTAATGCAGTGGCTGAAGGTGGTTCCGACCGTGCCAACAAACGTGGCTACGCCGACGGCGTTGCTGAAGGTGGTGCTGACCGTCTGATGGAACGCAACGCAGTGGCCGAGGGTGGTGCCGACCGCCTGGAAGCAATGCATCAAGCTCAGAGCTGAGCCTGTGATGGCCCGAAAAAAAGCCCGATCCACCGATCGGGCTTTTGACTTTCTGCAAGACCTGTCACGTCCTTAACCGCCCCACCCGCGTCAAGTTCGACGCCGCTCGAGCGGTTTTGCTAGAGTGCGTCGCTGTACTTGTCCACAAAGCTCGCCCGCCCATGCTGCCCCGTGCCGAACAAAAGCAACAGACCCGCCTCGCCCTGATGGACGCAGCCCGCCATCTGATGGAGTGCGGCCGTGGGTTCGGCAGCTTGAGCCTGCGCGAAGTGGCCAAGACGGCCGGCATTGTCCCCACCGGTTTCTATCGGCACTTTGCCGATATGGATCAATTGGGCCTGGTGCTGGTGAGCGAAGTCGGCCAGACCTTCCGCGCCACCATTCGCTTGGTGCGCCACAACGAATTCGTCATGGGCGGCATCATCGACGCGTCCGTGCGGATCTTTCTCGATGTGGTATCGGCCAATCGCTCGCAATTCCTGTTCCTGGCCCGCGAGCAATATGGTGGCTGCCTGGCCGTGCGCCAAGCCATCGCCGCCTTGCGCGAAGACATCACCCGCGACCTGGCCGCCGACCTGACACTGATGCCCAAGCTGCAGCATCTGGATGCCGATGGGCTGCACGTGATGGCCGACCTGATCGTCAAGAGCGTGTTCGCCACCCTGCCCGATATCATCGATCCACCGCCTCACGCCCTGCCGGCCCACCTCACACCCCAGGCGAAAATCACCCAGCAGTTACGCTTTATCTTTATCGGCCTCAAACATTGGCAAGGCCTGGGCAGCACCGAATAAGCCGATCAACCGGCGTTGTGGAAACGCTTGGCGGTGGTGTAATGCTTGTTCCAGTAGCGGTTACTCAACGAGTCGATACGGACGTTCTTGCCAGTACGCGGCGAGTGAATGAATTTGCCCTCGCCGATATAAAGCCCTACATGGCTTACCCGCCCACGCCCATTCCCCTTGAAAAACACCGCATCGCCGGGCTTGAGCGCGTTGCGCTGGATGGTCGCGGCCGTCGAGCGGTGCATTGCCGCGGTGGTGCGGGGAATCTGGATATTGGCCTGGGTCTTGAACAGGTAGACCAGCAGGCTGCTGCAGTCGAACCCCTGGTCAATCGATGTGCCCCCCCATTTATAGGGGGTGCCGAGCAATTGGTGGGCGCGGTCGACCACATTCTCGATGGAGGCCGACGGCACGTTGTGAAGTGAAGAACCAAAGGTTGAACGCGGTTGGTAATTGGCTGACGCCGTTGAAACGACAAACGCCAGGCCGATAACAACGGCAGTTAAAAATGACTTGATCATGATAAACGTCGCAGGGGATTAAACACGCCGCAAAGCCTAATTACTGTGCGCGTACCTCGATGAGCGTGAATTCCTGAGTCCTTGTAGGAAAATTCCCAAACCGCTCTCAAGGAGTGCAATACATTTCCCGGCGCACACTTTTGGGGCGATTCGGTTTTGCCCGACCGCCCTATTACGTGGCACACGCACGCCTACCTACAGGTAATTCCTACGCTTACTCAGGGTTGGCAAGGCCCTTGCTCTAGCTGGTTTATCGCCCCTCGCTGGAAGCTTTCTGATGCTGGTGATCCACCGCCGAATCGCCCCCCAAGCCCTCTGGGCCGCCGAGTTGCAGCTCAACTTCGAAGCGCGCAGCAAAAGCCGTCTGCGCTGTTTCAGTGCCGATGGCGAAGACGTCGGCCTGTTTCTGGAGCGCGGCCTGCCGCCGCTGCACGACGGCGAATGCCTGCAGGCCGAAGACGGACGTGTCGTACGCGTCACTGCGCGCCCTGAACAGTTGCTGCACGTCACCTGCCGCAGCGCTTATGAACTGACGCGCGCCGCCTATCACCTGGGCAACCGCCATGTGGCGCTGCAGGTCGGGGATGGCTGGCTGCGCCTGCTTGACGACTACGTGCTCAAGGCCATGCTCGAACAACTGGGTGCCCACATCGACACCCTCGAGGCGCCGTTCCATCCGGAACACGGCGCTTACGGCGGCGGTCATCATCACTCGCGCCATGGCGATGAAGATTTCAACTACCCACCCAAGCTGCATCAGTTCGGCGTGCGTCCATGAACCCAGCCTGGGCGCTGTTGCGTCTGGCCAGTCCGCAATTGCCGATTGGCGGCTACAGCTATTCCCAGGGCCTGGAGATGGCCGTGGAGAACGGCCGGGTCCACGATGCGACGAGCGCCAGACGCTGGATCGGCGATCAGTTGCTGCTCAACCTGGCACGCTTCGAGGCACCGCTGCTGCTTGCGCATTGCCGGGCCGCGGCTGCCCGGGATTGGCCACGGTTGTCGCAGTTATGCGAAGAACACCGCGCCAGCCGTGAAGCCCGAGAGCTGTATCAAGAAAGCCGGCAGATGGGCTATTCCCTGCAACAACTGCTCAACGGTTTGCCCGAGCTGGACGACGCCGCGCGCCGCTTTCTCGAGCACCTCAGCGAACCGCACCTGGCCCTCGGCTGGGCGCTGGCCGCGCGCGCCTGGGGCATCAGCGCCGACGACGCCCTCGCCGCGTGGCTGTGGAGCTGGCTGGAAAACCAACTGGCCGTGCTGATGAAAACCCTGCCTCTGGGCCAGCAAGCGGCCCAGCGCCTGACCAGCGAACTGTTGCCGCTGCTGCAGAGCGCCCAGCAGGAGGCCAGCCGCCTCGATCCCGACCATTACGGCAGCGCCGCGTTTGGCCTGTCCCTGGCGTGCATGGCCCATGAGCGCCAGTACAGCCGGCTGTTTCGTTCATAGGTTCTTTTTTTGGCGCCCCTTACTTCGGAGAAACACATGAACACACAACCCTTGCGCGTCGGCATCGGCGGCCCGGTGGGCTCCGGCAAGACCGCCCTGACCCTGGCCCTGTGCCTGGCGCTGCGCGATCGCTACAACCTGGCGGTGGTCACCAACGATATCTATACCCGCGAAGACGCCGACTTCCTGGTGCGCAACCAGGCCCTGGCGCCCGAGCGCATCATCGGCGTGGAAACCGGCGGCTGCCCGCACACCGCGATCCGGGAAGACGCCTCGATCAACCTGGAAGCGGTGGATCAACTCAACCGCCGCTTCCCCGGCCTGGACCTGATCCTGGTGGAATCCGGCGGCGACAACCTCTCGGCGACGTTCAGCCCGGAGCTGTCGGACCTGACCATCTACGTGATCGATGTGTCCGCCGGCGACAAACTGCCGCGCAAAGGTGGCCCGGGTATCTGCAAATCCGACCTGCTGGTGATCAACAAGATCGACCTGGCGCCTCTGGTCGGTGCTTCGCTGGAGCTGATGAACAGCGACACCCAGCGCATGCGCAACGGTAAACCCTTTGTGTTCAGCAACCAGAAAACCGGCGTTGGCCTGGATGACATCGTGGCCTTTATCGAACGCCAGGGTCTGCTGACCGCCGCCTGATCCCTCTTCTAAGGAAGCTAGTTATGAGCCTCAACAAACTCTTTGCCACCGCAGCCCTGCTCATCGCTCCGGCGTTGGCCTTTGCCCACCCCGGCCACGGCGACAACGGCCTGGTGGCCGGCATCAGTCACCCTTTGGGCGGTCTCGATCATTTGCTGGCCATGCTGGCGGTGGGCTTGTGGGCCGCCCAGCAAAAAGGCGCCGCGCGCTGGGCGCTGCCGTGCACGTTTGTCGGCACGATGCTGATTGGCGGCCTGCTGGGTTTCGAGGGCCTGGCGCTGCCGGCGCTGGAAAACGGAATTGCCGCCTCGGTTCTGGCGCTGGGCCTGGCCGTGGCGCTGGCGGTACGGCCGCCGCTGTTCGTGGCGATTGGCGCCACGGCGTTGTTTGCGCTGTTCCACGGTGTGGCCCATGGCCTGGAACTGCCGGATATGTCCAGCCCTTGGGCGTACGCTGCTGGTTTTGTCGGTGCGACGGCGGCACTGCACGCGGCCGGTTATGCACTGGTGCGCTTCCTGCCGACGGCGGCTGCGCCAATGGTGCGAGTAGCCGGGGCGGCTTCGGCGGCGACTGGAGTCTGGTTGCTGGCGGGCTGATTTGCAGCACGGCTGAAGGCCTCATCGGGGCAGGCCCCCTCCCACATTTGGCTGCATCGCTATCAAAAGGTGGGAGGGGCTTGCCCCCGATAGCTCTGCCACAGACACCACAGAACCCAAGCCTGCTACCATGCGCGCCTACACCCCTGCCGTGACGACGCCAGCCAATGCCCAGCGCTTCCCAACCCTCTTTGAACACCGTGCTCACCCACTTCCATGACCTGATCGTGCCACTGTGGCAAGGCCCGGGCTGGAATGCCGAGCTGGCGTTGCCCTACGAGGCGCTGGACGCCGACCACCACCCCTTGCCGCCGCAGCGTTACCGCTCCATGGCTTGCGCACGACAGTTGTATCTGTTCGCCAGCCTGATCGGCCAGGCCGATGCCGAATATGCCGAAGCGCGGGCGGCGGCGTTGTTCCGTTCCCTGCAGCGGCACTTTCACGACGCCGAGCACGGCGGCTGGTTCTACAGCATCGACCCCGCCGGCCAGCCGCTGGACACGCGCAAAGACCTCTACACCCACGCCTTCATCATCTTCGCCTGCGCCCATTACTGGGCCAAGGTGCGCGAACCGTTGGTGGAATCGGTGCTCAATGTCGCTCTGGAAGTGGTTGCACAACGTTTCGCCAGCGATGACGGCCTGTACGACGCCGTCCTGCAACGCGACTGGTCATCGCTCGATTCCGGCCCATTGCAGAACCCGTTGATGCATCTGGCCGAAGGCTTTCTCGCCACCCTCGCGGTGCGCGAAGACGCCGCCGTGCAAGCCGCCCTGCTCAACCTGGCAACGGCCATGCAGCAACGTTTCATCGACCGCCGGCACGGCGTGATGATGGAAAAGCCGCTGGGCGCTGTGGATAACTGGTTTGAGCCGGGCCACCAGTTCGAATGGTTCTTTTTGCTGGAGTCATCGGACGTGCTGCGGGGCACGCCGCTGCATGCCTCACTGACGCGGGCGTTTGCCTATGCCGAACTCACGGGTGTGGATAAGTTAACCGGCGCGGTCAGCGGCATGCTCGCCCTGGACGGCAGCGTGCGCGACGGCACCCAGCGTATCTGGGCCCAGGCCGAATACCTGCGCGCGCTGACCTTGCGCCCCAACAGCCAGGCCGTGTTGCAACGCCAATTGCTGGCGCTGCAGCAGCACTTCCTGCACGACAAAGGCTGGCACGAATGCCTGGATGCCAACGGCGCCGTGAGCCGACGGGACATGCCGTCGACCACGCCGTATCACTTGGCCACCTGTTACCAGGGCCTTACGCAATCCACTTACGATCTGCGGTAAAGCTGATCGTTAACCAGCGCGCCGCATCCGGCGTGCCCAGCCCTGTGGATATCTCCTCACGCAATGCGTCGAGAGTCGCAACGTTGTTCACCGGGTAATCCACCGGCAATACCACATGGATTTCGATGAACCGCGCGCGCCCGTGCTTTTGCACATACGACACGTAGTCCTCGAAACCATGGCGGGCTTTCAACGCGTCCATCACCTCGCGCACTGTGTCGTCCAGATGATCCGGCGCAATCCCCAACACGTCGCGCAACGCCGGACGCAGGATCTTGAACGCCGGCGCCAGCATGCTCAATGCCAGCAGGATCAGGATCAGCGGGTCGACATACACCGCCCACTCGGCATAGCCCTGGGACTTGAGCAACAGTGCGGCCAGGAAGCTGATCAGCAGCCCCACCGACAGCATCGCGTCCACCAGCCAACTGATGTTATCGAACTGGATCAACGACGATTTCAGTGCGCGGTTGCGATAACGCACATAGAAGAAATAGCCGAACTCGACGACGGTAAACACCGCCGCGTAGATAATCACCAGGCCCAATTCGACCTCGCGCCCGCCATTGATAATGCCGAACACGCCGTTGAGGAATGCATAGATGGCGATCAGCAGCAGGAAACTGCCTTCGATCAGCAGCACCATCGGCTCCAGGTGCCAGTAGCCAAATTGGAAACGCTCGTTGCTTTTCTTGGCGATCAGCTTGGCGGTGATCAGCATCAGCACCTTGATGGCGGTGGCGATCAGCGAGAAGAAGCCGTCGAACAGAATGGATTGGGCGCCGGATACCACGCCCGTGACAATCCCGGCGATCGCGACCGCTAACATCAGAATCGTCGATTGTTTGAGCAGTGACTGCTCACCTCGGTTACTCACATTGCCTCCCGTCAAAACCCTAAATCCGCACGATGCGGAGGGGCTTTCAGGCGGCGAGTATACCTTATGCCGTGTTTTGGCCGATTTGACGCCATCGGGGGCAAGCCCCCTCCCACAGTTGACCGG
Organism: Pseudomonas quebecensis; assembly: GCF_026410085.1. NCBI lineage: Bacteria > Pseudomonadati > Pseudomonadota > Gammaproteobacteria > Pseudomonadales > Pseudomonadaceae > Pseudomonas > Pseudomonas quebecensis. The sequence continues at coordinate 4,692,397 of NZ_CP112866.1, forward strand.
TGCACATATCAGGTTTGTGAACACGGTCGAGTGTGGCAGGGAGCTTGCCCCCGATGGCAGCGACTCGGTCTAAAGCCTTACTTCGCACCCCGCTCAATCGCAAACCCCGCCCAGCTCTGGCTCACCGGCATCAGCTCCAGGCGGTTGATGTTGACGTGCGCCGGGGTGTTGAGCACCCAGAAGATAGTGTCGGCGATGTCCTGCGGCTGGATCGGTTCGGCGCCGGCGTAGGTGGCGTCGTAACGCGCCTGGTCACCGCCGAAACGCACCAGGGAGAATTCGCTTTCACACAGGCCCGGCTCGATGTTGGTCACCCGCACTCCGGTGCCTTGCAGGTCGCAACGCAGGTTCAGGGAGAACTGTTTGACGAACGCCTTGGAGCCGCCGTACACATGGCTGCCGGGGTACGGGTAGCTGCCGGCGATGGAGCCCAGGTTGATGATGCCCGCGCCACGGCCATGGGCGATCAGGCGCGGCAGCAGCAGATGGGTGGTGGTCAGCAGGCCTTTGATATTGGTGTCGACCATCGTTTCCCAGTCGTCCAGGTTGCACTTGGGCGCGGGGTCGGTGCCCACCGCCAGGCCGGCATTGTTGATCAGCCCGCGCAGGGTGGCGAACGACGGCGGCAGGTTAGCGATGGCGTCTTCCATGCCCTTGCGGTCACGCACGTCCACTACCAGGCCGTGCACTTCGGTCTGCTTGGAAAGCTCTTCAACCAGGGCATTCAACCGCTCGGCACGGCGGCCGGTGAGCACCAGTTTCCAGCCGGCCTGGGCGAAACGACGAGCACAGGCTTCGCCGAAACCAGAGGTGGCGCCAGTAATAAACAGCGTGTCGGACATGGTGTTCTCCTTGCGAGCGACGGGAAAAAATCAGCCAGCAGGATGCCCGTCCCTTGTCGTCGCGGCAACCGCTACGCATCACAACCGCCGCACACCTGATCAAATTATGACCAACTCGCGCATAGCCCCATAAACCGTGGTCTGCAGCCAGATGCACGCAGGTTATCCACAACTGCGCCCACAGTCTTTGGGGGCAAGTGGTAAACCTTCAAAGCCGCTGTATATAAGGCCTGCAGCCGGTTTTAGAAAGTATTTTGCTTGACCTTCACTGGCACCTATGTAGCTCAGGGCGACGGCGAAAATCTTGAACGATGGCTCCAGGCCAGTCATTTCGGCCTCTGCGGAGGTCTTTCCAGAGTTTAGTCACAGACTTATCCACAGGCCTGGAGGACATAATTCAGTCATATACCTGTGTCTTTAAACAGGTTGACAAACCCCTCGATCCCTCACGAAAAAGACACTGATCAAAAAACGATCATGCAGCTGAAAGCCACGGTTTTAAAGGCTTTCAGCGAGCTACTCCCACGTTACCCACAGCCGGTTCCACAGTGGATGGGGACAAGTCAAAAGTGTGACAAAACAGCGATTTGCGGCGGCTATATGTCGCGCTTTGGAGCTGGGCTGGATTTGTTTTCCACAATTTGGGATAAGCCTTGTGGATCGACAAATCTTCGACATGGCGCTGGCGCGCACTGATCGTTCCCACGCTCTGCGTGGGAATGCCGCTTGGGACGCTCCGCGTCCCGCCAAGCGCCGCAGGTTTTGGCTATTGCGCACAGGCGCCGCAGGTTTCGGCCACCGTGCACGGGCGACGCGGAGCGTCGCGGGCTGCATTCCCACGCGGGAGCGTGGGAACGATCTTGATGCCTGATTGAATGACGCCCACTGATCGTCCCCACGCTCTGCGTGGGAATGCCGCCTGGGACGCTCCGCGTCCCGCCAAGCGCCGCAGGTTTTGGCCACTGTGCACGGGCGACGCGGAGCATCACCGGCTGCATTCCCACGCGGGAGCGTGGGAACGATCTTGATGCCTGATTGAATGACGCCCACTGATCGTCCCCACGCTCTGCGTGGGAATGCCGCCTGGGACGCTCCGCGTCCCCCCAGGCGCCGCAGGTTTTGGCCACTGTGCACGGGCGACGCGGAGCGTCACGGGCTGCATTCCCACGCGGGAGCGTGGGAACGATCTTGATGCCTGGTTGAATGGCGCGCGCTGATCGTCCCCACGCTCTGCGTGGGAATGCCGCCTGGGACGCTCCGCGTCCCGCCAGGCGCCGCAGGTTCTGGCCACTGTGCACGGGTGACGCGGAGCGTCGCGGGCTGCATTCCCACGCGGGAGCGTGGGAACGATGCCCCCGGTTTGTACCGGGGCTTGCCCCCTCCCCAGGGTACTGCGTCGTGATTCAGATCAGTGGCCGCCGAGGTAGGCGTTGCGCACTTCCTCATTGACCAGCAGTTCCTTGCCGGTGCCAGTCAGGCGAATCTCACCGTTGACCATCACATACGCGCGGTCCGACAAACGCAGTGCGTGGTTGGCGTTCTGTTCCACCAGAAAAATCGTCATCCCGGTAGCCGCCAACTCGCGCAGGGTGGAAAAGATCTGCTTCACCACAATCGGCGCCAGGCCCAGGCTCGGCTCATCCAACAGCAACAGCTTGGGCCGGCTCATCAGTGCGCGGGCGATGGCGAGCATTTGCTGTTCGCCGCCGGACATGGTCATGGCGCGCTGGTTACGCCGCTCCTTAAGGCGCGGGAACAGCTCGAACATGCGCTGCATATCTTCACCGGCGAACTTGTCACCGATCGGAATGGTGCCCATCAGCAGGTTTTCCTCGACGGTCATGTCGGGGAATACCCGCCGCCCTTCCGGCGACTGCGCGATGCCGTTGGAGGCAATGTAGTGGGACGACTTGTGGGTAATGTCGACGCCGTTGTAGAGAATCTGCCCCGACTCGGCCCGTGGCTGGCCGAAGATCGACATCAGCAATGTGGACTTACCCGCACCGTTGGAGCCGATCAGGCTGACGGTTTCGCCTTCGTTAATGTGCAGCGAGACTTTTTTCAGGGCCTGGATCGGGCCGTAGAACACGTCCAATTCCTTCATTTCGAGGATAGGTGCACTCATACCAGTTCCTCTTCGTCGGCGCCCAGGTAGGCGGCGATCACTTTGGGGTCGTTGCGGATCGCGTCCGGCCCGCCCTCGGCGATCACGTTGCCGTGGTCCAGCACCACGATATGATCGGAAATACTCATCACCATGCCCATGTCATGTTCAATCAACACCACCGTAAGGTCGTGTTCGTCGCGCAACAGGCGAATCATCGCGCTGAGGGCTTCGGTTTCCTGGGGGTTGAGGCCCGCCGCCGGCTCGTCCAGGCAGATGATCTGCGGCCGGGTGCACATGGCGCGGGCAATTTCCAGGCGCCGCTGCTGGCCGTAGGAAAGCTCACCGGCCAGCCGGTTGGCGCAGTCCACCAGGTCCACCACTTCCAGCCAGTAGAACGCATGGTCAAGGGCGTCACTCTCGGCCTTGCGGTAACCCTTGGTGTTGAGGATGCCCGCCAGCATGTTGCGGTTGACCCACATGTGCTGCGCCACCAGCAGGTTTTCCACCACGGACATTTCCTTGAACAGGCGGATATTCTGGAACGTACGCGCCAGCCCCGCGCGGTTCACCAAGTGGGTGCCGCCGAACATTTTGTAGTACACGCGGCTGAGGAAGCTTTTCGGCGACACGAAATCGGTGGCCTGGAAGCGCTCGCCCAGCAGCTGGATCACGTTGGTCTGCTTGCCACGCACATTGAGCTGGATCTTGCCGCCACTGGCTTTGTAGAAACCGGTAAGGCAGTTGAACACCGTGGTCTTGCCGGCGCCGTTGGGGCCGATCAGGGCGAAGATCGAGTTGCGTTCGACCTTGAGGCTCACATCGCTCAGGGCCTTGATGCCACCGAAGTGCATCATCAGGTGTTCCACGGAAAGCACGACTTCCTTATTCATGGCGCCACTCCCTTGCGTGGTGTCACACCGGTGCGGCTGATGCGGATCAAACCGCGCGGTCGCCAGATCATCATCACCACCATCAACACCCCGAACAGCAGCACGCGGTATTCCGAGAAGCTGCGCAGCAGTTCCGGTGCGACGGTCAATACGAACGCGGCAATCACCACGCCCACCGTCGAGCCCATGCCGCCCAACACCACGATGGCCAGGATCAATGCCGATTCGAAGAAGGTGAACGACGACGGGTTGACGAAACCTTGGTAACTGGCGAAGAACACACCGGCCAGGCCGGCCGTGGAAGCGCCGATGGTGAACGCCGAGAGCTTGACCAGTACATGGTTCAGGCCCATGGAGCGGCAGGCGATCTCATCCTCGCGCAGAGCTTCCCAGGCACGACCGACCGGCATGCGCGTGAGGCGATGCTTGATGTACAGCACGGCCAGCACCACCAGGAACAGCACGATGTAGATGAACATGAACTTGATATTGGCGTTGTACTCGATGCCGAAGAACTCGTGGAACGGAATCCCACCCTCCTTGGCCTTGCGCCCGAACTCAAGGCCCAGGAAGGTCGGCGAAGGCACCGGCATACCGTTCGGGCCGCCGGTGAACGACAACCAGTTGTTGAGGACCAGGCGAATGATTTCACCAAAGCCCAGAGTCACGATGGCCAGGTAGTCACCGTGCATTCGCAGCACCGGGAAGCCGAGTATGCAGCCCGCCAGCGCCGCTGCGATGGCTGCCAGTGGCAGCACGCTCCAGAAGCCCAGGCCCAGGTATTGATAACCCAGCGCCAAGCCGTAGGCACCGATGGCGTAGAACGCCACGTAACCCAGGTCGAGCAGCCCGGCCAGGCCGACCACGATGTTCAGGCCCAGGCCCAGCAACACGTAGATCAGGCCGAGGATCACCACGGTCAGCAGGTATTTGTTGGCGAAGATGGGAAACACGATGGCGATCACAATCAGCGCCGGGATGATCCAGCGCAGCCGCGACTTGTAGTCAGGCGCCAGCACATGCACACCCGAGCCGCTGCTTTCAAAACCCTGCAGGATCTTCACGCCCTTGGGGGTTTGCAGGAACAGGCTCATGGCGAAGCGGCCGACCATCACGATGGCGACCAACAGGCCCACACGCGCCGGTTCCAGGTTGAAGCTATAGCCGTCGAGGACCACGCCGACGATCGGGCCGAACACGATCAGCGAAATCAGCCCGGCAAGGACCGTATCGACGACACTTTTCTTGATATCGATGGGTTTGGCAGCAGACATGTTTTACACCTTAGCCACGAGCGGACGACCCAGCAGGCCCTGAGGACGGAAAATCAGGATCACCACCAGCAGGGAGAAACTGAATACGTCTTTGTAGTCAGAGTTGATCAACCCCGAGAACAGCGATTCGGAAATCCCGAGGATGATCCCGCCGAGCATCGCCCCAGGCAGGGAACCGATGCCGCCGAGAACCGCGGCGGTGAAGGCCTTGATGCCAATGATGAAACCGGCATAGAAATCGAACGTGCCGTAGTTGAGGGTGATCAATACGCCGGCCAGCGCGGCCATGGCGGCACCGATCACAAACACGTAGGAAATCACGCGGTCGGTGTTGATCCCCAGGATCGAGGCCATCTTGCGGTCTTGCTGGGTAGCGCGGCACATGCGGCCGAGCTTGGTGTACTTGATGATGTAGGTGAGCAACGCCATGCCGGCAAACGCCGCCACGAGGATGAAGACCTTGGTGTACGTCAGTTGGACGAACCCGCTGCCGATGTCGACGCGCCAGGCGCCGGCCAGCAGGGTGGGGATGCCTTGTTGTTTCGCGCCCTGGGCGATCTGCGCGTAGTTCTGCAGGATCAGGGAGATGCCGATGGCGCTGATCAGCGGGGCCAATCGGGTGGAGTTGCGCAGCGGTTTGTAGGCGACACGCTCGATGACCCAGCCGTACACGCCGGTGACGACTACGGTGAAGATCAAAGTGCCGAGAATGAGCAGCGGGAAGGATTCGATGCCGAAGTAAGCCAGCAGTGCCAGACTGATCGCCGCGAGGTAAGCGGAAATCATATAAACCTCGCCGTGGGCGAAGTTGATCATGCCAATGATGCCGTAGACCATTGTGTAGCCGATGGCGATCAGGCCATAGACCGACCCGAGGGTCAGCCCATTGACCAGTTGCTGCAGGAAAATACCATCCATAACGCAATCTCACGCGGTGAGCACCTGCACACCCTGAGGTGCGCGGCGCTTCTGGAGGAAAAGTCAGATCTCAAACACAACACTGTCCCACTGTGGGAGGGGCTTGCCCCCTCCCACATGGATTACTTCTGCTTTTCCAGCTGGTGGTATTTGCCGTCTTTATCCCACTGGTAAACCACGTAGTCGGAGATTTTCAGGTCGCCCTTGGCGTCCCAGGTCTTCTCGCCCATCACGGTCTTGACCGGATTGGCTTTGAGCCATTTGGCGGCGTCTTCGCCTTTGTTGGATTTGGCGCCATTGAAGCCGGCGGCCAGGGCCTGGATCGAGGCATAGGCGTACAAGGTGTAGCCTTCGGGCTCGGTGCCGTTTTTGCGGAACTCTTCCACGACGGTCTTGCTGTCCGGCAGCAGGCGCGGGTCGGCGCCGAAGGTCATGTAGACGCCATCCACGTACTGCGCACCACCGGCGGTAGCCACCAATTCGTCAGTCACGATGCCGTCATCGGACATGAACTTGACGTCCTTGAGGCCCGCTTCACGAATCTGGCGAACCAGGGGACCGGCTTCCGGGTGCAGGCCACCGAAGTACACGACGTCGGCGCCCAGGGAGCGGATCTTGGTGACCAGGGCGCTGAAGTCTTTCTCGCCGCGGGTCAGGCCTTCTTCCAGCACCGGCTTGACGCCACGCTTGGTCAACTGCGCAGCGGTGGCGTCGGCCAGGCCCTTGCCGTAGGTGTCCTTATCGTTGATGACCGCGATTTTCTTGCCCTTGAGCACATCGACGATGTAGTCGCCGGCGACGATGCCCTGCTGGTCGTCACGCCCGCACATGCGGAACATGGCGCCCAGGCCGCGCTCGGTGACCTGCGGGTTGGTAGAGCCTGGGGTGATCGCGATGATGCCCGCTTCGTCATACACCTCGGACGCCGGGATGGTGTTCGACGAGCAGAAGTGCCCGACCACGCCGATGACTTTGTCCTGGTCCGCCAGGCGGTTGGCGACGGCCACGGCCTGCTTGGGTTCGCAGGCGTCGTCACCGGCCACCAGCTTGATCTGTTCGCCGTTGATGCCGCCAGCCTTGTTGATCACATCGGCTGCCGCCTGGGCACCCTTCATGTATTGCTCACCGAAAGCGGCGTTGGCGCCGGTCATCGGCCCCGCTACGCCAATCTTCACATCAGCTTGAACAAACGCAGAAACACCCAGCGCCGCTGCCACGGCGAGAGCAAGAAAGCCTTTCTTGTAAAACGTCTGGGACATGAGTGGTGCTCCGATATTTTTGATTTTAGGCACGACAACTTGCATTCAAACTTTTCACCGAAAGCTCAGAGCAAGCCGCGTGCCATTACGTTTTTATTCTTCAAAAAGACACGGTGTCATTGTTATTGCAGGCGTTTCGTCTCCGCATGCCAGCACGTGCAACCCTCTGGCACGCCCAGGTGCAACCTAAAGCTGTAAAAGGTACAACCATTACCGGTCGCACCTGCAACCAGAGCGATAAACACCACTTCCTACAGCGGTAACCGTAGGCGTAACGGAACTGCACATTTACAGTGCGCGTTTGCTACGACTTGCACCAATACAGATGAGTAGCCTGCTAAGAAAATGCGCGGCTTTGGGGGGTATTTCGCTGATCAGATAACGATCCTCAGGCATTGCCCCGCGTGATACAGCGAAAACCCGGCTTCATACAGGCAGCTGCGCAGGCCCACCGCCGCCAGTGGTTGCATCGGCGCAAACGGGATCGGCAGCGCCTGGGGATTCTGGTGACATAGATAGTCGGCAAACGCCTTACCCACCACACTGCCGGTGGTCACGCCGCGCCCGTTGTAGCCGGTAACCGCCACCAGCCCCGGGGCCGGCTCGAACAAGCGCATCAAGTGGTCGGGAGTAAAGGCGATGCAGCCGGTCCAGGTATATTCCCACTGCACCGATTTGAGGTACGGAAAGTAGTGCTGCTGCACCCGGTCGGCCCACGCCTTGAGGAACCACGTCGGTTTCTGGTTGCCATTGCCCAGGCTGCCGAGCAGCAGCCGGCCATCGGCATCGCGGCGGATGCTGCTCAAGACTTGGCGGGTGTCCCAGGAGCCCTGTCCACCGGGCAGGATTTGCTCGGCGGCGGCGTCTGCCAACGGGGCCGACGCGACTTGGTAGTAATAACCGGGGAAGAAGTTTCGTCGCAGCGCGGTCCATTCGCCTTCGGTGTAGGCGTTGGAGGCGATAACCACTTGGGCGGCACGCACCGCACCGTCGGCGGTCTGGACCGACCAGTCCGAGCCTTGGCGCTCCAGCCGCGTAACAGGGGAATGATCGAACAGTTGCCCACCCAGCCCTGCCGCCGCATTTGCCAGGCCGGTGGTGTAGGCCATGGGGTTGAGCGTGCCCGCGCGCCGGTCCAGCAAGGCGGCAGCGATCTTTTTGGTTCCGGTGGCGTGCTCGCAGGCTTGGCCGGTGAGTAATTCGACAGGCGCGCCACGGCGCTTCCATTGTTCCTCACGGCTGCGCAAATCCGCCTCGCCACGGGCGTTGTGCGCCATGTGCAACGTGCCTTCGCGACGCAATTGGCAATCGATGGCGTATTTGTCGATCAGGCTGAACACCAGCGCCGGCGCCGCGCCGAGCATGCGGTTGAGCTGGCTGCCCACCGCTTCGCCGAAACCGGCTTCAATCTCGTCCGGCGGGATCCACAAGCCGGCATTCACCAACCCGACATTGCGCCCGGAACCGCCATGCCCGCTGCGATGGGCTTCGAGCACGGCGACGCTTTTACCCTGTTCCAGCAAATGGATCGCCGCCGATAGGCCGGTGATCCCGGCGCCGATCACGCACACATCCACCTTGACCTCACCGTTGAGCGCGGCACGATCCGGCCGGCTGGGGGTAAGGTGTTCCCACAAACATGCTTCGCGTAGTGCCATTGCCAGACTCCGGGATGAACTCACAACCGATCGTTCCCACGCGGAGCGTGGGAATGTAGCCCTGGACGCTCCGCGTCCGCCTTCAGGTCGTGACGCGGAGCGTCACAGGATGCATTCCCACGCGGAGCGTGGGAACGATCATCAGTCGAAGGTGATGCCTTGCGCTAACGGCAGCTCCAGCGAGTAGTTCACGGTGTTGGTCTGGCGGCGCATGTACCCGCGCCACGCATCGGAACCGGATTCACGCCCGCCGCCGGTCTCTTTCTCGCCACCGAACGCGCCGCCGATTTCCGCGCCGCTCGGGCCGATGTTGACGTTGGCGATGCCACAGTCGCTGCCCACCGCCGACATGAACTGCTCAGCCTCGCGCACATCGGTGGTGAAGATGCACGAGGACAGGCCTTGGGGCACGGCGTTGTTCAGGCGCAGGGCTTCGGCGAAGTCGGTGTAGCCGACCACATACAGGATCGGCGCGAAGGTTTCGGTGCACACCACGTCGCTCTGCTCGGGCATTTCCACGATGGCCGGGGATACGTAGTAGGCGTCGGGGAAGGTGTCTTCCAGCTGGCGCTTGCCGCCGAACACCTTGCCGCCTTCGCTCAAGGCTTGCTCTAGGGCGTCCTGCATGTTGTCGAAGCCGTGCTTGTCGATCAGCGGGCCGACCAGGTTGCCTTCCAGCGGGTGGCCGATGCGTACTTTCGAATACGCGGCCTTGAGACGGGTGACGATTTCGTCCTTGACCGACTCGTGGGCGATCAGCCGACGCAGGGTGGTGCATCGCTGACCAGCGGTGCCGACCGCGCTGAACAAGATGGCGCGCACGGCCATGTCCAGGTCGGCGCTCGGGCCGAGGATCATGGCGTTGTTGCCGCCCAATTCGAGGATGCTGCGGGCGAAACGCGCCGCGACTTTGGGCGCCACTTCGCGGCCCATGCGGGTGCTGCCGGTGGCGCTGATCAGAGCCACGCGCGGATCGTCCACCAACGCGGCGCCGGCATCGCGACCGCCGATGATCACCTGGCTCAGGTACTCGGGGGCATCGCTGAAGGTTTTCGCGACGCGCTCGAACAGCGCCTGGCAGGCCAACGCGGTGAGCGGGGTCTTTTCCGACGGTTTCCAGATCACGGCATTGCCGCACACCAGCGCCAGGGCGGTGTTCCAGGCCCACACCGCGACCGGAAAGTTGAACGCGCTGATCACGCCGACCACGCCCAGCGGGTGCCAGGTTTCACGCATATGATGGCCAGGGCGCTCAGAGGCGATGGTCAAGCCGTACAGCTGACGGGACAGGCCGACGGCGAAGTCGCAGATGTCGATCATTTCCTGCACTTCACCCAAGCCCTCCTGGGTGATCTTGCCGGCTTCCCAGGACACCAGCTCGCCCAGGTCGGCCTTGTACTGGCGCAGGACATCGCCGAACTGGCGCACCAACTCACCGCGACGCGGCGCCGGCACCTTGCGCCAGGCCTCGAATGCATGCTCGGCGCGACTGACCTGTTGCTCCACCTCGGCGGCGCCTTCCCAGTGCACGCTGCCGATACGGCTGCCATCGATCGGCGAGTGCACGGGGTGTTTACCCGACTGGTACAACGCCGGGTTCACCCCGAGACGATCAAGCAATGCGGCAACCATGGGTCACTCCTTCAATCTGTGTAGAAAAAAAGCGCCGCGGCCCGCACGACGATCCAAGGCTTATTTGTAGCTGGCCCAAGACTTGCCAACAAACGACGATTAGGCGAGATATCATTCCGTTTATTCATGCCAGGAATAAAAAGAGGCACGCCGTGCTGAATAAAAGACATTTGCCCTCGATCACCGCCCTGCAGTGTTTCGAAGCGGCCACCCGTCACCTGAGTTTTACCCGCGCCGCGGAGGAGCTGAACCTCACCCAGAGCGCGGTGAGCAAACAGGTGGCGCAATTGGAAGAGTTGCTGCAGCACCTGCTGTTCCGCCGCGTGCGGCGCCGCCTGCAGATGACGCCGGCGGGCGATTTGTACCTGGTGGAGGTGCGCAAGATCCTTACGCAGGTAGAGATGTCCACCCACTACCTGCGCTCCTACGGCGGTGAGACCGAAGTACTGCGCGTGTCCACGCCCTACACCTTCGGCGCGCGCTGGTTGGTGCCGCGCCTGAAGGGCTGGCGCCTGCGTCACCCGCAGATCCATCTGGACCTGTGCAACGAGCAGGAGCCGGACGAGCTGCTGCAAGGCAAGGCCGACATGGCGTTCTACTTCGGCCAGGGTGCGCGGCCGGGCACCGAGAGCCTGAAACTGTTCAGCGAAGAGCTGGTGCCGGTGTGCGCCCCGGAGAGCCTGCCGGCGCAGCCCTTCACCGATCCCACGCAGTTGAGCAACCTGGTGCTGCTGCAAAACGCTTCGCGCCCCCAGGGCTGGCACGACTGGTTTGCCGACCAGGGTTATCACACCGAGCACAGCTACCATGGCCCGCGTTTCGACACTTTCTATATGTGCATCCGCGCGGCGCAGGTGGGGTGCGGCGTGGCGTTATTGCCACGCTTTCTGGTGGAAGAAGAATTGGCCGACGGCAAGCTCGTGATCCCTTGGCAGCATGCGATGCCCAGCCAGGACGCGTATTACCTGGCCTACCCGGAGCACGCAGCCGAAGTGCCCAAGGTACGCGAATTTGTGAAGTGGATGATGGAGCAAGTGATTTAGTGCCTGGAGTGGAATGCATTTCAAATGTGGGAGGGGGCTTGCCCCCGATGAGGCCAGTGGCCTCCCCGAAAAAATGTCTGGCAAAACCCCTCAGGTCTATGCGCCACTAGCCCCCTTTTAAATTCGTGAGTAAAGGTCGGCCCCCGCGCCGATCCATCTGGAGATTCCCGTTATGAGCGAGAGCGTGTTTGCCGATCGCATCGTGCAGAACCTGCTCGACACCGACTTCTACAAACTGACCATGATGCAGGCGGTGCTGCACAACTATCCCAACGTGGAAGTTGAATGGGAATTTCGTTGCCGTAACAGCGAAGACCTGCGGCCCTACCTGGCGGAGATCCGCTACCAGATCGAGCGCCTCGCCGAGCTGAGCCTGAGCCCGGACCAACTGGGGTTCCTGGAACGCATCAGCTTTATGAAGCCGGACTTTTTGCGCTTCCTCGGGCTGTTTCGCTTCAACCTGCGCTATGTGCAGACCGGTATCGAAAACGGCGAGCTGTTCATCCGCCTGCGCGGGCCCTGGTTGCATGTGATCCTGTTCGAAGTGCCGTTGCTGGCCATTGTCAGCGAAGTGCGCAACCGCTACCGCTACCAGACCGTAATCCTCGAACAGGCCCGCGAGCAGTTGTACCGCAAGTTCGATTGGCTGACGGCCAACGCCGGCAGCGATGAGCTGTCGGAGCTGCAAGTGGCCGACTTCGGCACGCGTCGGCGTTTCTCATACCGGGTGCAGGAAGAAGTGGTCAGTGTGCTCAAGCATGACTTCCCCGGGCGGTTCGTCGGCACCAGCAACGTGCACCTGGCCCGCGAGTTCGACATGAAACCCCTGGGCACCATGGCCCATGAATGGATCATGGCCCATCAGCAACTCGGCCCGCGCCTGATCGACAGCCAGATCGCCGCGCTCGATTGCTGGGTGCGCGAATACCGTGGCCTGTTGGGCATCGCCCTGACCGATTGCATCACCACCGATGCGTTCCTCGGCGACTTCGACCTGTACTTCGCCAAGCTCTTCGACGGCCTGCGCCACGACTCCGGCGACCCGGTGCAATGGGCGGAAAAAGCCATCGCGCATTATCACAAGCTGGGCATCGAGCCGATGAGCAAGACGCTGGTGTTCTCCGATAGCTTGTCGCTGCCCAAGGCCCTGGAGATCTTCCGCGCGCTGCGAGGCCGCATTAATGTGAGCTTCGGCATCGGCACCAACCTGACCTGTGACATTCCAGGGGTGGAGCCCATGAGCATTGTGCTTAAAATGACCGCCTGCAATGGCCAGCCCGTGGCGAAGATCTCCGATGAACCGGGCAAGACCCAATGCACCGACCCGAATTTTGTCGCCTATCTGCGTCACGTTTTCAAAGTACCTGCCCTATCCAACAAGGAGTGAAGCATGCAAGCCGTACAGCGTGAGATCGCGCAGCAGCTCAAGGTCCAAGCGCCATTCAACGACCAGGCCGCGCTTGAGGCCGAAGTAGCGCGGCGCGTGGCGTTTATTCAGGACTGCCTGCGCAATTCCGGGCTCAAGGCCCTGGTGTTGGGCATCAGCGGCGGCGTCGACTCCCTGACCGCCGGCCTGCTGGCCCAACGGGCGATGCAGGAGCTGCGCGCCAGCACCGGTGACCAGGCGTATCGCTTCATCGCCGTGCGCCTGCCTTACGAAACCCAGTTCGATGAAATCGATGCCCAGGCGTCGGTAGACTTTATCGAGCCGGACGAGCGTCACACCGTCAACATTGGCCCGGCGGTCAAAGCCCTGGCCAGTGAAGTGGCGGCGTTTGAAGGCAAGGCGGCGGTGTCCCGTGATTTCGTGCTGGGCAACACCAAGGCGCGCATGCGCATGGTGGCGCAATACACCATCGCCGGCACGGCCGGCGGCCTGGTGATCGGTACCGACCATGCGGCGGAAGCGGTGATGGGCTTTTTTACCAAATTCGGGGATGGGGCGTGCGACCTGGCGCCGTTGAGCGGGTTGGTGAAAAACCAGGTGCGTGCGATTGCGCGGCATTTTGGCGCGCCGGAATCCTTGGTTGAGAAGGTGCCGACCGCCGACCTGGAAGACTTGTCGCCAGGCAAGCCGGATGAGGCGTCACATGGTGTGACTTACGCTGAGATCGATGCATTCCTGCACGGCGAGCCGGTGCGGGAAGAGGCGTTCAGGATTATGTGCGAGACGTATCGCAAGACCGAGCACAAGCGGGTCATGCCGTTTGCGCCGTGAGGTGAACCAGGCAGAAAGTCATCGGGGGCAAGCCCCCTCCCACAGTTGACTGTATTCACAATCCAAGGTGGGAGGGGGCTTGCCCCCGATGAACGATTACGCGCCTTACTTGACGACCACAGTGCCTTTCATCATCGAGATGTGGCCTGGGAACGAGCAGAAGAACGCGTAATCGGTACCCGCTGCCAGTTTCGACACGTCGAAGGTCACGGAATCTTTCTCGCCGGCACCGATAATCTTGGTGTGGGCGATGATGCGGCTGTCGCCTTCTTTCAGGTAGTTTTTGTCGATACCGGCGGCCATGCCATCGGTAGCGACCGGCTGCATGTCAGCGGCGCTGGTGAGCACCCAGTTATGACCCATGACGTTCTTCGGCAGGCTGCCGGAATGAGTCAGCTCGACGGTGAATGTCTTGCAGCTCTTGTCGATCGTGATTTCCTTGGTGTTGAAGGACATCTGGTCAGTGGAGTCGACGGTGACCTTGCACTCTGCAGCCAGCAACTGGCCGCTGGCCAATGTCAGCAGGGAAACAGCAACGATTTTGGCAAACATGTGAATCTCCAAGGCAGGGTTAAAAACGCATGATGCGGCAAGGGTGCCTGAGACAGGCACGATTTCCTATGATCTGAATCAACAGATTGTATACAACTTTAGGCTATCAGACCTATCGACACAATCAACCGGCCAAAGTGCCGCAGGCTGCCTATGATCGGCTCCATCACCTATCTGGAGCCCGCGCCATGTACCTCAACCAATTGTTCAACGGCCTGCTGGCCGCTTACGCCTGCGGTAAGTGAAGGCCAAGCGCGCTGCTAAGCTGCTACCATGGCGACCCGAGGCAGCCGCGCGCCGCCCACCCTCACCTTCGACCCTAGAGGATTGCCCATGGCCAAACCTAATTACTCCTTCGCCAAACGTCAGAGAGACTTGGCCAAGGAACAGAAGAAAGAGGAAAAGCTGCAACGCAAGAAAGCCGCTGCCGATGAAGAGGCCGGCGCCCTCAACCCGGAAGTTGACGGTGAAGTAACGAGCGACGACACCGAAACACCAAAAGATCCTGCCGAATAATTCCTTTGTGGTGAACAGGCCCGCCCCGTTCACCACAATCCACCATTACTCCAGCGGCATTACCGTCACCCGCACTTCCGGGTCATGGCTGCCTCCCCCCAGAATCACCCCACGCAACGGCGACACATCGGAAAAATCCCGGCCCCAGGCCAGGGTGATGTGCTCCAGTGCCGGCTGCACATTATTCGTCGGATCGAAATCTACCCAGCCTGACACCGGGCAATACACCGAGACCCACGCATGGGACGCATCGGCGCCGATCAGCCGTGGCTGGCCGGGTGGCGGCTGCGTGAGCAGATAACCGCTGATGTAACGCGCCGCCAGACCGCGCGAGCGCAGACACGCAAGCATCAAGTGGGCGAAGTCCTGGCATACGCCGCGACGGCGTTCCAGCACCTCCACCAGCGGTGTAGCGACCTGGGTGGCTTCGGCATCGAAGGTGAATTCGCTGAAGATCTTCTCCATCAACGCCTGCACGCCCAGCAGCAATGGCCGCCCCGGCGCGAAACAGCTTTGCG
This sequence comes from Pseudomonas quebecensis, assembly GCF_026410085.1. NCBI lineage: Bacteria > Pseudomonadati > Pseudomonadota > Gammaproteobacteria > Pseudomonadales > Pseudomonadaceae > Pseudomonas > Pseudomonas quebecensis. Next base: position 4,707,824 of record NZ_CP112866.1, read on the forward strand.
AGAAGTCGACGAAGGTTTGCTTCAAATGCACATAGGGCGACTCGAAGCGATAGCGGCAGGCTTCGATCGCCTCGGGCGACATCGGCCGGCTGCTGTAGGTCAGGCTGTCGCGGGTCTGGTCCCACGCCGGCGACCGAGCGAAATCCGGCGCCGGCCGCGCCAGCACTTCCACGGTCAGGCCGGCATTGACCAGCAGTTCATCGTGGGGCCGCTCGAAGGCCAGGCGGGTGATGGGGTTGCCGAACACATCCAGCTCGTCGCGGCGTGAGGACGGCTGCGGGCTGATATCCAACTGTTGCGCGCTGCAGCGCTGCCACTCACACGCACGCGGCCACAGATGCGCCAACTGCTGGGCCAGGGACACCGGGCTGTCGTAGTGGTAATGGGTATCGTGGAAAATCTGGTAGCGCGCACTCATCACAGCGACACCGTTTGCTGGCTTACATCATCCACATGAGCGAAGTGGCGCAGCGCCAGGCGATCCGACACTTGCCCACTCTCCTCGGCCACCGCTTGCAGCAGGTCGGCCAGGCCATCCAACGCGGCGCGTACGCCGGACTCGCCGAACAGCGGGTTCTCCAGGCAACTCAGGTCGAAGCGCGTAAGGCGCTCCACCAACGGTCCCAGACCGGTTTCCCGCGGCACACCGAAGTCATCGTTGAGCCGTCGCAACGTGCGACTCACCAGTTTGAGCTGGAACAACACCGCATGAGGGTTCTGCTCGTCCAGCAACAACAGGTCGAGCACCGGGATCAGTTGCGGCACCGCCAGGTAGCGCGAGCGGTAGGTGATGCTGCTGTTGCCCAATTCCAGCAACCATTCCAGCCCCGCCTGATCGAACACCGCCACGCCGCGCAGGAACGCCGCAAGGCTGCTGCTGAGAAACTGCAGACGCTCGATGCGCCGCCCCATCATCAAGAAGCGCCAGCCCTCATCGCGGGTCATGTCGTCCAGGGCGAACCCGGACAGCGCCGCGAGGGACATCACCAGGCGGTTGAGAAAGTCCAGCAGCTCGCCGAAGTCCGCCGTCTCGCGCGCAAGCTCCAAGGCTTCGCGTTGCAGCTCCACCAGGGCCTGCCAGTTTTCCCGGGACAACTTGCCCCGCACCTGAGACGCCGCCCACTGCAAGCGTTGCAGGTTGGCGCGCAGGCTCGACGGCCAATCGTCACCGAGCAACGCGGCCAGCAGGCGCTCGGGCAGCTCGCCCTCCTCCGGCAACAAGCGCAAGTTTTCGCCCAGCGCCACCGCCGCCTGCAACGCTAGCGGGTCGTCGCCGTCGACGTAGCGCGCCAACACGACCCGCAGCCAGCGCGCGCTGTCATCGCAGCGTTCGCAATAACGGCCAAACCAGAACAGGTTTTCCACTACCCGCGAGGGCAGATAGGGGTCGCGGCGCACCAGGTCATGGGCGCCGATGGGGCGTTGCGCGCGCCACTGTTCGCCGCCAGGTGTGCGCTCACCGAGGACCCAGGTGTCTTTGCTCGCGCCGCCGCGTTGCATCGACACCACCTCGGCATCGGCTTCGGCGGCCACACGCGTCAGCCCGCCGGGCAACACACGATAGCCGTCGTCGCTGGCCACGGCGTACACGCGCATGCCGATGGCACGGTGTTGCAGGTGATCCTCTTCGGTGTGCCACACCGGCGCCTGGGACAGTTGCGCCAGCTCCTGGGCCACGTACGCGTAAGGGCGCGCGCGCATGCGTTGGGTCAGGGCCTGGCGCTGCGCATCGTCCAGATCGCGGCCAAACACGGGGGTAAAACTCTGCGACGCAAATGCCGGTTTGATCAGCAGTTCCGGCAGTTTGTGCAACGCTTCGGCAAGCACCGGCGCCTCGCCGCACCACCAGGTGGCGATGGACGGCAGGATCAGTTCTTCGCCAAACAAAAACTGGTTGATCTTCGGCAGAAAGCCCAGCAAACCCGGAGACTCCAGCACACCGCTGCCCAGGGCATTGGCCACCAGCACATGGCCCTGGCGCACCGCGTCGAGCAGGCCCGGCACGCCCAGGGCCGAGTCGGTGCGCAGCTCCAACGGGTCGCAGAAGTCGTCGTCGAGGCGGCGCATGATCGCGTGCACCCGGCGCAGGCCGCTGAGGGTCTTGAGAAATACACGGCTGTCGCGCACGGTGAGATCGCCGCCTTCCACCAGCGGGTAACCGAGCTGGCGCGCGAGGTAGAGATGTTCGAAATAGCTCTCGTTGAAACGCCCAGGGGTAAGCAGCACAATCAGCGGTGTCTGATCATCGCCGGGGGCCTGACGCGCCAGGGTTTCCTGCAATGTGCGGAAGAAACCGGTGAGATGCTGCACCTGCAGATCGCGATACAAGTCCGGGAAGGCGCGAGACACGATGGTGCGGTTTTCCAAGGCGTAGCCTGCGCCCGACGGCGCCTGGGTGCGGTCGGCGGTGACCCACCAGCGGCCATCCGGGGTGCGCGCCAGGTCTACCGCATACAGGTGCAAAAACGCGCCGTCGGGCGGCTGGATGCCCTGGCACGGCCATAGGAAGTTGTTATGCCCGAACACCAGTTCCGCCGGCAGCAGGCCTTCCTTGATCAAGCGCTGCGGGCCATACAGATCGGCCAGCACCGCGTTGAGCAAGCGCGCGCGCTGGGCGATACCGGCCGCCAGGTGCTGCCACTCGTCAAAGGCCAGCACATGGGGCAGCAGGTCCAATTCCCATGGGCGGTCGGCGCCTTTAGGGTCGGCGTAGACGTTGTAGGTCACGCCGTTTTCCTGGATCTGCCGGGTCAACAGCGCCTGACGCTGGGCCAACTGCGCCGGGGTGCTGCGTTGCAGGTGATCGAGCAGGCGTCGCCAATGGGCACGCACTACGCCGCTGTCGTCCAGCAATTCGTGATAAGTGCCCGCGGTCAGCGGGTAACGGTCGAGCAAGTCGGACATGGAACGCTCGGCAGAGGCAAAGGGGCTCAGATTAACTCAGATTCATTGCAATCAACGGTGGGCGGGAGTTGGCCCTCCCACCTTTCAATCGCAGTCAGTCATTCTTATTGGCAAAGCGTCGTAGATCCAGGGTCATCGGTAATTCATCGTTGATCACGATGGTCGGTACGGGGAGCTTTCCGGGTGTATGGCCGAGCCGGAAAAACCGCGCCATGCGCCGGCTCTCCGCCTCGTTGGCATTCACCGGCAAGCTGTCGTAATTGCGCCCGCCCGGATGCGCAACATGGTACTGGCAGCCGCCCAGCGAGCGCTGCATCCAGGTGTCGAGCAGGTCGAACACCAGCGGCGCATGCACCGGGATGGTCGGTTGCAGGCAGTTGGCCGGTTGCCAGGCGCGATAACGCACACCCGCGACGAACTCACCGACACGACCAGTGGGTTGCAGCGGCACCGGGATGCCGTTGCAGGTCAGCAGATAACGTTGTGGCGGCAGACCGGTGAGCTTCACCTGCAGGCGCTCCAGGGACGAATCCACATACCGCACCGTGCCGCCCGCCGCGCCCTCTTCGCCCAGTACATGCCAGGGTTCCAGGGCCTGACGCAATTCCAACTCGATACCGCTGACGGCATAGTCGCCGACCTTGGGAAAACGAAACTCCAGGTGCGCGGCGAACCATTCGGCGCGCAACGGATACCCGGCGGCGTTGAGTTCGACGATCACGTCGGCAAAATCCTGCTCGATAAAGTGCGGCAACAGGAAGCGGTCATGCAGCTCGGTGCCCCAGCGCGCCAGTTTGGCCGGTGCGTAGGGCTCACGCCAGAACCGCGCGACCAAGGCGCGCAACAGCAGTTGTTGGGTCAGACTCATGCGCGCGTGGGGCGGCATTTCAAAGGCACGCAGCTCCAACAGCCCCAGGCGGCCGGTGGCGCCATCGGGGGAATAGAGTTTGTCGATGCAGAATTCGGCGCGGTGGGTATTGCCCGTCACATCGATCAGCAGATTGCGCAGCAGGCGGTCGACCCGCCACGGCGGGCATTCCTCACCGGGTTCCGGCATTTGCGCAAAGGCGATTTCCAACTCATACAGCGCATCGTTGCGCGCTTCATCCACACGGGGCGCCTGGGACGTGGGGCCGATAAACAGCCCGGAAAACAGGTAGGACAGCGACGGGTGGTTATGCCAGTAACTGATCAGGCTGCGCAGCAGGTCCGGGCGGCGCAGAAACGGCGAATCCTTGGGCGTGGCGCCGCCAAGCACGAAGTGGTTACCGCCGCCGGTGCCGGTGTGGCGCCCGTCGATCATGAATTTCTCCGTGGTCAGTCGGGTTTGCCGTGCCTCTTCGTAGAGAAACTCGGTGCGTTCCACCAATTCGTCCCAGGTGGCGGACGGTTGCACGTTGACCTCGATCACGCCCGGGTCCGGCGTGACCCGCAAGTTGCTCAGCCGCGTATCGGCCGGTGGCTCATAGCCTTCCAGCAGCAGCGGGCAATGCAGCTCTTGCGCGGTTGCTTCAATGGCGGCGACCAGTTCCAGATAGTCTTCCACGCGCTCCAGCGGCGGCATGAACACGTACAGCCGCCCTTCGCGAGCCTCGGCGCACAGCGCGGTGCGGGTCAGCCAGTCGGCGGACTCGTCCACCTGCGGCACACGTTCGTCGCTGGGGGCCGGCTCGGCATGGTTGTGCAACTGCGCATTGCCCGGCAGCTGCGGCAGGTCCTGGTTCGGGTCGGTGGGGTGCACAAACGGGTACTCCGCCGCCGTCACCCAGGGTTGCGACGCCAATGGCAGGCGGTAGCCCAGCGGTGAGTCCCCCGGCACCAGCCGGCAATGCGTGTCGCGCAGGTACCAGCGCCCGCTCTGCCAGCGGTCGTTGGCCGCCGTGCGCGCCAGCGGCAGCACATGGCCGATGACTTTATCCAGGCCCTGGCTGAACACTTTGCGCAGGCGCTCGCGTTCCAGTTCGTCGCTGAGCCGCGGGTCTTGGGCCGTGACGTTCTGCGGCAGTGCACCTTCGCGCCACAGGTAATAAAAATGCTCCTCGAAGGCCGGGAACACGAAACGCGCCGGCAACTTGAGGCGCTCAGCGACGCTGGCCAGGAAGCGCCCAGCCAACTCGTCATTGGCGCCGTAGTCCTGCTGCTCGTCGGCGATCAGCGCGCGGTTGTGCCAGATCGGCACACCGTCGCGACGCCAGTAGCAATTGAGCGACCAACGCGGCAGTTGTTCGCCGGGGTACCACTTGCCCTGGCCGAAATGCACCAGGCCCTGGGGCGCGTAGTGCTGGCGCAGGCGCTGGAACAATTGGGCGGACAGGCGCCGCTTGTCCGGCCCCAGCGCGGCGGTGTTCCACTCGGCGCCGTCGGGGTCGTCGATGGACACGAAGGTCGGCTCGCCGCCCATGGTCAGGCGCACGTCGTGCTTGAGCAGGTCGCCGTCGATCTGCCGACCCAGCGCCTGGATTGCACGCCACTGCTCGTCGGTGTAAGGCTTGGTAACGCGCGGCGCCTCCCAAATCCGCTCCACCGACATTTCATGAGTGAATTCGCACGCGCAGGGCTCCACCAGCCCACTGATCGGTGCGGCAGAGGATGGATCGGGACTGCAGGCCAATGGGATATGCCCTTCACCGGCGAACAGACCGGAGGTGGCATCCAGGCCGATCCAGCCGGCACCGGGCAGGTACACCTCACACCAGGCGTGCAGGTCGGTGAAGTCCACATCGGTGCCGGACGGGCCATCCAGGGCCTTGACGTCGGCGGTGAGCTGGATCAGGTAACCGGACACAAACCGCGCCGCCAGCCCCAGGTTGCGCAGTAATTGCACCAGCAGCCAGGCCGAATCGCGGCACGAGCCCGAGGCGTTTTCCAGGGTGAATTCCGGCGTCTGCACACCGGGTTCCATGCGGATCAGGTAACCGATGTCCGCCGCCAGGCGCTGATTGAGGCCCACCAGAAAGTCCACCGCCGGCAGTGGCGTGCGGTCGATCCCGGCCAGGTAGGCGGCGAACCTGGGCGTCAGCGGCAGCGTCTCCAGGTACGGCGCCAGCTCACGCTGCTCGTCGGCGGCGTAGGCAAAGGGGATGTGTTCAGCGTAGGGCTCGAGGAAAAAGTCGAACGGGTTGAACACCGCCATCTCGGCTACCAGGTCAACTTCAATGCGCAGTTCAGCGGTTTTTTCCGGAAACACCAGCCGCGCCAGGTAATTGCCTTGGGGATCTTGTTGCCAATTGATGAAGTGTTGCTCGGGCAGCACTTTCAGCGCGTAGGACAAAATCCGCGTACGGCTGTGGGCCGCCGGACGCAAACGCACGATCTGCGGGCCGAGTTCGACAGCACGGTCGTAGCGGTAATGCGTAACGTGGTGCAACGCGACATGAATCGACACGGCGGCCTCCTGCGAGCCAGGGCATGGGCACAACGCGCGCAAGACTTATGCCAGGGCGGCGGTCATTGCGCTTTATCGTACGGCCCGGTGCAGTACAGCACCAAAACGGCGCCATCGTAGGGGGCAATGGTGCAAGCGTTGCACCTATTTGTGACGCGAGTACGCGAATGAAGGGCAAATCCAGCCAATCAACGGGCTTTTCGCTGCGCAACGACGGCTTGGCGCAGACGACGTATTTCGAGGAGTCTGTGGCGCATTTCGCGGTGGCGCTTGCTGTTGAGCAGTAGCAACCCCAGCAACGGAAACAGCACTGCCGAGCCGTATACCAGCAAGTGAAGGTCGTATTGAATCATCGGCACGACGAATAACAGGCAGCACACCAGGTAGCCTGCCACCAGCCTGGTCGCCCAGGGATAGCCTCGAGCGATCATCACGTTGCCAAACACCAGCACCGCCACCAATACCAGGATCGCAGCCCCTGAATAGCTGGACTTGAGCGCGGGATCAACTCCGCGCAGGTACGTCACGCCCGCCATGGACACTGCGGCCGAGCCGGAAAAGATCGCCATGAACACGGTGCCAATGAATACGGGAAAATAACGCGCCAGGAAGCTGCCCATGTCGGGAAAGCCCTTCATTCCGTCAGATCCTCGTACAGGCCGATCGCAATGGTTTCGGCCGAGCCCACATGGCCGGTTCGATAGCTGCCCCAGATCCCCAACAGCCCACCCAAGGCATCCTTGATCTGAGTCAGGGTGGCATGGCGGATTTCCGTGGAGCTGTAACTTTTGGTCAGCTTGCCGGCACGCTGCTGCAATTTGATCAACTTGGGTGTCAGGCTCGGGTCTCTCAGGCTGAGCAACTCCTTGGTCAACTTCTTACGCTCCTGGCGCGTCAGGCCTTTGAGCAACTCGTACCAGCTCTTGCCCAGTGCGGCGGCTTTCTTGGCCTTGAGCAGCCTGAACGTAGTCAGGGCGCCGGTGCCGATGCCCACCAGCGAGGCGGCATCGAGGACCGGGGAAACGGCGCCATACCATTCGGCATCGTCCATACGGTCGTTGGCGTCAGGATCAAGCACTTCGTTGTACGTGCGCGCCACGCCAAACCCGCACTGAGCACTGCTGGCCAATGCCGCCGTGACGCCGATGCCCACCACAAACGCACTGGCACCGGCGGTGAACGGTACAGCGACGCTGCCGCTGAACACCACAATCCAGCCAATCACCGCCGCGCCACAGGAAAGCCCCATATCGAACGCTTCCTTCTGGAGGCGACCTTCACGGGGGTCGGTCTTCACCTGCTCCACAAACTGTGCAGGCGAAATGTACTTCTGCGCCTCGCGCAAGATGATGCGCTTGGGCTTGATGCTGCAGATCGGCTTGAACTCGCGCAGGGTGACGACATTCAAGTCGGCGTCGATGTACACAACGCCAGCGCCGACGATGCCGGGGTCGGCATCAATGGCCGCGAACAGGCGTGGCAGGTTGATCTGGCTTTCGATGCGCTGGCGGGCCATGAACTGGGAGCGGTTGGAGTCCATGCCGATGCCGGCCAGGGGGTTGCCCATGAGGTGTTCTTCCTTGAAAGGTGGAGACTGGACTGACGCTATCGGGGGCAAGCCCCCTCCCACAATTGGAGCGTGAACGCGATCAAGTGTGGGAGGGGCTTGCCCCCGATAGCGATTTAATGAGCGCCACCTTACCAAACAGCCTCACCCCCGACCAGAAAGCAAAACGCCAGCACAAGGCTGGCGTTTTGCATTTTCAAACGACGATCAACGCGGCACCACCGGCTTGCGGGCTGGCTTGCCGCCCTTGCCCTTGGCCGCATCGCTACGTTCCTTAGCCGCCTGCTTGTTACGTGCCTGCGCCGCCGCCTTGGCTTGTTCGCGCTTGTCCCACGGGTTGCTGCCGTCGCTGCCACGGGGTGGCAGACCGGTGTGCTGGGTGAGGATTTTGGTGGTGGTTTCCTTGGCGACCTTATGACTGCCGGCCGGCGTCGAGTTTTTGCGACGGGCACTCTGGTAGCTGTCGGTGCTCGGCTGGTGCAGCGGGATCAACTGGTCCTTGCCCGGCCCGATCAAGTCGGCGCGGCCCATGCGGGTCAGCGCTTCGCGCAGCATCGGCCAGCCTTTCGGGTCGTGGTAGCGCAGGAACGCCTTGTGCAGACGGCGCTGTTCCTCGCTCTTGACGATGGTCACCGCGTCGCTCTTGTAGGTGACCTTGCGCAGCGGGTTCTTGCCCGAGTGGTACATCGCGGTGGCAGTCGCCATCGGCGACGGGTAGAACGCCTGCACCTGGTCGGCACGGAAGCCATTACCCTTGAGCCACAGGGCCAGGTTCATCATGTCTTCATCGGTAGTGCCAGGGTGGGCGGCGATGAAGTACGGGATCAGGTACTGCTCCTTGCCCGCTTCCTTGGTGTACTTCTCGAACATGCGCTTGAACTTGTCATAGCTGCCGATGCCCGGTTTCATCATCTGGTTGAGCGGACCTTCCTCGGTGTGTTCCGGGGCGATCTTGAGGTAACCACCGACGTGGTGGGTGACCAGCTCTTTCACGTATTCCGGCGATTCCACGGCGAGGTCGTAGCGCAGGCCGGACGCGATCAGGATCTTCTTCACACCCGGCAACGCACGGGCACTGCGATACAGTTGGATCAACGACGAGTGGTCGGTGTTCAGGTTCGGGCAGATGCCGGGGAACACGCACGATGGCTTGCGGCAGGCGGATTCGATTTCCGGGCTCTTGCAGGCGATGCGGTACATGTTCGCGGTCGGGCCGCCGAGGTCGGAGATCACCCCGGTGAAGCCTGGGACTTTGTCGCGGATTTCTTCGATTTCGCGAATGATCGACTCTTCGGAACGGTTCTGGATGATGCGACCTTCGTGCTCGGTGATCGAGCAGAAGGTGCAGCCACCGAAGCAGCCACGCATGATGTTCACCGAGAAGCGGATCATGTCGTAGGCCGGGATCTTCTCCTTGCCGTACGCAGGGTGCGGGACGCGTGCGTAAGGCATGCCGAACACGTAGTCCATTTCTTCGGTGGTCATCGGGATGGGCGGTGGGTTGAACCACACGTCCACTTCGCCATGCTTCTGCACCAGGGCGCGGGCGTTGCCTGGGTTGGTTTCCAGGTGCAGCACGCGGTTGGCGTGGGCGTAGAGCACCGCGTCGTTGCGCACTTTTTCCACCGACGGCAGGCGGATCACGGTCTTGTCGCGGGTCATCTTCGGGCTGGCCAGGATCTGCACGACCTTGGCTTCGCTCGGGTCTTCGACCGGGCCTTTTTCCTGCTCGATGGCGCAGGCCTGGGTGTCCTGGGTGTTCACGTACGGGTTGATGATCTTGTCGATCTTGCCCGGACGGTCGATGCGGGTGGAGTCCACTTCGTACCAGCCCACCGGCGTGTCGCGGCGGATAAACGCGGTGCCGCGCACATCGGTGATGTCTTCGATCTTGTGGCCCCACGACAGGCGCTGGGCGACTTCGACGATGGCCCGCTCGGCGTTGCCGTACAACAGGATATCGGCGGTGGCGTCGATCAGGATCGAGTTGCGCACGCGATCCTGCCAGTAATCGTAATGGGCGATGCGGCGCAGGGAGGCTTCGATGCCGCCGAGTACGATCGGCACGTTCTTGTAGGCTTCCTTGCAGCGCTGGCTGTACACCAGGCTGGCGCGGTCCGGGCGTTTGCCGGCCATGCCGCCGGGCGTATAGGCGTCGTCGGAACGGATTTTCTTGTCGGCGGTGTAGCGGTTGATCATCGAGTCCATGTTGCCGGCCGCGACACCGAAAAACAGGTTCGGCTCGCCGAGCTTCATGAAGTCGTCTTTGGACTGCCAGTTCGGCTGCGCAATGATCCCGACGCGAAAGCCCTGGGACTCCAGCAGCCGGCCGATGATCGCCATGCCGAACGACGGATGGTCAACGTAGGCATCACCGGTGACGATGATGATGTCGCACGAATCCCAGCCAAGCTGATCCATCTCCTCCCTGCTCATGGGCAGGAATGGCGCAGGACCGAAACATTCGGCCCAGTACTTGGGATAGTCAAATAACGGCTTGGCTGTTTGCATGACGGTGACCGGTGTTGAGATGAAAAATCGCGGGCGCGGAATATAGCACAAAATTTGACCAATTCCGACGACAGTGGTCGGCTTTTAAGTCCGGCCGTTTAGGATTCATTTTTGTCCCGGCGACGGGGGCTATTCCACTGACGACGATTCGAAAAGTTAATGGGTAGCCTGAGGCAGATCAACCACTGCCCTCCAGGATCGGATCTATGCACACCCTCTCGCCTCACCATGAATTCATCACATCTGAACTGCCCGCCTGGCTTCATCAGGCGCCGCCCGAAGTGCGCGCCGATTTTCGCGACAGCCTGCTCGGCAGCAACCAGGCCCGACATGACCTGCAGGCGCTTTTCAATACGCTGCAAAGCCCGGCGGCATTTGCCGCCCCCCTGCTGCGTGAAGCGCTGAAGACATGGTTCTTCGGCATGCTGAAGGACGAAAACGCGCTGTTGGTGCGGGAATGGAAGCATCACCACCTGTTAGGCCTGATCAGAAACCACGAGAAAACCACCCGCCAAACACTGCTGGAAGCGGCCCTGCAAAACTTCGAAGCCGAGGAAGCCGCAGAGGACGGCATGGAAAAAGGCACCGGGCTTTACAACATCAACGATAAAGTCGAAACGCTTTCGCCTGCATCTCCCGCCACATTCGCCACTATGTGCCGCAGCCTCGACCTTGGGGCGCACTATCTCAAGCACATCAAAGATGTACTTGAGCCAACGGCCAACACCACGCGCACCGCCGCCCAAGTCCTCGCACTGTTCGATGCCTGTGAACGGCACGCCTTCGGCGTCGCCTTGCACATCGCCTACATGCAGCGGCAATTCACTCCCCGACAATATCTGCAACTGCACAGCCTCCAGCGCACGGGCAATCACATGGACATTACGTGTGGCCACCTGACCCTCAATGGTGTTGTATTGCCCAATGTGCTGATCATTGAGGCATCGGCGATCTGTCTTCCGTTTATCCTCTACACTCCCCATGACCCCCTGGCGATCTTTCGCCAACATGCCACCCAGGAAGACCTGCAGCACAGTCTCGCCGAGCGCCTGGAAGACAATACTTATCGGGTTTTCTTCAACCGCCTCGTGCCCTTGCAACACCAGCAAACCCTGCTCGGCGTAACCCCTGCTTCGGTCACGGCCGGCAGGCAGCAGCGTGCCAGCCTGCAACAGCGGGTCAGCCTGACACCGATCCGCACACGCCTGTTCCTGGCCATGGCCAAGCGACGCATCGCGCAAATCAAGGGTGACGCCCGCATCCTGGCGGTCCCCACGGCCGACGCCGACCTGATGAGCCGGCAGAAACGCCTGCAGGGCTATATAGACTTGGGCAAATCACTGCTGTTCTTTGCCGCGTCGTTCATTCCGATTGTGGGTGAGGTGATGTTGGTGGTGGCGGCCGGTGAACTGATTCATACCGTCTATAACGGGTTCGCCGCCTGGAGCCGGGGTGACAGCGACGAAGCCTTGAACGACTTTCTCGATGTAGCCGACAACATCGCCCTGGCGGCAGCCACCGCCGGTGCGATCAAAACCGCCGGCGTTGCCACCCGCCTGGTGAAAGTGCAAGTGCGCAACCAGGGCTGGCGGCTGTGGCACAGCGACATTGCCCCCTACCGTCACACAACGGCGCTGCCGGACAGCCTGGTGCCGGATCCCCAAGGTATGTACCAGCACGAGCAGCAACACTTTGTGAAGCTGGATGACCAGGCGTATGCCGTGGAACGCACCCCTGACGCCAAGCACTGGCAATTGTCGCACCCCAACGACCCTCAAGCGTATTCACCGCCCTTGTTGAGTAATGGTGTGGGCAACTGGCGCACCGCGCATGAATCACCGCACGACTGGAACGATCTCAAACTGATCAAGCGTATGGGCCCCGATGCCGCCAACCTCACACAGCCGGTCGTGGAACCTATTTTGCTGCTCAGCGGTGCCGATACCGGCGCACTGCGCCAGAGCCATCTGGACAACGTACGGCCGCCGCCCTTGCTGCGTGACACCGTCAAGCACTTCAATCTGGAACAAGAAATCAACGACTTCGACATTGACCGTGCAGAAGGCAAAAGCGTCACGCCGTACTCGCCCTTCATACAGTTTCATCTGGCGTGCGGACTGCCGGAGTGGCCCTCCAACTATGCGCTGAAGGTCGTTGACGAACAGCAGAGCGTTTTACTCAGTCACGGCACAGGCCCCAACGAAATCAAGGTACCCGCCTCGCGCTTCAGAAAGGGAGAGCTGTTGCATGTGCTGGAACAGCAAATGCCGCAGACACACTTCAATAAACTCATGCCGAAGCTCTATATCGACTACCTCAGCAAAACAGAAAACCTGGCCATGCATCTTCAGGAGCAGGTGCCGCAGCAAAAGCAGCGGCTATTTTCCCTACTCATCCAATCGGGTGAAAAACCACTCACTCCGGTTGAGGAGGACATACACGCAGTCATGCCTGAGCTGACGAAAAGCCATCGCGAAGAGATCGGGGCTACGCTCAATCATGACGAGCAGCAAAGCCTGCGCCAGAACCAGCGCCTGCCGCCGGAACAACAGTGGGAGGCCGAGCAATACCTCAAGTCGATACGCACAGCCAATGTGCAAAAAGGCATTTACCTCGACTCGATGCAAACCCCTGAAAGCGTACCGCTGATCCTCCATGCCCTTGAGCAGACGCCGGGTTGGCCGGGATCGCGAAAAATAGAGGTATACGATGCCAGTAACAGCGGGCCGTTGCTGGGCAGCATCGGCAGTGGCGAGGGCAGCGCACGACACATCCTGATCCGCCAGGGCGAACAGTACGCGGTTCAAAACAGCCAGGGCACGCAACTGCAACCACCTGACACTCTGTTCAGCGCCTTGGAACACACGCTGTCCAAGGCTGAACTTGAAACGCTTCTGAGCCAGTCCGGGGCCGGTAGCCTGAAGCAGGCGATCCGCAAAAACAGCCTGACGTTGACGGCCAGGCAAACGTCTCACTACGCCAGGCTTTCAAGCCAGGCGATGGCCGACGCCCCAAGACGACCACTGAACCCGCAGTTCGCCGAAACGGCTCCGCCGGCGGGCATGACCGTGCGTACCGACGGTATCTACCAAACGCCTGCCCGTGCGGACGGCAGCCATGACCATTACATCCTGGAGAGCGAAAAATACTACCGCGTCAAACCCGGTGGCGACGGCTGGCAGCTGGTCGATGCCCGCAGCCCATTCAGAGGCTACAAACCCTATGTACACAGAACCCCTGACGGCACTTGGGCGATCAATCCAGCCAAGGGCGGACTGCCGGGTGGCATGCAAAACTCGCAGGTCCCTTTGCTTATCAAAATGGAATCCAGTGACGGGTTTGAGTCGGCACGCTCATCCAGCGACTACGAGTCGGCCGAGGAAGGCACAGTGACGACGCGCTTCACACAACAGGAACTGCGGCAGATGCGTTCCGATGGCAGCTATCAACACAGTCAGAATTATCGACGCATTTACGATCGGGCGAACAATGGCAGGTACCCGCTGCGTAACCTCCTCGGCCAGCCGATGCGCATCCGAAGCCTGCAAACCCGCAGCAAGTCGCTCACGTCAAATGCAACATTTTCGAGCGACCTGATAAAGCCCTATATTCGATGGGAAGGCTACGAACAGGTAGCACGGCTTTATGAAGATAAACTTGAAGTAACGCCCTTTACTGCCGCACATCAGAAGGCCCCTGAGGAGTCGGTGATGATCGGCGAATCCACCGTGATCACCAGGAAGCCCATCAAAAAAGGCGAGACGCTCGGCGTCTATGGCGGGGAGCAAGTACCTGACGTTGTAGCGGGTTATCGAAGGGATCCATATTTGTTGGATATCCGGGCGCCCACCTCGCCCCCAACCGCCGACGTGCCGAACCTGTCGGGGGATAACGTGCTTTCGAGGATCAACACGATTTTCGAGTACGAGGCGGGTCAACCGATCAGACAAGCTGCGACGGGATACAACGTTGAAGTTGCACGGTTTACCGTAGAGACCCAAGTCGGCGACGAGCCGCGGCAGGAGTTCGCATTGTCGGCATTTTTTGCCAGCGAGGATATTCCAGCCACCGCTGAGTTGCGCTGGAACTACCAATACAACGAAGCCACGATCAACGCACTGTTCGGCCCGCTGGCCTGAGATTACTCGTCGTCGTCGAAGTTATAGCTACCCGGCGCGAGGTTCTCGAAGCGCGTGTACTTGCCGATGAACGCCAAGCGGATAAAGCCGATCGGGCCGTTACGCTGCTTGCCGATGATGATCTCGGCAATGCCTTTGTGTTCCGTTTCGGGGTGATACACCTCGTCGCGGTACACGAACATGATCACGTCGGCGTCCTGCTCGATCGCTCCGGATTCCCGCAAGTCGGAGTTCACCGGACGTTTGTTGGGGCGTTGTTCCAGGGAGCGGTTGAGCTGGGACAGCGCCACCACCGGGCAGTTGAATTCCTTGGCCAGGGCTTTCAAGGAACGGGAGATCTCGGAAATTTCGTTGGTGCGGTTATCGCCGCTGGACCCTGGAATCTGCATCAACTGCAGGTAGTCGATCATGATCAGCGCGATATCGCCATGCTCGCGGACCAGGCGTCGGGTACGCGCCCGCATCTCGGAAGGGCTGATGCCCGCCGTGTCATCGATAAACAGCTTGCGGTCGTTGAGCAGGTTGACCGCCGAGGTCAGGCGCGGCCAGTCGTCGTCTTCCAATTGGCCGGAACGTACCTT
This sequence comes from Pseudomonas quebecensis, assembly GCF_026410085.1. Classification (NCBI taxonomy): domain Bacteria; kingdom Pseudomonadati; phylum Pseudomonadota; class Gammaproteobacteria; order Pseudomonadales; family Pseudomonadaceae; genus Pseudomonas; species Pseudomonas quebecensis. The sequence goes on from NZ_CP112866.1 coordinate 4,722,911, forward strand.
GGTCTGGTCGATGCGGCCCAGGGACGAGAGCATACGCATGATCAGCGATTCGCCTGGCATCTCAAGGGAGTACACCAGCACCGTTTTATCGCTGCGCAACACGGCGTTTTCCACCAGGTTCATCGCAAAGGTGGTCTTACCCATCGAAGGACGGCCGGCCACGATGATCAAGTCGGCCGGTTGCAGGCCGCTGGTTTTCTCGTCAAGGTCGGTGTAGCCGGTGGAAATACCGGTGATGGCCGCATCGGTGTTGAACAAGGTGTCGATCCGGTCGATGGCCTTGGTCAACAGCTCGTTGACGCCTACCGGGCCGCCGGTTTTCGGCCGGGCTTCGGCGATCTGGAAGATCTGGCGCTCGGCCTCATCGAGAATTTCTTCGGCGGTGCGGCCTTCGGGGTTGAAGGCGCTGTCGGCAATTTCGGTGCTGATGCCGATCAACTGACGCAGCGTGGCGCGCTGGCGAACGATCTGCGCATAGGCCTTGATGTTGGCGACCGACGGCGTGTTCTTGGCCAACTCGCCCAGGTAACCGAGGCCGCCGACCTGGGAGGTCTGGCCTTCCTTGTCCAATTGCTCGGCCAGGGTCACCACGTCGATCGGTGAGTTCTGGTCGGCCAGCTTGGCGATGGCGCGGAAGATCAGGCGGTGGTCATGACGATAGAAATCACCGTCCGAGACTTGATCCAGCACGCGTTCCCAGGCGTTGTTATCCAGCATCAAGCCACCGAGCACGGCCTGTTCGGCCTCGATGGAATGCGGCGGCACCTTCAGGGCAGCGGTTTGCAGATCGTATTGCTCAGGAGCGGAAATATCGTTCATGGCCACTTGGAATTCGGGGTGTGTAGAAAAACAAAAGGCACGACCTGTAAACAGGATCGTGCCCGATGTTAACCGCCTGGCACGCGAGGTGCCAGCCGATTAGGTGCTGCTTAAGCTGCTACCACGACAACGCGTACGGTGGCTTCAACTTCGGCGTGCAGGTGCACGGCTACGTCGAATTCGCCTACGTTGCGGATGGTGCCGTTCGGCAGACGAACTTCGCTCTTCTGCACTTCAACGCCGGAGGCGGTCAGTGCATCAGCGATGTCGTGGGTGCCGATCGAACCGAACAGCTTGCCTTCATCACCGGCGGTGGCAGTGATGGTCACTTCCAGCTCAGCCAGTTGGGCAGCGCGAGTTTCGGCCGAAGCTTTTTTGTCTGCTGCGGCTTTTTCCAGCTCAGCGCGACGCTCTTCAAACGCCGCCAGGTTGGCAGCGGTTGCAGCGGTGGCTTTGCCGTATGGCAGCAGGTAGTTACGACCGTAGCCGGCCTTAACGTTCACTTTGTCGCCCAGGTTGCCCAGGTTGGCGACTTTTTCCAGAAGGATCAGTTGCATGTGAAAATCCTCTAACTTTTAACCTTCACCGTTCGCGTTATCGGCGTCTTTCGGCGCCAGACGACCGCGAAAATCAATCAGGCCGTCGACAATGGCCAGGACCACGAGTAACGGATAAATCAGCTGCATGAACAGCAACAGCGTGACGTACAACCCCACCAGCCAAAACTTGGCCAGGCGCTTCTGCGCGGCGAGCCCATGGATCAGGGCCAGCCCGGCAAACACCAGCGGTACACTGCAAATCGGCGCCAGCAGGGCCATCTGTGGACCGAAGTTCGGTCCGACAACCATGCACGCCAGCAGCAACATCGCCGGTCCCGCGGGGATTCTGATACTGCGAAACTCGCGACCAAAACCACCCGGGTTGTACAACAACGCCTGCCAATAACGCCCAAGAATCAGGCTCAGCACGCTGACGACCTGCAACAGTGCCGCAATCAGGCCGGTCAGGACCGGGGCAATCAGTGACGCGAACCGCGCTCGCTCTTCTACCGACAATTGCTGGTAGAGATCCCCGAGGGCCAGCGGCAGGATCTTGACGATCTCCTGCGCCAGCGCCTCGATTTGCGGGCGGAAAGCCGCGCCAAGCATCACTGAGTACACCAACCCCACTGCCACGCTGACCAGCAGCGTACGGACCCAGGACTCACTTGCGCGCAAAACCAACGCAAGGCTCGATGACCCCAGCAGTACCAGAAGTACTCGTGGATCACCCATTTGCAGCCACCAGATCAAGGCCGGCAACAAACCCAGGGCAAGAACGCCGAGGGCGTCCTTCAAACCGCGCCGCAGGAGCACAAGGCAACCCGCGGCAGCACCCAACCAATAAAGCAACGGCAATGCCGCACAGCCAGCCACTACAAGAGTGGCCTGCATACGACCGCGCATGATGAACTCAGCTAAGGCGCGCATGCATTCAATCCCTTACTACTTGTCGACTGCCCGGTCTCAGCGGCCGTGGCTGTCGGTGTAGGCCAGCAGGGCCAGGAAGCGGGCGCGCTTGATAGCGGTGGCCAGCTGACGCTGATAACGTGCTTTGGTACCGGTGATACGGCTTGGAACGATTTTGCCGGTCTCGGATACGTAGGCTTTCAGAGTGTTGAGATCTTTGTAATCGATCTCTTTCACGTCTTCAGCGGTGAAGCGGCAGAATTTACGACGACGGAAGAAACGTGCCATTTGATAGGCTCCTTAAAAGGTCCGTGGATTACTCGTCAGCGTTATCGCTGTTGTCGCTGTCATCACTGTCAGCGCTATCAGCGCCTTCGTGCTCAGGACGGTCGCGACGCTCACGGCGCTCACTGCGGTTTTCTTCAGCCTTGAGCATCTCGGATTGGCCGGTGACGGCTTCTTCGCGACGGATGACCAGGTTACGGATCACTGCATCGTTGTAGCGGAAGTTGTCTTCCAGCTCGGCCAGGGCCTTGCCAGTGCACTCAACGTTCAGCATCACGTAGTGAGCCTTGTGAACATTGTTGATTGCGTAGGCCAGTTGACGACGGCCCCAATCTTCCAGACGGTGGATTTTGCCGCCGTCTTCTTCGATCAGCTTGGTGTAACGCTCAACCATGCCGCCGACTTGCTCGCTTTGATCCGGGTGGACCAAAAAGATGATTTCGTAATGACGCATGAATGCTCCTTACGGGTTGTAGCCTGCCGCTCAAAAACGGTCAGACAAGGAGTGAATGACACTTATGGATCTTGCCGCAGAGAGGCACATCGGTGCCTGCCAGGAAGGCAAGGGGCGCAATAGTAGAGGAGCAGGGGGGAAGCTGCAAGCTACAAGCTACAAGTGGTCAACCACCGTGCTGTTAACTTGCAGCTTGAAGCTTACGACTTGCGCGAAGCGACTGCCTTTTTGGCCCCACGCTGACGCTGGGCTTCGAACAAGCACACGCCGGTCGCGACCGATACGTTGAGGCTGCTGACGCTGCCGGCCATCGGCAGATGCACCAGGTAATCGCAATGCTCACGGGTCAGGCGGCGCATGCCTTTGCCTTCGGCGCCCATGATCAGGATGGTCGGGCCGGTGAGGTCCTGGTCATAAATGCTGACTTCGGCCTCCCCTGCCGTACCCACGACCCAAAGGCCGCGCTGCTGGAGTTTCTCCAGGGTGCGCGCCAGGTTGGTCACGGCCACCAGTGGAATCACTTCCGCCGCGCCGCAGGCCACTTTACGCACCACCGGCGTCAGGGTTGCCGACTTGTCCTTAGGCACAATCACCGCCAACGCGCCGGCGGCGTCCGCCGAACGCAGGCAGGCGCCGAGGTTGTGCGGGTCGGTCACGCCGTCCAGCACCAGAAGCAGCGGTGCACCTTCGGTACGATCGAGCAACTCGTCAAGCATTGCCTCGCCCCAAACCTGGCTTGGGCTGACATCCGCAACTACACCCTGATGAACACCTTCGACCCACGCATCCATCTCGCGGCGTTCGGCCTGGCCGATAGCGACGCGGTTTTCATTGGCCAACTCGACCAGTGCCTGTACGCGCGGTTCGCTGCGACCTTCCGCCAGCCATACCTGTTTGACGCGCTTTGGATGGTGCCGCAGCAGTGCTTCTACGGCGTGGACGCCGTAGATTTTTTCCAGACTCATGACTTGGCCTTAGGTTTGCGCGACCCGCCGCTTTTCGCGGGGGCCGAACCCGCCTTGGGCGGGCCTTTACGGTGTTTACTCGGCTTGCTCGACGGCTTTTCGGCCCCTTGGGACTTTCCCCCAGACGCCGCTTTACCACCGCTTTTGGCTTCGTTAAGCAACTGCTGCTTCAACTCACGGCTCTTGCGCAGCTCGGCGTTTTTCGCTGCTGCATCGCTTGGGCGGTAGGCTTCGGGCGCTTTGTCCTTGGTGGAGGAGCGACGACCAGCCTTGGCTGGCGCAGGCTCGGTGGCCACGGCTTTCGCTGGCGCCCCTTTGCCTTTGGAAGCAGGTGCAGCGGTTTCAATGCCACGCTTTTTGCGACCCGCCGGTTCGGCCGGTTTGTCAGGCATGCCGAAGTCGATCTTGCGCTCATCGAGATCGACGCGCATGACCTGCACTTCCACGGTGTCGCCCAGGCGGAAACTGCGACCGCTGCGCTCGCCCGCCAGGCGGTGATGCACAGGATCGAAGTGGTAATAATCGCCCGGCAAGGCAGTGACGTGCACCAGGCCCTCGACATAGATGTCCGTCAGCTCGACGAACAGACCAAAACCGGTCACGGCGGTGATCACGCCCGGGAACGATTCGCCCACGCGGTCTTTCATGAACTCGCACTTGAGCCAGTTCACCACGTCGCGCGTGGCTTCGTCGGCGCGGCGCTCACTCATGGAACACTGCTCGCCCAGCTGTTCCAGGGTCGCTTCGTCGTACGGATAGATCCGTGCCTTTGGAATGCTCATGGCACCGGCGCGCTTGACGTGCGGGGTGTTCATCTTCGAATGGATCACGCTGCGGATAGCGCGGTGCGTGAGCAGATCCGGGTAACGACGGATCGGCGAAGTGAAGTGGGTGTACGCCTCGTAATTCAGGCCGAAGTGGCCCTGGTTGTCGGCGCTGTATACCGCCTGGCTCAGGGAGCGCAGCATCACGGTCTGGATCACATGGTAATCCGGACGGTCCTTGATGCTGGCCAGCAAGGCCTGGTAGTCCTTCGGCGTCGGCCCCTCCTTGCCTTTGTGCAAGGACAGGCCGAGCTCGCCGAGGAACGCGCGCAGTTTTTCCAGGCGCTCCGGCGGCGGGCCATCGTGCACACGGTACAGCGCAGGAATCTCGTGCTTTTTCAGGAACTCAGCGGTGGCCACGTTAGCGGCCAGCATGCATTCTTCAATCAGCTTGTGTGCGTCATTACGGGTCGTCGGTGTGATCGCCGCAATCTTGCGCTCGGAACCGAAGATGATCCGGGTTTCCTGGGTTTCAAAGTCGATCGCGCCACGCACATGACGTGCGCCCAAGAGCACCTTGTACAGCGCATACAGCTGCTTGAGGTGCGGGACCACGCCGGCGTACTCGGTACGCAGGGCTTTGGCTTCGCTGGTCTTCGGCGTCTCCAGGATGGTGCTGACCTTGTTATAGGTCAGTCGGGCCTGGGAATGGATGACCGCCTCGTAGAACTGGTAGTCGGTCATTTCGCCGGTTTTCGAGATAGTCATCTCGCACACCATGGCCAAACGATCGACTTTCGGGTTCAGCGAACACAGGCCGTTGGACAATTCCTCCGGCAGCATCGGGATCACGCGCTCAGGGAAGTACACCGAGTTGCCGCGCACCTGGGCTTCGTTGTCCAGGGCCGAGCCGATCTTCACGTAGCTGGAAACGTCGGCGATCGCCACGTACAGCTTCCAGCCACCGGAGAACAAACGCAGCTTGCCGGGCTTGGCTTCGCAGTAGACCGCATCGTCGAAGTCGCGGGCATCTTCACCATCGATGGTGACGAACGGCAGATGGCGCAGGTCGATGCGCTTCTCTTTGTCCTTCTCTTCCACTTCCGGCTTGAGCTTGCGTGCTTCCTTCACCACGGCCTCAGGCCAGACGTGAGGAATGTCGTAGGTCCGCAGCGCGACGTCGATTTCCATGCCAGGAGCCATGTAGTTGCCGACCACTTCGATGACATCACCCTGAGGCTGGAAGCGCGGGGTTGGCCAGTGGGTGATTTTCACCTCGACGAACTGACCGACCTTGGCGCTGGCATTACGGCCAGGGGTGATCAGCACTTCCTGCTGCACCTTGGGGTTGTCCGGCACAACAAAGCCGATGCCGCCTTCTTCGAAGTAACGCCCAACGATGGTCTCGTGACCACGGGACACCACTTCGACAATCACGCCTTCACGGCGACCGCGACGGTCAAGGCCGGAGACGCGCGCCAGGGCACGGTCGCCATCGAACACCAGGCGCATTTGCGCCGGGCTCATGAACAGGTCGTCACTGCCGTCGTCGGGGATCAGGAAGCCGAAACCGTCACGGTGGCCGGCAATGCGGCCGAGGATGAGGTCGAGCTTGTCCACCGGCGCATAAGTGCCGCGGCGGGTGTAGATCAGTTGAGCGTCGCGCTCCATGGCGCGCAGGCGGCGGCGCAGGGCTTCGAGCTGGTCTTCGGTGGTCAGACCGAACTCTTCAACCAACTGCTCGCGGCTAGCAGGCGAACCTCGATCGGCGAGATGCGCCAGGATCAGTTCGCGGCTAGGAATAGGGTTTTCATATTTTTCCGCTTCACGAGCGGCCTCGGGATCGAGGGACTGCCAATCGGCCATTAGAGAGTTTTCACCTTGTCTATATGCGGGTTAGTTTGGCATACGCGTATTGAAACGGGAAATTTCAGGCGTCAACAAGCGTTTAAAAGCCTTTTAAAGCCGCCGACGAGCACCTTGCACAACCACTGGCGAAATTTTCCAGGCTTTTTTCATGGCGGGGGTTTACAGCTCAAAATCCGCTCCGTATAGTGCGCGCCATCGACGACGGCAACGTTGAAGATACTGCCCAGATGGTGAAATTGGTAGACACGCCAGCTTCAGGTGCTGGTGGCCGCAAGGCCGTGGAAGTTCGAGTCTTCTTCTGGGCACCAATTCAAAACTTGAGGTTTACCTTGAGTTTATCCAGAAACCCGCGAAAGCGGGTTTTTGCGTTATAGGCCTTTGTTTTTCAAAGGAAAACTTGATTTATATTTTTGAATCAGGGGTTTACAGATCAAAAAGCGCTCCGTATAGTTCGCTCCATCAACAGCGGCAATGCTGCTTGAGATTGCCCAGGTGGTGAAATTGGTAGACACGCCAGCTTCAGGTGCTGGTGACCTTACGGTCGTGGAAGTTCGAGTCTTCTCCTGGGCACCATATTCAGATCAAACCCGCGAAAGCGGGTTTTTTCGTTTCTGCGGTTTGAAAACTTCATCTGCGTTCATCCTCTCACCCGCACTTGAGAAGTTTTATCGTTTATCCTTGCAATGATTTGTTGCACTCAAGTGAGGAAAACCCCGGATGATGATCCGCGATACCCGTCCCAAGACATCCCTTCTGCGTGGCCTGACCATCACTCTGCTCGGCCTGACCCTGCTCTCCCCCACCGCCTTCGCCGCCGACAAGGTTTCCCTGACCCTGTACAACGGCCAACACAAAGAAGTCGGCGACGAACTCGCCAAGGCCTTCGAAGCCAAGACCGGCATCCACGTCAATGTCCGCAAAGGCAGCAGCAACCAACTGGCCAGCCAGGTGGTTGAGGAAGGCGAGCGTTCGCCGGCCGACGTGATCTACACCGAAGAATCGCCCCCTCTGAATAAACTGGGCGAACAAGGCCTGCTGGCCAAGATTGACGCCAGCACGCTGGATGTATTGCCCAAGGATTACGTGGGCGGCAACGGCGACTGGATGGGCGTGACAGCACGCACTCGCGTCGTAGCCTTCAACCCCAAGCTGATCGCCGAGAAAGACCTGCCCAAGTCAGTGCTGGATTTCGCCGGCCCAGAATGGCAAGGCAAAGTCGGCTTCGTCCCCACCAGCGGTGCGTTCCAGGAACAAGCCGTGGCAATCATCAAGCTGCACGGTCACGAGGCTGCCGAAGAATGGCTCACCGGCCTGCGCGCGTTCGGCAAGGTGTACAGCAACAACATGGTGGCACTGAAGGCTGTAGAGAATGGCGAAGTGGCCACCGTGCTGGTGAACAACTATTACTGGTTCGCCTTGAAGAAGGAAAAAACTCACCTCGACTCCCAGCTGCACTATTTCACTGATGGCGACGCTGGCGGCTTGATCACCGTGTCCTCCGCAGCGGCGTTGAAGTCGAGCAAACACCCCAAAGAAGCCCAGCAATTGCTGGCTTTCATGGCCAGCGAAGAAGGCCAGCGCGTGATCACCAACACGTCCGCTGAATACCCACTGCGCAAAGGCATGCAGTCCAACCGTGGACTCAAACCGTTCAGCGAACTGCAACCGCCGAAAGTCACGCCTGCCGACCTGGGCAATGCTGAAGAGGCCCTGGACCTGGAACGTGAAGTTGGCTTGAACTGATGAACCCTTCGCTCCCCGCCGCGCGCGGGTTTTTGCGCCCTCGGCGCAAGCGCCCTTCGATCTGGTTGCTGCTGCCCGTGCTGCTACTGGTCGGCCTGAGCCTGCTGCCACTGGCGTATGTCGGACTGAAGGCCTGGCAAGCAGGCTGGGCGCAAGCGGTGCATCTGCTGTGGCGGCCCTACGTGTTCGGGCTGCTGCGCAATACCCTGGCACTGATGGTCGGGGTGACCGTCGCCTGCGGCCTGATCGGCCTGTCGCTGGCCTGGCTGCTGGAGCGCAGCAACCTGCCCGGACGACGCCTCTGGGGCGTGATCCTGTGCCTGCCGTTTGCTGTCCCGGCGTTCGTCAGCAGCTTCACGTGGGTGTCGTTGAGCGCCGACTTCGAAGGCCTGGGCGGGGCGATCCTGGTGATGAGCCTGTCCAAATATCCGCTGGTGTTCCTGCCGGTGGCGGCGACCCTGCGCAACCTTGACCCGTCGCTGGAAGAATCGGCGCGCACCCTGGGAATGAATCGCTGGGGCGTGTTCGTGCGCGTCACACTGCCGTTGTTATGGCCTTCGCTGCTGGCCGGGGCGCTGCTGATCGCACTGCATATGCTGGTAGAGTTCGGTGCCTTGTCGATCATCGGCCTGCAGACATTTACCACCGCGATCTATCAGCAATTCGAACTGGAATTCAGCAATGCCAACGCCGCGATGCTCTCGGCGGTGCTGCTGGTGATGTGCCTGACCCTGCTGTGGCTGGAGCTGCGCGTGCGCGGCAAAGGCCGACATGTGCGCATCGGTCAAGGCGCGGCGCGCCACGCCGAACCGGTCAAACTGGGCAAGTGGGCGCCGCTGGGCCAGGTGTATTGCCTGGCGCTGGCGATCATTGGCAGCGGCATTCCGTTGGGGATGCTCGGCTATTGGCTGGCCGTGGGCTCGTCGGCGGCATTTCCGGTGGCCGAAATCAGCGAAGCGCTGCTGTCCTCCCTGGCGCTGTCGCTGGGCGGTGCGGCGCTGTGCCTGGTGCTCGCGGTGCCGGTCGGACTGCTGGTGGTGCGCTATAAAGGCCAACTGGCGATCTGGGCGGAACGCTTGCCCTACCTGCTGCACGCCCTACCTGGGCTGGTGATTGCGCTGACGCTGGTGTACTTCGCTCTGCACTATGTACCAGTGCTGTACCAGACCTCGGCGTTGTTGCTGATCGCGTATGCGCTGCTGTTCCTGCCGCTGGCCCAGGCGCCGATCCGCACCGCGCTGAACAAGGCGGCACCGCAACTGGAAGAGGCCGCTCGCACGCTGGGGGCATCGTCATTCGGCGCATTTTGCCGGGTGACCCTGCCGATCATCTTCCCGGCATTGGGCGCAGCGTTCGCACTGGTATTTCTCGACGCCATGAAAGAACTGACCGCGACGCTGCTGCTCAGCCCAACCGGGTTGAACACATTGGCGACAGCCGTATGGGCGCATACCTCGAATGTGGAATTCGCGGCGGCGGCGCCTTATGCAGCGCTATTGATCGTGGTGTCGGGACTGCCGGTCTATTTGCTCACGACGCGGATGTATTTGAGTCGCTGAAAGCGTTATCGGGGGGCAAGCCCCCCTCCCACAGGTTGTAGTGCAGGCAACGCTAAGCCCGAAACTGCCCCAGACTCGCCTTCAACTGCGCCGCCAACCCATCCAGCACCTTGCCGCTGGCAGTGGTTTCCACCACCGCCTGGGCGGCACGCTCGGCCTGGGCATGAATCACCTCGACCCGCCCGCGGACCGCATGGGCGCCCTGGGCCTGATGCTCGGCGGCCCGGGTGGCCAGTCCGATTGCCGCGTGCACCTGTTCCACCGAAGCCTGCACCGTTTGCTGCAGACGCATGCTGTCGCGCAGCACCAGCAAGCCTTCGCTGGCTTGACGGCCGGCCTTGCCGATCGTTTCCACCGCCTCGCGGGCACCCTGTTGCAGCGCCACGATATGAGCCTGAATATCACCGGTCGAGCTTTGGGTTTTGCTGGCCAGGGCACGCACCTCGTCCGCCACTACCGCAAACCCGCGCCCGGTCTCGCCGGCACGCGCCGCCTCGATGGCCGCATTAAGCGCCAGCAGGTTGGTCTGCTCGGCAATGCCATGAATCACCGTCAACACCACCTCGATCTGCTCGCTCTGCTGCGCCAGGCGCTCGATCACGTGCGAACCGGCCTCGACCTGACCTGCCAGCGCCTCAATCAAACTGCCGACCTCGGCAGAGGTGCGCGAGTTCTGCTCGGTGGCCTGGCGAATGTCCACCACCTGTTGCAGTGCTGCCTGCATCGCGTGGCTTTCCGCCTGGGCTTCGTCAGCCATCTGCGACAGTGCGCGCAGACTCTCGGCCACTTCGTCACGCTGCAAGCCCGCCGCCGCATCGGCACCGGCATTGCGCAAGCTCATGGCGCCGATTTCCACGCCGGTACGTTGAGCCACATCACCCGCCTCGCGCACGATCGGCTGTAACTTATCCACAAAGCGATTGACCGCCGAAGCCATGGCGCCGATTTCGTCCTTGCTGTTGATCTGCACTCGCTTGGTCAGATCACCCTCGCCTGCGGCCAGATCGTCCATGGCGGCGATCAACAGCTTGAGGCGATTGACCACGCGTCGCCCGAGCACCACGGCAATCAGCAACAGAACCGCAAGCCCTACCAGCGCCAGGCCCATGCCGATGCGCCAACGCAACGTCCCGGCCGCTTCCTGCACGACACTGGAGGTATTGGCCGTCATCTGGGTGGCGGTAGCCTGCGCCGATTGCAGCCTGGCGCCCATCGCGGCCGCACTGTCAGCCGCGGCGCCCTTGAGACTGTCACCCACCAGCTGGTCACCGCTGGCGATCAGGGCGGCAAAACGCTTATCCAGCGCCTGCAAGTCGGCTTCCACCGAAGCGGTGGACACCCCCATGAGCACCTTGCCGATTTCTACACCATTAGGGCTGATGGACGCCTCGACGTAGTACACCGACGGATCATTCCTGGCGGCGTTGAGGACCTTGTCCAAGGCGCGATCGCCCTGGCCTTTTTCCAGCAACGCCTTGTTGATCGGATTTTCGCGATTCAGGTACCGCGTCAAATGCTCGCCGGCCGCGTCGTCATAGACCACGAACAATACATTGGGATTGCGCTGGGCCCGACGGGCAAACTCGGACAGCGTAGGCACATCGCTGTCCCACATGGCGCGTGGGGCGACCGATGCCAGCAACTGCGCCATATCATTGGCGGAATCCTGCAGGTCTTTTTCCAGGGTCGCACGCAGTTGCTTCTGTTCTGCCTGCAAGCGCGAAGACAAACCGCTGGTAAGGCGCTGGCGCGTACTGGACGACAGACTGTCGAGACTGGAGGTGACTTCCTTGCCGGCCTGCGCCAGCTCGTTCGACAATTTTTGACTGTCGATCCCCAGGCGACTGCCTAGATCGGCCTCCAACGCTGTGACGGTGCTCCGCGTCAGCGCGACGGCCACCAACACTTGCACCAAAAGAGCGATACCTAGGGTAACGAACACCGGCCGCAACAAACGGCTTTGTAACAATGAAAGAACGGCAGACATCGGAAAATCCCTCCACCACGGGTGCCATTAAATTGATAGCACCGCGAAAGAAGGAAATACAGCAAGGGTCATGCCGTTTGGCCGATAGAAACGACAAAGGGCTCCCGAAGAAGCCCTTTGTTTTTCAGATCAACAGCTTATCAAGCGAACGGATGACGCAGGACGATGGTTTCGTTGCGGTCAGGGCCCGTCGAAATAATGTCAATCGGTGCGCCGATCAGTTCTTCGACGCGTTTGATGTAAGCCCGGGCGTTGGCCGGCAATTCTTCCAGGGACTTGGCGCCCACGGTCGACTCGGTCCAACCTGGCACTTCTTCGTACACCGGCTGCAGGCCTACGTAGCTGTCAGCGTCGGTCGGTGCAACATCGTTACCGTTTGCATCTTTATAGCCGGTGCAAATGTTGATGGTTTCCAGACCGTCGAGTACGTCCAGCTTGGTCAGGCAGATGCCCGAGATGCTGTTCACATCGATAGCGCGGCGCAGGATAACGGCATCGAACCAGCCGCAACGGCGCGCACGGCCGGTGGTGGCGCCGAATTCGTGACCTTGCTTGGCCAGGTGGGCGCCCACTGCGTCGAACAGCTCAGTCGGGAATGGCCCCGAACCGACGCGCGTGGTGTAGGCCTTGGTGATGCCCAGGATGTAGTCCAGGAACATCGGGCCAACGCCCGAACCGGTAGCGACGCCACCTGCGGTGGTGTTGGAGCTGGTCACGTACGGGTAGGTGCCGTGGTCGATGTCCAGCAGCGAACCCTGGGCGCCTTCGAACATGATGTCCTTGCCGGCGCGACGCAGGTCGTGCAGCTCAGCGGTCACATCCAGCATCAGCGGCTTGAGCAGCTCAGCGTATTCCTTGCACTCGGCCAGGGTCTTGTCGAATTCGATGGCCGGCTCTTTGTAGTAACCGACCAACATGAAGTTGTGGTAATCCACCAGTTCACGCAGCTTGTCTTCGAAGCGCGGCATGTTGAGCAGGTCACCCACACGCAGGCCACGACGTGCAACCTTGTCTTCGTAGGCCGGGCCGATGCCGCGACCGGTGGTGCCGATCTTCAGCTCGCCACGGGCCTTTTCACGGGCCTGGTCCAGCGCGACGTGGAAGGACAGGATCAGCGGGCAGGACGGGCTGATACGCAGGCGCTCGCGCACCGGTACGCCTTTCTCTTCCAGCTTGGTGATTTCCCGCAGCAGGGCGTCCGGTGCAACCACCACGCCGTTACCGATCAGACACTGCACGCCTTCGCGCAGTACGCCCGACGGGATCAGGTGCAAAACGGTTTTTTCGCCATCGATGACCAGGGTGTGGCCAGCGTTGTGACCCCCTTGGTAGCGCACTACGGCGGCAGCATGTTCGGTCAGCAGATCAACGATCTTGCCTTTGCCCTCATCACCCCATTGGGTGCCCAGGACTACGACATTCTTACCCATAACACTTGTCCTCATTCGCGCAAACTTGGTGCCGGCGATGGCCGGCAGGAAAACTCAAGAAGCCAGTGGCGATACTTGCCAAAGCCCGTTCTGCAGAATCAATTGCCGGTCGCAGTCCGCTTCACGGGCGGCGGCCAATGGCTGCCCAGGCAACGCCTGGACGACACGCTGACCCTCACTGCGCAACTGGCAGACCTGCTGCCAGAGTGCCGCGTCCGTACTGTCGGGCATCCAGATGCCACCAGACGGCAGCTCGACCTCAGCACGCCCCAGGGTCACCAGGGTTTTCAAATCGGTGGAAAAACCGGTGGCCGGACGCGCACGACCGAAGTCGGCGCCGATATCGTCGTAACGACCGCCTTGGGCGATGGCCTGGCCAACACCCGGAACAAACACCGCGAACACTACGCCAGTATGGTAGTGATAACCGCGCAGCTCGCCCAAATCGAAGTACAGCGGCAACTGCGGGAAACGTGCCGACAACTGCTCGGCAATCGCCAGCACGTCATCCAATGCCGCCAGGACCGCCGCCGGCGCGCTCGCCAGTTGCTCACGGGCGGCGGCGAGCACTTCGCGGCCGCCGCACAAGTTCACCAGCGCACGCAGCATGCGGGCCAGGTCGGCCGGCACACCTTCGGTCAGTGCGATCACTTCATCGATGGCCTTGCGCTGCAACGCATCGAACAATTGTTGCTCCACTTCACCGGACAAACCGGCCGCACGGGCCAGACCGCGGTAGATACCGACGTGGCCCAGGTCCATGTGTACATCCGGCACGTCGGCCAGTTGCAGCATGGCCAGCATCAAGCTGATGACTTCCACATCGCTGCTCGGGCTGGCGTCGCCGTACAGCTCAGCGCCAAGCTGGATCGGGCTGCGAGAGGAAGACAACGCACGTGGCTGCGCATGCAGCACGCTGCCGGCGTAGCACAGACGGTTCGGACCTTCGCGACGCAGGGTGTGCGCATCGATACGCGCCACTTGTGGCGTGATGTCGGCTCGAAAACCCATCTGCCGGCCGGACTGCGGATCGATAACCTTGAAGGTGCGCAGATCCAGGTCCTGGCCCGCGCCGGTCAGCAGGGATTCGAGGTACTCGATATGAGGGGTCACGACAAAGTCATAACCCCAGCTCTGGAACAGATCCAACACCTGGCGACGCGCTACTTCAATGCGCGCAGCTTCTGGTGGCAGTACTTCTTCGATGCCATCTGGCAGCAGCCAGCGGTCTACCGTTGCCATTACGCCATTCCCCTTTGATCCGGGCGGCCAGCCCTCGGCCGAGCCTTGAGTGAAGCAGAAAGTGCCCGCCGCCTGCATAAACCACGCGCAAGAGCGACGTGACGAACGGCCTGCCAGCGGCCTCGTCGGGCACTTTCCTCGAAAAACCTGTCACGCCTGCCGAATCAAACATGCAGACGCAAAAAAGCCGGGAATTTCCCGGCTGCCGCATCATACACCCGTTTTCTGAAAGGATCACCCCGCCAGGCGTTTTACCCGCCCGACGGAGTGCGTCCTACTTAGTCACAGGCGCTTACTTGGCTTTTTCCAGGTAGCGAAAGAAATCGCTGCTTGGGTCCAGCACCATGACATCGGTTTTATTGGCGAAGCTTTCACGGTAGGCGCGCAGGCTACGGTAGAACGCGTAGAACTCCTGGTCCTGTCCGTAGGCCTTGGCGTAGATCGCCGCGGCTTGAGCGTCGCCATCACCACGGGCCTCTTCAGACTCGCGATAGGCTTCGGCCAGCAGTACACGACGCTGACGATCGGCATCCGCACGGATACCCTCAGCCAACTCGTTACCCTTGGCGCGATGCTCACGGGCTTCACGCTCACGCTCGGTGCTCATACGTTCGAACACGCTGCGGTTCACTTCCTTGGGCAGGTCGATGGCCTTGACCCGAACATCGATCACCTCGATACCCAGCTCCTTTTCCGCCATCTTGTTCAGCGAGGCCGTGATATCCGCCATCAAGGCATCACGCTCACCGGACACCACCTCGTGCAGGGTGCGCTTACCAAACTGGTCACGCAGGCCCGATTCCAGACGACGCGACAAACGTTCGTCGGCAATCTGCTTGAGGCCGGAGGTTGCGGTGTAGAAGCGCTCGGCATCCTTGACGCGCCACTTGGCGTAGGCGTCAACCATCACGGCTTTCTTTTCAAGGGTCAGGAAGCGCTGCGTCGGTGCATCCAGGGTCATGAGGCGTGCGTCGAACTTGCGCACCTGATTGACGTAGGGGACTTTCACATGCAGGCCCGGCTGGACATCCGCCTGGACCACGCGACCGAATTGCAGCAGCACCGCACGCTCGGTCTGAGCCACGATGTAGAAGCAGTTCCAGGCAGCGATGACCACGACGACGCCCACAATCAGGGCGGTCAGCGATTTATTGCTCATCAACGACTCTCCCTGGTACGTGTTTGCTGTTGCAGCAAGTCAGCGGCCGCACGGGCGCTCGCTTCGTTGGCAGCGGCAGTGGAGCCGGTGGACGGCGCGCTGGTGTTGCTACGACCACCCTCGATCATCTTGTCCAGCGGCAGGTACAGCAGGTTGTTCTGCCCACCCTTGCTGCCGGTCACGAGAACCTTGCTGGTGTTGCTGAAGACTTCCTGCATGGTGTCCAGGTACAGACGCTCGCGGGTCACTTCAGGCGCCTTGCGATACTCGGCCACCAGCTTGGTGAAGCGGTCAGCCTCACCCTTGGCGCGGGACACCACTTCGTCGCGATACCCGTTGGCGTCTTCGATGATGCGCTGGGCCTGACCACGGGCTTCCGGCACGACACCGTTGGCGTAAGTTTCAGCCTGGTTGCGCGAACGCTGCTCGTCTTCACGGGCACGGATCACGTCGTCGAAGGCTTCCTGCACTTCACGCGGTGCCGCCGCGCTCTGTACGTTCACCTGGGTGACGGTGATACCGGTGCGATAGGTATCGAGGAACCGTTGCAGGCGCTCCTTGATTTCGCTGGCCATCAATTCACGACCTTCGGTCAACACCTGGTCCATCGCGGTGGAACCCACCACATGGCGCAGGGCGCTTTCGGTCGCGTGCTGCAGACTGATTTCCGGCTGATCAACGTTCAGCACGAAGTCCTGAAGGTTGCTGATCTTGTACTGCACGGTCAGCGGCACTTCGACGATATTCTCGTCTTCGGTCAGCATCTGCCCCTGCTTGGTATAGGCACGCTCACGCGTGACGTTTTCCATGTACTTCTTGTCGATAGGCGGGAAATAGATATTCAGGCCCGGGCCGACGGTCTCGTAGTACTTGCCGAAGCGCAGCACCACGGCCTGCTCCTGCTCGTCCACGACATAGACCGCGCTGTACAGCCAGACAGCCGCCAGCACCACAAGGCCCAGGCCCAGCAGGCCATAGCCACCGCCCTTGCTCGTGCGACCGCCGTCGTCACCACCACGTTTTTTTCCACCACCGAACAACCCATTCAGGCTTTCCTGCAGCTTTCGGAAGGCCTCGTCGAGATCCGGTGGCCCCTTGCGGTCGCCATTATTGCGGCGCTTACCACCCCAAGGATCCTGATTATTCGAGTTGCCACCCGGCTCATTCCAAGCCATAGCGCTCTCCATCTGATAAAGCAAAGACGCACCCACGGCGCGCCGACCAATGCTACAGAATGCCTGCTACTGCGGCACAACCGCTTTCGGAGGCTTTTATTGCAAAGTGTGTTGTTCGATGAACTCTGTCGGTACGACACCTTCACGGCTGACCAGCCGATTCAGCTCCGAGCGCGGCAATCGAACGGCCAGCAAGCTGACACCTTCTTCGTCGTGTTCTTCTTTCTGTACCGCGCCCAGCTCGAAAAACTGTGCACGCAATCGAGCAAAACGCTGGGGCAAGCGCAAGGTGCCGACAAACAAATCACTGCCGAGCAACTCGGCAATCGCCTGTTCAAGCAGCTCCAGGCCACTGCCATCGCGCGCCGACAGCCAGACCCGCTGGGGCCTGCCGTTCTCATCGCGCTGAATCTGCGGCTCTACACCTTCAAGCAAATCGAGTTTGTTATAGACCTCGAGGATCGGCAAGTCCTGGGCACCAATCTCGCCCAGCACCAGCATCACCTGCTCGATCTGCAGCATGCGATCCGGTTCGGCTGCATCGATCACATGCAACAGCAAGTCGGAATTGCTCGACTCTTCGAGCGTAGACCGAAATGCTTCGACCAGCTTGTGCGGCAAGTGACGAATGAAACCCACGGTATCGGCCAGCACGATCGGCCCCAGGTCGGCCAGATCCAACCGACGCAAAGTGGGATCGAGCGTCGCAAACAATTGGTCGGCCGCATACACATCGGACTTCGTCACGTTGTTGAACAGCGTGGACTTGCCGGCGTTGGTATAGCCCACCAGGGACACCGTAGGAATGTCCGCGCGTGAACGGCCACGGCGCGACTGCTCGCGCTGGCTGCGGACTTTCTCGAGCCGTCCCTTGATCTGACGCAGGCGAACCCGCAGCAGACGGCGGTCGGTTTCCAGTTGGGTTTCACCCGGGCCGCGCATGCCGATACCACCACCCTGGCGCTCAAGGTGAGTCCAGCCACGCACCAGGCGCGTGCTCATGTGATCAAGCTGGGCCAGTTCGACCTGGAGCTTGCCTTCATGGGTACGGGCGCGTTGGGCGAAGATATCGAGAATCAGGCCGGTGCGGTCGATCACCCGACACTCGAAAACACGTTCGAGGTTACGTTCCTGACTGGGCGTGAGGGTGTGATTGAAGATCACCAGATCGGCTTCTTCGGCGTGGACCAGGTCGCGTAGTTCCTCGACCTTGCCGCTGCCGATCAGGTATTTGGCGGTTGGCCGATGACGCGGCACGTTAAAAAACGCAACGGTCTCGGCGCCGGCCGAATTTGCCAACTCCTGAAACTCCTGCGGATCTTCGCGCGCCTCAGGGTCCTGTCCATCCAAGTGAACGAGGATCACTCGCTCACCACCACCGTGGCGCTCAAAGAACAAAGGAGACTCCTATCAGGCGTTACCTGGCTCAGCGTCGCCTTGTTCGTCGCCGGCTGCGCTAGGCAGGCGGATCGGGCGAACGGGAACGACTGTCGAGATAGCGTGTTTGTAAACCATCTGGCTGACGGTGTTTTTCAGCAGGATCACGAACTGGTCGAACGACTCGATCGTACCTTGCAACTTGATACCGTTGACCAGATAAATGGAAACCCCCACTTTCTCTTTACGTAAGGTATTCAAGTAAGGGTCTTGTAGCGAATGCCCTTTTGACATGTGCCGCACTCCTTTAAGGATCAATAATAAAAATCGGAAAAAATAGCTTAAGACCGTCACACCCCCAAGGATAGACGGCAATTGCAAGGACTCAGCTCAATATGGAGACCGTTCCCAAGTATTTCAAGGCGCGTGACAGATTGTCGCTGTCCAGGCTGTCCAGCCAGTGCAAATCGCTCCAACTGCGCAACCAGGTGAACTGGCGCTTTGCCAATTGGCGCGTGGCGATGATGCCGCGCTCCTGCATTTCGGCTGACGTCAGCTTGCCATCCAGATGATCCCAGACTTGGCGATAGCCTACAGCACGTATCGAAGGCAACCCTGGATGCAGGTCACCTCTGGAACGCAGTGCTACGACCTCCTCTACAAACCCCTGTTCCAACATAATTGTGAATCTTTGTGCAATTCGTTCATGCAGCACCTGGCGATTTGCAGGAGCGATGGCCAGATTGGCCACAGTATAGGGCAATTGTGACTGTCCAGAAGCGCCTGCATCAGCACTTTGCGCAGATTGACGCTGCCGGTGCTCGGTCATGGTCGACCCGCTGACGCGCCAGACTTCCAGGGCCCGCGTGAGGCGCTGAGGGTCGTTGGGATGAATACGCGCCGCAGACACCGGATCTATCGTCGCCAATTGATCATGCAGGGCTTGCCAGCCAAGGCGCGCAGCCTCGTCTTCAAGCTCGGCGCGCACCTGGGCGTCGGCCGGCGGCATATCCGCCAGACCTTCCTGTAAAGCCTTGTAGTAGAGCATCGTGCCGCCCACGAGCAGGGGAATATTGCCCCGTGCGGTGATCTCGGCCATGGCGGCCAGGGCGTCGGTACGGAAATCCGCCGCCGAGTAGCTTTGCGCGGGGTCAATGATGTCGATCAGCCGATGCGGATAGTCCGCGAGTAACGCCTTGGATGGCTTGGCCGTGCCGATATCCATGTCCCGGTAAACCAGGGCAGAGTCGACACTGATCAGCTCGCATGGCAGCACTTTGCTCAGCTCAATGGCCAGGTCGGTCTTGCCGGCGGCCGTGGGGCCCATCAGGAAGATTGCGGGGGGCAAGGCACTCATCAACGACCGCGCAGGAACAGTTTGTCCAGATCGTCCAGGCCCATCTGGGTCCAGGTCGGTCGGCCGTGGTTGCACTGCCCGCTGCGCTCGGTGTTTTCCATGTCGCGCAGCAGCCCGTTCATTTCCGGCAACGCCAGCCGACGGTTGGCGCGGATGGCGCCGTGGCAGGCCATGGTGCCGAGCAGTTCGTTGATATGCGCCTGGATGCGGTCGCTGGTGCCGTATTCCATCAGGTCCGCCAGCACATCGGCTACGAGTCGATTGGCTTCCGCCTGCTTAAGCAGCGCCGGGATCTGACGGATCGCCAGGGTTTCCGGCCCCAGGCGCTGCAGCTCAAAGCCCAGTTTTTGAAAAACCCCGTGGTGTTCTTCGGCGCAATCGGCCTCGCGCTGGCTGACCGCCAGCGATTCCGGCACGAGCAACGGCTGGCCGCTGAGACCTTCGCTGGCCATGGCGATCTTCAACCGCTCGTACATGATTCGCTCGTGGGCGGCATGCATGTCGACCAGCACGAGGCCATGGGCGTTTTCCGCCAGGATGTAAATGCCCTTGAGCTGCGCCAACGCATAACCCAAAGGCGGGATATCACCGCCACCTTCGGGCAGAGCCACTGCGCTCGGCTCAGCACCCGGCAGCGGCGCGTAGAATTCGCGATAGGCTGCCTGAGCCTCGGCCACCGGCACCGTCGATTGTGGACGTGGCGTGTACTGGTACTGATAACCCGCCCCCGCGCCGCCGCCCGGTGCCGTGTAGGCTGGCTGCGGCTGTGGCGATTGCAGCAGGTTGCCCGCCAGGCTCATCTCACCCTGGGGACCGAACTCACCGGCCTCGGGGCCGCTTGGGCGCACCACTGCCGTCACGATCGGCGCCGCCAGTTGGTCGTCCGGGCGCACGTCGCCCAGCGCGCGGTGCAGGGTGCCATAAAGGAAGTCATGCACCATGCGCCCATCACGGAAGCGCACCTCGTGCTTGGTCGGGTGGACGTTAACGTCCACCACCGCCGGGTCGACCTCGAAAAACAGCACAAAGGTCGGATGCCGTCCATTGAACAGCACATCGCGATAGGCCTGGCGCACCGCGTGGGCAACGAGTTTGTCGCGCACTGCGCGGCCATTCACAAAGAAGTACTGCAAGTCCGCCTGGCTGCGAGAGAAGGTCGGCAAACCTACCCAGCCCCACAGGCGCAGGCCGTTGCGCTCGATTTCAATCGGCAGTGCCTGCTCCAGGAACCCCGCACCGCACACCGCCGCCACCCGACGGGCGCGCGCGGCGTCGTCATTGGCTTCGTGCAGGCTGAGGATGGTCTTGCCGTTGTGGCGCAAGTGAAACGCCACGTCGAAACGCGCCAGGGCGAGGCGTTTGATGACTTCCTGCAGGTGGTCGAACTCGGTTTTCTCGGCCTTGAGGAACTTACGCCGCGCCGGCGTATTGAAGAACAGGTCGCGCACCTCAACCGAGGTGCCCACCGGATGCGCGGCCGGCTGGACCCGAGGCGCCATGTCGCGCCCCTCGGTTTCCACTTGCCAGGCCTGGTCGGCGCCGCGGGTGCGCGAGGTCAGGGTCAGGCGTGCCACGGAACTGATGGAGGCCAGGGCCTCGCCGCGAAAACCCAGGCTCATCACGCGCTCAAGGTCTTCCAGGTCGCGAATCTTACTGGTGGCGTGACGGGCCAGCGCCAACGGCAGGTCGTCGGAGGAGATGCCGCTGCCGTCGTCGCGCACCCGCAAGAGCTTCACCCCCCCCTGCTCCACGTCGACATCAATACGTTTGGCGCCGGAGTCGATGCTGTTTTCCAGCAGTTCCTTGATCACCGACGCGGGCCGCTCCACCACCTCGCCCGCAGCGATCTGGTTGGCCAGGCGCGGGCTGAGCAATTCAATGCGCGAGCCGCTGCCGAGAACTGTTTCGCTCATTACTGTGCCGCCAATTCTGTGCCGGGGATGGTCAATACCTGGCCGACCTTCAATTCATCGGTTTTCAGGTTGTTCGCAGTGCGCAAGGTCGCGGGCGATACCTGGAAGCGCACCGCCAGCATGGCCAGGGTGTCACCGGGCTGTACGCGATGGTCACGCGTGCCTTGGGCGATTTTCCCGGAGTCGCGCAACCAGGCGATATACGTGCCGGGAGGCGGATTCTGCTGGAAGAACTGACGTACGCCGGCACTGATGGACCGCGCCAATGCCTGTTGGTGGCTGGCGCTGGCCAATTTGGACGCCTCGTTGGCGTTGGAGATAAAGCCGGTTTCCACCAGGATCGATGGGATATCCGGCGACTTCAACACCATGAACCCGGCCTGCTCAACGCGCTGTTTGTGCAACGACGTGACACGACCGATATTGCTCAACACCTTCTGGCCGACGTTCAGGCTGGAAGTCAGCGAGGCGGTCATCGACAGGTCCAGCAGTACGCCGGCGAGCATCTTGTCCTTGTCATCCAGGGAAACGTTGCCGGCCCCGCCGATCAGATCGGAGCGGTTTTCGCTGTCGGCCAGCCAGCGCGCGGTTTCGGACGTGGCGCCTCGATCCGAGAGGGCAAATACCGATGCTCCGAAGGCCGCAGACGACGGCGCGGCGTCGGCGTGGATCGACACAAACAGGTCGGCCCCCTTCTTACGCGCGATTTCGGTACGGCCGCGCAACGGAATGAAATAGTCGCCGGTGCGGGTCAGCTCGGCACGGTAGCCTTTCATGCCATTGACCTGGCGCTGCAGCTCGCGAGCGATGGCCAGCACCACGTCTTTTTCATGCTGGCCGCGTGAACCGGAGGCACCCGGGTCTTCACCGCCGTGACCGGCATCAATGACCACGATAATGTCACGCTTGCCGGCCGGTGCCGGCGGCGGCGGTGGCAGCTTGACCTGAGGCTGCGACGGGTTTACCGGCACCGCCGGTACGGTCGCCACGCTCGGCGTCGGCGCGGGCGGCGGAGCGGCATCCGCGGCGTTGTCGAACAGGTCGACCACCAGCCGGTTACCGTACTGGGCATTCGGCGCCAGCGAGAAGCTCTTGGGCGTCACGGCTTTTTTCAGGTCAATGACCACGCGCAGGTCGGTCGGCGTACGCTGCGCCGAGCGCATGGCGGTGATCGGCGTGTTGGCGGTAGAAACTTTAAGTGGCGCGGCCAGGGTCGCGCCGTTGATATCGATCACCAGGCGATCGGGCGCCGCCAGGGTAAAGACACTGTGCTGGACCGGCCCGGACAGGTCGAACACCAGTCGCGTGTTATCCGGCGCTCGCCACAGGCGCACACTCTTTACCTGTGAAGCAGCCAGAGCATTGACAGTCATTGCCGCAAGCAACACCCCTACGACAGCAACCAACGCGCGAAAGCGCATACCTAACCCCACCAATTATTTGAATTCCAAAGCCAGAGCGGCACACCACGACTCGGCGCGCGTGCTCTGGGGCAACAACTTCAGCTGACGTCCATGCTCATGCGGCGTAATGGTAATGGTCAGGTCAGGCTTTGGCAAAAAGCCTGTACCTTTATCTGGCCATTCGATCAGGCACAGCGCCTCTGCATCGAAGTAATCACGGATGCCCATAAACTCCAATTCCTCGGGGTCCACCAGGCGGTAGAGGTCGAAGTGAAAGGCGCGCATCGTGCCGATCTCGTAAGGTTCGACCAACGTGAACGTCGGGCTTTTTACCGCGCCCTCATGACCCAGCCCGCGAATAATCCCACGGGACAACGTGGTCTTACCTGCTCCCAGGTCGCCTTCCAGGAAAATCAGCCCGTTACCGGCCGTCAGTTGCGCCAGGCGATGGCCCAACGCAACCATGGCGTCTTCATCGGCCAGGAAGAGAATTACTTCAGGCATGGCGACTGCTCCTCCAGCAATTGACGAATGGCCGGGATCAGGTCACTGGCGGCAAGCCCACGCCCCAAGGTGCCCTGTCGATCCCCAGCCGTGGCGTGCAGCCAAACGGCCAGGCAACTGGCCTCGTACGCAGGCATTCCCTGGGCCAGCAAAGCGCCGACCAGACCGGCCAATACATCGCCCAGCCCTGCGGTAGCCATCGCCGGATGGCCTTGATCGCAGCGGGAAACCCGTCCATCCGGGCTGGCAATCAAACTACCCGCGCCTTTGAGAATGGCGACGGCGTTGAATGTCCGGCTCAACGCGCGCGCCACCTTAAGACGGTCCGCCTGAACCTCGGCTGTCGACAAGCCCAACAGACGCGCCGCTTCGCCCGGGTGCGGGGTGATTACGCAGTTGGCCGGCAGGCTCACACCGCCGGCAGCCAGTTGGTTCAACGCGTCGGCGTCCCATACTTGCGGCTGGCGGGCATTGGCCGCGACCGATAACAAGCTTTTGCCCCAGGCGGCAGCGCCCAGGCCGGGGCCGATAACGATCACCGAGATTTTTTCCAGCAAGCCCATCAACTGGTTGGCAGAACTCACGCCCACGCTCATGACTTCCGGCAAACGGGCCAATGCAGCCGGCACATGCTCAAGGCGCGTCGCCAGGGACACCATGCCCGCACCACTGCGCAAGGCGCTTTCGGCACTCAACAGCGCAGCGCCGCCGAAGCCCAGGTCACCGCCGATGACCAGCAGGTGGCCGAACTGGCCTTTATGGGCATCCGCAGAGCGCGCAGCCAGGTGCGGCAATTGGCCGGGTAATAGTGGCTGAACGTCGGTTATTTCGTGTTTTGTCTGAGGCATGCGTCTTCAAGCTCCGATGTCTGGCAGAATTATACGCATCTAACCTGTGGTTTCCCGTGTCTCATGCCCGCTATTACCTCCGATCTGCCCGCCCTCGCCCAATCGATCAAAGACTGGGGCCGCGAGCTGGGCTTTCAGCAAGTCGGCATCAGTGGCCTGGACCTGGCCGAGCATGAGCAGCACCTGCAACGCTGGCTCGACGCCGGCTACCACGGCGAGATGGATTACATGGGCGCCCACGGCAGCAAACGCTCCCACCCCGAAGAACTGGTACCCGGCACCCTGCGCGTGGTGTCGCTGCGCATGGATTACCTGCCCGGCGACACCCATATGGCGCACATGCTGGCCCAGCCGGAAAAAGCCTACATCTCCCGCTACGCCCTCGGCCGCGACTACCACAAGCTGATCCGCAAACGCGTGCAGCAACTGGCCGACCGTATCCAGGCCCAGATCGGCCCTTTTGGCTTTCGGGCCTTTGTCGACAGCGCGCCAGTGCTCGAAAAGGCCATCGCCGAGCAAGCCGGCCTGGGCTGGATCGGCAAGAACACCCTGGTACTCAATCGCAAGGCCGGCAGTTATTTTTTCCTCAGTGAGCTGTTCGTCGACCTGCCCTTACCGGTCGACCCGCCCCATAGCACCGAGCACTGCGGACGCTGCACCGCTTGCCTGGATATCTGCCCGACCAATGCCTTCGTCGGCCCCTATGTGCTGGACGCCCGGCGCTGTATCTCGTACCTGACCATTGAGCTCAAAAGCGCGATTCCGGAGGACCTGCGCCCACTGATCGGCAATCGCGTATTCGGCTGCGATGACTGTCAGATCGTTTGTCCGTGGAATCGTTTCGCTCGTGCCACTGGCGAAGGCGATTTCCAGCCACGGCATAACCTGGATAACGCAGAACTGGCCGAACTGTTTATGTGGGACGAGGATAAATTCCTCAGCAGCACCGAAGGCTCGCCCCTGCGCCGCGCCGGCTATGAGCGCTGGTTGCGTAACCTGGCAGTAGGCTTGGGCAATGCGCCATCAAGCATTCCGGTGCTGGAAGCCTTGAAGGCGCGCCGTGAGCACCCCTCGGCGCTGGTGCGTGAGCATGTGGAATGGGCACTCAAGCAGCACGCGCAACGCTAGTGCACATCGTCGTTGTAGACGAACTTGGGCATTTCCCAGTGAAAGCGGATCGCCAGCAGGCGCAATAGAAAGCCACTGAACAGCGTCAGCAGGATGGCTTGCTCGCCGGGCAGTTCCAGATGCAGACACAGCAGGTAGAACCAGGCGGCGAGGAACGACACGCTGGCATACAACTCGCGGCGGAAGATCAGCGGGATATCGTTGCAGAAGATATCCCGCAGAATGCCGCCGAACACCCCGGTGATCACACCACTGACCGACGCCACCAGCATGCCGTGGCCCATTTCCAGGGCAGTCATGCAGCCGATCAAAGTGAATGCCACCAGGCCCACGGCGTCCAGCGCCAGGAAGACCGAGCGCAGACGTCGCATCAGCGGCGCGATAAAGATCGTCACCAGCGCAGCCACGGAGGTCAGCACCAGGTACTCCGGGTGCTTGACCCACGTCAGCGGGTAATGCCCCAGCAATACATCACGCACCGAACCGCCCCCCAGCGCCGTCACGCAGGCGATCAGCACCACGCCGAACCAGTCCATGCCGCGCCGACCGGCGGACAGGGCGCCGGTCATGGCTTCGGCGGTGATGGCGATGAGGTAAAGCATCAGCAGCATGATGGCGATCCTTGCAAAGAGGCCGGCAGTCTAATCATTTGCTGATGGCACCAAAAGGGGGCGCTGGGCGATAAAACGAGTGGCCTGCATCGGGGGCAAGCCCCCTCCCACACTTGGACTTGGGAATACATTCAAGTGTGGGAGCTGGCTTGCCTGCAAGGGCGCTGTTCGGCCGCCCTAGCTTCAAGCCTTGATGAAATGCTTGCGGTAATGCTGCAGCTCGGCAATCGACTCGCGAATGTCATCCAGCGCCAGGTGAGTGCTGCCTTTGTGGAAACTGTCTTTGACTTCCGGCGCCCAGCGCGCGGCCAGTTCCTTGAGCGTGGACACGTCCAGGTTGCGGTAATGGAAATAGCTTTCCAGGGCCTTCATGTGGGTATAAAGGAAGCGACGATCCTGGCAGATGCTGTTGCCACAGATCGGCGATTTGCCTTTGGGCACCCACTGTTCCAGGAAGGCGATGGTCTGGGCCTCGGCCTCGGCCATGCTGATACGGCTGTCGCGCACACGCTGGGTCAGGCCGGAGTTACCGTGGGTGCGGGTATTCCACTCATCCATAGTGGCGAGCACCGCGTCGCTGTGATGGATGGCGATCACCGGACCTTCGGCCAAGGTGTTGAGGTTGCTGTCGGTGACAATCGTCGCCATCTCGATGATGACGTCGGTGTCAGGGTTCAGACCGGTCATTTCCAGATCGATCCAAATCAGGTTCTGTGGGTTTTGCATGGCTCGTTTCTCTTGGCACCTTGGCGTAGCTGCGCAGTTTAGCAGGCGGGGCCGTGCTAGACTCGCGACCGTTTTACCCAACCTTTGCATTATCGACACGGAACACCAATGGCCAAACGCCAGCTCAACCGTCGCCAGAACTGGCGCATCGAAAAGATTCAAGGTGAACGCGCCGCCCGCGCCGCCAAACGTGAATCCTCCGCCGTGGAAGCGCTCGAGGGCGGCGACCTGGGCCCCGAACAAACGGGCCTGGTGATCGCGCACTTTGGCGTGCAGGTCGAAGTCGAGGCGCTGGAAGGCGAACTCGCCGGCCAGGTGTTCCGTTGTCACTTGCGCGCCAACCTGCCGGCGCTGGTGACCGGCGACCGTGTGGTATGGCGGGCCGGCAACCAGGGGATCGGCGTGATCGTCGCCCAGTTGCCACGCAGCACCGAATTGCGCCGCCCCGACAGTCGCGGCCAGCTCAAGCCGGTGGCGGCCAACGTCGACATGATCGTGATTGTCTTCGCTCCGTTGCCCGAGCCCCATGCCAACCTGATCGACCGCTACCTGGTGGCGGCCGAGCACGCCGGCATTCGCCCACTGCTGCTGTTGAACAAATTCGATTTGATCGACGAGCAGAACGCCCCGGCGCTCAATGCGTTGCTGGCGGTCTACCGCACCCTGGGCTACCCGGTGCTGGAAGTCTCGGCCCATCACGGCAATGGCATGGAACAACTGCAACAACAGTTGGACGGGCGCATCAGCGTGTTCGTAGGCCAGTCCGGCGTCGGCAAGTCGTCGCTGGTCAACAGCCTGCTGCCGGAAGTGGACACCCGCGTGGGGCCGCTGTCGGAGCTGTCCGGCCAGGGCACCCACACCACCACCACCGCGCGACTGTTCCACTTCCCCGGCGGTGGCGAGCTGATCGACTCTCCGGGTATCCGCGAATTCGGCCTCGGCCACGTCAGCCGCAGCGATGTGGAAGCCGGCTTCATCGAATTCAACGACCTGATCGGCACCTGCCGCTTCCGCGACTGCAAGCACGACCGCGAACCGGGCTGCGCCTTGCTCAAGGCCCTGGAAGATGGCCGTGTGCAACAGCAGCGGATGAATAGCTATCGGTCGATCATTGCAAGCTTGCCTGAAAGCAGTTACTGACCGACACCCTGCCCGCCGAGGCAGATGTGAAAAGGCCGCGATGATCGCGGCCTTTTCATATGCAGGTTAAGAGCCCGTTCTGGGCACCGTCGGGTCTTTCACACCGCCATCGTCAAACAGATTCAACCTCTGCCGCAGTTCATGGGCCGGCAATGGCTCCTTTCCTGGCGGGATCGCGTTCGGGTCGGTCGGCACTTCCCCTGGCGCCCCGGCGCCCGGCGTGGGTGCCGGAGGGGGTTGATCGCCCTCGATCGCGCGCTGGGCCTTTTTAGTCAGCACGACGATGTCGATGCGCCGATTGATCGGGTTGAACGGGTCCTTCCCATCAAACAGCTGCGAGGAGGCAAAACCCACCACCCGCGCCACTTGCGAATCCGGGTAGCTGCCGGCCACCAGGGCACGACGGGCCGCGTTGGCGCGGTTGGCCGAAAGCTCCCAGTTGCCGAAGTCGCCTTGGCCCGCATAGGGCTTGGCGTCCGTATGGCCACTGATGCTGATTTTGTTCGGCACCGCTTTGATGGTGTCGGCCATGGCCAGCAGGATATCTTCGAAGTACGGCTTCAACCGCGCACTGCCGGAATCGAACATCGGCCGGTTGGCGGCGTCGGTGATCTGGATGCGCAGACCGTCCGGCGTGATCTCGAAGGAAATCTGATCCTTGAACTTCAGCAACTGCGGGTTTTCCTCAACCTTGTTTTGCAGTTCCTGCAGCAACAGCTCAAGACGCTCCTGCTCGACCTGCTCGGCCATGGCCTCGACCGTGTCGCGCTCCACCGGGATTTTCTCCTGGGGTGCCTCGGTCTTCACTTCCGGGTTGATCGTGCGCTCAGGCGCCAGCTGCGGCGAACCGCCCAGGTCGATCACGAAGGGCGTGCCGCTTTCCGAGAAACCGATAGGGTCTTTGAAGTAGCCGGCGATGGCGATCTTCTGCTCCGGCGTGGCGGTAGACATCAGCCACAGCACCAGAAAGAACGCCATCATCGCCGTCGCAAAGTCGGCGAAGGCGATTTTCCAGGCGCCACCATGGTGCCCCGCAGCGAAGCGCTTGACGCGCTTGATGATTATCGGCTGGTTGTTTTCCATGGCTTAGCGACCGCGAACCGCTTGTTCCAGCTCGGCGAAGCTTGGGCGATGCTTGGGGTACAACACCTTGCGACCGAACTCCACCGCCAGCGAAGGCGGCATGCCGGAGGCAGACGCCACCAGGCTGGCCTTGATCGATTCGTACAGGTTGATTTCTTCCTTGGCGTCATGGGCCAGGGAGGTCGCCAGCGGGCCGAAGAAACCGTAGGCCGCGAGAATACCGAAGAACGTGCCCACCAATGCCGCACCTACGTGCATGCCGATGGCCGCCTGGTCACCTTCGCCCAGCGAGGCCATGGTCACCACAATACCGAGTACCGCCGCCACGATACCGAAGCCGGGCATGCCGTCGGCGACGCCGGTCACCGCGTGCGATGGGTGCTCCAGCTCTTCTTTAAGGCTGAACAATTCCATGTCGAACAGGCCTTCCAGCTCATGGGGCGCCATGTTGCCGGAAGACATGATGCGCAGGTAATCGCAGATATAGGCGGTCATGCGCTCGTCTTTGAGCACGGCCGGGTACTTGGCGAAAATCGGGCTGGCTGCGGCGTCTTCGATATCGGCCTCAATGGCCATCATGCCTTCGCGGCGGCTCTTGTTGAGGATCTCGTAGACCAGGCCCAGCACTTCCAGATAGAAAGTATGGGAGAAGCGCGAACCGAACATGCTCAGGGATTTTTTGACCACGTGCATGGTCATGTACCCAGGGTTGGCTTGCAGGAATGCACCAAATGCCGCCCCGCCGATGATCATCACTTCGAAAGGCTGGATCAACGCGGCGATTTTACCGTGGGAAAGGACGTAACCGCCGAGCACGCTCGCGAGGACGACGATGATGCCGATAATTTTAGCCATAGGAGATGAGTACTTGCGCCGTCAGGTTCATGGACATATTTGGGGGAACTGGAAAACTCTTGTTCTACTTATCGGCAAAACTGCGCCAGACTATAGCCCGTTAAGGCGAAAAGCCAGTTCGGCCCGCTCCGGGCGTGTTGACCGCAAGTGATGATCGCGCCCCTACCATGGCTAAACAAAAAACCGACCCAACTGCAAAACCTGCCTCCCTCCCCGACTGGATCAAGCGTCTGGACGAGGTGCACTTGCCTGTTCCACAGGCCAGCCATGACCGCGTATGCAAAGCCATTCGCGACAGCCGCAGTTCGTTGCGAGATATTGCCGAGCTGATGCAAAACAGCCCGGCCCTGGTACTCAGCGTGATGCGCGAGGCCAACAGCCATACCCATGGCAGCCTGGCCGAGCCGGCGGAAAACCTCGAGGTGGCGCTCAACCGCCTGGGCCTCAAGCGCGCCGAGGAATTACTGGCGCGCTTGCCGTCAGTGCCCGCCCAGGACATTCCAGCGGCGCTGCGCCAGCTGTTACTGGTCAGTCAACACGCCTCGCAGCAGGCCAACGGCCTGTTCGGCAGCCGCCTGGCGCGGCTGTGGCAAGACATTCATTGGGGCAGCCTGCTGTTTCTGTCGCCGCTGTGGCCGATGGCAGTGGCCTATCCCAAGCTGCTGGAAGAATGGGAACTGCGGGTTATCCACAAGGGCGAGTCGGCGCGCGTGGTCGAGCAGCAATTATTCGGCGTGCGCCTGCTGGACCTGTGCATCGGCCTGACCGAAGCCTGGCATTTGCCGATGTGGGTCTCCCAGGGTTACACCCTGCTGCTGAACGAGCAACGCATGCTGGTCAAGTCGCTGCGTGTCGCCCGCGACGAAGATCCTCTGCACCAACAGCAATTGCTCGACGCCGACCCCGGCTTGCGCCGCTGGCTGAACCAGCCGGCCAATACCGTACTGCTGGCCAATGGCTTGGCAATGTCCGCCCAGGAATCCTGGACCTGCCCGCACACGCAGCGCTGGCAATTGCTCACCGCCCTGTACCTGCAACAACCGTTGGGCGAGGTGCAGCAGCAAGTCCACCAACAAGCCGTAACCAGCGCCCGCACCGCGCTGATGCCCGATCTCTGGCATCCGGCGCTGTCGCTGATCTGGCCGTGGCATGTGCAGAAGATCCATCGCGGCTTGCTGCCCGCTCCGCCCCCTACCGCCGAAGCCCTGGCCGTATGGCGAAGCCGCTGCACCGAACTGCTGATGGAACCGAGCCGGTTTGCCAACGCCATGCACCTGACCACCTGCGCCAAAGAGGCGCTGGTCGCCAGCGGTATGCAACGGGTGATGCTGCTGATGACCGACCGCGCCCAAAGCACCTTGCGCGTACACCAGGTCGACGGCTTGCCCAAGGACGCCGCCAACCTGAGCCTGGACGTGGTGCACAGTACGATGCTGCAGCGCCTGCTGGAAAAGTCCGCCCAGGTCCGCTTCACGCCGGACAACCACGCCCAGTTCTCCGCGCTGCTGCCGCCAATCCTGAGTCGCCTGTTCAGTGGCGAACACTTGCTGCTGCGTTCCTTGAGCTGCAATGGCAAGGTCGTGATGCTGATGGTGGCCGACCAGGGCGGTGGGCCATTCTCGGAAACCACCGTGCAAGCCTTTGGCAAAACCGCCCAATGCATCGAAAAGGCCCTGCACGGCTTTACCAACCGCGGCGCCTGATGCTTGCGCTACAATCGCCGTCCCTTATCGCCGACCTTTATGCCCAGGAGACCTCACATGCCTGACTTCTCTGGCTTGCCGCTGGTGATCGAATCCGCCGACCTACACAGTCGCCTGGGTGCCGAACACCTGATTGTGGTGGACCTCACCAGTGCCGCCCGCTACGCCGAAGGGCATATCCCCGGCGCACATTTCGTTGACCCGAAGCGCACTCAACTGGGCCAACCGCCAGCTCCCGGCCTGCTGCCGAACAAGGCGGACCTGGAAAAGCTGTTTGGCGAACTCGGCCACACGCCGGACGCTACCTATGTGGTGTACGACGACGAAGGCGGCGGCTGGGCCGGGCGTTTTATCTGGTTGCTCGACGTGATCGGCCACCAGAAATACCACTATCTCGACGGCGGCCTGCTGGCATGGTTAGCAGAGGGCCAGCCCGTGTCCACCGACGCTCCCCCGTCGGCCGGCGGCCCGGTCAGCCTCACACTGCACGATGGCCCTACTGCGACGCGCGAATACCTGCAAAGCCGTCTCGGCGCTGCCGACCTGGGGATCTGGGACGCGCGCGGCCCGCTGGAGTATTCCGGCGAGAAGGTGCTCGCGGCCAAGGGCGGGCACATCCCCGGCGCGGTCAACTTCGAATGGACTGAAGGCATGGATAAGGCGCGCAACCTGCGAATCCGCCGCGATATGCCCCAGATTCTTGAAAACCTGGGCCTGACGCCCGACAAAGAAATCATCACCCATTGCCAGACTCACCACCGCTCTGGCTTCACCTATCTGGTGGCCAAGGCGCTCGGTTATCCGCGAGTCAAAGGTTATGCCGGTTCCTGGGGCGAATGGGGCAATCACCCCGATACGCCCGTTGAAAAGACTTAAGGTTTAAGGACAGTTATGAAAAAGCAGTTGTTTATCCTCAGCCAGTATTTGCTGCCGCACCACTTGCTGTCGCGCCTGGCCGGCTGCGTGGCCGAGTGCCGCGTGCGCTGGTTCAAGAATGCGTTCACCACTTGGTTCGCCAAGCGCTATCAAGTGGACATGTCCCAGGCACTGGTCGAGGACGTGACCGCTTACGAGCACTTCAATGCATTCTTCACCCGCGCCTTGAAAGACGGCGCGCGGCCTCTGGACCCGACCCCCGGCGCCGTGCTGAGCCCCGCCGACGGCGCGGTCAGCCAGCTCGGTCCGATCGAACATGGCCGCGTGTTCCAGGCCAAAGGCCACAGCTTCAGCGTGCTGGAACTGCTGGGCGGCGATGCAGCCATGGCCGCGCCGTTCATGGGCGGCGATTTCGCCACTATTTACCTGTCGCCGAAAGACTATCACCGCGTGCACATGCCGCTGGCCGGTACCCTGCGCGAGATGGTCTATGTGCCGGGGCGGATTTTCTCGGTCAACCAGACCACCGCCGAAAACGTGCCGGAGCTGTTCGCGCGCAACGAGCGGGTGGTTTGCCTGTTCGACACCGAACGCGGCCCGATGGCTGTGGTGCTGGTGGGCGCGATGATCGTGGCGTCGATTGAAACCGTATGGGCCGGCCTGGTTACGCCACCCAAGCGCGAGCTGAAAACCTTCCGCTATGACGAAGCCGCCCGCGCGCCGATCCACCTGGAAAAAGGTGCGGAGCTGGGACGCTTCAAGTTGGGCTCCACCGCGATCGTGCTGTTCGGGCCGGATCAGGTGCAGTGGTCAGAAGCGCTGCTGGCCGGTTCGCCGGTGCAGATGGGTCAGGGGATCGGCCTGCCGAAAGCCTGATCCGATATTTGCAGAGATCTAATGTGAGAGGGGGGTTGCCCCCTCCTACATTTCTGACCGCATTGAGTCTCAGAGCTGGCCGTCGCGGTCGCGAAAGCCCAGCAGGTACAGCACACCGTCCAACCCCAAGGTCGAAATTGCCTGCTTGGCTGACTGTTTGACCAGTGGCTTGGCCCGGAACGCCACGCCCAACCCGGCAATCGCCAGCATCGGCAAATCGTTGGCACCGTCGCCGACCGCGATGGTCTGCTCCAGACGCAACCCTTCCTTGTGGGCCAGCTCCTTGAGCAAGTCGGCCTTGCGCTGCGCATCGACAATCGGCTCGACCGCTACGCCAGTCACTTTGCCGTCGACCACTTCAAGCTCGTTGGCAAAGACGTAGTCGATGCCCAGCTTGGCCTGCAACTGCTTGGCGAAATAGGTAAAGCCGCCGGACAGGATCGCAGTCTTGTAGCCCAGGCGCTTGAGTTCGGCGAACAGGGTTTCGGCGCCCTCGGTCAGGCGCAGGGAGGCGCCGATGGAATCCAGCACGCTCACATCCAGGCCTTTGAGCAGTGCCAGACGCTCCTTGAAGCTGGCGCGGAAGTCCAACTCACCGGCCATGGCACGTTCGGTGATGGCACTGACCTGCTCACCCACGCCGGCGGCCTTGGCCAGCTCGTCGATGACTTCGGCCTCGATCAGTGTGGAGTCCATATCGAACACCGCCAGGCGACGGTTGCGTCGGAACAGCGAATCTTCCTGGAAGGCGATATCGACGTTCAGTTCCTGGGCCACACTGAGGAATTCAGCCCGCAGGGCCTGCGGATCGGCCGGTTCGCCGCGCACGGAGAACTCAATGCAGCCCTTGCCCTGGTCGGCTGGCGTGTCCAACGGCATGCGCCCCGACAGACGGTCGATATGGTCGATATTCAACCCATAGTGCGCGGTAATGGAACTGACGCGCTGCAGCTGTTCGGCGGTGACCTTGCGGGTCAACAGCGTGACGATATGGCGCTTCTTGCCTTGGCCGGCCACCCACTGCCGGTAGTCCGCTTCGGAGACCGGCGTGAAACGCACCTGCTGGTCCAGCTTATACGCGGTAAACAGAATGTCCTTGAGCACGGATGATGACTGTTCGTTGCTCGGGATTTCCACCAGGATGCCGAACGACAGGGTGTCGTGGATCACTGCCTGGCCGATGTCGAGAATGTTTACACCACCCTGGGCCAGAACACCGGTAATGGCGGCAGTAAGACCCGGGCGGTCTTCCCCAGTGATGTTAATCAGGACAATTTCGCGCAAGGCGCACCCCCAGGCTGGAAAAAAACCGCATTCTACCCACTTTCAGTGACCATCGGGCACAGCCAACGCTTTGCCGGTCATGGGCCTGTCGCTATACTGCGCGTCAACTTCACGGACCAAGAGCCGAGCTCAAGTGAACCGGCCCACGCCAGTAAAAACCGACAACTTCTTCCTGCTGATCTTCCGGGCACTGCGCCACCGCCGTGT
The DNA here is from genome assembly GCF_026410085.1 of Pseudomonas quebecensis. NCBI lineage: Bacteria > Pseudomonadati > Pseudomonadota > Gammaproteobacteria > Pseudomonadales > Pseudomonadaceae > Pseudomonas > Pseudomonas quebecensis. Next base: position 4,757,701 of record NZ_CP112866.1, read on the forward strand.
ACCGATCGCATTACGCATCGCCAGCCATAACGTGATCCTGGTCGCCCTGGCCCTGGTGATCTACGCCTGCGTGATGGGTTTGCAGTTCAAACAGGCCATGCACGAGCAAGCCGACGCCCTGGGCGAAAGCTTGACCACCCAGACCGCCACCTCGGCGACCGAGCTGCTGGTGTCCAACGACATCCTCAGTCTCAACGTGCTGCTCAATAACCTCACCAAGAATCCGCTGGTGGCTCACGCCGCCATCTACAGCGTCGACAACCGGATCATGGCCGAAGCCGGTCAGCGCCCGAAAAACGGCCTGTTGGGTGAGGCCGAAGGCCTGTACCAGAGCAATATCACCTTTCAGGATGTGAAGGCCGGCCAATTGCGCATCAGCCTGGACATGCAGCAATTCCAGCAGCCGATGACCATCAGCCTGCAAAGCATGGGCATCCTGAGCGCGATTCTGCTGGCATTGGCGCTGGCCTTGAGCCTGCGCCTGGGTCGGCACATCTCCACGCCGCTGATGCAACTGCGCATCTGGCTGCGGGACATCGACGAACACACTCCGGCCACTGACCGCCAGGACGAAATCGGCGACTTGGCGCGCCAGCTCCACGCCAGCTTCGCCCCGGAGCCGGTGGTCCGAGAAATTGAGCCGGAACCCGAGCTCGAAGACACCGATTACGACGACGAACCCGAGTTCGAAGTGCGCGACCTGCGCGACCCCGGCTTCGACGAAAAGCCGCCGGTGGCGGGCCTCAAGCCCGTAACGCGCAAGGCTCTCATCGCCGAAGAGGACGAACTGGACGACGAAGACCCGTTCGCCGACCTGCGCGATACCTCGGCCGGCACCCCGGCCGTCGTGCCGAAGGCAGCGCCGATGAAGAACGCCGAACCGCAGCACAGTGCCGTGCTGGCCGTGCAACTGGGTGCCCAGGACCAACTGCGTCGCCTGCCCCGCGCGCGCCTCACGGAATTGCTGGAACGCTACCGCGACTGCCTCGACCAGGCCGCCTCGCTGTACCAGAGCGAACTGCATACCCTGAACGATGGCAGCACGTTGATGCTGTTCCACAGCGAAGACAGCGGCGAAGACTACCTGACCAACGCCATCTGCTGCGGCGAGCTGCTGCGCGCCTTGGGCCACGCCTTGCAGATCGAGGTGGCCGACAGCGGCATCACCTTGCAACTGCAGTTGGGGCTGACCGTGGGTGACGATCTGTTCGGCATGAGTCAGATCGACCTGCTGCTCACTGAAATCGCCCAGGATGCGCTGGCCTTGTCCCAGCACAGCCGCAACCTGCTGCTGGTGGAGCGCAAGATCAGTGAAGACGCGCTGATTCGCCAGCGCGCCCGCATCCGCCCGATTGCCAGCCCCGAGGGCGCCAGCTGCGTGGAGCGCCTGATGGAACCGTATCCGTCGATGCTGGAACGTCAGTTAGCGCGTATGCACGAGACCCGCGCAAAACCCTGAAGAGCACGGCAAGAATAATGTGGAGGGGCAAGCCCCTCCCACATTGGGACTGCTAAAAACTTCAAGTAAATCGCACACAAACAAAAGGCCCGCTGAATCAGCGGGCCTTTTGTTTGTGTGGCATTCAGATCAAAACCTGAACACTTCCATATCGGTACGAATCGGTGTGGCCATGGGCATCTTGGGCTTTTCCGGAGCAACCGGCTTGGCCTGGGCCGGCGCTTGTTTGCGCGGGGCTTCGGCGGCGATCGGCGGCTGGTTGGCCAACGGCTTGAGTGCCACCGACAATTGCTGGGCCAAGTGCTGCAACAACACGCCCTGGGCCTGGACCTGGGACGCGGTGGTGCCGGTGTGCTGTTCCTGCAAGTGCACGATGCGGTTGTCGCGTACCTGGCCACGACGGTCGATCAGACGCCACTGTGCATCAAGGATGGCCGGCTGCGAGCTGCCCGAGTCCAAACGTGTGATCGTCAGCAATACCTGCACATCCGGGGTGAACCCGGTCGGTGCGGGCGCGAGGACCACCCGCTGGCTGTCCAGTTGACCTGCCACCTGGCGCAGCATCAGTTGGTTGATGTCGGACGATAAACTGCCCGCCCATCGACCATCGGTGGAACCTTGCAGGCTGCCGTCGTTCTGACGTTGCAGCAGGGTTTCACGCTGCAGGTAGTCCGCGACGATTACCGGCCCCAGCAAAACCGCCATGCCGGCGGTTTGAGCTGGTTGAGCCGGACTTCCGCTGTCCAGCTGATACAGCGACACGGGTTGATGTGTGCTGCAACCCGCCAGCCCCAAAAGGCCAGCGAGCATGAAAATAAAAGGAAGGCGTGGAGCAGTCATCATCCCATCCAGGTGGCTGCCACAAGGCGAACCACAATGTAATACTAAAAAATAACCTGTACACGCTCGGCCACGCCGGCGCTGAAGAGGCCATATCATCCGTGAATATGCGCCATGACTCCAGCGCCAAAGCGTCGATCTACGCGTTAAATCGTAGATCGAGGGCTCTAATCCGCCTTAAACGGACGTTTCCACCAACAAAGCATCCACTCGCTGGAAACCACGAGGCAATTTATTGCCGCGTCGACCACGCTCGCCCTTATAGTGCTCCAGGTCATCAGGGCGCAGCGACAGTGTGCGTTTGCCCGCCTGGAGTACCAGCGTAGCGCCTTCCGGGATCACTGCTATGTCAGTTACGTACTCTTCACGACTGGCCACCCGCTCCCCGGGAATGCCAATAATCTTGTTGCCTTTACCTTTGCCCAACTGCGGCAAATCACTGATCTTGAATACCAGCAGGCGCCCTTCGGTGGTCACCGACGCCAGCCAGTTGCTCTCGCGATCCGCCACCGGGCGCGGCAGAATCACCTTGGCGTTGTTCGGCAGGCTCAACAATGCCTTGCCCGCCTTGTTCTTGGCCTGCAGGTCTTCACCCTTGACCACGAAGCCATACCCGGCGTCGGAAGCGATCACATACAGCGCATCATCGTCCGGCAACAGTACACATTCGAAATTCGCCCCAGGCGGCGGTGTCAGGCGCCCGGTAAGTGGTTCGCCCTGCCCCCGTGCCGATGGCAACGTATGGGCCGGCACCGAGTAACTGCGCCCGGTCGAGTCAATAAACACCGCAAACTGATTGGAACGCCCGGCGGCTGCGGTCTTGAACCCATCACCGGCCTTATAGGACAAGCCGGTAGCGTCAATATCATGCCCTTTGGCGGAGCGAACCCAACCCTTTTCCGACAGAACGACGGTAATTTTCTCATTGGGCAGCAGCTCTGTTTCTGTCAGAGCCTTGGCCTCGGCGCGCTGGACAATGGGCGAACGGCGGTCATCGCCGTAGGTCTCGGCGTCTTTGATCAGCTCGCTGCGCACCAGCTTTTTCAGTTTGGCTTCGCTGCCCAGCAGGGCTTGCAGCTTGGCCTGCTCCTTGAGCAATGCATCCTGCTCATCGCGCAACTTCATCTCTTCCAGGCGCGCCAACTGGCGCAGACGGGTGTCGAGAATGTAATCGGCCTGGATCTCGCTCAGCTCGAAACGGGCGATCAGCTCGGCTTTCGGGTGCTCGGCGGTACGGATGATATGAATCACTTCATCCAGGTTGAGGTAGGCAATCAACAAACCGTCCAACAGGTGCAGGCGACGCTCGACCTTATCGAGGCGGAATTGCAGGCGGCGACGAACGGTACGCACGCGGAACTCCAGCCACTCCACCAGCAGGTTGCGCAGGTTCTTCAACTGCGGCTTGCCATCCAGGCCAATAATGTTGACGTTGACCCGGTAGCTGGACTCCAGGTCGGTGCTCGCGAACAAATGCTGCATCAGCACTTCGTGATCGACCCGGCTGTTGCTCGGGATGATCACGATACGGCAGGGGTTCTCATGATCGGACTCGTCACGCAGGTCGGCGACCTGGGGCAGTTTCGACGGTTTGGCCTGCATCAATGCGGCGATCTGCTCCAGCACCTTGGCGCCGGACACCTGGTGCGGCAGCGCGGTGACGATAATGTCGCCGTCCTCGATGTGGTACACGGCGCGCATGCGCACCGAGCCTTTGCCGGTTTCGTACATCTTCAGCAAATCGGCGCGCGGCGTGATGATCTCCGCTTCGGTCGGGTAGTCCGGGCCCTGGATATGTTCGCAGAGCTGCTCCACGGTGGCCTTGGGTTCATCCAGCAGGCGCACGCAGGCGGTGGCCACTTCGCGCAGGTTGTGCGGCGGCACGTCAGTGGCCATGCCCACCGCAATGCCGGTAGTGCCATTGAGCAGGATATTGGGCAAACGTGCCGGCAGCACCAGGGGTTCGTCGAGGGTGCCGTCGAAGTTCGGCCCCCAGTCCGCCGTGCCCTGCCCCAGCTCGCTGAGCAGCACTTCGGAGTAACGCGACAGGCGCGCTTCGGTGTAACGCATGGCGGCGAAGGACTTGGGATCATCCGGCGCACCCCAGTTACCCTGGCCATCCACCAGTGTGTAGCGATAGCTGAACGGCTGCGCCATCAGCACCATGGCTTCGTAGCAGGCCGAGTCGCCGTGGGGGTGGAACTTACCGAGCACGTCACCGACGGTACGCGCCGACTTCTTGTGCTTGGAATCGGCGTCCAGACCCAACTCACTCATGGCGTAGATAATGCGCCGTTGCACGGGTTTCAGGCCGTCGCCGATATGCGGCAAGGCACGGTCCATGATCACGTACATGGAGTAGTTGAGGTAGGCATTTTCGGTGAAGTCAGCCAGCGAGCGGCGTTCTACGCCGTCTAAGCTGTCTGCGAGGATGTCACTCATGCGGGCCTCATCATGGTCGGGTAAGGCGCAGCGGAACGGCCGCGGCGCTGAATCAATTCAAAAAATGCAGGGTTCACGGCTGGGCGCTCCAGCCACCGGCCGGGGCGGCAAAACGATAGACCACCGGACGCTTCTCACCATCGGCGCGGGGGCCGAAGTTATTGTCCAGCCCGATCCAGGCGCCCTCGGCGTCGATCACCAGCGCCTCGGCCAGCCCATAGGGTTGGTCATACCGGCGTTGCGGCGCCAGCATGCCTTCGGCAAACGACCAGCACCGTTCGACCGCGGCCGTAACGGCATCGCGGCGACAGATCTGGTACTGGCTGCTTTCAAGGGTAAATAACTTGCCGTCGAACAACGCCAGGTCAGAAAAATTCCTCGATACCGCCTTGGCGTTGGGCACCTGGGCCGGCTGCATCTCTGTGCCGGCCTCACTCAGCAGTACGCAGCGACCGTCACAGTCCCACAAGCTCTGCGGGCGCTTGATGGACACCAGCCCGCGCCGCTCACGCTCGGCCGCGAGCCAGAGCTGATTGCCCTGCGGATTCACCGCCAGGCCCTCGAACAGCGCATTGAAGTGCAGCAACATGCCACTGGCGCGGGCTTCGCGCACCATGCCGGGGGCGATCTTCAACCACTGCGGCGCACCGGCCACCGGTACTTGCAGCACCGCCGCATGAGCCTCGCTGACAATGTAGCGGTTACCCATGGCGTCACAGGTGATGCCTTCAAAATCCAGGTCCCCACCGCGAATGAACGACGCCGCCTTGGTGCGCGAGCGCAACCCCCAGGGCAGACCGGACTCGGGTACCGGCGGCACATCGATCTGTACGGTTTCGGCCTGCCAGGTCGGCGCGCTGATATCGAGGCGGTAGATCCGGTCGTCGTCGCGGTCGGACACCGTCCACAATTCATTGGCGCACACCGCAAGGCCCGACAGGTTGCCGCCGCGCATGCCTTCCACCGGGTGCTCGGACAACAGCACCAGCTCAGCCACGGGCGCGGCGGCCACCTGGGCGCTCCCCAACCCGCTCAATATCAGGATCGCCAGGGCGAAACCTGTGCGCATCAGCCCAGTACCTCAGCCAGATTGCCCTTCGTCTCCAGCCAGGACTTGCGGTCGCCGGCACGTTTTTTCGCCAGCAGCATGTCCATCATTTCGCTGGTGGCGGCGAAATCGTCGAGGGTCAACTGCACCAGGCGCCGGGTATTGGGGTCCATGGTGGTTTCACGCAATTGCGGCGGGTTCATTTCGCCCAGGCCCTTGAATCGTGTGACCTGGGGCTTGCCACGTTTCTTCTCGGCCACCAGGCGGTCGAGGATGCCATCACGCTCGGCTTCATCCAGAGCGTAGAAAATCTCTTTGCCCAGGTCGATCCGATACAGCGGCGGCATGGCGACGTAGACGTGGCCGGCATCCACCAGCGGGCGGAAGTGCTGCACAAACAGTGCACACAGCAGCGTAGCGATGTGCAGGCCGTCGGAGTCGGCGTCGGCAAGAATGCAGATCTTGCCGTAACGCAGCTGGCTCATATCGGCCGCGCCGGGATCGACGCCGATGGCCACGGCAATATTGTGCACTTCCTGGCTGGCCAGCACTTCGCTGCCATCGACTTCCCACGTGTTAAGGATCTTGCCGCGCAACGGCAGGATCGCCTGGAATTCTTTGTCCCGCGCCTGCTTGGCGGAGCCGCCGGCGGAATCGCCTTCGACCAGGAACAGTTCCGAGCGCATCGGGTCCTGCCCGGCGCAATCGGCCAGCTTGCCAGGCAGTGCCGGCCCCTGGGTAATGCGCTTGCGCTCGACTTTCTTGCTGGCCTTGAGGCGGCGACCGGCGTTGTTGATCGCCAGCTCGGCCAGGGCCAGGCCCAGTTCCGGGTGCTCGTTGAGCCACAGGCTGAAGGCGTCCTTGACCACACCGGAAACAAACGCCGCCGCTTCACGTGACGACAGGCGCTCCTTGGTCTGGCCGGAGAACTGAGGCTCCTGCATCTTCATCGACAGCACGAACGCGATGCGCTCCCACACGTCTTCCGGCGCCAGCTTCACTCCACGCGGCAACAGGCTGCGGTATTCGCAGAATTCGCGCATGGCATCCAGCAAACCCTGGCGCAGGCCATTGACGTGAGTACCGCCCTGGGCGGTGGGGATCAGGTTGACGTAGCTTTCCTGCACGCTGTCGCCGCCCTCGGGCAACCATAGCAGTGCCCAGTCGACGGCTTCCTTGTTGCCGGCCAGGCTGCCGCAGAACGGCTCGTTGGGCAGGCGTTCGAAGTCGCTGACGGAATCTTCCAGGTAGGAACGCAGGCCGTCTTCATAATGCCATTCGACCTTCTCGCCGGTGCCTTTGTCTTCAAAGGTGACCAGCAGGCCCGGACACAACACCGCCTTGGCCTTGAGCACGTGCTTGAGGCGGCTGATGGAGAATTTCGGCGAATCGAAGTATTTCGGGTCCGGCGCAAAGTAAACGCTGGTGCCGGTGTTGCGCTTGCCAACGCTGCCGATCACTTCCAGATCGGTGGCTTTGTAGCCATCGGCGAAGGTCATCTGGTACTCATTGCCGTCGCGCTTGACCTTGACCCGCACCAGGGTAGACAAGGCGTTGACCACGGAGATACCCACGCCGTGCAAGCCACCGGAGAACTGGTAGTTCTTGTTGGAAAACTTGCCGCCGGCGTGAAGCTTGGTGAGGATCAGCTCGACGCCCGACACGCCTTCTTCGGGGTGGATGTCCACGGGCATGCCGCGACCATCGTCGGACACTTCCAGGGAATGGTCCGCGTGGAGAATGACGTGCACCGACTTGGCATGGCCAGCCAGGGCTTCGTCGACACTGTTGTCGATGACTTCCTGGGCAAGGTGGTTAGGCCGGCTGGTGTCGGTGTACATGCCGGGGCGTTTGCGCACCGGGTCGAGGCCCGAGAGGACTTCGATGGCGTCGGCGTTATAAGAGCTAGCGCTGGGAGTGGCCATGGGGTCTCATCGTGAGTCGTTCGATTAAAAAGTAACCTGCGATTGGCAAGGCGCTTACAGTGCCGAGAAATCGAAGGATTGATACTGATCTGCGCCAATGCCGGCAAAACCGAGCAACGCCGGCAGTTGCCGGGCAAACCCCTGGTAACCATGGTCGCCGCCCGCCTGGATGCGCAGGGCGCAGGCCCGGTAGTACTGCTGGGCTAGACGGTAATCCAGGGTTTCATCGCCGGTCTGCAACCACACCTGGTAACGCGTGGGGTCCTGGGGCGCGGGCACTTCCAGCTCGGACAGCGCCGTTACATGATCGTGGGTCAGCTCCCAGGTTTCATCGGTATAGAGGTTCTTCTGGGTGCCCAGGTAACCGTCGAACATTCGATGCGGGCTGACCGCCGGATTGACCAGCAGCGCCTTGAGGCCATGGCGTTCGGCAAGATGGGTTGCATAGTAGCCGCCGAGCGAGCTGCCGACCAGCAGTGGGCTGCCCAGTTCTGCGATGGCTGCCTCCAATTGAGGAATCGCCTGACGCGGGTGGTGATGCAGCGCCGGGACACGCAACCGGTCGGACAGGCCGAGGTTATCCATCACGGTTATCAACTGGCTGGCCTTGTTGGAGGCCGGCGCGCTGTTGAAACCGTGGATATACAGGATCGAAGCCGACATGCCGGGCTCTCCGTGCTTGCGCTAAAACGCGCAGTTTACAGGGATCGGGGCGGTGTGAGCACCCGATCATCCAACCACCTCCCACAGTTTCTGTTCAGTGTTTGCAGCCGTTAATAGCCGTTGCTGCCGTAATCGACGCTGAAGGCGAATCCCTTGACCCGCTCCACGCCGGTCTCCAACCGTCCGTCGGCATGCAAACGCAACCAGCGATAGCCCGGTGCCTGTTCGCTGACCTTGAAATCCTCGCTATCGGGCGCGAATTGAATACACGTGGAAGGCGACGCCAGCAGGCGCACGCCGTTGCGCTCGCGATCGATTTCCTGATGCACATGACCCCAGAGCAGCGCCTTGACCTGGGGGAAGCGGTCCAGCACGGCGAACAACGCCTCGGGATTGCGCAGGCCGATGGGGTCCATCCATGCACAGCCGATCGACACCGGATGGTGGTGGAAGCACACCAGGTGATGACGGTTCGGTGTCTCGCTCAGGGCCTGAGCGAGCAATTGCAGCTGTTGGTCCTGCAGGTAGCCGGGCACGGAACCGGGAACGGCAGAGTCAAGCAGGGTAATGCGCCAGTTGCCAACATCCACCACCGGCTCGAGCAAATCGCTGTGCACGGCAGCCTGAACCATGATCTGCGGCTCGTCGTGGTTGCCGGGAATCCAGCGCGTGGGAGCGCCGATGCTCGCGGTCAGGGCACGAAACTGTTGATACGACTCCAGCGTACCGTCTTGGGACAAATCCCCCGTGGCCAGCACCAGGTCGATAGTCGGCTGCTGCTCGCGCACCAATTCAATCACCCGTTGCAGGCTCTGGCGGGTATTCATACCCAGCAGCGTCGTGTCGCCTTCGGCAAACAGGTGGCTGTCGGATAGTTGTACCAGCAACGCCGAAGCGTCGGGGCTCACGGTGGATACGCTCGGCAAGGCGCTCTCCCAAGGCAATCACAGGAATGGACGGTTGACGCGATTATGCTGGGCAGGCCACAAAGAGGAAACCTGGGGAAGCAGACACAGTTCACATCTATCGCACGACTTCGAACTCGTGCCCCAGGGCCAGGCAATGGCTCAACCACTCACCCAGGAACACATTGAGCTGGGCTTTTTCATCAGGCTGGTGCATGAACACGTTCGGGTAAGGATAGATGCTGCGAAAGCGCCGCGCATGTTCGGCGCTGATGACTTCGGCCATACGCGCGTCGTGGTACACCTGCACTTCCAGTTGCGGCACCGGCAACCACGGCAGGCTGTGCTCCTGGCGTATGCGCAGGGTGGTGGTGTACGGGCAGTTGACGATGACTTCCAGGGCCAGCACACCGAGCATCTGGTCACCATGGGTCACGCCGATGCGCCGCGCCTCGGGGGCGTGGCGCATGTCGGGGAGCAAGCGCATCAGCCGCGCATAATTGGCCTCGCAGGCGGCTTGCAGCCCGATCAGGTCGACGCGATAACGTTCCCGTGCCTTTACTGCCATAACCCCCTCACTTGCGCGCGGTTAAGCGCTAGCCATTGCAGGGCGATAATGCTGGCTGCGTTGGAAATTTTGCCGTCGCGCACCGCTTGCAGGGCGTCTTCGAAGGCCCAGGTGGTGACGCGGATGTCTTCTGCTTCTTCTTCCAGGCCGTGAACGCCGCCTGCGCCCGTGCTGTCGCAACGACCCAGGTACAAGTGTACGAATTCGGTGCTGCCGCCGGGCGACGGGAAATACTTGGTGATCGGCCACAGCGCGGAGAAGGTCAGCCCAGCTTCCTCCTCGGCTTCGCGGTGCGCAACCTCCTCAGGTTGCTCATCCTTGTCGATCAGGCCGGCGACCATTTCGATCAACCAGGGGTTGTCGGTACGGCCCATGGCGCCCACGCGAAACTGCTCGATCAACACCACTTCATCACGCTGCGGGTCGTAGGGCAGCACGCACACGGCGTCGTGACGGACGAAGACTTCGCGGTTGATCACCCGGCTCATGCCGCCGTCGAATTTCTCGTGGCGCAATTGCACGCGATCAAGCTTGTAGAAGCCTTTGTAGGCATTGTCGCGCTGCAAGATTTCAATCGCTCTCGGCTTCGATTTTGCTGTGTCCGTCATATCCCTTCCTCGTTATGCCTGGGCAATTCGCGCCATCCTAACGCGCTCAAGCCCGTCGGCGCAGCCCCTTTCCGGTTGCCGGGATAGACGGCGAGCGTCAAACTCACTCTAATGAGCTTAGTGGCGAACTGACTGCCTTGCCGGGAGTCGAAGCTGCACAAATCTGGCTCTTATCGTTAGACGAAGGACATCCATGTCGCTTTTAAAGATTGCCTCCGTGGCCTGCATCGCATTGACCCTCGGTGCCTGCCAAAGCCTGTTTCAACCGAGCTATCGCACCCCGCTGGAAGCCACCCGTGACGCCACCGAGCAGAGCAGGCCGGGCTGCGCCAGCGCCGACTGCCCGCTGGTGAACATCGACACCGTGCACTTTGCCAAGGAGCCCAAGCTGGACGCCTTGATCGAGCAGCGCCTGCTGGAGATGACCCGCACCGCCCCGAACGAGCCGCTGCCCTCGAGCCTGGAAACCTATCGCGAGCAGTTTCTGAAGACCGCCGCGCCACGCAACAGCATGTACTTGCAGGCCAAGGTACGCGAGCAGCATGACGGCTTGGTGATTATCGAGTTGTCCAGCTACCTGGATCAGGGCGCCACCCATGGCGAGCCCGGCCGCGCATTCATCAACTATTCGCGTCAACAGCAAAAGGCCCTGTCGCTGGCCGACATGCTGCTGCCGGGCAAGGAAGACGCCTTCTGGAAAGCCGCCCAGGTCGCCCACAACAGCTGGCTGATCAGCACACGCTTGAGCCTGGAACAGGAGTTCGTGAAAACCTACCCCTTCCAGAAAACCCCGAACGTGGCGCTGACCTACGGCGGCGTGATTCTCAAGTACCCCACCTCTACCATCGCGCCGTACGCCCTGGGCCACGTCGAGTTGCAGATCCCCTACTCGCGCCTGGATGGCATCCTCAAGCCTGAGCTGGTGCCTGCGCGCCGCTGAAAACGCGTGCGAAGATAAACTGCAGCACCCCTGCCAGCATCAGCGCCGGCAGGGTCGCGCCGACATCCGGGTAGAGGTTGGCCAGCAGGTGATAGGTGGCGATCCCGCCTACCCAGGCCAACAGCGCCGGCCAGCGCACATTGCCGGGTACGCCCTGGCCACGACGGCGCAGGATAAAGTGATCCACCAGCACCACGCCGAAAAGCGGCGCGAACACCGAACCGATCAACAGCAGGAAGTTCTGGTACTGCGCCAGCGGTGCCAGGCAGGCGATCAGGGTACAGATCACGCCAATAGCCAATGCCAGGTGCTCGACTTTCATGCGCAGCAATATCCCGCTGGACACCGCCGCCGAGTGAATATCGGCGAAGGCGTTCTCCGACTCGTCCAACAGGATCAGCAACAGCGGAATTCCCAAGCCGGCGCCGGCCAACGCCAGCAGCAGTGCATTTACCTCACCGCTCGGTGCAAACGCCAGGGTATAGGCCACGCCCAGGCTCATCAGCCAGAAATTACCGATAAAAAAGCCCAGTGCGGTGCCGCCGAATACGCTTTTGGCGCGTTTGCCGAAGCGCGAGTAGTCGGCGATCAGCGGCAGCCAGGACAACGGCATGGCGATGGCGATATCGAACCCCACCGCAAAGGGCATCGACCCGTCGCCGGCCTGGGCCCAGAGTGCGCCGAGATCGGCCTTGGCGAACAGGTTCCAGGTCAGCCACAGGCAGGCCGCCAACAGCAACCAGATGCCCCACTTGCGCAGGATCTGCCGCACGAACGTCAGTGGCCCGCTGACCGCCAGCAAGGTGGCCAAACCACCGAAAAACAGCGTCCACAACCAGGGGCTGGCCATCAAGCTGCCCGCGCTGAACGCCCGCGCGCCCAACAGGCTGGCGGCATCACGCATCACGATGATTTCGAACGCGCCCCAGCCGACCAACTGCAGCAGGTTGAGCAGCGCCGGAAGGCCGGCGCCCTTGGCACCGAGGCTGAGCTTGAGGGCGGCCATGGCGGACAGGCCGGTGTCGCTGCCGATTACGCCGACGGCAGCCAGCAACATCACGCCAACCAGGGTGCCGAGGAAAATCGCCAGCAGTGCACCGGACAAGCCCAGGCCGGGCGCGAGCAATGCGCCGGTCTGCAGGACCATCAGGCCGATGCCGAGGGAGAACCACAGGGAAAACAGGTCGCGGGCGCCAAATACTCTTTTGTCAGCAGGCACTGCGAGGTCAGGAGAATAGGTACTCGGTTGAATGCTCAAGGTGGGTATCTCTTGGGGACTTTTTTGTTTGGGAGATTGCAATCGGGGGCAAGCCCCCTCCCACATTCAGGTGCGGGAGGGAGCTTGCCCCCGATGACGGCGGTACAGACACCGCCGTCTGCGGTCAGACCTTCTTGTACAACTGACTGCCTTCCTGCTTGAACCGCTCCGCCTGCTCCGCCAACCCTTTCGCCACATCCACATCCACCGCGTCGATGCGCTGGTTGGCCGCGTACTCACGCACCTCGTGGGTCACTTTCATCGAGCAGAATTTCGGCCCGCACATGGAGCAGAAGTGGGCAACCTTGGCCGACTCCTTGGGCAGCGTCTCGTCGTGGAAGGCGCGGGCGGTGTCCGGGTCCAGGCCGAGGTTGAACTGGTCCTCCCAGCGGAACTCGAAGCGCGCCTTGCTCAAGGCGTTGTCACGGATCTGCGCGCCCGGATGCCCCTTGGCCAGGTCGGCCGCGTGGGCGGCAATCTTGTAGGTAATGATGCCGGTCTTCACGTCATCCTTGTTCGGCAGGCCCAGGTGTTCCTTGGGCGTGACATAGCAGAGCATGGCGCAGCCGAACCAGCCGATCATCGCCGCACCGATGCCGGAGGTAATGTGGTCATAGCCCGGTGCAATGTCGGTGGTCAGCGGGCCAAGGGTATAGAACGGCGCCTCGTCGCAGCATTCGAGCTGCTTGTCCATGTTCTCCTTGATCAACTGCATAGGCACATGGCCGGGCCCTTCGATCATGGTTTGCACGTCGTGCTTCCAGGCGATCTTGGTCAGCTCGCCCAAGGTCTCCAACTCGCCGAACTGGGCCGCGTCGTTGGCGTCGGCCACCGAGCCGGGGCGCAGGCCATCGCCGAGGGAGAAACTCACGTCGTACGCCTTCATGATTTCGCAGATTTCTTCGAAATGGGTGTAGGCGAAGTTCTCCTTGTGATGGGCCAGGCACCACTTGGCCATGATCGCGCCTCCACGACTGACGATCCCGGTCACGCGATTGGCGGTCAGCGGCACATAGCGCAGTAACACGCCGGCGTGGATGGTGAAGTAGTCGACGCCCTGCTCGGCCTGTTCGATCAGGGTGTCGCGGAACAGCTCCCAGGTCAGGTCCTCGGCGACACCATCGACTTTCTCCAGGGCCTGGTAGATGGGTACGGTACCGATCGGCACCGGCGAGTTGCGGATGATCCATTCACGGGTTTCGTGAATGTGCTTGCCGGTGGACAGGTCCATGATGTTGTCCGAGCCCCAGCGAATGCCCCAGGTCATCTTCGCCACTTCTTCTTCGATGGACGACCCCAGGGCGCTGTTGCCGATATTGCCGTTGATTTTCACCAGGAAATTGCGGCCGATGATCATCGGCTCAAGCTCGGTGTGGTTGATGTTGGCGGGGATGATCGCGCGACCGCGGGCAACTTCTTCGCGTACGAACTCCGGGGTAATGATCTTTGGAATACTCGCGCCGAAACTGTGCCCGGCGTGCTGCTGCTTGAGCAGGCCGGTGGCACGGGCTTCCTCCAGCTTCATGTTCTCGCGGATGGCGACGTATTCCATCTCCGGCGTGATGATGCCCTTGCGCGCATAGTGCATCTGCGAGACGTTCGCCCCGGCCTTGGCGCGGCGCGGGTTCTGCAGGTGCGCAAAGCGCAGGTGAGCAAGATCGGGATTATCCAGCCGTTCCTGGCCATAGCGGGAACTCAGGCAGGCCAGGCGCTCGGTGTCACCGCGCGCTTCGATCCAAGGTGAACGCACATCGGCCAGGCCCTTGCGCACATCAATGATGACGTTGGGGTCGGTGTAGGGACCGGACGTGTCGTAGACCACCACGGGCGCGTTGATTTCACCACCAAACTCGGTAGGCGTGACATCCAGGCTGATTTCACGCATCGGCACACGGATATCGGGGCGAGAGCCCTGCACATAAATCTTCTGTGAGCGGGTAAACGGCTGCACGGAGCCGGAATCGACCTTGGCCGAATCACTCAAGTGCACGGTGTTTTTTGCTTTTTGGCTTTTTAATTCAGTGCTCATCACGGGCTCTCCAACTCTCCAGGCGGTGGATGTTTGTCGGAGCGAACCTGTGACGGATGGACGCACTGGAACCAGTGCTGTGCTTGGCGCACGAGGGCTGCTCGATAAACGAACAGCATCCCGGACGAAGCACAAGAGGACTCGCCGGGTGACGAGAAATCTTGTTCCCTACGCAGGCGCTAACCTGATCAGGTTCAACGGGATCCGGTATTTACCGATCTCAGCCTTCCAACAAGGCACCCCGACAAGAACGTCGCCAGTCTAGACCAGGGTGTGGGCAAATTGCCAATGGCGCTGCATTCAGCGTGATGAATGGCGTGAATGCAGGATTGTTGCGCCGGGTCAGCACCACTACACTCGGCTACTGCCCGAGGCTTGACGCTCTGAACCAGTCGCCGTAGCCTTGGCCATCGAATTATCACCATAATATTTATTCAGGGATCGCCTCATGCTGCGCAAACTCTCACTGGCCTTTGCCGTGTCTTGTGCGACCAACGGAATGGTCTGGGCAGCTGAAGCGCCCTTGTCCGCCAGAACCGACCTGGTCAGCGTTTATCAGGAAGCGGTGGATAACAACGCCGACCTGGCTGCCGCCCGCGCCCAGTACGGCGCGCAGAAAGAGGTGGTGCCACAGGCCCGCGCCGGCTTGCTGCCGAACCTCTCGGGCGGTGCCGATATCAACAATGTGCGCACCCAGATCGATACCCCGGCCGCCACCGCCAACCGCGATGCCCACTCCTGGCGCGCCACCCTCAGCCAGCCGCTGTTCCGCGCCGATCGCTGGTTCCAGCTGCAGGCTGCCGAAGCCACCAATGAACAGGCGGCCCTGCAACTGTCGGCCACCGAACAGAACATGATCCTGCAGAGCGCCGAGAACTATTTCGCCGTGCTGCGCGCCCAGGACAACCTGGCCTCGACCAAGGCCGAAGAGAACGCCTTCAAGCGCCAACTGGACCAGTCCAACGAACGCTTCGACGTGGGCCTGTCGGACAAGACCGATGTGCTGCAATCCCAGGCCAGCTACGACACCGCGCGGGCCAACCGAATCCTCGCGCAGCGCCAGGTGGAGGACGCATTTGAAGCGCTGATCACCCTGACCAACCGTCAGTACAACTCGATCCAGGGCATTGTCCACACGCTACCGGTGTTGCCGCCGCTGCCGAACGACGCCAAAGCCTGGGTCGAAACCGCCGGGCGCCAGAACCTCAACCTGCTGGCCAGCAACTATGCCGTCACCGCCGCCGAAGAAGTCCTCAAGCAGCGCAAGGCCGGCCACGCGCCGACCCTGGACGCGGTGGCGCAATATGAAAAAGGCGATAACGACGCCCTCGGTTTCAGCAACCCGAATGCCTTCGGCACGCCCTATCGCGGTGATGTGGAACAGCGCACCATCGGCCTGCGCCTGAATATCCCGATCTATAGCGGCGGCCTGACCAGCTCGCAGGTGCGCGAATCCTATTCGCGCCTGGGCCAGACCGAACAGCAACGCGAGGGCCTGCGCCGCCAGGTGGTGGAAAACACCCGCAACCTGCACCGTGCGGTAAACACCGATGTTGAGCAGGTACAGGCACGCCGCCAGTCGATCATCTCCAACCAGAGCGCGGTGGAAGCTACGGAAATCGGCTATCAGGTGGGCACCCGCAACATCGTCGACGTGCTCGACGCCCAGCGCCAGCTCTATGCTTCGGTGCGTAACTACAACAACAGCCGCTACGACTACATTCTCGACAACCTGCGCTTGAAGCAGGCCGCGGGCACGCTGAACCCAGGGGATTTACAGGACCTGGCGCGCTACCTCAAGGCTGACTACAACCCGGACCGCGACTTCCTGCCACCCGACCTGGCCAAAGCCGCCGCCGAACAGCTCAAGGCCCGCCCGAATAATTAATCACGCTGCTAAATCATGTGTGAGGGGCTTGATCATGTGGGAGGGGGCTTGCCCCTATGCCGGTCAGTTAAGGAGGAACACTGTAACTGTGGTGAGCGGGCTTGCCCCGCGTTGGGCTGCGCAGCAGCCCCAATAGGAGCGTCGCAGTATGCCAGGCAGCTCCGGGACTATGTTTTGGGGCTGCTTCGCAGCCCAACGCGGGGCAAGCCCGCTCGCCACAGGTTACTGGTTGCCCGTTCCGTCTCTTAACTGACTGGCATTGGGGCTTGCCCCCGTTAGCGCAAGACAGCCAACACTAGTTGATCTGGCAGATCGCCATCAAGGGCAAGCCTCCTTCTCACGTTAAATCGCGATCAATCGGCCCAGACCATCGAGCAGTCGCTCAAGCGCGCCCTGGTTGGCCTGCATCACCTTGAGCCCCGCCTGCGCCATCTTGCGCGCATCCTGCGGCAGTTCGAATAACTGTCGCACGGCTTCGGCCAACCCTTGGGCGTCATCCACTTCGCGTAACGCCCCGGCTTCGCGCATCATTGCGGTAATTTCGAGAAAGTTGAATACGTGCGGCCCCATGATCACCGGCAAGGCCAAGGCTGCCGGTTCCAATGGGTTATGACCGCCGGTCGCTACCAGGCTGCCGCCGACGAAGGCGCTGTCCGCCAGGGCATACAGAAACAACAGCTCGCCCATGGTGTCGCCCAGCAGCACCGAGGTCTGCGCCGTGACGGGCTCGCCGCTGGAGCGCCGAACCGTGGTAAAGCCTTGCTGCCGGCACAGATCGAACATCGGCCCGAAGCGTTCCTGATGGCGCGGCACCAGAATCAGCAACGCATTGGGGTAGCTGTCGAGAAGTTGGCGATGGGCCGCCAGCACCACTTCATCTTCGCCGGCGTGGGTGCTGGCGGCGATCCACACCGGCCGTTCAGTGGCGCCCCATTGCGCACGCAGCGCGGCGGCGCGGGCCGATAATTGCGGGTCGACGGTCAGGTCGAACTTGATCGAACCGGTCACCTCGACGGTTTCAGGGCGTGCGCCCAGGCTCAGGAAGCGCTGGGCTTCGGTCTGCGTTTGCACGGCCAACAGGCTCATCTGCGACAGCATCGGCGCGGTTAACTTGGCGAAGCGCCCATAACCTTTGGCCGAGCGCGCCGACAGCCGCGCATTGGCCAGCGCCACCGGAATGCCGCGCCGGGCACAGGCGTGGATATGGTTGGGCCACAGCTCGGTCTCCATGATCACTGCCAGTTTCGGCTGCACGCGATCCAGAAAGCGCTTGGCCGCGCAGGGTAAGTCATACGGCAAATAGCAGTGCTGGATGCGCGGCTCGTTGGCGAACAGGGCCTGGATCCGCTCGGAACCGGTGGGCGTCATGCAGGTGATCGTGATCGGCAGGTGTGGATAACGCGCCAGCAACCCACGGACCATCGGCGCGGCCGCGATGCTTTCGCCCACCGAGACGGCATGCACCCAGATCCCGCCCGGCTGCAACGTCGGCAAGCCATAGGAGAACCGTTCGCCCACGCGCTGGGCGTAAGCCGGCGCCTTGCGCGCGCGCAGCCACAGACGTAAGGCCACCAACGGCAGCGCCAGGTAAAACAGACAGGTGTAGAGAGTTCTATTCATGGCGGCGGAGTTTATCCACTTTTTCAGTCAATCGCCCGCAGACACTCGGCAAAACGCTCAGCGAGAAATCGCGCGGCAGGCCCCAGGGGCTCATCGCGCCGCCAGACCAACTCGACCACCAGCGCCGGTGGGGTCCATTCGCTGTCGAGTTCGACCATCAGGTTCTGGTAGGCGGGGTATTGCACCACGTGCCGAGGCAGCCAGGCCCAGCCCAGGCCACGGATCAGCCATTCGGCCAGCACGTAGAAGCTGTCGGCCCGCCAGACCTGCGGGCTGGCGGCTTCGCTGCCGGGATAGACACTGGTCTGGGTCGACATCAATAACTGGCGATATTGCGCCAGACCCTGGCAATCCACGCGGTTCTGCGCCGCCAGCGGATGCCGGCGCCCGCAGACCGTAACCATCTCCACACTGCCCACCACCCGACGCTCCAATGCTTCGGGAATTTGGTCGTGATAGAACAGCATGCCCAGGTCAGCCCTGCGCTCCACCAATTTGCGCGCGACATCGCCTTGGGCGGCGCTGGAAAGCTGCACTTCCAGATTGGGAAATTTCCCCGCCAGGGCGTCCAGGCTGTCGAGCACCGGCTGATACAGCATCGCCTCGTCCTGAGCCAGGCGCAGACAGGCTTCTTCGCCACGCATCAATGACAGGGCGCGTCCGCTGAGGCGTTCACACTGGCGCAAGACTTCGCGCGCCTCTTCGAGCAACACAGCGCCGGCTTCGGTCAGGCGCGGCTGGCGACCGCTGCTGCGTTCGAACAGGCTCACGCCCAAGTCAGCCTCCAGCATTGCAATGCCGTTGCTGACCGCCGACTGTGCCTTGCGCTGCCCGCGTGCCACCGCCGAAAACGAGCGCTGCTCGGCCACGCTGACAAACAGACGCATCTGCTCCAGATCCCATTGAACGCTCATACGCGACCTATCTCTTATACGGATAGGTAATGACTTTACCCCATCCAGGCAGCGGCTAAAATGCCGGCCTGATTGACCCGCCCTACGCCGAGGATTTCCCCTATGAACGCTGCCTATTGCTACCTGGCCATCGCCATCTGCTCGGAGGTGATCGCCACTGTTTCCATGAAAGCTATCAAGGGCTGGAGCACCCCGATCCCACTGCTGCTGGTGATCGTCGGCTACGGCGTAGCGTTCTGGATGCTCACCCTGGTGGTGCGCACAGTGCCGGTGGGCGTGGCCTATGCCGTGTGGGCCGGGATGGGGATCGTGATGGTCAGCGTTGCGGC
Organism: Pseudomonas quebecensis; assembly: GCF_026410085.1. Classification (NCBI taxonomy): domain Bacteria; kingdom Pseudomonadati; phylum Pseudomonadota; class Gammaproteobacteria; order Pseudomonadales; family Pseudomonadaceae; genus Pseudomonas; species Pseudomonas quebecensis. Next base: position 4,777,137 of record NZ_CP112866.1, read on the forward strand.
ACTGTTTATCTACGGGCAGAAGCTCGACCTGCCGGCGATGCTGGGCATGGGCTTGATTGTGCTGGGAGTGGTGGTGATTCAGTTGTTCTCCAAAACCGCAGGGCATTGAGCCGCGGCCAACGTGTCGCACTGATAACGGGGCACTGCGCGCTATACTACGCGCCCATTTCCAACGCAGAGGTCCCGCGCGCATGCCTATTTCCACCGACGTTCTGATTGTCGGCGCCGGGGTTGCCGGCCTCTGGCTCAACGCGCGCCTGCGCGGCCAGGGATTCGCCACGGTGCTGGTGGAGAGCGCCACCCTCGGTGGCGGACAAAGCGTCAAGTCCCAGGGGATCATTCACGGCGGCGCCAAGTATGCGTTGCACGGCGCCCTCACCGGCGCCTCCGAAGCCATCGCCGACATGCCGCGCCGCTGGCGCGAAGCTCTGGCCGGCGACGGCGAGCTGGACCTGTCCGGCGTGCGCGTGCTGTCCCAGGCCCACTACCTGTGGTCCCCCGGCACACTCGCCGGCAACCTCACCAGTTTCTTCGCCAGCAAGGCCGTACGTGGCCGGGTGGATCAGGTCAAGGGCGACGAGTTGCCGCCGGCTTTGCAAGACAAACGCTTCAAGGGCAAGGTCTACCGCCTGGCCGAACTGGTAGTGGACGTACCCAGCGTCATCGAGCGCCTCGCGCAGCTGGCCGGTGACAGCCTGCTCGCCGGGCAGCACATTGAACCGCTGCTGGACGGCGACAGCCTGGTGGGCTTGAAAGTGGACGGCCGCGAGATTCGCGCCCAACGCATCGTGTTGAGCGCCGGCGCCGGCACCGCAGACTTGCTCAGCGCCCTGGGCCTGAGCCAGCCGGCCATGCAGAAGCGGGCGCTGCACATGATCCTCGCCAAAGGCCCCGGCCTGAAGCCGCTGTACGCTCACTGCCTGGGCGGTGGCACCAAGCCGCGCCTGACCATCACCACGCACCCGGCCGCCAATGGCGAATGGGTCTGGTACATGGGCGGCGACATCGCCGAAGCCGATGGCGTGGCGCGCACACCAGAGGCACAGATCGCCACCGCGCAGCAAGAGCTGGCACACCTGCTGCCCTGGATCGACATGAGCCAGACCCGCTGGGCCACCCTGCGTGTCGATCGCGCCGAGCCCCTGCAGTCGGGCCTGAGCCGCCCCGACAACGCCTTCCTCGCCGAGCAGGGCCGCCTGCTGGTGGGCTGGCCAACCAAACTGGCCCTGGCGCCGGACTTCGCCGATCGCGTGCTGCACAGCCTGGAACGCGACGGCATTCAGCCTGGCGCCACGCAACCGCTGCCGGAACTGCCCAAGCCCGCCCTCGGCGTGCCCGTCTGGGAGACCCTGTTGCCATGAGCCTGCCTACCCTGCACGACCTGCATCGCCCGCTGGGCAGCACCGGCCTGCTCGTCTCGCCGCTGGGCCTGGGCACCGTCAAGCTGGGTCGCGACCAAGGGGTGAAATACCCCAATGGTTTCCAGATCCCCGCCGACGACGAGGCGCGCATGCTGCTGCGCCAGGCCCGGGAATTGGGCATCAACCTGATCGACACCGCACCAGCCTACGGCATGAGCGAAGAACGCCTGGGGCCGTTGTTGCGCGGCCAGCGTCAGGAGTGGGTGATCGTCAGCAAGGTGGGCGAAGAATTCGAGTCGGGCGTGTCGCGTCACGATTTCAGCGCCGCCCATACACGCCTGTCGATAGAACGTAGTTTGAAACGACTTGAAACGGATTTTATCGACCTGGTTTTGGTGCATTCGGACGGCAACGACTTGCACATCCTCAACGACTGCGAGGTGTACCAGACGCTGGCGCAGCTCAAGCACGAGGGCAAGATTCGCGGTTTCGGCTTCTCCGGCAAAACCGTCGAAGGCGGCGTGCAGGCTCTGGAACAGGGGGACTGCGCGATGGTTACCTACAATCTGAACGAACAGGCCGAGAAAGCCGTCATTGATTATGCGGCGGCCCACGGCAAAGGCATCCTGGTCAAAAAGGCCCTGGCCAGTGGTCACGTGTGCCTGGCGCCAGGAATGGATCCAATTCGCGCCAGTTTCACCTTGTTGTTTGCGCAACCGGGCGTCGCCAGTGCTATTGTCGGGACCATCAACCCGCTGCACCTGGCCCATAACGTGGCGACCGCTGCCCAGGTCATTCGTCAACTCTGATGCCGCCGACGCGGCGACGCCGTCGCAAGAAGGAGCCGACATGCCGCGCACGCTCATAAGAAAAAACCCCAGCAACTTCAAGACACTGCCGCTTCACGTCGAAGCCACACCCGAAGGTCTGAGCTACCAGAGCGTCGGCATGCCGCTCAACTTCGCCCAGACGCTGCAACGGCGCAAACCGGTGGAAGTGCCGGATGCCGAGCGCTTCGCCGTGGAGCTGGCCAACCTCGGGGTGTCGGTGCGCCTGACCCTCCATTGGCAAAACCGTGAGTACTGGGTGCTGGTGCGCCAACGTCGCCAGGACCGTGGCGACGTGGTGCTCAAGCTGATTTCCGGCTACGTCCCCGCCCACGAATTGAACCTGCCGCTGCACACCGCCATTCAGGAAATCGCCGAGGAATGCCTGCTGGAGACCCCCGAAGGCTGGCTCGGCGGGCGCTTCAACGAGACGTGGCTGCCGGCGCCCTACTCCACCGCCCTGCATTACCGCGAAGCCCTGCCGTTTCGCCTCAGCCCGCTGTCCGGCGCCGCGCGCCCGGTACGCTGCGCGACCACTCAGTTGATCGAGCGGCCGCGAGCCTACGTGCATTTGCCGACGGCCTCGCTGCAATTGATTTACGACCTGCGCCTGGAAGTCCCGAAGGAAGCCAAGTCCTTGAGCCTGTTCCACGTGGACGAGCGTCTGGAAGGCGACCAGTTGGTGGCACGCCTGGATCGCCAGCGCCCGGACCTGTACCTGATGCCGCTCAAGGACGGCCAGCCACTGGCCGAGTTGTATACGGTCAAGAAGGATCAGCTGTACCCGGCGAGCACACGGGGCCTGTACCTGGCGGAAAGCTTCGCCCAGCAGGAAGGCTGGGTGGTGCGTGAAGAGCGGATTCGCTGGAAGGATTGGCTGCGCCAACAGGGGCTGGCTGAGCCTGAGAAAGAATCGAAATTGAAGCGCTTGACCGGCCGAGCGCGGCAGATGCTGCGCAAGATCGTGCCGAAGAAGAAACGAGCCACCTGAACCAGGCGTGAGCCCTGGCAAGCAGGCCTGACAGCGATCAGGCCCGCTTACCAGCGTTACTCATTGTTGCGGATTTTTTCAACAATCGCCGTGGTCGAGCTGTTTTCGACCAGGCCCAGCACTTTGACCGTGCCACCGTAGGCGCTGACGATATCGGCACCTACCACCTGGTCGACCGAGTAGTCTCCGCCTTTGACCAGCACATCCGGCTTGACCTGGGCCAACAGGTTTTCCGGGGTCCCCTCGGGAAAGCTGATCACCCAGTCCACCGCGCCCAGACCCGCCAGGACCGCCATGCGCCGGTCGACGCTGTTGATCGGGCGGCCTGGGCCTTTGAGGCGGCTGACCGAGGCATCGTCGTTGACCGCGACGATCAAGCGATCGCCTTGGGCGCGCGCCTGCTCCAGGTAAGTCACGTGGCCGGCATGCAGGATGTCGAAGCAACCGTTGGTGAACACGATGCTCTCGTTATGGGCACGGGCATCGTCAATCGCCAGCAGCAATTGCTCAAGGCTCAGCACACCACGTTCCGAGCCTTCGGAACGCTGGATGGCGCGGCGCAACTCAGGCGCACTGATCGCAGCGGTACCCAATTTGCCGACTACGATGCCCGCCGCCAGGTTGGCCAGTGCCACCGCGTGCGGCAGCTCTTCGCCGGCAGCAATGGAGGCGGCCAATGTGGAAATCACGGTATCGCCTGCGCCGGTGACATCGAACACTTCACGGGCCCGCGCCGGCAGGTGCATGGCCGGGTGGCCGGGGCGCAATAGCGTCATGCCGTGCTCGCCACGGGTGACCAGCAAGGCCCCCAGGTCCAGGTCAGCCATCAGCGCCGCACCTTTGCTGACCAGTTCGTGCTCATCGGCGCAACCGCCGACGATGGTTTCGAACTCGCTGAGGTTCGGCGTGATCAGGCTGGCGCCCCGGTAAATCGAGAAGTCCTTGCCCTTGGGATCGGCCAGCACCGGAATGCCCCTGGCCTTCGCGGCCTGGATCAGCATCTGATGGTTCTTCAATGCACCTTTGCCGTAGTCGGACAGCACCAGCACCTTGATGCCTTCAAGCAACTCGTCGACCTGGTCGCTGAGAGCCAGTGCATCGGTGGCGAAGGGTTCTTCGAAATCGATCCGCAGCAATTGCTGATGACGACTCATCACTCGCAATTTGACGATGGTGGGCTGATGGGCGATGCGCTGAAACAACGCGCGCACGCCGGCGCCGCGCAGGCTGTTGGCCAGGCTGTCGGCGGCTTCGTCGTCGCCGGTCACGCCGACCAGGGAGGCCGGCGCGCCGAGCGCGGCGATATTGAGGGCGACGTTGGCAGCGCCGCCCGGGCGGTCTTCGATTTGCTCGACCTTGACGACCGGCACCGGCGCCTCAGGGGAAATCCGTGAGGTACCACCATGCCAGTAACGGTCGAGCATGACATCGCCGACCACCAAGACGGGGGCTTGATCGAATCGCGGCATGGACAACTTCATGGAGCAACCCACATACAAAATGAACAGGGGCGCGATATTAGCACAGGGTTACAGGAGGTTTGCGGGAGGGTTTTGCAATGTGGGAGCCGGTCGCCGGCTCCCACACAAGGTTCAGGTAATGTCGGCGGCAATCGGTGCATCCAGGCCCATGGCATGCAGGCGGGCGTAGTAGCCGTTCTGTGCCAGGAGTTCGCTGTGCGTACCGCGCTCGACAATCCGGCCGTCGTCCATCACCAGGATCAGGTCGGCCTTTTCGATGGTGGACAAGCGATGCGCGATCACCAGGGTGGTGCGGCCCTGCATGACCTTGTCCAGCGCCGCCTGAATGTGACGCTCGGACTCGGTATCCAACGCCGAGGTGGCCTCGTCAAGGATCAGCAACGGCGCATTCTTGAGCAGCGCGCGGGCAATCGCCAGGCGTTGGCGCTGGCCACCGGACAACAGCACACCGTTTTCGCCGACCTGGGTATCGAAACCCTTGGGCAACTGATCGATGAAGTCCTTGGCGTTGGCATCCGCCGCGGCGGCTTCGACGTCCGCGCGGGGGGCGCCGGCCAGGTCGCCGTAGGCGATGTTGTTGGTCACGGTATCGCTGAACAAAGTCACGTGCTGGGTCACCTGGGCAATATGCTTGCGCAGGTTGAGCAGCTTGTAGTGTTCAATCTCGATACCGTCGAGCAGGATTTCGCCACTTTCATGGTGATAGAAACGCGGGATCAGACTGGCCAGGGTCGACTTGCCGCTGCCCGAGCGCCCCACCAGCGCGATCATCTGCCCAGGCTCGGCGGTAAAGCTGATGTCCTTGAGCACATGACGTTCGGTGCCTGGGTAGGTGAAGTTCAGGTTGCGCACGTCGAGGCGCCCGCTGACCTTGTCGCGCTCGATCGTGCCGTGGTCGATTTCGACCTCTTCGTCCAGCTGTTCGAAAATGCTTTCGGCGCCCGCTACACCCTTCTGGATCGTCGAGCTGACTTCCGAGAGCTGGCGGATCGGCTTGGGCAACAGACCGGCCAGCGTGATGTAGGCCACCATGTCACCGGCCGATGCATCGCCACGAAGATAGAGGACCAGGAACATCAGCACCGCCATCGCGGTGTAGATCACCAGTTGCAGCGCCGGCGTGTAGATTGCCCCGGTGCGTGTCATGCGCAACTGTTTGTTGGTGTTGCTCTGGCTGGCCTTGAGGAAGCGTTTTTCTTCATACACCTCGCCGCCGAAGCTGCGCACCACGCGGTAGCCCTGGATGGTTTCCGAAGCCACGTGAGTCACATCGCCCATCGCCACCTGAATCTTCTTGCTCTGCTTGCGAAATTTCTTGCTCGCCGTGCTGACCATCACCGCAATCAACGGCAGGATGGCGATCATCACCAGCGTCAGGCGCCAGTTCATGAACAGCAGCGAGGCAAACAGGAAGATCACCGTCATGCCTTCACGGATCACAACCTTGATCGCATCGGTCGCAGCGCCCGTGACCATGGTCACGTTGAAGGTGATACGTGAAATCAGATGCCCGGAATTGTGATTGTCGAAATAGCGGTTGGGCAGCGTCAGCAGGTTATTGAACAACTGCACGCGCAGGTCGTGGACCAGGCCCAGGGAGACCTTGGCCAGCAGGTAGTTGCCCAGGAACGAACCCAGGCCCTGCCAGGCGGCGATCAGGATGATCAGCAAGGGCACGGCTTGCAGCAACTGCAAGTCGCGCAGGTACGGCACGCTGGGGAAAAGCACGGCCTCAGGGTTGGACAGGCCGTCGACAAAGTATTTGAGGATGTAACCCAGCATCGGCTGGGTCGACGCGAAAATCAGAAATCCGAGGATACTCAGCGCGAACAAGCCCGCGTAGGGCCTCACATAACTGAGCAGACGGAAGTATATTTTCAAGCTCGAAGGGCTTGCGCTCGGACTGGAATCGGTCATATCACGCGGCGTTTTAAAAAAGGAGGCTGACTTTAGCACAGCTTCTCTGTTGTACTTGCACCCGGCATGACCCAATGCCGGGCTGGCCACAACCAGCGACATTATAATGCCACTACCTTAAGATGGTCGGCTTTCTCTTTCTGGAATGGCTTTTTATATGCACTCCAATCGCCTCAGTTATGGCAAAAATCGCGTCTTCGACTTCCTGGTCCTCTGGATTCTGCCCATAGGCTTGTTGTTGCTTCTGAGTGCGCTGTTCTTTGTGACCAACCGCAATGTGCTGCACAAGTTCTACTACGGTCTTTTCAGCGCGCCGACCTTGCTGCTGCTGTGCCTGCGCCCCAGGGAAATCAAGGAGCTGTTGCGCGAGCCGCTGGCGATCGCGTTTCTGCTGTTTTCCGCCTGGGCGCTGATCAGTCTGCTTTGGAGCCCGGAGCACCATCCCGACACCGACTTGTTCAAGCGCCCCCTGCACACGTTCATGCTGTTCGCCGGTTGCGGGTTATTGCTGCATTACCGCCATGAACTGTTCAAGCCGATTTTCTTCAGTGCGGCGGTGATCGCATTGGTGGTGTGCGCATGCAACCTGGTGGTATTCATCCAGGCCTACGAGCCCGGGATGCGCATGATCGGCGGGCGCGGCGCTCTCGACAACCCATTGCTCAGCTCCCACGTATTCGGGTTTTTCTGCGTTTACTGGCTATATGTCTGCGTTACCACCCAACGCCTGCACGTGCTGTGGTTCAGCGTGCCCGCCCTGGCGATCATGACCGCCGCGGTCATCGCCACGGGCTCACGCACACCAATGGTGGCGTTGACCCTGAGCATCCTCTGGATAATCTTCATCAGCCGTAACCGCCGCGCTGCGCTGTTGATCATCGCACTGCTCGCTGGCGCTGCGGCGCTGCTGTTCTACCCCGAGATCATCACCACCCGTGGCAGCTCATTCCGCCTTGTGCTGTGGGACATGTCGCTCAAGCTCATCGCCGAACATCCCTGGATCGGCCACAGCTACGACTCCGAGCTGTACCTGACACTGGCCGACGGTTATCAACTGCGCGAGCCCCACAGCTTTGCCTTGGGCGTGCTGTATTACGTGGGCATCATCGGCTTTATCCCCTGGATCTTCATGCTCGGCTGGGGCCTGTACAAGAGTCTCAAGGAACGGGCGCAGCCGCTGTTCATCCTGGCATCATCGCTGCTCGCCTACGGCATCGGCGCCGGCCTGACCGAAGGCGGTGGGATTTTGTCGCGCCCCAAGGAGCACTGGTTCCTGTTGTGGATTCCATTGGCAATCATCGCCGGCCTGAGCATCGCCCAACGTCGTCGCAGCGTGCTGGACAGGTCGGCTCAGCCGCTCAAGCCAGAAGCGTTCGAGCAACTGTGCAGCGATGCCCATGTCATAGAAGCCGATGGCCTGGGCCCGAAAGTGCTGCGGTTGTCCGACGGGCGCTTCCTCAAGGTTTTCCGCCCGCGCCGCTGGTACACCTCGGGCAGCTTCAACCCCTACTCTGAACGATTTGCGAACAACGCCGAGCGCCTGCGCACCCTGGGTATCCCCACGCCGCAGATCCTTGCCCTGTATGGAATGCGTGATGGCAGCAGCGCGGTCGTTTACTCGCCGCTGCCTGGCCTGACCCTGCGCCAGGCCCTGCAAAGCCTGGACAGCAGCCTGCGCGAGTCCCTGATCGAACGCTTTGGCCAGTTCATGGCCCAGCTGCATGAACGCGGTGTGTACTTCCGGTCGCTGCACCTGGGCAATGTGCTGCTGATGGATGACGGTGAGTTCGGCCTGATTGATATCGCCGACCTGCGCATCTTTCCGTCGCCGCTGCGCAACACCTTGCGCCAACGCAACCTGCGCCATATGCAGCGCTACCCGCAGGATCGCGCCTGGTTGTTCGAGACCCACTTCGAACAGTTGGCCAAAGGTTATGCCTGCATTGCCAGCCAGGGCGCCACCAATAAGATCCGCGAGCAGGTCCTGGCGCTGGCCCATCCCGCCACCTGATAAAAAAGGCGACTATCACTGCTGATAGTCGCCTTTTTCACCGCCTGCCCGCTCAGTGCTTGAGCGGCAGCAGATACAACCTCACCAGGCCGCGCAAAGTCTTGCGCCCCCAGAACTTCAGCGGGATCTGCCTGAGGATTTCCTTCGCCAGTGGCCGATCACGGTCGGCTGTCTTGAGGAACATCGAGTTCAGGAAGTTGTAGCGCACCGCGTCATAGGCCGGGTGTTCGCTGAACTTGGCATAGGTCTTGAGAATGTTCTGAATCATGTAGCGGTGGTTTTTGTAGGTATTGCTCGCGTGCTGCCGATAGCGCGCCATCACCTGGTCGAGGGCGTCGATGGTGTAGCCCGCCGCTGTTATTTTCAATTGGATCAGCAGGTCTTCCAGAGGAATCTGCGGGTCAAAACCTCCGACCTGCTCCAGCACTTCACGGCGAATCAGCATGGTCGGCGCCGGTGGGAAAGGCTTGCGATCCATGAAGATGTCATCGAAGTCGAGACAGCGAAATGGCACGTCGCGACGTTGTTTCTTCTCAGGGTGCAGATTACCGTCGCCGTCGATCAGCTCGATGTTGCCGGCGCACATCCCCACCGTTGGCTTGCCCTCCATGTACGCTACCTGGGTCGCGATACGATCGGGCAGCATGATGTCATCCGAACCGAACGGTGCGATCAGGCTCCCTTTCGCGCGCGCGATCGCACCATTGAGGGTGGCACTGAGCCCCTGATTCTGTTGCACCTGAAAGTCAAAACCGTGCTCGGCCTGCAAACGCCGGATACGCTCGACGCTGTCATCCTTGGAGCCGTCGTCCACCACCAGTAATTCGATATTGGGGTACGTTTGCCCCAGTACGCTGAGAATGCTTTCTTCGATATACCGGCCGTGGTTGTAGGACGCGATGATCACCGAGACCAGGGGTTGTGGCTGATTCATGCTCTACCTACTTCACGCAAACCGGTTTCAATCAGAGTCAGGTACTTGTGCTTGAATTCATCAAGCGTGTGGTTGGCTTGCAGGTAGCGGAACACCTCTTCACCCTTGGCACGCAACTGCTCATCGCTCAGCGCCAGATAGGTATCCAGGGCCGCGGCCAACTGTTCGACATTGCCGGGGTCATGGGACAGGCCACCCGCGCCCTGTACCAGGGGCAGCATCGCAGGGCCATTGGAGGCAATCACCGGCAAATGGCCGCTCATGCCTTCCAGCAGCGCCAGGCCCAGGCCTTCGAACAGCGATGGCATGGTCCAGATGTCGAAGCCGCGCACGTATTTCATGCCGTCTTCGCGAAAGCCCAGCAAGTGCGCGCGGCCGGTCAGACCCAGGCGCTCGATGTCCGCACGCAGATCGGCTTCGGCACGACCGGAGCCGATGATTCCGACCTGCGCTTGAGGGTATTTGTCCTTGAGCGTGGCGAACGCTTGCAGCAAATGGGTGTGGCCTTTGATCGGCACCAGGCGGCCCAATGCGCCGATCATCCGCGCATCCATTGGCAGGCCCAAGGCCTTGCGGGCGTCCTCGCGGGACAACTGCAACGCTTCTGCCTGAGGAATGTCGATGGCGTTGGTCACGTAGGTGGTGTTTTCCCGCGTGAACCCGCAGTCGAGGCCGACCAGGTAGTCCTTCACCGCCTCCGACACACCGACAAAGCGCCAGGCCGGGCTGACCCAGCGCCGAGTCTGACGTCGACGATAACCGCGCGCGTATTCGCCAAAACCATGGGAGATGCCGATACACAGCGGGATCTTCAACCAGCGGTTGAGCGATAGCATCATGTTCACCGATTTAAAGCGGTTACAGATGACCACATCGAATTTCTGCTCGCGGCAGTACTTGTAGATCTGCCACATGGCGCCAAAGCGAATGCCCTTGAGGGACTTTTCCGGCAGCTCGAAATAATGTGAGTGCTCGGCGACGCTGAGGGGTTGGCCGGGCAGCGGGCGCCCGCTGAGAAAGCCGGATGTCACCTCGAAACGCTCAACCGGCAGCGATTTGACGATCTGCTCACCCAGGTCGGCGAAGTCATGGGTCTTGACGTTGTAGTCCGGCTGTAACTGCAAAACCTTGAAACGCGGCTTCATAACTCTCCATGCAGCGATCTGGCTACGGGCACACGGCCCGGTAAAAAGGAGCGACAGGCCCGGCCTGCCTTCAATGGGATTTCAGTCCTGCCTCAGGACCCACAACAGCTCGTGACGACGCACGGCCTTGCGAAAGAATTCATTTTCGCCATAGGGCGATGGACCACGGCCCGCCAGAACCTGCTGCAACCACTTGCGCACGCGGCGCTTGAACGGTGCTCGCGGCTGCAGGTCGTGCATCATGCCCAACGCCATGGCCTTGTCCCGCTGCTGACTCAAGGTCAGCGCAACACAGCAGGGCACAAGCTCAGCTGCCGAATCAAAATGCGGCGGCAGTGCGACTCCGGTGCCGGAGTCCCCCATGGGCCAGCGGTCGTTATCATGCAGGTGATTGGCGTAGCCGAGCAATGTGTCGGGTCGCCATTCCAGCCCTTGCAAGGCTTCAAGTACCGCGGCATGGGCACAGATATGATCGGCGTGGGGATCGAGCAAGGGCGTCGGCAGCACGATCACCTGTGGCCGCGCCTTGAGCAGCAGCGCGCGCAGATCGGCAACCAGGTTGTGCCAGGTCGGCGCGCCGTCCACATCGCCGGGCAGCGCGAAACCGTTGAACTGGCGAAACAGCCGCGTATCGCTCAACTCGGCCTCGCGCGAGGCCTGGGGTCGGTCCGGCGCGGCCTGCATTGCCTGCAGCTGCATACAGAAGTAACCCAGCTGCACACACTGCGCCTCCGGCACGCCAGCCCAGCGTGGCACGGCAATGCTGTCCCAGGCGCGCAAGCGCCCTTTGAGGCGCGCAGCCTCAGCCTTGGGCAGGCCCATGCGTTGATAATGTTCGGCTTCGATCTCACCTGCGGTCAGGGTCACGATCCAGCTTTCGGCCGCCTGACTGTAAAGACTGAACGCCGCCAGCTCAGCATCGTCGGCGTGCGGCGCGATCACCATGACCCGTTGCTGGCGATAGTCCGGCTGGCGCAAGCGCCACAGCACAGGCTGCCCTTTGATCCGACAAAACCGGCCGCGCAATTTTACCCTGCCCGCGGCCAATGCTTCGGCGGCGCCGGTCAGATTCAGATAACGACGCCCACCGACCCCACGCTCGAAGGCTTGGCGATCCGGCGCATCCAGGCCCAGCAGCTCCACCGCCGGATCGCAGAAACGCCCAAGCCATGAGCTTCGCAGTTCAATACCGACAATCAGCGTGTCGTCCGCGTCCAGCGGTGTATCCAGCAGCAAGCGTCCCGCCTCCAGGCGCAAGCCAGGCTGTTCGCTGCCGGCGGGAAACGCGTATTCATAGTTGTCTTTGGGCGAGTAAAACAGGTGGTCGGAAAACCAGGCCTCATGAGCCATCCACAGCAGCACTGCGAGGATCAACGGCAACCACCAGGCCACCAGTAAGCCGGTCGCGACCAGTATCAGCAAACTGACCAGCAGCGCGATGCGCTTGTTGCGCCGATGGCGCTTGAGCAGTTGCTGCTTGCGAGTCATAGGCTGAACACCGGCACCGGATTGCACCAGCGCTCCTTGTATTCACGGTCGGCGCGACCGAAGGAAAAGCGCAGTGACTTATCCGCCGCACGCGCCTGCTCCCAGGCACTCTGGGTATTGAGAAAACTCAGCACGCTGCCGGGGCTGAACGCACGGGTTTGCGGGTCGACGCCGCCGTTGACGTACTCGGCGCTGAACCACTCGCGAGACTGCACCTGATACACCAATTGCACGGCGATCGGGGCGTCATTGAGAAACAGCACCGAGCCGAACAGGAACTCCTTGAGCAACTCCAGCACCTCAGCCAAGCGCGCCGCGCCTGCCGCCGGAAACCCCCAGCGGCGCTGGAACAGGTCGCAATAAATCGCCGCCAGCTCCACGCTGGAGAACTCGCTGACCGCGCGCACCACACCGCCCGCTTCTTCCAGCAGGCGCAATTCGCGACGCTGGTTGTAGCGAAACTTTTTCGACAAGTCTTCAGGGGTGCGCGCCATGGCCAATTGTTCGGCCTGGGGCTTGAGGGTACCCACCCGCCCTTCATTCAAGGCCGACAGATAGCGCCCGCGATGGCGCACCGGCAACTGGGCATCGGCGGCAATCGGCAGGATGATCTCGGCATTGCCCAGGTCGAACAAGGCCTTCTTGCCGTTGCGCTTGAGCACGTCCTTGGACAGCGCCAGGTCGCGCCCCCACGTGGCAATCGCCCCCTTGAGTTCGCCGTCCTGTTCCCACCCCAGGTAGCGCACCGGAATCCGCGCCAGGCCGGCCAGACGCTCGACCACCTGCGGGTGAGTCGCCACGCTGCCACCGAAGCGCTGCCAGGCCTGGGCGTAAACCTCAGCCTCTACAGGCTGCCAGCCGCCACGTTCACGCCATGCCTGGAAGCGATTCAGCATTTAGACCACAGCGTCATAAGGGTCCACGCCATCCTTGACCACCAGGATGTCTTCCATGATCAGGTACTGCAGGTCGGAGCCGAAGAACATGTTCAGCGCGTCGGTGGGCGAGCAGATCATCGCTTCGCCACGGCGGTTGAGCGAGGTGTTCAACGACACACCGTTACCGGTGAGGACTTCCAGCTCTTTCATCATGTCGTAGTAGCGCGGGTTGTACTCACGCTTGAGCACTTGGGCGCGCGAGGTGCCATCTTCATGGACCACTTCCGGCACCCGGGTTTTCCATTCTTCGGCCACTTCAAAAGTGAAGGTCATGAACGGCGCCGGGTGATCGACCTTGATCATCTGCGGGGCTACGGTGTCGAGCATCGACGGGCAGAAAGGCCTCCAGCGCTCGCGGAACTTGATCTGGTGGTTGATGCGGTCGGCCACGCCGGTGGCGCTCGGGCAACCGATGATCGAACGACCGCCCAGCGCACGCGGGCCAAACTCCATGCGGCCCTGGAACCAGGCCACCGGGTTGCCGTCGACCATGATTCTGGCGATGCGCTGCGGCATGTTCTCGATCTTGCGCCAGTTCGGCTTGCTCTCGTGCTTGGCGCACGCGGCAATCACGTCTTCGTTGCTGTAGGACGGGCCGAGGTAGACGTGTTCCATCTTCTCCACCGGCACACCACGGGCGTGGGACACATAGGCGGCCGCACCGACAGCGGTGCCGGCATCGCCGGACGCCGGCTGCACGAACAGCTCTTTGACGTCGTCACGGGCGATGATTTTCTGGTTCAGCTTGACGTTCAGCGCACAGCCACCGGCGAAGGCCAGCTTGCCGGTGTTCTTCAGAATGTCGCCCAGATAGTGGTCGATCATCTGCAAGGCCAGCTTTTCAAACAGCGCCTGCATGCTGGCGGCGTAGTGGATGTAGGGTTCGTCGGCGATATCGCCTTCGCGTTTGGGGCCCAGCCACTCGATCAGTTTCGGCGAGAAGTAGAAGCCCTTGCCCTTCTCTTTGTAGCGACGCAGGCCGATGACGTTGGCGTAGTCGGTGTTGATCACCAGCTCGCCGTTTTCAAACGAGGCCAGGCGCGAGAAGTCGTACTTGCTGGCATCGCCATACGGCGCCATGCCCATGACCTTGAACTCGCCGTCGAGCATTTCGAAACCGAGGAACTCGGTGATCGCGCCGTACAGGCCGCCGAGGGAGTCCGGGTCGTAGAATTCTTTGATTTTGTGGATCTTGCCGTTCTCGCCGTAGCCGAAGAACGTGGTGGCGTACTCGCCTTTACCGTCGATACCGAGGATCGCGGTTTTTTCCTGGAAGCCGGAGCAGTGGTAGGCACTGGAGGCGTGGGCAAGGTGATGCTCGACCGGCTCGATCTTGATCTTCTTGGGATCGAAGCCCAGTTGCTCCAGGCACCATACGATCTTGTTGCGATAGCGCTTGTAGCGACGATTGCCCATCAGGATCGCGTCGAGCGCGCGGTCCGGGGCGTACCAGTAACGCTTGGCATAGTGCCAGCGCGCCTCGCCGAACAGGCTGATCGGGGCGAACGGGATCGCCACCACGTCAACGTCCGAAGGCTTGATGCCGGCCTGCTCCAGGCAGAACTTCGCCGACTCGTAGGGCATGCGGTTCTTTGCATGTTTGTCGCGTACGAAGCGCTCTTCTTCGGCGGCCGCGATCAGCTTGCCGTCGATATACAGGGCTGCGGAAGGATCATGGCTAAGGGCGCCGGACAGGCCAAGAATCGTCAATGCCACAGGGGTCTAGCCTCTTTTAGTCTGCATGCAGGCGGGTTGCGCCTGAAAAAAGTGCGCTTCCCGCCCAGGCGGGAAACAGCTAAAGGGCGGGATTATAGCTTAAAAGCAGTGGGAAGCTGTTAGCGGCAAGCGGCAAGTGGGCCTAGCGGTAGATCTCGATGCTGCCATCCTTGTTCTGGCGATAGATCGTATAAGGCAGTGCCAATGTGTCCAGTACGCCGGACGCCACGAACTCGACCGCGATGGCCGGTATCGAATCGCGCCCCAGCCCAATCTGGCCGCTGTCCTGCAGGTTCTTATCAGGGGCAGGCTCGCCATTGAGCGTACAGAACCCATAGATCACACCGCTGTAGATGCGCGGTACGTTGTCGCAGTGGCTGCGCGAATCCTTGAGATTCTGGCTGGTCACGGCGTCGGGGCGGAACACGGTGTTGATCGTGCCGCAACCGGCCAGCACCAGCAGCACAGGCAACCATAAGACGCAGGACAGAGTCTTCACAAACCGCTCCTTTTGCTTGCCATTAACGAAGCGTGCCACGCTAACATCGACGCCCCTGGAGGCCCAGCGTGGGAATGCCGATTTGCAGCGTAGGCTGATTCCGAAATGATAAAAGCTGCGCGAGCCACTAAACTCGCGCCTTTTTGCGCGTTTACACCCTAAGCGCCACGGAATTCGGCCGATTGATGAACCACCTCACCCGCCTCACCCTCTTGCTGCCCGGCCTGTTGGCCCTATGTGACACCGCAGGCGCGGAAGACGCGCCCCTGATACTCGACCCCAGCGTCGTCACCGGTTCACGCAGCGCCAGCCCGACCTTCGACCTGCCTTACTCAGTGGACGCAATCGACCGCGACCAGATCAGCGACGGCCAACTGGGCATCAACGCCTCCGAAGCCTTGGCGCGCGTGCCCGGACTGGTGGTCCAGAACCGTCAGAATTACGCGCAGGACCTGCAGATTTCCTCCCGTGGCTTTGGCGCCCGTTCGGCGTTTGGCGTACGCGGGATCAAGTTGTTTGCCGACGGCATCCCCGCCAGCACCCCGGACGGCCAGGGCCAGGCCGCCACGTTCAACCTGGATACCGCCGAACGCATTGAAGTGCTGCGCGGACCGGCCGCGACCTTGTACGGCAGCAACGCCGGGGGTGTGATTCAGATGTTCTCGCGTGAAGGCGAAGGCGCGCCGCGTATCGGCGCCGAAACCCTGGTGGGCAGCGACGGCCTGAACAAGAACCACCTCACCGCAGAAGGCGCCACCCATGGCGCCGGCTTCGTGCTGGATGCCTCGCGCATGGACACCGACGGCTACCGCGACCACAGCAGCGCCCGTCGCGACCAGACCTTCGCCAAGCTCAACCTTCACCCGGACGATGACAGCAAGCTGGCACTGATCTACAGCAGCCTGGAGCAGAACGGCACCCAGGACCCGCTGGGGCAGACGTGGGCCGCCTACAAAGCCGATCCACGCTCAGTGAGCGCCAACGCCCTGACGTACAACACGCGAAAAAGCATCGACCACCAGCAAGTGGGGATGAACTACGAGCGGTATGTGGGTGACGCGACGCTGCAGGTGAATGCGTATACGGGGCGGCGCAGCGTCATTCAGTACCTGTCGATCCCCAAAGGCACGCCCGCCAATGAGCGGGGCGGCGGCGTCGTGCAATTCGATCGCCAGTTCTACGGCGCCGGCGCGCGCTGGATGCAGCCCATTGACAGCGCGCCGGGGGAGTTGATGATTATCGGCGGGCTGGATTTCGACCAGAGCCAGGACAGCCGCCACGGCTACCAGAACTACAGCGGCAACACGCTGGGCGTAAAAGGCCAGTTACGTCGTGACGAAGTCGACACGGCGCGCAGCCTTGATCCCTACCTGCAAGCCAATTGGGCCCTTGATCGCTGGACCCTGCAAGCAGGTGTGCGCCATAGCAGCATGGAGATGGACGTCGACGATCAATTCCTCAGCAATGGCAACGCCAGCGGACGCAAGATCTATCGAAAAACGACGCCTTCCATGAGCGTGATGTACGCCTTCACCCCCGACCTGCACGGCTACGTCAGCGCAGGCAAGGGCTTCGAAACGCCCACCCAGGCCGAATTGGCCTACGCACCGGGTAACGCCGAAGGCTTCAACTTTGGCCTCAAGCCGTCAGACAGCACCCAGTATGAAGTGGGCTTGAAGGCGCAGGTGGGGAGCACGCGGGTCAACGCCGCCGTGTTCCAGATCACCACCGAGGATGAACTGGTGGTCAATCAATCCCTGGGCGGGCGCACCAGCTATCAAAACGCCGGCCGCACCCTGCGTCGCGGCTTCGAACTTGGCCTGCAAAGCCAGCTGGCGGAACAATGGAGCACCCACCTCGCCTACACCCGCCTGCAAGCCACCTACGACAGCGCCTTCATGGGCGGCGGCAACCCGGTGGATAAAGGCAATTACCTCCCCGGCGTACCGCAGACCACGCTATTTGCCGAGCTGAACTGGAAACCGCGGGACTGGGTCAGCAGCGCCATTGAAGGCCTGTACCGCAGCAAGGTCTATGTCGAAGACACCAACCAGCAGCACGCCGCGCCGGGGTACAGCGTATTCAACTGGCGGGCGCGCTTGGAGCAGAAGGTCGAGCACTGGACTTTCCACCAGACCTTGCGCCTGGATAACGTGCTGGACCGGCAGTATGTGGGCTCGGTCATTGTCGGCGATGGCAACGGCCGCTACTACGAAGCCGCGCCCGGCCGTTCGTGGTACGCCGGCGCCGGGGCCGAGTATCAATTCTGAGCGTCGAAGCGATCAGGTGGGCTGCTTGGGCAAACGCTCATCGATCAGCTGATACAGCGCGCTGTCCTGCGGCCAGTTACGCATAAATCGCGCACGGTCCTTGGCATAGGCCGGGGCGAAGCTGGCCAGGCTGCGGTGTTGGCACATCGCGTCAAGGTCAATCAGCGCCCAGCGGTCTTCGTGCCAGAACAGGTTGTGGCCCTTGAAATCGCCATGACTGATGCGCTCGCGGATCAACTCGGCGAACAGACGATCCAGCGCCTGCAGTTCGTTTTCCGGTGCGTCGCCGTGTTCAACGTAGGGCGCGAAGCGCTCGATGATGTCCGGCCCCGGCAGGTATTCGGTGATCAGGTACGCGCGGCTGCGCAGCCAGAGGAAACGCTTTTCCAGCACGGCCAGCGGCTTGGGCGTGCTGATGCCGAGGAACGCCAGACGGTTGCCTTCGCGCCAGGAATGCCAGGCGCGGCTTGGGCGCCAGAAGCGCTTGAGCCAATGGGCGAAACCCTTGATGTTGTAGCGCTTGATCACCAGCGGCCGACCGGCCACCTCGACCCTGGCTACGCTGGCGGCGCCGCCGGTCTTGTACAAGTGGCCCTGCTCGAGCAGGGCGTCGGCCTGTTCCAGTACCGGCAGCATCGCCGGCACCTCCTCGCGACGGATCGCGCGCAACCCAAAGGCACCGCGCTCCACGCTGAACAGCGTGCACTCACGGCCGACCTTGTCCAGATAGTCTTTCAAGCGCCACGCACTGACCTTACGCACCTGTTTTTCCAAGGCCTCCAGGGGCAAGGCGTGTTCACCATTGCCCAGCAGGTAGTACACCAGCAACTCTTCGGTGAACGGCTCAAGATTCTTGGGCAACTGGGCGAAAAATACGCCCAGGTTTTCCAGCACACGGTTGCGCGACAGTGGCTTGCCAGGCTCTTCGGCGCGAATCCCGGCACCGTCGATCAGGTACAGTTTGCCGTTCTGGCGCAGCAGGTTGTCCAGGTGCAGGTCTTCCTGCCACAGCCCTTTGGTGTGCATCTGTGCGATCGCGCCCAGCGCCTCAGCGAGCACGGCGGTTTGTTCGTCGGCCAACGGCGGCAAACCTTCGACCGTCTGCCAGGCGTCGGCCAGGCTTTGTGCGCCCTCTATGAATTCGAACAGCAACCAGCCTCCCTCGCCTTCCTGCAGGCCGTCCGCCAGCAGCAACGGCGTGGTCAGGCCCTGTTCGGCCAGCAGACGAACGCCGCTGAGCTCACGCTGGAAATGCCGCGCGGCCTTGCTGCCTACCAGCAGCTTGGCCAGCACGGCACGCCCGCGCCACACCGCCGCGCCAACGTAGCGCTGGCCTGGCAACACGCGCAGCAGGCTCAAAAGTTGCAACTGCCCAGGGCCGGCGGCGTCCGCCAGCTCCAGCGTCAACGGCAGGCTCGGCGCGCGGCCGACGTTTTTCAGCTCCGACAGGCGCATCAGCGCTTCTCCTTATGGCTGCGCCGGGCCGTGAGGCGCTGCAGCCAGGTCGAGACCAACGCGCTGTCCTCGGGCTGCTCGAGATAGGCCGCCAACAGTTGACGCACCTGCACCTCGGACCACTGCGGGGACCGGCGCAGCAAAGGCTCCAGATCCTTGACGCGATCACGCCAGCCGAACAGCAATGGACGGGTTTTCTCCAGGTCGATCAGTTGCGCGGCGTAACCGTCGCCGGTGGCCTGCAGAAAAATATGCTTGGGGTAGAAACAGCCATGCACCTGGCCGACGCCGTGCAGCCGGCGCGCCAATTCACCGCAGGCCCGCAGGATCGCGCGGTGCTGGACATCGCTGAGCGAGGACCACTGCTCGAGCAACGACTCCAGGTCGTTCCAGCCGTCGAGGGCACGAGTCAACAGCATGGCGCGATACTCGCCGGCCACCTTGCGCTCGCCGTAGAACGCCGCCTGCAAGGCCGGGATCCCCAGGGCGCGGTAACGACTGATATTGCGAAACTCGCGGGAGAAACTCGGCTCGCCGAATGGCCGGTGCAGGCTGCGCGTCAGGTAGTTGCTCTGGCGCTTGAGGTAGTAACCCTGCCCCTCCAGCTCCAGGCGAAACACGCTGCTCCAGCCGCCACGGCTGGTGTTCGGCTCGTCCACCGCGTCGAGCTGCTTGGCCCACAACGCGTCGAACGTGGCCAGGCCGTTGCGCTCCAGCAAGGCCCGGTCGGCAGCCGCCAGGAAGTCACTCATTCACGTCCCTCGAAAAACTTCACCACATGGCGAATTCGTTGTTTGTCGGACGCCGTCAGGTGGGTGCGTTGTCGATATTTCATATAGAAACGCAGGCGCTGGGTGGCCGACAGATGATATTTGGCGACCTTGTCCAGGCAGGCCAGGTCCTTGGTGATGCGGTACTTGAGCCAGAAACCGCGCCAGAAATCGCCGTTGGGGCAATCGATCAGGTAGAGGGTGCACTGATCGTCCACCAGCAGGTTGCGCCACTTCAAGTCGTTATGGGTGAAGCGGTGATCGTGCATGGTGCGCGTATATTCGGCGAGCTGCCGGCTGATGGCATCGACCCAGCGGGGGTCCTTGAGCCGCGCATCATTGCGTTCGGCCAGAACCGACAGGTCTTCGGTCTTGGGCAATTCGCGGGTAATCATCGCCCCACGGTTGTAGGCCAGCCCGTTGCGATCCAGGCCCCAGGCGACTACATCAGCGGTAGGGATGCCCCACTTGGCGAAACGCTTGAGGTTCTGCCATTCGGATTTCACTCGCGGCTTGCCCAGGTAACGGCGCAAGCCCTTGCCCGCCCCGGAGTAACGCTTGACGTAGTAATTGACCCCGCCACGCTCAACCCGGATCACTTCCGACAACGGGTCTCGAGTCAACCGTTCGCCTTGCAGCGCGAACACCGCCTCCAGGCTGCCGAAGTCGTCCGCCAGGGCGGCGTAGGCCGGTTCCAGGTTCCAGCCCGCCATCAGAGCGCATCCCCGTAACGTTGCTTGCGCGCATAGAGTTTGGCGGCCATGCGCTCCAACTCGGCCAGCAGCGGCGCTTGCTCGGCCAGGATCCGGCGCAACGGTTGCTGAAAGTAATGTTTGAGAAAGCGCAGTTTGTCGCGCCGGGTCAGGCCGATGTCCAGGGCGGAGTAATACAGCCCGGCCAGGTCCTTGTTGCGCCAGCGCATGGGGATCGTCGCGCGCACCTGGGCGCGGTGCAGGTCGATCACGGACAGTTTGAGAGTATCCACGGCGATCGGTCGGTCGGTGTGCAACAGGAAGTGGCAGAGGTAACAATCACGGTGATTGACGCCGCCACGATGCATCGCGCCGACCGTACGCGCCAGCTCGGCGGTCAAGGCGTGCTTGATCGCCGGCACCGGCGGCTGCTTGAGCCAGTCGAGGGTCAAATCCTCCAGGCTGATAATCGGGGTCAGCTCGCGCGTAACGATGAACGAGTGCTGATCAGCCGGATTACTGCCCTTCTCACCAAAAGCCACGGCGGTCATGGTGGGCACGCCCAGCTCATGCAAGCGCTGGATCGCCAGCCACTCCTGGCCCGCGCCCAGGACCGGCAACTTGGCGGTGACCAGGTTTTTGAGGATCTCGCCCCAGCCGATACCGCGATGGATTTTCACGAAATAGGGTTGACCCTCCACCACCGTACGCAACGTACGACGGGCGGCCAGCTCGCGGAACACCTGGCCTTGCAGTTTCTCGACCTCGGCGAACGCATCGCGTCCGGCCCACAGGGTCTTGAAGGGTTCGGCAAGAATCAACTTCATCGGTTTGGCTCCGCCAGAATCAAGTCCGCAGCGTACTGCGGCATGCTAAACAGGTCGGCCGTCTCGGCGAAAGCCAGGCCATTGCGACTCCAGGTCGCGCGCGCCTGCGGATCGTCGAGCATATCCACCAGGTATTGATTGAGCTGGGCCTGCTCGAACGGCTCGTCCAACACGCGGCCACTCTGGGCCTTATCGATATAAAACGCGTAGCCGCAGACCTGGCTCACCAGCACGGGCAGGCCGGCGACTATCGCTTCGACCAGCACCATGCCGGCCGCTTCGTTGTAAGCAGGGTGAATCAGCAAGTCCGCGCCCAACAGGAAACGCGGAATATCGTTGCGCCCCTTGAAGAACTGCACCTGGTCACCCAGGCCGAGTGCGGCACTCTGCAGTTGGAATACTTTGGGGTCGTCCTGGCCGATTACAAACAGCCGGGTGCGTTTCTTCAGCTTTGCAGGCAACGCAGCCACAGCCTTCAGGCTACGGTCGACGCCCTTGGTCTTGAAGCCAGAACCGATCTGCACCAGCAGTAAATCTTCCTCGGCCAGGCCGAATTCGGCGCGAAACTCGGCGCGGATCTCGCCGGCGTTCGGCGGCGCGCGTCGGTCTCGGGAAATGCCCGGCGGCAGCAGGTGAAAACGCTCGGGCTGGGTGCCGTAATACTGCGTGAACAGCTGCTGCTGACGCTCGGACAGCACCATGATCCGGGTCGTGGCGTTTTTATCGAACACCGCGCGCTCGTATTCGGCAAAGTGCTTGTAGCGCCCGAACCAGCGGTACATCGGGTTGCGCAGGGTCTGGGCCTTGTCTTCGAATACGCCGTCGGCGGCGAAGTACAGGTCCAGCCCCGGCATTTTGTTGAAACCCACCACGCGGTCCACCGGGCGCTTGGCCAGGTCGGCCTGGATCCAGGCATGCAGCTTTTCATTGCGACGGTGGTTGACCAGCGCCTTCACGGGCGCCACCAGCACTTCGAAACCTTGCGGAATATCGCCTTCCCAGATCAGCGTATAGACACGAATCCTGTGGCCGCGCTGCTGGCACTCCAGGGCAATGCGCATGAAGTCACGCTGCAGGCCGCCGAAGGGGAAATATTTGTACAGGACAAAAGCCAGTTGCATCAGTGCAGCTCCTCAGCCAGTAACAACGTGCTCAGTCGGCTTGCCACACGCTCAGGGTTCAGGCGCGTGAAGCACAGGGGCGACTCGCGCGTGATGTCGAACCGACGCAGGTCGTCGGCCGTCGGTTGATAGGTACAGTGTTTCTGCAGGCATGGCGCGCACGGCCAATCGCTGGCCAGGTGAATCTGCGCCTTGCCATAGGCGCCGGTAAGCCCCGGATTGGTAGGACCGAACAGCGAAATGGTCGGCACATCCAACGCTGCAGCCAAGTGCCCCAGGCCGGTGTCTACCGCCACGCAGGCGCGGGCGCCGGCCAGCACGCGGGCCACGCCGGCCAGGTTCAGCTTGGGCAGCACTTCGGCGTTCGGCAGGCCTTGGGCCAGCCTTTCGGCGCGCGCCTTTTCGGCGGCGTTGCCCCATGGCAACTTTACGTCCACGCCCAGACGGCCCATGCGCTCGGCCAGCTCGCGCCAGTAGGCTTCGGGCCAGTGCTTGGTGTCCCAGGTGGTGCCGTGCAGGAGCAGCACGAACGGTTTTTTCGGCGGCAGGCCCAGCAGTTTGTCGACCCTCAGGCCGTAGTCGCCCAAGCCTTTGGGCAAGTCATAACCGAGGGCCACGGCGAACAACTGGCGCAAACGTTCGACGGCATGCTGCCCGCGGGCCACCGCCAGGCGCCGGGAATAAAAGCGCGCCGCGATCGGCTCGCGTGCGGACTGCTTGTCGAAGCCGGCCACCGGCGCACGCACGTAACGGGTCAGCCAGGCGCTTTTGAACAGGCCTTGAGCGTCAATGACCAGGTCGTACTTGGTCGACTGGATGCGCTGTTTGAAGCGCCGCCATTCGCCGCTCTTGAAGGTCTGCCAGAGGTTTTTGCGCCAGCGGCGGATCGCCACCGGGATCACCTTGTCCACGGCCGGATGCCAGGTGGGAATTTCGGCAAAGCCTTCTTCCACCACCCAGTCGAATTGAATGCCGGGGATCGCACGCGCCGCGTCGGTCAGTGCCGGCAAGGCATGGATCACGTCGCCCAGGGATGAGGTCTTGACTACCAGTACCCGCAACTCAGTGAACCTCGACCACGTCGCCCTGCAACCGCTGCAAGGCTTCGCTGACCGGCTGCGGCAACAACTGGCGCAGGCAATTGTAGTGGCCGAAACGGCAGGTGCGCTCAAAACAGGGGCTGCAATCCAGGCCCAGGCGCACCACTTCAACCTTATCGGCCAACGGCGGGGTAAACCCTGGCGAAGTGGAGCCGTACACCGCCACCAACGGGCGATTCAAGGCGGCCGCCACGTGCATCAGGCCGGAGTCGTTGGACACCACCGCATCGGCGCAGGACAGCAGGTCGATCGCCTCGGCCAGCGAGGTGTCGCCGCTGAGGTTCACCGCCTCTTCGCGCAGGCCCGGAATCAGGCGCTGGCGGATGTCTTCGCCCACCGAGTGATCGTTCTTCGAGCCGAACAGCCACACCTGCCAGCCTTCGCGGATCTTCATCTCGGCGACCTTGGCGTAATGCTCCGAGGGCCAGCGCTTGGACTCGCCAAACTCGGCACCGGGGCACAGCGCCAGCACCGGGCGATCCAGGCTCAGGCCGAACTTGGCCAGCGCCGCGTCGCGGGTGACCGGGTCGATCCGCAGGCTCGGACGCGGATACGGCGTGGGCAACTCGGCACCGGGCGCATAGGCCAGGGCCATGAAGCGTTCGATCATCAGCGGGTAGCGTGCCTTGTCCAACGTACGCACATCATTGAGCAGCACATAGCGAAATTCGCCACGCCAGCCGGTGCGCTTGGGGATGCCGGCAAAGTACGGCACCAGCGCGGACTTGAGCGAGTTGGGCAGCAGGATCGCCTGGTCGTACTGGCCGGCCAGGGATTTGCCGATGCGACGACGGGTCGCAAGCTCCAGAGCGCCGTGGCCGAGCGGAAAGCTCAAGGCCTTGCGCACTTCGGGCATGCGTTCCAGGATCGGCCGACTCCACTCAGGGGCGAGCACGTCGATCTGGCAATCTGGATGGCGAAGGCGCAGGCACTGGAACAGTGTCTGTGCCATCACCATGTCACCGACCCAACTGGGCCCAACGATCAGAATATTCATGTAGTTTCCACAAACGATGCGGGGAGGCTTATGCCTCCCCGCCCTAATAATGTGTTCAGCTCAGACCCAGCTCCTGCCAGATCCGCATCACCTGGCGCCGCTCATCGACGAACTGATCGCCGGCCACCGTACCGGCCTCGTTCTGCAAGGCCTGGCGATGCGCGGCGGAACGGTAGGCCTT
The DNA here is from genome assembly GCF_026410085.1 of Pseudomonas quebecensis. Classification (NCBI taxonomy): domain Bacteria; kingdom Pseudomonadati; phylum Pseudomonadota; class Gammaproteobacteria; order Pseudomonadales; family Pseudomonadaceae; genus Pseudomonas; species Pseudomonas quebecensis. The sequence goes on from NZ_CP112866.1 coordinate 4,801,858, forward strand.
ATAGACCTCGCGCAGCAGGTGGGCATCGGCGGCGGGCATCAACCCCACCTGCTCCAGGCCTTCCAGAATGCGGATATTGTCGGTGTAGCGCAGCAACGATGGATGTTGCGCAGACCATGCCAAAGCCGCGTATTGCACCATAAATTCAATATCGACGATACCTCCAGCGTCCTGCTTGAGGTCGAACAGCGCCGTGGCTTCGAACGCATTGGCGCCCGTGCCGGCCGCGGTGCTCTTGGTGCCCAGGTTGTCACGCATCTTGGCGCGCATCTCGCTGACCTCCTGGCGCAGCTTCGCCAGATCACGTTCGCGCCCCAGCACCCTGGCCCGCACCTGCTCGAAGGCCTGGCCGACGTCCTGGCTGCCCACCAGCACGCGGGCGCGGACCAACGCCTGATGTTCCCAGGTCCAGGCTTCATTGTGTTGATAGCGATCGAACGCGCCCAACGAACTCACCAAAAGCCCGGATGCGCCGGACGGGCGCAGGCGCATGTCCACTTCATACAACTGGCCGGAGTTGGTCTGGGTGGTCAGCAAATGAATGATGCGCTGGCCCAGGCGCGTAAAGAACTGCGCACCGTCAATCGGCTTGGCGCCATCGGTTTCGGCATGCGGGTCGCCGTCATGGATGAACACCAGGTCCAGGTCGGAACCATGCCCCAGTTCGATGCCGCCGACTTTTCCATAACCGACAATGATGAACCCAGGATCGCACAAGGTGCCATCCAGCCGCTGCGGCGAACCATGCCGCGCCACGGTCTGGCGCCAGGCCAGGGCCAGTACTTGCTCCAGGATCGCCTCGGCGAGCCAGGTCAGGTAGTCGCTGACTTTCATCAAGGGCAGGCTGCCGGCAATTTCCGAAGCGGCCACGCGCAGGCGGTGCGCAAGCTTGAAGTGGCGCAGGGCCTCCATCTGTTGCTCAAGGTCGTCTTCGGGGATACGTGTAAGGCGTTCACGCAGCTCGGCGGCCAGTTCCGGCGCCAACGGCGGCTTGAACAGCCGACCTTCGTTGAGCAATTCGTCGAGCAACAACGGGAAACGCGTGATCTGCTCGGCGATCCACGGGCTGGCAGCGCACAGGGTCAACAGGCGACGCAAGGCGTCGGGGTTTTCCGTAAGCAGCACCAGGTAGGCCGAACGCCGCGCAACCGCTTCAACCAGCGGCAACACGCGCTCCAGCACCAGGTCCGGATTGGCGTGTTCAACGGCCTGCGCCAGCAGGCGCGGGATAAATGCATCCAGGCGCTCGCGCCCCAGGCGCTGCATGGCGCGCAGTTGCGGGCTGCCGCGCAGGCTGGCCAGAGCCTTGAGCGCCTTGGGCGCGTCGGTGAAGCCGCCGTCGGCCAACTGACGGCAGGCCGCGTCGTCATCTTGTGACTCTTCCCACAGCGGCAACCATTCCCCGCCTACGACCAGCTCGCTTTCTTCGCCATCTTCTTCGTCCGGATCGGCAATCACTTGGCGGAAATGCCAGTCGACCCGACCTCGCCAGTACATCAGGCGCTCATGAAACGCCGCCCAATCGGGGAAGCCGAGCATAAAGGCGATACGGGCCTGGTCCTGCGGGCTGTCCGGGAGCATTTGGGTCTGCCGGTCGGCAATCGCCTGGATCGCGTGTTCGGTGTAACGCAGAAATTCATAACCGTTGCGCAACTCGGCGATCACCGCCGGCGGCAGGTAGCCCTGGCCTTCCAGCGTGCCCAGCACCTTGAGCAACGGCCGCTGCTGCAGGCTCAGGTCGCGGCCGCCATGGATCAACTGGAACGCCTGGGCGATGAATTCCACTTCACGAATGCCGCCCGAGCCCAGCTTGATATTGTCGGCCATACCTTTGCGCCGCACTTCCTGCTGGATCAGCTGCTTCATGGTGCGCAGCGCTTCGATGGCGGAAAAATCCAGGTAACGTCGGTAGACGAACGGCCGCAGCATATCGAGCAATTGCGCGCCCGCCACCTGATCGCCGGCCACCACCCGCGCCTTGATCATGGCGTAGCGTTCCCAGTCGCGTCCCTGATCCTGGTAGTACTGCTCCAGCGCATTGAAACTGAGCACCAGCGCCCCGGCCGAACCGTAGGGGCGCAAACGCATATCGACGCGGAATACGAATCCGTCGACGGTCATCGGATCGAGGGCCTTGATCAGTTTTTGACCAAGACGAATGAAGAATTCCTGGTTATCCAGGGCGCGCTTCACGCCCACTGTTTCGCCGCCCTCGGGGTAAGCGAAGATCAGGTCGATGTCCGATGACAGGTTCAGCTCCACCGCGCCGAGCTTGCCCATGCCGAGGATCACCATGTGCTGGGCCTCGCCGCTGCGCCGCCCGGTGGGCGTGCCGAATTGTGCGCAGTGGCGCTGGTAGAGCCATTGGTAGGCCTGGTCGATGCTGGCGTCGGCCATGTCGGACAAATCGCGACAGGTTTGCACCAGGTCGGCCTGACGGGTCAGATCGCGCCAGATAATGCGCACCTGCTGGCGCGTACGCTGACGACGCAGGACCCGGCCCAACTCATCTTCTGTTTCGGCTTGTTGCACCGCTGCCGCGATCTGCCCGCACAACTCACCAGGCGCAAAGCCGCGATCCAGCTCGCCCCAGGCGGCCAGTTCGAGCAACATCAAAGGGTCACGAATGCTCTGTTCAATGACGAAATCACTGGCGGCGCACACCCGGGCGAAGTCGGCCCAGCGTTGCGGCGCCCACCCGGAAAGGCCATGATCGGCATCCAGCGCGGCCACGGCGTCACGAAATGACTGCTCGGCCCGCTGGGCAGCCGGAAGCAGAATGGCTGGCAATTCGGCCAGCGTTGGAAGGCTCATGGTCTATCCTTGATCGGCGCGTGGAAGGCTTGTAGCGACAAGCGCGAGCACCGCGCCAAATGAAGGACTGTCGAACAAAAGTTAGAAATAGCTGAAAATTCTTTAATTTTGGCAGGCAACATTAAACTTCTACCTTTTCTTGTTCGCAAAAGATCAACAATAACGATTATGCTCACCAGCCAGACCGAGTCATACGCTCAGTCTTGTGTAGTTTTACTACTCGTATATACATTCGAAAGGCTGAAATGGCCGACGATTTGTAGTAAAACTACAGGACGCCGAAGCAACCTTCGGCCATCCAAGAATTTATGTCGTCTGCCCACAAGGCCAGTCGCAAACTTCAGGCAACCGATTCTGGTAGCCTTTCCGCCCTGGAGCAAGCCATGCAAGACCTCGATCCCGTCGAAACCCAGGAATGGCTGGACGCCCTGGAATCGGTTCTCGACAAAGAAGGCGAAGACCGTGCTCACTACCTGATGACCCGTATGGGCGAACTCGCGACCCGCAGCGGCTCGCAACTGCCCTACGCCATCACCACGCCATACCGCAACACCATCCCCGTTACCCACGAAGCACGCATGCCTGGCGACCTGTTCATGGAACGCCGCATTCGCTCGCTGGTACGCTGGAACGCCATGGCGATGGTAATGCGCACGAACTTGAAAGATTCGGACCTGGGCGGTCACATCTCCAGCTTCGCTTCCAGCGCAACCCTGTATGACATCGGCTTCAACTACTTCTTCCAGGCCCCGACCGACGAACACGGCGGCGACCTGATTTACTTCCAGGGCCACACGTCTCCAGGCGTTTACGCCCGTGCGTTCATGGAAGGCCGCATCAGCGAAGAACAGATGAACAACTTCCGCCAGGAAGTCGACGGTCAGGGCCTGTCGTCCTACCCGCACCCTTGGTTGATGCCTGATTTCTGGCAGTTCCCGACCGTATCCATGGGCCTTGGCCCGATCCAGGCGATCTACCAGGCACGTTTCATGAAGTACCTGGAAGCCCGTGGCTTCATCCCTGAAGGCAAGCAAAAGGTCTGGTGCTTCCTGGGCGACGGCGAGTGCGACGAGCCGGAATCCCTGGGCGCCATATCCCTGGCCGGCCGCGAAAAACTGGACAACCTGATCTTCGTCATCAACTGCAACCTGCAGCGCCTCGACGGCCCGGTTCGCGGCAACGGCAAGATCATCCAGGAACTCGAAGGCGTGTTCCGCGGTGCTCACTGGAACGTGACCAAAGTCATCTGGGGCCGTTTCTGGGACCCGCTGCTGGCCAAGGACGTCGACGGCATCCTGCAACGCCGCATGGACGAAGTCATCGACGGCGAGTACCAGAACTACAAAGCCAAAGACGGCGCATTCGTACGTGAACACTTCTTCAACACGCCTGAACTCAAGGCGATGGTTGCCGACCTGTCCGACGACGAGATCTGGAAGCTCAATCGTGGCGGCCACGACCCGTACAAGGTCTATGCGGCGTACCACGAAGCGGTCAACCACAAAGAACAGCCGACCGTCATCCTGGCCAAGACCATCAAGGGTTATGGCACCGGTGCCGGCGAAGCGAAGAACACCGCGCACAACACCAAGAAAGTCGATGTCGACAGCCTGAAGTTGTTCCGCGACCGCTTCGACATCCCGGTCAAGGACGAAGAGCTGGAGAACCTGCCGTTCTTCAAGCCGGAGCCGAACAGCGCCGAAGCCCGTTACCTGGCCGAGCGTCGCTCCGCGCTGGGCGGTTTCGTGCCACAGCGCCGCGCCAACAGCTTCAGCGTGCCGACGCCGGACCTCAGCACCCTCAAGGCTATCCTTGACGGCTCGGGCGACCGTGAAATCTCCACCACCATGGCCTTCGTGCGGATTCTCGCGCAGTTGGTCAAGGACAAGGACATCGGCCCGCGCATCGTTCCGATCATTCCGGACGAAGCCCGTACCTTCGGTATGGAAGGCATGTTCCGTCAGTTGGGCATCTACTCCTCCGTCGGCCAGCTCTACGAGCCAGTCGATAAAGACCAGGTGATGTTCTACAAGGAAGACAAGAAGGGCCAGATCCTCGAAGAAGGCATCAACGAAGCGGGCGCCATGAGCTCCTTCATCGCCGCCGGTACTTCGTACTCCAGCCACAACCAGCCGATGCTGCCGTTCTACATCTTCTACTCGATGTTCGGTTTCCAGCGCATCGGCGACCTGGCCTGGGCGGCGGGCGACAGCCGTACCCGTGGCTTCCTGATCGGCGGCACCGCCGGGCGCACCACGCTGAACGGCGAAGGCCTGCAACACGAGGACGGTCACAGTCATATCCTGGCTGCCACCATCCCGAACTGCCGCACCTTTGATCCAACCTACGGCTACGAGCTGGCGGTGATCATCCAGGACGGCATGAAGAAAATGACCGAAGAACAGCAGGACGTTTTCTACTACATCACCGTGATGAACGAGTCCTACCAGCAGCCAGCCATGCCGGCCGGTGTCGAGGAAGGCATCATCAAGGGCATGTACCTGCTCGAAGAAGACACCAAGGAAGCGGCGCACCACGTTCAACTGATGGGCTCCGGCACCATCCTGCGCGAAGTGCGTGAAGCGGCGAAGATTCTGCGTGACGAGTTCAACGTCGGCGCCGACGTGTGGAGCGTGACCAGCTTCAACGAACTGCGTCGCGACGGCCTGGCCGTAGAGCGCAGCAACCGTCTGCATCCTGGCCAGAAACCAGCAACCAGCTACGTCGAAGAATGCCTGGCCGGCCGCAAGGGCCCGGTCATCGCCTCCACCGACTACATGAAGCTGTTTGCCGAACAAATTCGCCAGTGGGTCCCGTCCAAGGAGTTCAAAGTCCTGGGCACCGACGGTTTCGGCCGCAGTGACAGCCGCAAGAAGCTGCGTCACTTCTTCGAAGTCGACCGTCACTTCGTGGTGTTGGCAGCCCTGGAAGCCTTGGCTGACCGTGGTGAGATCGAACCCAAGGTGGTGGCTGACGCCATCGTCAAGTTCGGTATCAACCCGGAAAAACGCAACCCACTGGACTGCTGAGGAGACTTTTTGTGAGCGAACTCATTCGCGTACCTGACATCGGCAGCGGTGAAGGTGAAGTAATCGAGCTGTTTGTGAAGGTCGGCGACACCGTCGAAGCCGACCAGAGCATCCTGACCCTGGAATCGGACAAGGCGAGCATGGAAATTCCTGCTCCCAAGGCCGGCGTGGTCAAGAGCCTGAAGGTCAAGCTGGGCGACCGCCTGAAAGAAGGCGACGAACTGCTCGAGCTGGAAATCGAAGGTGCCGCCGATGCGGCGCCTGCGGCGGCCGCTCCTGCAGCCGCTCCCGCGCCGGCTGAAAAGCCTGCCGCTGCCGCCGAGGCCCCAGCGGCCCCGGCCGCTGCACCGGCTGCCGCTACCGTTCAGGACATTCACGTTCCGGACATCGGCTCGTCGGGCAAAGCCAAGATCATCGAGCTGCTGGTCAAGGTCGGCGATACGGTCGAAGCCGACCAGTCGCTGATCACCCTGGAGTCCGACAAGGCCTCCATGGAGATTCCATCGCCGGCTGCCGGCGTGGTGGAAAGCATTGCGGTCAAGCTGGAAGACGAAGTCGGCACCGGTGACTTCATCCTCAAGCTCAAAGTACAAGGCGCCGCGCCTGCCGCTGCTCCAGCACCGGCCGCCGCTCCGGCGGCCAAAGCTGAAGCCGCCCAGGCTCCGGCTGCCGCGCCCGCACCCGCCGCAAAAGCCGAGGCCGCACCGGCCCCAGCTGCTGCCGCGCCTGCACCGAGCGGTGCCAAGGTTCACGCCGGCCCGGCCGTGCGTCAGCTGGCCCGTGAATTCGGCGTCGAGCTCAGCGCCGTCGCCGCCACCGGCCCTCACGGTCGTGTGCTGAAGGAAGACGTGCAGGTTTACGTCAAAGCCATGATGCAAAAGGCCAAGGAAGCGCCGGCTGCCGGCGGCGCTACCGGTGGCTCGGGCATTCCGCCGATCCGCACCGTGGACTTCAGCCGCTTCGGCGAAATCGAAGAAGTGCCGATGACCCGTCTGATGCAAATCGGCGCGGCAGGTCTGCACGCCAGCTGGCTGAACATCCCCCACGTGACGCAGTTCGACCAGGCCGACATCACCGACCTGGAAGCATTCCGCGTTGCGCAGAAAGCCGTGGCCGAAAAGGCCGGCGTCAAGCTGACCGTCCTGCCACTGCTGCTCAAGGCCTGCGCGCACCTGCTCAAGGAACTGCCGGACTTCAACAGTTCGCTGGCGCCGAGCGGCAAGGCGATCATTCGCAAGAAGTACGTGCATATCGGCTTTGCGGTCGACACCCCGGATGGCCTGCTGGTGCCGGTCATCAAGAACGTCGACCAGAAGAGCCTGCTGCAGCTCGCCGCTGAAGCTGCCGCACTGGCGGCCAAGGCCCGTGACAAGAAGCTCACCCCAGACGATATGCAGGGCGCCTGCTTCACCATCTCCAGCCTCGGCCACATTGGCGGTACCGGTTTCACGCCAATCGTCAACGCGCCGGAAGTGGCGATCCTGGGTGTGTCCAAGGCGACAATCCAGCCGGTCTGGGACGGTAAGGCGTTCCAGCCGAAGCTGATGCTGCCACTGTCGCTGTCCTACGATCACCGTGTGATCAACGGCGCCGCCGCTGCACGTTTCACCCAGCGTCTGAGCCAATTGCTGAACGACATCCGCACCATCCTGCTGTAACCCGCGACGGGCCTTCCTTCTTAACCCGGAAGGCCCGTTTGCACCGATTTCCGAGCGCCACGCTCGTACCTCAACCCCGCCACTTGGCGGGGCTTTTTTTGCGTGCTGCATCGCAAAAACTGGACAGAGAGAACAGGTTTGTACACCTTCTGTCACTGCGACTGTAGAAATCCCCCAAGCGGCCGATAACACACATATAGCACTTAGCCTTCATCCTCTCTTGTCAGCCCGCGCCGCATGATGCAACCTTGCCGCAGGCAACAGAAAAGAGGGCGTGAGCCCGGCGCCGTGCGCGTTATTTCAAGTGAGTTTCCCCCATGAAAAGCCAACCCGATGTCGCCCGTACGGCGGCCGAGGTAGTGACGCAGTTACCGGTGCCTTCGCGCCTCGGTATGCTGCGTTTCGAGCGGCTTAATGAGGCAAGCTGGGCTCTGCTCTACCTCGATCCCAACTGCGAGCGCCAATTCGGCCTGCCGGCGGTTGAACTGTGCGCCCTGATCGGCACGCCCTACGCCAGCCTGATGGAACCCCAGGCCCGCTATCAGTTGCACGACGCCATCCAGCAGCAACTGACCCAGAGCCCGCACTATCTGGTGCGTTACACCCTGCACACCAACGATGGCCCGCTAAGCCTGCTGGAAATGGGCGAAGCCTACAAACAACACAATCGTCACTTGCTGCGCGGTTACCTGATGGTAGTCGACGGCCTGTTCAGCGAGGTGCCTTTGCCCCTTCCCTCCTCAGAAGATTTGGAGAGTCAGAACAGTCGTCTGCAGATCGCCCTGGAACTCAACCAACGGGCCCAGCAGGAACAATTGCAGCACCTGGAACGGGTGCGCGCCCAGCAGGAGCTGATCCTGCTGCTGGCCCGCCAGCGTTACACCGCCAACAATTCGCTGCAGGAAGCCGCCGAGCTGATCACCCGCAGCGCCTGCGAAATCTACCAGCTCGATTGCGCCAGTATCTGGAACCTTGAAGGCCAGCGCCTGGTGCCGATTTCCGCCTACCATCGCGCCGATCAACAGCACCATTTGCCTGATCCCATCGACGCCAGTTGTTTCCCGGATTATCTGGAAGCCTTGCACACCAGCCGAGCCATCGATGCCACCAACGCGATGCGCGACCCACGCACTCGCGAAATGGCCGAGAGCCTGCGAGCCAACGATGTGCACGCCATGCTCGACGCCAGCATCCGCGTCGACGGGCAGGTGGTCGGCGTGCTGTGCCTGGAACAGAGCGGCGGTTCGCGCGCGTGGCAGGCCGATGAAATTGCCTTTGCCGGGGAGCTGGCGGATCAGTTTGCACAAGTCATCAACAACCATAACCGTCGCACCGCCACGAGCGCCCTGCACCTGTTCCAGCGGGCCGTAGAGCAAAGCGCCAACGCCTTTCTGCTGGTCAACTGCGACGGCGTGGTGGAGTACGTCAACCCCAGCTTCACCGCGATCACCCAGTACAGCGCAGAAGAGGTCCACGGCCATCGCCTGGCGCAGTTGCCGGCGCTGGAGAACCTCAGTGAGTTGCTGTTCGACGCGCCGTCGAGCCTGGCCAAGAGCAACAGCTGGCAGGGCGAGTTCAAAAGCCGCCGCAAGAACCTGGAACCGTACTGGGGGCAGTTGTCGATTTCCAAGGTCTATGGCGACAACCGTGAGCTGACCCACTACATCGGCATCTACGAAGACATCACCCAGACCAAGCTGGCCCAGCAGCGCATCGAGCGTCTGGCCTACACTGACAACCTGACCAATCTGGGCAACCGCCCGGCGTTCATCCGCAACCTCGATGAACGCTTTGCCCGCGACAGCGACAGCCCGATCAGCCTGCTGCTGGTGGATATCGATAACTTCAAGCGCATCAATGACAGCCTCGGCCACCAGACCGGCGACAAGTTGCTGATCAGCCTGGCCCGACGCCTGCGCAACAGCTTAAGCAGCAGTGGCAGCCTGGCGCGCTTTGCCAGTAACGAGTTCGCGGTGCTGCTGGATGAAACCGATCTGGAAACCGGTCAGCAAGTGGCCAGCCAATTGCTGGCGACCCTCGACAAACCGATGTTCGTCGACAACCAGTTGATCAGCGTCACCGGCTCCGTGGGCCTGGCCTGCGCGCCGCTGCATGGCCGCGACCCGCAAACCCTCATGCGTAACGCCGGCCTGGCACTGCATAAGGCCAAGGCCAACGGCAAGCATCAGGTTCAGGTGTTCACCGAAGCCCTCAATGCCGAAGCCAGCTACAAGCTGTTTGTAGAGAACAACCTGCGCCGCGCCCTGACGCAGAACGAGCTGGACGTGTTCTACCAGCCCAAGCTATGCCTGCGCAGCGGCCGCCTGCTCGGCATGGAGGCGCTGCTGCGCTGGAACCATCCGGAAAAGGGCATGATCCGCCCCGACCAGTTCATCAGCGTGGCCGAAGAGACTGGCTTGATCATCCCCATCGGCAAATGGATTGCCCGCCAGGCGTGCCGCATGAGCCGGCAACTGAGCGCCGCCGGCCTGGGCAACCTGCAGGTGGCGATCAACTTGTCCCCCAAGCAGTTCTCCGACCCGGACCTGGTGGCCTCGATTGCCACGATCCTCAAGGAAGAACAGCTGCCGGCCAACCTGCTGGAGCTGGAGCTGACCGAAGGCCTGCTGCTGGAAGCCACCGAAGACACGCGCCTGCAATTGGACCAGTTAAAGAGCTTCGGCCTGACCCTGGCCATGGACGACTTCGGCACCGGCTACTCATCGCTGAGTTACTTGAAAAAATTCCCCATCGATATCATCAAGATCGATCGCAGCTTTATCCACGAGATCCCGGACAACCAGGACGACATGGAAATCACCTCCGCCGTGATCGCCATGGCGCACAACCTCAAGCTCAAGGTGGTGGCCGAAGGCATCGAGACCGCCGAACAACTGGCCTTCCTGCGGCGGCACCGTTGCGATGTGGGCCAGGGTTACCTGTTCGATCGGCCGATTCCCGGAGCAGAGCTGCCGGCCATGCTTAAACGCTACCCGCGTGGCCCAATCGCCTGACATCGCTGTAACACTCGGGCACACTGACTGTCTGAATTTTTACCATCACTCAACCTGACGAGAGGACTGCTCATGGTCTTGCGCTCGGAAATTCTGGTGAACAAAAACGTGCTGCCTACTCAAGAACAAGCGTTGCCTGGGCGTGAAACGCCGATGACCCTGCCCGAGACGCACTTCGTCAACGGCAACCCTCTGCTGGGCCCATTCCTCGATGACGTAGGCTTTGCGATCTTCGGCCTGGGCTGCTTCTGGGGAGCGGAACGCAAGTTCTGGCAGCGCGACGGCGTGGTCAGCACCGTGGTGGGTTATGCGGGCGGCTTCACGCCCAACCCGACCTACGAAGAAGTGTGTTCCGGACTGACCGGCCACAGCGAAGTGGTGCTGGTGGTGTATGACCAGGCCAAGGTGAAATACGAAGACCTGCTGAAGATGTTCTGGGAATTGCACAACCCAACCCAGGGCATGCGCCAGGGCAACGACATCGGCAGCCAATACCGTTCGGTAATCTACGCGACCACACCGGAACAACTGGAGGCTGCAAAGGCCAGTGCCGAGGCGTATCAGGCCGAACTGAACAAGGCCGGCCTGGGGCAGATCACCACCGAAATCGACCAGGCACCGACCGTGTATTTCGCCGAGGCGTATCACCAGCAATACCTGGCGAAAAACCCACAGGGTTATTGCGGCATTGGCGGAACAGGCGTGGTTTGCCCGATCTGAAGATCGGAGCTACAAGCTACAAGCTGCAAGCTGCAAGTGGTGCTTTCTGCCCTCACTTGAAGCTTGCAGCTTGCACCTTACAACTCACACCTACTCAGCTATAAGCCAATCCATCTGCCACCCGCCCTGGGTCTGGCCCAGTTGCTTGGACAGCCACGGCAACAGCTCACGCAGTTCTTCCTCCAAGCCCCATGGCGGGTTGGCAATCGCCAGGCCCGAACCGGTCAGGGTGTTGGGCGTGTCCAGCGGATGCACCAGCAATTCCACCCGCAACAATTTCGGCGCCCCCGTTCCGGCCAGGTCCTGATAGAAGCGACGCAACATGCGCTGGTCCTTGACCGGGTACCAGATCGCCGCCACGGTCTGGCGCATGCGGCCGACTGCTTCCTTGAGGGACGCGGCGCAGCGTTGCATCTCGTCGAGCTTTTCAAACGGTGGGTCGATCAGCATCAGGGCGCGTTTTTCCGGCACGGGCAGCAACGCTCGCGGCACATGCCAGCCTTCGCCCAGGTGCACCTTGACCCGGCGATCGCCCTTCATGTTGTCCTTGAGCAATACACCGTCTTCAGGATGTTTCTCGTTGAGCAACACACGGTCCTGCGGGCGCGTGAGCCGACGTGCCAGTTCCGGCGAACCGGGGTAGTAGCGCAACTGGCCGTCCGGGTTCATCTCATGCAGCACGCGCATGTAGTCGGCGGTCAGCGGCGGCAAATCGGTCCGGCCCCACAGTCGCGCAATGCCTTCCAGGTATTCGCCGGTGCGGTTGGCCTGATCGCCCTGCAAGTCGTACAGGCCGATGCCCGCGTGGGTATCAAGGTAGGCGAACGGCTGTTCCTTGCGCGACATCAGGGCGATGAGGCGGGTCAAGGTCAGGTGTTTGAAGACATCGGCGTGGTTGCCGGCGTGAAAGGCGTGACGATAATTCATGGTTGCTCCTGCGCAGGGGGCGAAGTTTACCTTCTACACGGACAAAGGTGCAGGGCGGCATGCCGGGCGGTGCTTATGCCCTAAAGGCAGCGGGCGGGCGGAAAAAAATCTAAATACCCGCCTGAGCGCGGATTTATTGTGGCGGGCACCCAATCCAAGGAGGTCAATTGCCATCATGAAAGACGCCACCCTCGCCCTGCACCACGGCTTCAAGTCGGACCCGACCACCAAGGCCGTGGCCGTGCCGATCTACCAGAACGTCGCTTTCGAATTCGACAACGCCCAGCACGGCGCCGACCTGTTCAACCTGGACGTACCCGGCAATATCTACACGCGCATCATGAACCCCACCAACGATGTCCTGGAGCAACGTATCGCCGCCCTCGAAGGCGGCATCGCGGCGCTGGCGGTGTCAGCCGGTAGCGCGGCGATCCATTATGCGATCCAGACCCTGACCCGCGCCGGAGACAATATCGTCACCACGCCGCAACTGTACGGCGGCACCTATACCTTGTTCGCCCATTTGCTGCCCAGCTTTGGTGTGGACGTGCGGTTCGCCCGGGACGATAGCGCCGAGGCCATCGCCGAGCTGATCGATGACCAGACCAAGCTGGTGTACTGCGAGAGCATCGGCAATCCGGCGGGCAATATCATCGATCTGGAGGCCCTGGCCAAAGTGGCACACGCCCGAGGTGTGCCGTTGATGGTGGACAACACCGTCGCCACGCCGATCCTGTGCAAACCCATTCAGTTCGGCGCCGATATCGTCGTGCATTCGGTAACCAAATACATCGGCGGCCATGGCAATTCGCTCGGCGGAGTGATCGTCGACAGTGGCACCTTCCCCTGGATGCAGTACCCGGAAAAATTCCCCGGCCTCAACCGGCCCGAGCCGGCTTATCACGGCGTGGTCTACACCGAAAAATTCGGCCCCGCCGCGTTCATCGCCCGCGCGCGTACCGTGCCCTTGCGCAACACCGGTGCGGCCCTGGCGCCGATGAATGCCTTTCTGTTGCTGCAAGGCTTGGAAACCCTGGCGCTGCGCATGGAACGCCACACCGAGAACGCGCTCAAGGTTGCGCAGTTTCTACAAGGGCATGCCGACGTGGAATGGGTCAGCTACGCGGGCCTGCCGGAGCACCCGCACCATCGACTGGCGCAGAAATACATGCAAGGCAAGCCATCGGCGATCCTGTCTTTCGGCCTGAAGGGCGGCTATGACGCCGGCGTGCGTTTCTACGATGCACTGCAGATCTTCAAACGCTTGGTGAACATCGGCGACGCCAAATCCCTGGCCTGCCATCCGGCGTCCACCACCCATCGGCAGATGAACGAACAGGAGCAGGCCAAGGCCGGCGTGAAGCCGGAGATGATTCGCCTGTCGGTCGGCATCGAAGCCATTGAAGACCTGATCGACGATTTGCAGCAGGCACTGGGCTCAACTCGCCTCTGAGTCGAGATAGTCCGTCAGCGCCGCATAGGTGACCACGGGCCCACGGGCGAAATACGCGACCTTGTGCTGCAGGGTCGGGGGCGTGAAGGCGGCGCAAAGGTCCGGGCGCTGTTCCTCAAGCCATTGCAGCAGGTTGTCGATCCGGGTCTGCGGCGATTGTTCGGCCAGATGCTCCAGCAACGTGGCAGGCACTTGCCACCAGGGGCTGGTCTTGGCGGCGCCGACCGGGCCCGTCGCAACGGCCAGCGGTTGGCCATTGATCAAGTAGCGCTGGAACACCGGCAGCACCTGCCCCGCGCCACTGCCCAGGTGCTGCAGCAGCGGCAGCACCTGCGTGCCGTCCCAGAAGCGCAGGAACACTGCCTGCCCCTCGGGCAGGTTCACTTGGGTCAAGCCCTGCAGATGGGCGAGTACCACCTCCAACGGGCTGGATGACACCGCCAGCCAGCCCCAGTCCTCGGCCTGGGTGTGCGTCACCCAATCGAGAAACGCGCTGCCGGGCTCGACCCGTGCAAGGTAAGGCATGACCTGCGTCCAGTCCGCGTAGGCGGTGCCTGCCCAGATGGCGCGCGGCGAGGCTCCCGCGGCCATGCCTTGCCAGGCGTCGAACGGCTTGGCATCGCTGGCACCGCCCAGCACCGCGAAAAGTTGCTCATGGGGTTGCAGGGGCCATTGGGCCAGCCAGGCACCGGGTGACAGAGGTTGCTCCATTGGGGATAAGTTCCTTGGGTTCAAAGTTGACTGATGGGGCGATCAGCGACATCACACTGCCCGTTCTTGCAGCGCTCACACTCTTCACAGAACGGCGCGCTGCGTTTCAGGCTGGCTATCTGCACACGGCTCAACGGGGCCGGGAGCACCGCCAGCACTTTATCCCTCAGCCCGGGCAGTAACGGCGCCGGTGCAGGCGCGGGAGCACCGCCCAACTGGATCTCCACGCTGCTGAAGATGCCGGCGGCGGACACCGTGATCGACTGCCCACCGGCCTGAATCGTGACACTGGCACCCGCATCGATGACGACGCTCTGGCCGGCGCCGATCCGGATCACCTGCTCCGCGCGTACCTGCTGTGAACCACCGATCACGAGGTGGTCGTCCTGCTTGAGTTGCGTCAGGCGGTTGCCATGGGTGATGCGCTGCTCTTCACCCTGCAGTTCATGGTGCGACTCGCCGCCCACGGTGATTCGACGCCGGTTGTCCACCCGCACCTGCTGGTCATGCAGCACATGCTGGGTCCAATCGCGCTGAGCGCGCAGGTAGATTTCCTCGGCGCCCTTGCGGTCCTCGATGCGCAGTTCGTTGTATCCGCCGCCGCCAGGGCTGCTTTGGCTGCGCAGGATGCTGCGGGTCTTGTCCGCCGGCAGGTCGAGGGGCAACGGCGTCGCGGCGTTGGCCAGGCAGCCGACCACCACAGGCATGTCCATGTCGCCATTCAAAAAGCCCACCAGCACTTCCATGCCCACCCGTGGGATCAGTACCGCGCCGTAGCGATCATGGGCCCAGCCGCTGGCGACCCGCAGCCAGCAACTGGAATGCTCGTCATGCGTGCCGTGGCGGTCCCAGGCCAGTTGCACTTTGACGCGACCGTATTCGTCGCAATGGATTTCACTGTCGGTGGGGCCGGTCACCACCGCGTTCTGGTAACCCGTCAGCGGCCTGCGCGATGGCAAGGGTGGGCGAAAAACCACCTCCCAGGGCGCTGCGACGAAGTGGTTGGAGTAGCCCTGACGCATTTCCCCACCGGCGACCTCGGTCACCGCCTCTTCGAGTACCTGGGGCTGGCTGCCCTCGTGAGTCACGTCGGTCATGAGCCACAAGTCGTTCCACTCCTGGCGCGGATGCCCGGCCAGCTTGAGGAAGCGTCCGCAGGCGAGCGCCGGCTCATCCCCGCTGCCGACGGCTAAGCAATGCTCGCTGCGGTGACGCTCCAGGCCCCGCTGCGCCAGGTGCTTACCCTCTACACGGTCGGTGAAATGGCCGGGGTAGCCCTGCGCTTCAAGGCGCGGATTCTGCTCGTCGGACACCGTGCTTTCCAGCGTCAGGCGTGGCTTGCTCCAATCGTAATCGCGCAGGCTCAGAGCCGTCGTACAGGTGCGCAGTTGCACCGCGAAACGCTTGATAGCCGGCGTGTCCGCCACCATCCCGGACCCTGCGGCGTAGGGCGTGGCGTGCTCGGCCTGGGCGAACACGGTCTGGTCATCGCCAAATACCAGCAAATGGCCTTCGGGCGAATGCCGAAAGTGGTAGTGAATGCCCAGCTCGGCACACAGGCGCTGGATGAATGCCAGGTCGGTCTCAGCGAACTGCACGCAATACTCGCGTTCGGGGTAGGTGCCACTTAAGCGAAACTCGAATCGATCGGCCTGGATGCCCTGCTCTTTAAGAACCTGGGCAACGATCTGCGGCACGGTCTTATGCTGGAAAATGCGTGGGTGGCTGCTGTGGGCCAGATAGGCCAACTGAGGTACCAGACGAACGCTGTAACGGGTCAGCCGCCGCCCGGAGTCGCCCTGCGCCACATGGTCCACTACGCCATGCACACCGTGCCCATGCGCATCAAACCCCAGATAAGCCTGGCGATGCAGCAGACCTTCCAGGTCAAGGTCAGGCTGCTCGCCGACCAGTTCCAAATCAAACTGATAGGGCTGGCTGAGTACTTCACGACCTTTGAAACGGTAGACCTTTAGGTCGCTGGGCACCCCATCCAGGGTCAGGGTAAAGGCACTTTGATTGGCAGGCGCGAACATCCGATGTTTCTCTGCGAAGGCTGGGGGGGCGATTCTGCAACAGTGTCGAGTCCTGCTGAGCACTGCTCGCACAAATCAGTAAAGCCCTACGCACGAGTGTGCGAATCGTCAGCTTGCATGCGCCAAATCATTCGCAAAAAAAGGCCCGCTATCCGTAGGATGCGGGCCTTTCGTTTAACTCATCAGACGCTGGGCGCCCGTCGAATTACTTGTTGAGGTTGTAGTCTTTTTCCGCAGCATCAAAACGCTCGACCATACCCGCAGTCGGCGCGCCCAGTTTACTTACGATGTAGATCGCCAGGCTGGCAAAGATGAAGCCAGGGATGATTTCGTACAGCCCCAGCAGAGCGAAGTGTTTCCACACAATCACGGTAATCGCGCCGACCAGGATGCCGGCCAGAGCGCCATTGCGGGTCATGTTTTTCCAGATTACCGAAATCAGCACCACAGGACCGAACGCGGCGCCGAAACCGGCCCAGGCGTAGCTCACCAGGCCCAGGACGCGGTTGTTCGGGTTGGCGGCCATGGCGATGGCGATCAAGGCCACCAGCAGCACCATCAGGCGGCCGACCCAGACCAATTCAACCTGGGACGCGCTCTTGCGCAGGAAGGTCTTGTAGAAGTCTTCGGTCAGGGCGCTGGAGCACACCAGCAGCTGGCAGCTCAAGGTGCTCATTACCGCCGCCAGGATGGCCGACAGCAGCACGCCAGCGATCCATGGGTTGAACAGCAGCTTGGCCAGTTCGATAAACACACGTTCATGGTTCTCGGTCACCGGCCCGGCCACTTCCGGGTGCGCCGAGAAGTAGGCGATGCCGAAAAAGCCCACGGCCACGGTGCCACCCAGGCACAGGATCATCCAGGTCATGGAGATGCGGCGCGCGTTGGCGATCGACTTCACCGAATCGGCCGCCATGAAGCGCGCGAGGATGTGCGGCTGGCCGAAGTAACCCAGGCCCCAGCCCATCAGCGAGATGATGCCGATGAAGGTGGTGTTCTTGAGCATGTTGAAGTTGTCGGGGTTCTTGGCTTCGATCGCCAGGAACGTGGTGTCGACGCCGCCGGTGGCCAGCAGCACGATGATCGGCGTGAGAATCAGCGCAAAGATCATCAGCGTGGCCTGTACGGTGTCCGTCCAGCTCACCGCCAGGAAACCGCCAACGAAGGTGTAGGCAATGGTCGCCGCCGCACCGGCCCACAGCGCAGTCTCGTAGGACATGCCGAAGGTGCTTTCGAACAGACGCGCGCCGGCGACGATACCCGAGGCGCAGTAGATGGTGAAGAACACCAGGATTACCACTGCGGAGATGATCCGCAGCAGGCCGCTTTTATCTTCGAAGCGGCTGGAAAAATAGTCCGGCAGCGTCAGGGCGTCGCCGTTGTGTTCGGTCTGTACCCGCAGGCGACCGGCCACGAACAGCCAGTTGAGGTAGGCACCGACGATCAGGCCGATGGCGATCCAGCTTTCCGACAGACCGGACATGTAGATGGCGCCCGGCAGGCCCATCAACAACCAGCCGCTCATATCGGAAGCGCCGGCCGACAAAGCCGTTACCACACTACCGAGGCTGCGACCGCCCAGGATGTAATCGGAAAGGTTGTTGGTGGAGCGATAGGCCATGAAACCGATCAGCACCATTGCTGCGATATAGATCACGAATGTGATCAGGGTTGGATTGCTAACGCTCATAAGAAGTGACGCCCTGGCTTTGTTTTTATGTAGCGGCGACCTGTCAGACGCCTCCCGTTTAAGGGCTGGACGAACCTGCACGCCGCGCATTTATGACTGGCGTTTCCCCAGGAAAGCCGCCAGCCGATGAACCGAGCCCGTAAGCTGGTTGCACCTTGGCCGCGAATGCTATTCAACAAAGCAAATAAGGTGCAACCAGTTTCTCGAGAATAAGTTGCACCCTGACGCAATTTGCAGAAAAGGCCTCGTTTTTGCTCCTTTTCGGAGCAAGGAGCGCCGATCTCAGAAGTAAATGCACCAAGAGACAGCGGATTGTGCAGCCGCCAAATTATTTCCGACGAAGCCACTCACATTTCACAAATAAAAAGGGTTGCACCCGGTTGCACCTCTTGATGGGCAAAGCTAATCTTGCCGCCAGCTAATGCCACGCGGTAGTGGCACCCATGAGGATAAGAAAATGGCGACGACCACCCTTGGGGTCAAACTCGACGACCCGACCCGCGAACGCTTGAAGGCGGCCGCGACCTCCATTGATCGCACGCCGCACTGGCTGATCAAGCAGGCGATTTTCAATTACCTGGAGAAACTCGAGGGTGGTGCAACCCTGACCGAACTCAACGGCTCGGGCACCAAGGACGCCGACGACGCAGGCGACATCCAAACCGACCACGCCCACCAGTGCTTCCTCGAGTTTGCCGAAAGCATCCTGCCGCAGTCCGTATTGCGTGCCTCGATCACCGCCGCTTACCGCCGCCCTGAGCCGGAAGTGGTGCCGATGCTGATCGAGCAGGCCCGCCTCCCGGCGCCAATGGCCGAGGCCACCAATAAACTGGCTGCCACCATTGCCGAGAAACTGCGCAATCAGAAGAGTGCCGGCGGCCGTGCCGGGATTGTTCAGGGCCTGCTGCAGGAATTTTCCCTGTCGTCCCAGGAGGGCGTGGCGCTGATGTGCCTGGCCGAAGCGCTGCTGCGCATTCCGGACAAGGGCACCCGCGACGCACTGATCCGCGACAAGATCAGCACCGGCAACTGGCAGCCGCACCTGGGCAACAGCCCGTCGCTGTTCGTCAACGCCGCCACCTGGGGCCTGTTGCTGACTGGCAAGCTGGTCGCCACCCATAACGAAGCCGGCCTCACCTCATCCCTGAGCCGCATCATCGGCAAGAGCGGCGAACCGATGATCCGCAAGGGCGTCGACATGGCCATGCGCTTGATGGGCGAGCAGTTCGTGACCGGCGAAACCATCGCCGAAGCGTTGGCCAACGCGAGCAAGTTCGAAGCCAAGGGCTTCCGTTACTCCTACGACATGCTCGGTGAAGCCGCCCTGACCGAACACGACGCCCAGAAGTACCTGGCCTCGTACGAGCAAGCTATTCACTCCATCGGTAAAGCCTCCCACGGCCGTGGGATTTATGAAGGCCCCGGTATCTCCATCAAGCTGTCGGCGCTGCACCCGCGCTACAGCCGTGCGCAATACGAGCGCGTGATGGATGAGCTGTACCCGCGCCTGCTGTCCCTGACCCTGCTGGCCAAGCAATACGACATCGGCTTGAACATCGACGCCGAAGAAGCCGACCGCCTGGAGCTGTCACTGGATCTGCTGGAGCGCCTGTGCTTCGAGCCGCAACTGACCGGCTGGAACGGCATCGGTTTCGTAATCCAGGCTTACCAGAAGCGTTGCCCATACGTGATCGACTACGTCATCGACCTGGCGCGCCGCAGCCGCCATCGCCTGATGATCCGCCTGGTGAAAGGCGCGTACTGGGACAGCGAGATCAAGCGCGCCCAGGTCGAAGGCCTGGAAGGCTATCCGGTGTACACGCGCAAGGTATACACCGACGTTTCCTACATTGCCTGCGCGCGCAAACTGCTGTCGGTGCCGGAAGTCATCTATCCGCAGTTCGCTACGCACAACGCCCACACCTTGTCGGCCATTTACCATATTGCCGGTCAGAACTATTACCCCGGCCAGTACGAGTTCCAGTGCCTGCACGGCATGGGCGAACCGCTGTACGAGCAGGTGGTAGGCAAAGTGGCCGACGGCAAGCTGAACCGTCCGTGCCGCGTGTACGCCCCGGTCGGCACTCACGAAACACTGCTGGCTTACCTGGTGCGTCGCCTGCTTGAAAACGGCGCCAACACCTCGTTCGTCAACCGCATCGCCGACCAGTCGATTTCGATCCAGGAGCTGGTGGCCGACCCGGTGGCCAGCATCGAGCAGATGGCCACCGTGGAAGGCGGCTTCGGCCTGCCGCACCCGCGCATTCCGCTGCCGCGTGACCTGTATGGCAGCGACCGTGCCAACTCGGCCGGTATCGACCTGGCCAACGAACACCGCCTGGCATCGCTGTCCTGCGCCCTGCTGGCCACCGCCCACAACAACTGGAAAGCCGCACCGATGCTCGGTTGCGCCTCCAGCGAGCAAGCGCCGACAGCGGTGTTGAACCCGTCCGACCTGCGCGATGTGGTCGGCCAGGTACAGGAAGCCACCGTCGAAGACGTCGACAACGCCATCCAATGCGCGATCAACGCCGGTCCGATCTGGCAGGCCACCCCGCCGGCAGAGCGCGCCGCCATCCTGGAACGCGCCGCCGACCTGATGGAAGGCGAGATCCAGCCGCTGATGGGCCTGCTGGCCCGCGAAGCCGGCAAGACCTTTGCCAACGCCATCGCCGAAGTGCGCGAGGCCGTGGATTTCCTGCGCTACTACGCGGTGCAGGCGCGCAACGACTTTACCAACGACGCCCACCGCCCGCTGGGCCCGGTGGTATGTATCAGCCCATGGAACTTCCCGCTGGCAATTTTCAGTGGCCAGGTCGCCGCAGCGCTGGCTGCCGGTAACCCGGTGCTCGCCAAGCCTGCCGAGCAAACCCCGCTGGTGGCGGCCCAGGCTGTGCGCCTCCTGCTGGAGGCCGGTATCCCGGAAGGCGTGCTGCAACTGCTGCCGGGCCAGGGCGAAACCGTCGGCGCGCGTCTGGTGGGTGACGATCGCGTCAAAGGCGTGATGTTCACCGGTTCCACCGAAGTGGCGCGCCTGCTGCAACGCAATGTGGCCGGTCGCCTGGATGCCCAGGGCCGTCCGATCCCGTTGATCGCCGAAACCGGCGGCCAGAACGCGATGATCGTCGACTCCTCTGCGCTGACCGAACAAGTGGTCATCGACGTGGTGTCGTCGGCCTTCGACAGCGCCGGCCAGCGTTGCTCGGCCCTGCGCGTGTTGTGCCTGCAGGAAGATTCAGCGGACCGCGTCATCGAAATGCTCAAGGGCGCCATGGCCGAATGTCGCCTCGGCAACCCGGAGCGCCTGTCGGTGGACATCGGCCCGGTGATCGACGCCGAAGCCAAGGCCGGCATCGAGAAACACATCCAGGCCATGCGCGATAAAGGCCGCACTGTGTACCAGGTGGCGATTGCCGACGGCGAAGAAATCAAGCGCGGCACCTTCGTGATGCCAACCCTGATCGAACTGGAAAGCTTCGACGAACTGCAGCGCGAGATCTTCGGCCCGGTGCTGCACGTAGTGCGCTACAAGCGCAAAGAGATCGACCAGTTGATCGGTCAGATCAACGCGTCCGGCTATGGCCTGACCCTGGGCGTGCACACGCGTATCGACGAAACCATCGCCAAAGTGATCGACAACGTTCATGCCGGTAACGTCTACGTTAACCGCAACATCGTAGGTGCCGTGGTCGGCGTGCAGCCGTTCGGCGGCGAAGGCCTGTCGGGCACCGGCCCGAAAGCCGGTGGTCCGCTGTACCTGTACCGTTTGCTGTCGACTCGTCCTACCGATGCGATCGAGCAATCCTTCGTTCGCGCCGACAAAGTGGCCGCACCGGACATGCGCCTGCGCGACGCCATGAGCCAACCGCTGACCGCCCTGAAAAGCTGGGCAGACAGCAATAAGTTCAGCGAACTGAGCGCCCTGTGCACTCAATTCGCCGCGCAATCGCAAAGCGGTATCACCCGCCAACTGGCCGGCCCGACCGGTGAACGCAACAGCTACGCCATCCTCCCTCGCGAGCACGCTCTGTGCCTGGCAGACGTGGAAGGCGACCTGTTGACTCAATTGGCAGCGGTATTGGCGGTGGGTGGCTCGGCGGTATGGCCGGAAACCGACCTGACCAAAGCCTTGTTCCCACGCCTGCCGAAGGATATTCAGGCGAAGATCAAGCGCGTAGCCGATTGGACCAAGGACGGCGTGGTGTTCGACGCCGTTCTGCACCACGGCGACTCCGATCAATTGCGCGCGGTATGCCAGCAAGTGGCACAGCGTGGCGGGGCGATTGTCGGGGTGCATGGGTTGTCCCAGGGCGAGACCTCCATTGCGTTGGAGCGCCTGGTGATCGAGCGGGCATTGAGCGTCAACACCGCTGCGGCGGGCGGTAACGCCAGCCTGATGACCATCGGCTAACCCTGAAAGAAATACAGCTGGACAATGTGGGAGGGGCCCCCCCCTCCCACATTCGACTGCATTGCAAATGATCATCTGTGTTTTGCCGTTCCATCACTTAGATCAATCTTGCTATTCACCCTTAATTCGCGCCCTTAGACTCAGGCCAATTCCTACAAAGGTAATCCGCCATGTCCGAGACGCTGCTCAGTTCCCGCAATCTGGCTTTCGAGCTGTACGAAGTCCTCGATGCCGAGGGCCTGACCCAGCGCGAGCGGTTTGCCGAGCACAACCGTGAAACCTTCGATGCGGCCATCAGCACCGCACGCAGCATCGCCGAAAAGTATTTCGCGCCCCATAACCGCAAAAACGACGAAAACGAACCGCGCTATGAAGACGGCAAGGCCATCCTCATCCCGGAGGTCAAGCCGGCCGTGGACGCGTTTCTGGAGGCTGGCTTTCTCAATGCCGCGCGCAGTTTCGAGGCTGGCGGCATGCAGTTGCCGACCCTGCTGTCCCAAGCCTGCTTCGCGCACTTCCAATCGGCCAACGCGGCGTCCACCTCGTACCCGTTCCTGACCATGGGCGCGGCCAACCTGATTGAAAGCTTCGGCACCGAGGAGCAGAAACAGCGCTTCCTGCAGCCGATGATCGAAGGACGCTTCTTCGGCACCATGGCGTTGACCGAGCCCCATGCCGGCTCGTCGTTGTCGGATATTCGTACACGCGCAGAACCTGCGGATGACGGCACCTATCGCCTCAAAGGCAACAAGATCTTTATTTCCGGCGGTGATCACCCCTTGTCGGAAAACATCGTGCACATGGTGCTGGCCAAGTTGCCGGATGCGCCGCCTGGGGTGAAGGGCATTTCGCTGTTTATCGTGCCTAAATTCCTGGTCAACAACGACGGCAGCCTGGGCGCACGCAACGACGTGCTGCTGGCAGGGCTGTTTCACAAGATGGGCTGGCGTGGCACCACGTCCACAGCGCTGAATTTCGGTGACAACGGCAACTGCGTGGGCTACCTGGTAGGCAAGCCGCACCAGGGCCTGAGCTGCATGTTCCAGATGATGAACGAGGCGCGTATTGGCGTGGGCATGGGCGCGGTGATGCTCGGCTACGCCGGTTACCTGTACTCGCTGGAATACGCCCGCGAACGCCCGCAAGGCCGCTTGCCGGACAGTAAGGACCCCACGACCGCACCGGTCTCGATCATCCAGCACGCGGACATCAAGCGCATGCTGCTGACGCAAAAAGCCTACGTGGAAGGTGCCTTCGATCTGGGCCTGTATGCGGCGCGCCTGTTCGACGACACCACTACGCTGGTCAGCGAGGCAGAGCGCAAGCAGGCCCACGAATTGCTGGACCTGCTCACCCCCATCGTTAAATCCTGGCCGTCGGAGTTCTGCCTCAAGGCCAACGAGCTGGCGATCCAGATTCTCGGCGGCCACGGCTACACCCGCGAATACCCGGTGGAGCAGTACTACCGTGATAACCGCCTCAATCCGATCCATGAAGGCACCCATGGCATCCAGTCCCTGGACTTGCTGGGTCGCAAGCTGGCGCAGAACGGCGGCGCGGGGCTCAAGCAACTGATCCGCCTGATCGCTGACACCGGCGCGCGCGCCCAGCAGTACCCGTCACTCACCGCATTGCGTGAACCGCTGGAGCACCTGCTCAACAGACTGCAAAGCGTCACACTCGGCCTGTTGACGGACCTCGCGCAAGGCAAGGTCAACAGCAGCCTGGCGAACTCGGCGCTGTACCTGAAGGTGTTCGGGCACACGGTGATTGGCTGGCGCTGGCTGGAACAGGCGATTCGCGCCGAGGAAGGACTGGCCAAGGGCAATGCAGCGGACGCTGCGTTTTATAAAGGCAAGCTCCAGGCTGCCCGGTACTTCCTGACCTGGGAAGTACCGAGCTGCCATCATGAACTGGCGATTCTGGAGGCACGGGACGATACGTGCCTCGCGATGCAGGATGAGTGGTTCTAAGGCTGGATCGCCTTGGAAATCACCTCGACCGTGGCGCTGACTTGCTCTTGGTAACGGTCGAGTTCCTGTTGATGGGCCTGCTGCATTTCGATCTGCTCGGCGCATAGATTCAGCGCCGCCAGCACCAGTAATTTGTCACCGATCAACGTCGGATACTTCTTCTTGGTGGTGGCCAGGGAGGCCTTGAGCATGGTCACGGCGTGCATCAGGGTCGTGTCTTCCCCGGCCGGCGCCTTGATCGAGTAATCCTCGCCGAGGATCGAAACGACCTTTATCCCTTCATTCATGCGCTCACAGGACCTGCGCTCACGCGCTCAACCAGCGCTTGGATACGGGCAGCGGTAGCACCGTGCTTTTCTTCCTGTTCCATCAGGTTCAGTTGCAGGCTGTCGTTTTCATCCTTGGCACGAGCGAGTTCTGCCTTAAGGGCTTCATTGCTGCCCAGCAAGTCCTGGTTTTGCTGTACCAAGTCGCTGACCAGTTGTTCCAGTTGGCTGAGGGATGCTTCTAACATTTTGATTTCTCGAGCTTTTTAAAAGGGCGGTGACGATAAAGAAAATTCACCTCGGATGCCAGGCTTATCCCGGCGCGCAGCCCGGTTTTTCAAGGGGCAGGCCACGCTTTCGAGCCTTAGTGACTGCATTTCCCCCATCTGGTTCCTGAATCCGTCCAACCCCTCGTCAGGTGCGACAAAAACGCACAGCACCCTTTAGACTTTAGTCTTACGACCGATAGCCATGCACATCCCGTCTCACGGCCGCACGGATCGCGCTTTTCCCCCTTCAGGATTTCAGCATGTCGCTTCGTAATATGAATATCGCGCCGAGGGCTTTCCTCGGTTTCGCGTTGATTGGTGCACTGATGTTGTTTCTCGGTGTGTTTGCCCTGAACCAGATGAGTAAGATCCGAGCCGCCGCGCAAGACATCACCCTGTCCAGTGTGCCGAGCATCCGCGCACTGGATGAATTCACCCAACTGACCCTGCGCCTGCGGGTACTGTCGTACCGCCTGCTGACCAATCGCGAACCGGACGTGCAGCAAAAAACCCTGGAAGCGTTCGAACTGCGCAACCAACAGATCCGCACCGCCCAGGCTACCTACGAAAAGCTGATTGAAAGCCGCGAGGAGCGCGCTGCCTACGATGAGTACGTGCGGCTGCTCGGCCAGTACCACCAGATCGAAGCGCGCATGAAGAGCCTGTCCCAGGCCAATCAGATGGATCAGCTGCGGACCCTGCTCAACACCGAGCTGTTGAGTAACTCGGAGCAGGTCAACGCAGTGCTGACACGCCTGCTGGATATCAACAACAGCATGGCGCTGGCGACCAATCAGGAAGCCAAGGATCAATACACCCTGGCCTTTGACCTGGTGGTGGGCCTGCTGGTGCTCGCCACCGCGTTGACGATGCTGTTCGCCTGGCTATTGACCCGCAGCATCACGCTGCCGATTTCCCAGGCATTGAGCGCCGCCGAGACCATCGCCGAGGGTAACCTGACGCAGCCGGTCCAGGTCGAAGGCAACGACGAAGCCGGTCGCCTGCTCGCCGCCATGGCGAAGATGCAGACCAAATTGCGCGACACCCTGCAGCGTATCGCCGGCTCGGCCACTCAGTTGGCCTCGGCGGCGGAAGAACTGAACGCAGTCACCGACGAAAGCGCGCGCGGCCTGACCCGACAGAACAACGAAATCGAACAGGCCGCCACGGCGGTCAACGAGATGACCAGCGCCGTCGAAGAAGTCGCGCGCAATGCCGTGAGCACGTCCGAAGCCTCACGCAATGCCACCGCTTCAGCCGGCGACGGCCGCGATCTGGTGCAGGAGACCGTCAGCGCCATCGAGCGCATGAGCGGCGACGTGCAGGCCACCGCCACCTTGATCGGTGACCTGGCCACTGAGTCGCGGGACATCGGCAAAGTGCTGGACGTGATTCGCGGCCTGGCCGACCAGACCAACCTGCTGGCCCTGAACGCCGCCATCGAAGCGGCTCGTGCCGGTGAAGCCGGGCGTGGATTTGCGGTGGTCGCCGACGAAGTCCGCGCCCTGGCCCATCGCACGCAGCAGTCCACCAGCGAAATCGAGCGGATGATCGGCAGCATCCAGGCCGGCACCGAACACGCGGTGAACTCGATGCGCAACAGCACCGAGCGCGCGGAATCGACGCTGAACATCGCCAAAGGCGCAGGGATGTCCCTGGAGACTATCAACAGCGCAATCGTCGAGATCAACGAACGTAACCTGGTGATCGCCAGCGCGGCGGAAGAGCAGGCGCAGGTGGCGCGAGAAGTGGATCGCAACCTGGTGAATATTCGTGATTTGTCGGTGCAATCGGCTACGGGCGCCAGCCAGACCAGCGCCGCGAGCAGCGAATTGTCACGCCTGGCGGTAGACCTGAATGGGATGGTAGGCCGCTTCCGCCTATAACTGCCTGCACGGGCTTGAAAAATCTGGGAGAGGCTTGCCCCTCCCCCATTTGGATCCAGGTGAATCACAAAAGCTTTTTGACAGGGCGGCAATTCAACAGGTTAGAATCCCTGGCACGCAGACTGCATGGTCAGTTTGCGCCTCGTCTTATGTATCTGCTTATGGAGTACTGCCTTTGAATGCGACGACCATCAACAGCCTGTTCTTGATCGGCGCGTTGCTGGTAAGTGCGAGCATTCTGGTCAGTTCTCTTTCTTCACGCCTGGGCATCCCGATCCTGGTGATCATCCTGGCCGTGGGCATGGTCGCCGGCGTCGACGGCGGCGGCATCATCTTCGACAACTACCCGACCGCCTACCTGGTGGGCAACCTCGCACTGGCCGTGATCCTGCTCGACGGCGGCCTGCGAACCCGAGTGGCGAGTTTCCGCGTGGCGCTCTGGCCGGCTTTATCGCTGGCCACGGTCGGGGTGTTGATCACCACCGGCCTTACCGGCATGGCGGCGGCCTGGCTGTTCAACCTCAACATTATCCAAGGCTTGCTGATCGGCGCGATTGTCGGTTCCACGGACGCCGCAGCGGTGTTCTCACTGCTGGGCGGCAAGGGCCTGAATGAGCGGGTCAGCGCCAGCCTGGAAATCGAATCCGGCAGCAACGACCCGATGGCGGTGTTCCTCACCGTCACCCTGATCGACATGCTCGCCAGCGGCCAGACCGGCCTGCACTGGAGCCTGCTGACACATTTGGTGCGCGAATTCGGCATCGGTGGCCTGGTCGGCCTGGGTGGCGGTTGGCTGATGCTGCAATTGGTCAATCGTATCAACCTGGCCACCGGCCTCTATCCGATCCTGGTGATCGCCGGCGGCCTGTTCGTTTTCGCCTTGACCAACGCCTTCCACGGCAGCGGCTTCCTCGCCGTGTACCTCTGCGGCCTCGTCATCGGTAACCGCCCGGTGCGCAGCCGGCATGGCATCTTGCATATGCTCGATGGCATGGCCTGGCTGGCGCAGATCGGCATGTTCCTGGTGCTGGGCCTGCTGGTCACGCCCCATGACCTGCTGCCGATCGCCCTGCCGGCCCTGGGCCTGGCGCTGTGGATGATCCTGTTCGCGCGGCCGCTGTCGGTGATGGTTGGCCTGTTGCCGTTCAAGGCCTTCCACGGCCGCGAAAAAGCCTTCATCGCCTGGGTCGGCCTGCGCGGCGCGGTGCCGATCATCCTGGCGGTGTTCCCGCTGATGGCCGGCCTGCCCCATGCGCAGCTGTACTTCAACCTGGCGTTCTTTATCGTGCTGGTGTCGCTGCTGGTGCAGGGCACGAGCCTGCCGTGGGTGGCCAAGCTGCTCAAGGTCACCGTTCCGCCGGACCCGGCGCCGATCTCCCGCGCGGCACTCGAGGTCCACGTCACCAGCGAGTGGGAGTTGTTCGTCTACCGCCTGGGCGCGGAAAAATGGTGCATCGGCGCGGCCCTGCGTGAGCTGAAAATGCCCGAAGGCACGCGCATCGCTGCGCTGTTTCGTGGCCAACAACTGCTCCATCCGTCGGGTAGTACGGTGCTGGAAGTCGGCGATCTGCTCTGTGTCATCGGCCACGAACACAACCTGCCGGCCCTGGGCAAACTGTTCAGCCAGGCGCCGCAACGTGGCCTGGACCTGCGCTTCTTCGGCGACTTCGTCCTCGAAGGCGACGCCCAACTGGGTGCGGTATCGGCGCTGTACGGCCTCAAACTCGACGGCATCGATCCGGACATGCCGCTGAGCCGATTCATCACCCAGAAAGTCGGCGGCGCCCCGGTGGTGGGCGACCAGGTGGAGTGGAACAACACCATCTGGACCGTCGCGGTCATGGACGGGAACAAGATCGGCAAAGTCGGCGTCAGATTCCCCGAAGGAAGTCGCCCGGGCCCCGGGCTCTTCCTCTAAACTGCGGGGCGACAATGCCCCCGATTCTTCACTTGCTCGACCGGTCTCTATGCCAATCCTGCGCACTTTTCTCGCCACTGCCCTGCTGGGCCTGACTCTTTGTGTCGGCAGCGTCTACGCCGCCGACCCTCCCAGCGCCGACGCCATCCAGCAATCCCTGGACAAACTGCCCGACCGCAAGCTGCCCGACGCCGACATGAAGGCGTTGCAGGCGATCCTGCAGCAGACGCTGACTTACCTGAGCAACAAGCAGGATTACGAGCAGCGCCTGGCCGACCTCAAGCGCCAGCTGGAAAACGCGCCACGCGAGACCGCCGATAACCAGCGCGAGCTGGCCCGACTCAAGGCCACCAAAATCGTGCCCGTGGCCCAGCGCTACGCCACGTTGCCGGTGCCGCAGCTCGAACAACTGCTGGTGCAGCGCAGCACCCAGCAAGGCGACCTGCAAAAAGAGCTGGCCGACGCCAATAGCCTGACCATCGCCGCCCAGACCCGCCCCGAGCGGGCGCAGACCGAAATCAGCAGCAGCCAGACGCGCATCCAGCAGATCAATACAATCCTCAAGACCGGCAAGGACAATGGCAAAGCCCTCAGTGGCGACCAGCGCAACCAGCTGAACGCTGAACTCGCCGCCTTGAACGCATTGATCCCGTTGCGCCGCCAGGAACTGGCCGGCAACAGCCAATTGCAAGACCTGGGCAACAGCCAGCACGACCTGATCCAGGAAAAAACCGCGCGCCTGGAGCAGGAAATCCAGGACCTGCAAACCCTGATCAACCAGAAGCGCCTGGCCCAATCGCAGCAAACCGTTACCCAGCAGTCCATCGAAGCGCAGAAAGCCGGCGGCAGCAGCCTGCTGGCCACCGAAAGCGCGGCCAACCTGAAGCTCTCGGACTACCTGCTCAAAAGCACCGACCGCCTCAACGACCTGACCCAGAAAAACCTGCAGACCAAGCAGCAGCTGGACACCGTCACCCAGAGCGACTCGGCGCTGGACGAGCAGATCAACGTGCTCAAGGGCAGCCTGCTGCTCTCCAAGATTCTTTATAAGCAAAAACAGGCATTGCCGCGTCTGACGGTGGACCGCGACCTGGCGGACGATATCGCCAACATTCGTCTGTACCAGTTCGAGGTCAACCAGCAGCGCGAGCTGATCAGCTCCCCCAGTGCCTATGTGGACAACCTGCTGACCAATCAGCCACCGGACGAAGTGACCCCGCAACTGCGGCGCACCCTGCTGGAACTGGCGATTACCCGCAGCGACCTGCTCGAACGCCTGAGCCGCGAGTTAAGCGCGCTGCTGAACGAATCCATCACCCTGCAACTGAACCAGAAACAACTGCTCAGCACCGCCACCACCCTGCGCGCCACGCTGGACGAACAGATGTTCTGGATCCCCAGCAACAAGCCGCTGGACACTGAGTGGCTGGAAACCGTGCCGGCGCACCTGAGCAAGCAAGTCACCACCCTGCCCTGGGCCTCCAGCGTCAGCGAATTGTATGACGGCCTGATCCAGCGCCCGCTGCTGTTTCTGCCATTGCTGCTGTTGATCGGCGCGCTGCTGTGGCGCCGCAAGGCCCTGTATCAGCGCCTGAACAAGGTGCACCTGGACATCGGCCACTTCAAGCGCGACAGCCAGTGGCACACGCCGCAGGCCATCCTGATCAACATTCTGCTGGCCATGCCGGTGTCCCTGGGCCTGGCCTTGTGCGGCTACGCGCTGCAGATCGACGCCCGAGGGCAGAACGCCAACCTGGGTTCGGCGCTGCTGCAGCTGGCCCAGGCGTGGCTGGTGTTCTACACCGCTTACCGGATTCTGGCGCCGGGCGGCGTGGCCGAATTGCACTTCCGCTGGGAAAAACCCCAGGTTGAATTCCTCCAAGGCTGGGTGCGCAAGCTCGGGTTGGTGGTGCTGGCACTCGTGGCGGTGGTAGCTATCGCCGAACACCAGCCGGCGGCGCTGGCCGACGATGTGCTGGGCATCGGCGTGGTGCTGACCTGCTACGCGTTGATGGCCTGGCTGCTGGGTCGCCTGCTGCTCTATAGCCCGACCCACGAAAAAGCCTCGCTGTTTCGCAAAGCCGTGGGCCTGTTGTTCACCGCGCTGCCCGTCGCGCTGTTTATCGCGGTGTGCTTCGGCTACTACTACACCGCTCTCAAGCTCAGCGACCGTTTGATCAATACCCTGTACCTGCTGATGCTCTGGCTGGTGATCGAAGCCACCTTTGTGCGCGGCCTCGGTGTCGCGGCGCGGCGCCTGGCTTATTCGCGTGCCCTGGCCAAACGCCAGGCTGCCAAGGAAGCCGGCGAAGGCGAAGCGGTGATCGAAGAACCGACCCTGGACATCGAACAGGTCAACGAACAGTCCATGCGCCTGATCCGCCTGGCCTTGCTCGGCGGCTTCATCGCGGCCCTGTACTGGGTGTGGTCGGACCTGATCTCGGTATTTTCCTACCTGGACAACGTCACCCTGTACGAATACACCAGCGGCACCGGCGCGAATATCAGCATGGTGCCCATCAGCATCGGCGACTTGCTCGGCGCGCTGATCATCATTGGCATCACCTTCGCCCTGGCGCGCAACCTGCCCGGCCTGCTGGAAGTGCTGGTGCTGTCCAAACTGGACCTGGCCCAGGGCAGCGCCTACGCCACCACCACCTTGCTGTCCTACATCATTGCCGGCGTGGGTTTTGTTTCGACCCTGTCCACCCTCGGCGTGAGCTGGGACAAGCTGCAATGGCTGGTGGCCGCGCTGTCGGTGGGCCTGGGCTTCGGCATGCAGGAAATTTTTGCCAACTTTATTTCCGGCATCATGATCCTGTTCGAACGCCCGGTGCGCATCGGCGACACCATCACCATCGGCAACCTGTCGGGCACGGTGAGCAAGATCCGCATCCGCGCCACCACCATCACCGATTTCGACCGCAAGGACATCATTGTCCCGAACAAAACGTTTATCACCGGGCAACTGATCAACTGGTCGCTGACCGACACCATCACCCGCGTCACGCTGAAACTGGGCGTGGACTACGGCTCCGACCTGGACCTGGTGAAGGAACTGCTGCTCAAGGCCGCGAGGGAAAACCCACGGGTTCTGAAAGATCCGGAACCCCATGTGTACTTCCTCAACTTCGGCGAAAGCACTCTGGACCACGAACTGCGCATGCACGTGCGCGACCTGGGCGACCGCAACCCGGTACTGGACGAGGTCAACCGCTATATCAACCGTGAGTTCAAGAAACAGCACATCAACATCTCGTTCCGGCAGATGGAGGTGTACCTCAAGAACATGCACGGCCAGGAATATAAGCTGGTGCCGGTCGAGGACGAGCGCAAGACCATCGCCGCCTCGACGCCGGAGCAGGACGCACCCGAGCCGCCCGCCGGAAAAGTCCAGGATGCACCTGAACCGCCACCGAGCAAACTCGACTAACGCATCCAGCCCCAGCAAAATGCGGGGGCATTCTGCTGGAGATGGCCGGTGAAAGCCCTCGATGAACTGACCTTCGACAACCGCTTCGCCCGTTTGGGCGACGCGTTCTCAACCCACGTTCTGCCCGAGCCCCTCGACGAGCCACGCCTGGTGGCGGCAAGCAATGCGGCCATGGGCCTGCTCGACCTCGACCCGGCGGTAGCGGCAACGCCGGTGTTTGCCGAACTGTTCGGTGGCCACAAGCTGTGGGCCGAAGCCGAACCGCGGGCGATGGTGTATTCCGGGCACCAGTTCGGCGGCTACACGCCGCAACTCGGCGACGGCCGTGGGTTGCTGTTGGGCGAGGTGTACAACGAAGCCGGCGAACACTGGGACCTGCACCTCAAGGGCGCGGGGATGACACCCTACTCGCGCATGGGGGATGGCCGCGCGGTCCTGCGCTCGTCGATTCGCGAGTTCCTGGCGTCCGAAGCGCTGCACGCCCTGGGCATTCCCACCAGCCGCGCGCTGTGCGTGATCGGCTCCGACACGCCGGTATGGCGCGAGAAGCAAGAGCGCGGCGCAATGGTCCTGCGCCTGGCGCCCAGCCACATCCGCTTCGGGCATTTCGAATATTTTTATTACACCAAGCAGCCCGAGCAGCAGGCGCAACTGGCCGAACACGTGTTGAACCTGCACTACCCCGAATGCCGCGAACAGCCCGAGCCGTACCTGGCGATGTTCCGCGAAATCGTCGAACGCAATGCCGAGCTGATCGCCAAATGGCAGGCCTATGGTTTCTGCCACGGTGTGATGAACACTGACAACATGTCGATCCTGGGCATCACTTTCGATTACGGGCCGTTTGCGTTTCTGGATGATTTTGACGCGCATTTCATCTGCAACCATTCCGATCATGAAGGGCGCTATTCCTTCAGCAACCAAGTGCCGATTGGCCAGTGGAACCTCAGCGCGCTGGCCCAGGCGCTCACGCCGTTTATCAGCGTGGACGCCTTGAAGGAAGCGCTTGGCCTGTACCTGCCGTACTACCAGGCCCACTACCTGGACCTGATGCGCCGCCGATTGGGGCTGACCACCGCCGAGGACGACGACCAGAAGCTGGTCGAGCGGTTGCTCAAGCTGATGCAGAACAGCGGCGTGGATTACACACTGTTCTGGCGCCGCCTGGGGGATGAATCGGCAGCGCTGGCGGTGGCCAAGCTGCGCGATGATTTTGTCGACATGGCCGGGTTCGATGCCTGGGCGGAACTGTATAAAGCCCGTGTAGCGCGGGACGGGGACTACAGCGAAGAACAGCGTCGTGGACGGATGCACGCGGTAAACCCGCTGTACATCCTGCGCAATTACCTGGCGCAAAACGCCATTACCGCCGCCGAGTCAGGTGACTACAGCGAAGTACGGCGGCTGCACGAGGTGCTTTCCAAGCCGTTTGAGGAGCAGCCCGGCATGGAACAGTACGCGCAACGGCCGCCGGATTGGGGTAAGCATCTGGAGATCAGTTGTTCGTCGTGAAATCGAGAGGTCGACGCATGCTGGCTACCTTGATAAACACCGGCGGCGGCGCCAAATAAAATCCATTGGCCATCCCAGGAGCCCACCATGTCCGAACCTCTCGTCATCCCTTGCCCCCATTGCAACGGCCTCAACCGCATCCCCGGCGAACGTCTGGGTGATGCGCCCAAGTGCGGGCGCTGCAAGCAAGCGGTGCTACTGAGCAAGCCTTTCGAGTTGAAGCAAGGCGACTACGCCAGTCAGATCAAGGGCGATCTGCCACTATTGGTGGATGTGTGGGCCGACTGGTGCGGGCCGTGCAAGTCGTTTGCGCCGGTGTTTGAGCAGGCGGCCGGGCAGCTGGAAGGCAAGTGCCGGCTGGCCAAGCTGGACAGCGAAGCCAACCAGCCGTTGTCGGCGCAACTGGGGATTCGGTCGATACCCAGTCTGATTCTGTTCAAAAACGGCCGTGAAGTGGCGCGCCAGAGCGGGGCGTTCCCGCTGCCGCAATTAATGAGCTGGTTGCGTAGCCAGGGGATATAACCGGACCGACACAATGCTGGACACTGTGGGAGGGGCTTGCCCCCGATGCGGAGGGTCAGCTCCAAATGAGTTAGCTGGCAATACGCTATCGGGGCAAGCCCCTCCCGCCTTGGATCTGTGTGGCGCTTGAGCTCAGGTGCCTTCCAGCAGGTTATGCAGCTCCACAAATTGTTGGGTCAGCTTGTGCCGTGGGTCAAGGTGGATCAGCGGCCGGCTTTCCTGGTGCGATTCGCGCATGCGCACGGAGCTGGCCAGGTACACGGGCAGCACCGGCAGGCCTTCGGCGATCAACTCGTCGAGCATCTGCTGCGGCAGGCTGGCGCGGGCCTGGAACTGGTTGACCACGATGCCTTCCACTTCCAGCCCTTCGTTGTGGTCTTCCTTCAATTCTTCGATTTCCGCCAGCAGACCATACAGGGCCTGGCGCGAGAAGCTGTCACAGTCGAAGGGGATCAACACGCGATCAGCGGCAATCAGCGCCGAAACCGCATAAAAATTCAATGCCGGGGGCGTATCCAGGTAAATCCGGTCGTAATCTTCGCCCAGTTCATCCAGCAGCTTTCGCAACTTGTTGATCTTGTGTTTGGCTTCGAGTTTGGGTTGCAGGTCTGCCAGTTCGGCGGTGGCGGTGATCACATGAAGGTTGTCGAACGGCGTTTCGTAGATATCCACCTTGTTCTTCTTGGAAAACGGCCCGGAAGACAGGGTCTGCTTGAAAAAATCGGCGATTCCCATGGGGATGTCGTCGCCGGTCAAGCCGGTGAGGTACTGGGTTGAATTGGCTTGTGCATCCAGGTCCACCAACAGGGTTCGATAGCCTTCGCTGGCGCTGACCGCCGCCAGGTTGCAGGCGATGCTGGATTTACCCACGCCGCCTTTCTGATTGAACACCACACGCCGCATGGAAAAACCTCCGTGTATCAATGAATGTCCGAGTGTAGAGGGCAAAAGCGCCTGTTAGCTACCTCGTTCATCCATGCAGTGCCGCATCGACAGAACGCAGTCGTATGACACACACGAATGATTCGGAACGGTCTGACAATCCAACCAGCGCTTGGGTAACGGACAATCTGTCAATCTTTCCCGTGATTTTGTAATCGACCTTGAACATTTTTTTACCAATGTTTGCTAGAACCCCACGGCACCCGGATAATGCGCGCCATTCGGCGCTTGCTCCCTGTCCCGGTATTCGGGGCCAAATGCCGCACATGGAAGCCCGCAGGGGCGGGATAACTTCTCAGTGATCAACTTCAACATCGCCCAATGGCGCGCCTGGGCTCCTGGCCTGGAGAGTGCGGACGACTGGCACGCCTGGTGCAAGGCCCCGGTGTTGCTGCCCGAAAGCGAAGCCTCTCCCGACGTGTCATTTCTGCCAGCCATTCAACGCCGACGCCTGAGCCGCCTGGCGCGCATGGCTTTCAGTGTGGGTTGGCCGCTGGCCGAGGGCCTGCAGGACCTGCCGCTGGTATTTGTGTCGCGCCACGGCGAAACCCCGCGCACCCTCGACATCCTCAGCGACCTGGCCCACGAACAGCCATTGTCGCCGACCCAGTTCAGCCTGTCGGTGCACAACGCAGTGATCGGCCTGTGGTCGATCCTGCGCAATGAAACCAGCGAAATGACCGCCCTCGCCGCCGCCGGCGACGGCCTGGAACACGGCCTGCTCGAAGCCGCCGCGTTGCTCAATGAAGGCGCACCGGCGGTGTTGCTGGTGATCACCGAAGAGCAGCCGCCCGCCGCCTATGCCAGCTGGATCCATGACGTGCCCTTCCCCTACGCGCTTGGCCTGCTGCTCACCCCAGGCGACGAGTGGCAACTGGAACTCACCACCGGCACTGTCCAAGCCACTCAAACCCAGTGGCCCCACGCCCTGAACCTGCTGCGCACCCTGCTCACCGACCAGGGCGCGTGCCAACATGCCTGGAAGAACCGCGTATGGAATTGGCAACGCACGCCATGACCGACAAGCCAAGGGACGCCTACTACTGGCGCCTGTGCGCCACGGCCGCCAGTTTTGCGCTGTTCGGTGTCGGCGGGCTGTGCCTGCGCCTGCTGGTGTTTCCCCTGCTCAATTGCCTGCCGGGCAGCGCGGCCCGGCATCGAGGTCGTGCGCGGCACATGATCAGTTGGCTGTTCTGGTTCTTCATTGGTCTGATGCAACGCGCCGGCGTGCTGACCTACAGCGTCGAAGGCGCCGAAAAACTTGGTCGCCCCGGCCAGATGATCATTGCCAATCACCCTTCGCTGATCGATGTGGTGTTCCTGATCGGCCTGGTACGCCAGGCCAATTGTGTGGTCAAGCAGAGCCTGTGGCAGAACCCCTTTACCCGCGGGCCGGTACGCGACGCCGGATATATCAGCAACGACGGCAGCGCCGAGATGCTCGACGCCGCCGCCGGCGCCCTGCAAAGCGGGCAAACCCTGATCATCTTCCCCGAAGGCACCCGCACCACGCCCGGCGCTGCGCCGGCCTTTCATCGCGGGGGCGCCGCCATTGCCCTGCGAGGTGCGACAATCATCACCCCCGTCGTGATCAAAGTCAGCCCCAGCACCCTGACCAAGGCCGAACCCTGGTATCGCATCCCCAAACGCCGCGTGCACTTCAGTTTGCGGGTCGGGGCCGATATAGAACCACAGGCGTTCGCAACTCTGGGGCCCGCGCCCCAGGCTTCACGCAAGCTCAACGATTACCTGCATCACTATTTCACTAAGGAGCTCGCCGAAGATGAGCGACCAACGTAGCCTTGAGCACGACATAAAGATGCTGATCATCGAGGCCCTGGGCCTGGAAGACATCAGCGCCGACGACATCGGCAGCGATCAAACCCTGTTCGGCGAAGGCCTGGGCCTGGATTCGGTAGACGCCCTGGAACTGGGCCTGGCGATCCAGAAAACGTACGGCATCAAGATCGATGCCGACGCCAAGGACACCCGCAATCACTTCACCAACGTGGCCAGCCTTGCGGCGTTCGTCACGGCCAGACAGGCAGCTTGAGACCGGACCATGCAAACTCGTGACGATATTTTCAACACCCTGCGCGATGCCTTGGTGGAACTGTTTGAACTGCCCCCGGAGCGCGTCACCCTCGACGCCAACCTGTATCAGGACCTGGAAATCGACAGCATCGATGCGGTGGACCTGATCGACCATATCAAGCGCCAGACCGGCAAGAAGATCGCCGCCGAGGAATTCAAGGCGGTGCGCACTGTGAACGATGTGGTTGAGGCGGTGTACCGTCTGGTCCAACCGGCCGCATGAGCCGGCTGATTGGCCTTGGCCTGTTGCTGGCGGGGCTGTTGTACCCCTTCGCGGTGTATTACGGCACCGAGCATTTTGCGCCGTGGCAATTCGGCCTGCTGCTGGGCGGCCTGTGGCTGTTGCGGGCGCTCACCGCCGCGCGCAGACCCGGCAGCCGCTGGATGGCGGTGGCGGTGATCGTGTTCTGCCTGCTGCTGGCCTGGTTCGACAACCCGCAGCTGCTGCGCTGGTACCCGAGCCTGGTCAGCGCGTTCATGCTCACGCTGTTCGGCTTGAGCCTGAAATACGGCCCGCCGATGGTTGAACGCCTGGCGCGCATGACGGAACCGGAGCTGCCACCCGAAGCCATCGTGTACACGCGCCAGGTCACCGTGGTCTGGAGTGTCTTTTTCTTGGTTAATGGCCTGCTCGCGGCCGCCCTCACCTTGTGGGCACCGCTGAGCTGGTGGACGTTGTACAACGGCCTGATCGCCTACGGGCTGATGGGGCTGCTGTTTGCCGTGGAATGGCTGGTACGACAAAGGGTGCGGGGCCGCATATGAATTGGTTGAACCTTGAGCATCTGTTGCTTGAGCCGGTGGCGCAGCGTTCGGTGTGCGCCAACCTGAATCACGCCCAACTGCGCGACCAGGCCCTGTGCCTGGCCGCCGGGCTGCAACGCCGTGGCATCCAGCGCCTGGCCGTACACCTGGAAGATGCCGGCCTGCTGGCGATCGCCCTGCTGGGCGCCTGGCGTGCCGGGGTCAGCGTGCTGCTGCCCGCCGACCTGCAACCCCAGACCCGTCAACGCTGGGACGAATGCGTGGATGCCTGGCTGACCGAGGCCGCTGACCTTGACGCCGTGTATCAGTCGCCCCTGAACCCGGCCGCGCTGGACCTGGACACCTGCCAACTGAGCCTGTGCACCTCCGGCTCCAGCGGCGAACCCAAGCGCATCGACAAGACCCTGCGCCAGTTGGCCAACGAAGTGCAGGCCCTGGAAACCCTATGGGGCGCCGACCTCGACGGTGCCTGCATCATCGGCAGTGTCGCCACGCAGCATATCTACGGCTTGCTGTTCCGTGTGCTGTGGCCGCTGTGTGCCGGTCGCACGTTTGTGCGTCAGCAACTGGCCTTCCCCGAAGATTTACAGCGCGCCAGCCGCGAACACACACGGTTTGCCTGGGTGGCCAGCCCGGCGTTGCTCAAGCGCATGGGCGACAACCTTGATTGGCCGGCGCTGAGCCAGGTAGCGCGCGTGTTCTCCTCCGGCGGCGCGTTGCCGATGGAAGCCGCCGGCAGTCTGTATGAACGCCTGCAGCAATGGCCGACGGAAATCCTCGGCAGCTCGGAAACCGGCGGCATTGCCTGGCGCCAGGGCAATCAACCCTGGCAGCCGTTTGCCGATGTGCACCTGAGCCAGGACGCCGACGGCGCCCTGCGCATCGCTTCGCCGTACCTGCCGGCCGGGCATATCGAACAGACCGCCGACGCCGCGCGCCTGCATGCCGATGGCCGCTTCGAGCTGCTGGGGCGTCTGGATCGCATCGTCAAACTGGAAGAAAAACGCATCTCCCTGCCCATGCTCGAACAGGCGTTGATGGCCCACCCGTGGGTGGCCGAAACACGGTTGGGCGTGGTCGAGGAAAACCGCGCGTCCCTCGGCGCCCTCGTGGTGTTAAGCGCCGCCGGTGTGCACGCCCTGCGCAATCAGGGGCGGCGCAGCGTCACCCAGACCCTGCGCCAGCACTTGAGCCAACATTGCGAAGCCCTGGCCCTGCCGCGCCGCTGGCGCCTGCTGAGCCAACTGCCACTCAACGCCCAAGGCAAACTGCCCCAGGCCGACGTGGCGGCGCTGCTCATGGCGCCACGGCCGAAGGCACCGCAGGTGTTGGAACAGGTTGAAATCGACGGCGAATGGACGCTGCAATTGAGCGTACCGCCGGACCTGGCGTATTTCAGCGGGCACTTTCCGGTCACACCGGTTCTGCCGGGGGTGGTGCAAGTGGAATGGGCGTTCAACCTCGGCCGACAACTGCTCGACCTGCCGCCGACCTTTGCCGGCATGGAAGTGCTCAAGTTCCAGCAACTGGTACGCCCCGGCGACCAGATCGAACTGCACCTGCGTTTCGACACAGAGCGCGGCAAATTGTATTTCGCCTATCGCAACGACGTCGCCGCGTGCTCCAGTGGCCGCATTCTGCTGGAACCTGCCCATGCATAACCCCTGCGCCCTGATCCCGGTCTATAACCACGAAGCCGCCGTGCCCGCCGTGGTCCATAGCCTGTTGAACAGCGGCCTGCCGTGCCTGTTGGTGGACGATGGCAGCAGCCCGGCCTGCGCAGCGGTGCTGGCGCAACTGGCGCGGCTGGAGAATGTCACCCTGCTGACCCTGCCGACCAACCAGGGCAAAGGCGGCGCGGTGATGGCGGGCTTTCGCGAAGCGGCGCGCCTGGGCTTCAGTCATGCCTTGCAGGTCGATGCCGACGGCCAACACGACCTGCGCGAAGTCGAGACCTTTATCGACGCCTCTCGCCGCCAGCCCGACGCGCTGATCTGCGGCTACCCCGAATACGACGAAAGCGTGCCCAA
Source organism: Pseudomonas quebecensis (assembly GCF_026410085.1). Taxonomy (NCBI): domain Bacteria; kingdom Pseudomonadati; phylum Pseudomonadota; class Gammaproteobacteria; order Pseudomonadales; family Pseudomonadaceae; genus Pseudomonas; species Pseudomonas quebecensis. The sequence continues at coordinate 4,841,931 of NZ_CP112866.1, forward strand.
AGGCCGGCTGTACGCGCGTTACCTGACCCACGTATGGGTATGGATCAATACCCTGTCGCTGCAGATCCGCGACTCGATGTGCGGCTTTCGCGTGTACCCGCTGGCGCCGGTGTTGGCCCTGATGGAGTCGGCCTACATCGGCACGCACATGGATTTTGATTCCGACATCCTGGTGCGTCTGGCCTGGCGCAACCAGCCCATGCGCTGGCTGCCGACGCAGGTGCACTACCCGGCCGACGGCCTGTCGCACTTTCGCCTGTTGCGCGACAACGTGCGCATCAGCGCCATGCATGCGCGGCTGTTCTTCGGCATGCTGGTGCGCGCGCCGATGATCCTGTGGCGGCGGTGGCAGGCATGAGCGACAGCACCAAGCACTGGGCCGACCGCGAAGAACGCGGCAGCTATTGGCTGATGAAACTCACCGCGTTCGCCGCCAAAGTGCTGGGCCGGCGCCTGCTGAGCCCGGTGCTGTACGGCATCGTGTTGTACTTCTTCGTGTTCGGCCGCACCGCGCGCCAGAGCGCCTGGCAGTACCAGCAGCGCCTGGCCGAGTGGAGCGGGCGCACTGAATTGCGCCCCTCCCATAGAAAAGTCTTCGGCCAGTTCATGGCCTTCGCCGACGCCTTGCTCGACAAGCTCGATGTGTGGAACGGCAAGCTGCGCATCGAACAGATCGACATCGACGACCCGGCCAAACTACGCGGGCAATTGCGCGGCGAGCGCGGGCAGATGCTGGTGGGGGCACACCTTGGCAATCTGGAAGTGTGCCGCGCGCTGGCGGAGATCGGCGAACAGGTGACCATGAACGTGCTGGTGCACACCAAGCACGCCGAACGCTTCAACCGTCTGCTGGGCGAAGCCGGCGCGACCCATTTGCGCCTGATTCAGGTCAGCGAGCTGGACCCGGCCACCATGCTGCTGCTCAGCCAGCGCTTGGACGACGGCGAATGGCTGGCGATCGCCGGCGACCGCGTGCCGCTGCACGGCGGGCGCACGGTGCGCGTGGATTTCCTCGGGCACGCCGCCGCATTTCCCCAGGGCCCTTGGCTCTTGGCCGGCCTGCTCAACTGCCCGGTGAACCTGCTGATGTGCCTCAAGCACAATGGCCGTTATCGCCTGACCATCGAACCGTTCGCGCCATCGATCGAATGGAAACGCAGCACCCGCGAGCAGGTCATCGCCCAGTGGACCTCACGCTACGCCGCGCGCCTGGCCGATTTCTGCCTGGAAGCGCCCCAACAATGGTTCAACTTTTACCCTTTCTGGAAGACCGATGACGACGCATCTTGAGCCGGTAACCTTTGGCGAACGCCCCCTGCGCATCGAAGACGTGCTGGCCCTGGCCAACCGTCAGGTACCTACCCAGCTGCAAAGCGACGCGGCCTATCGCCAGCGCATCGCCAAGGGCGCGCAGTTCCTCGACTCGCTGCTGGACAAGGAAGGCGTGATCTACGGCGTGACCACCGGCTACGGCGACTCGTGCGTGGTGGCGGTGCCGTTGCAGCACGTCGAAGCCCTGCCCCGTCATCTGTATACCTTCCACGGCTGCGGCCTGGGGCAGTTACTCGACGCCCAGGCCACCCGCGCCGTGCTGGCCGCGCGCTTGCAGTCGCTGTGCCACGGCGTGTCCGGGGTACGCGTTGAGTTACTGGAGCGTCTGCAAGCGTTTCTGGAACACGACGTGCTGCCGCTGATCCCGCAGGAAGGTTCGGTGGGCGCCAGCGGCGACCTGACGCCGCTGTCCTATGTGGCGGCGACGCTGTCCGGCGAACGTGAGGTGCTGTTCCGTGGCGAACGCCGCGCGGCCGCCGATGTGCATCGCGAACTGGGTTGGCAACCGCTGGTGCTGCGCCCCAAGGAAGCCCTGGCCTTGATGAACGGCACCGCCGTAATGACCGGCCTGGCCTGCCTGGCGTTTGCCCGCGCCGACTATCTGCTGCAACTGGCCACGCGTATCACCGCGCTGAACGTGGTGGCGCTGCAAGGCAACCCCGAACACTTCGACGAGCGCCTGTTCGCCGCCAAGCCGCACCCGGGGCAGATGCAAGTCGCCGCCTGGCTGCGCAAGGACTTGGCGATTGATGCACCCACCGCGCCGCTGCACCGCTTGCAGGATCGCTATTCGCTGCGCTGCGCTCCCCATGTGCTCGGCGTGCTGGCCGACAGCCTGAATTGGCTGCGTTCGTTTATCGAAATCGAGCTGAACAGCGCCAACGACAACCCGATCATCGACGCCGAGGAAGAACGCGTACTGCACGGTGGGCATTTTTACGGCGGGCATATCGCCTTCGCCATGGACAGCCTCAAGACCCTGGTGGCCAACGTCGCCGACCTGCTCGACCGACAACTGGCCCTGCTGGTGGACGTGCGCTACAACCACGGCCTGCCGAGCAACCTGTCCGGCGCGCCGGCCGACCGCGCGATGATCAACCACGGCTTCAAGGCGGTGCAGATCGGCACCAGCGCCTGGACCGCCGAAGCGTTGAAAAACACCATGCCGGCCAGCGTGTTCTCGCGCTCCACCGAATGCCACAACCAGGACAAAGTCAGCATGGGCACCATCGCCGCCCGCGATGCGATCCGCGTGCTGGAGCTGACCGAACAGGTCGCCGCCGCCACGCTGCTGGCCGCCAACCAGGGCGTGTGGCTGCGCGCCCAGGCCGACGACGCGCGCCCGCTGCCACCGGCGCTGGCGGCCATGCACGCAGAACTGACCCAAGACTTCCCACCGGTGATCGAAGACCGCGCCCTGGAAGGCGAGCTGCGCCTGTGTCTGCAACGCATCGCCGAACAACATTGGAGGCTGCATGCGTAGTCAGGGCGTGTTGCACTGCGACACCGAGATCCTCGTGCCGTTTTTCGATGTCGACACCATGCACGTGGTGTGGCACGGGCACTATGTGAAATACCTGGAAGTGGCGCGCTGCGCGCTGCTGGACAAGATCGGCCACAACTACACGCACATGCTCGACTCGGGCTATGCCTGGCCGGTCATCGACATGCAACTGCGCTATGTGCGGGGGGCGGTGTTCGGCCAGACCCTCAATGTGCGCGCCAGCCTGGTGGAATGGGAGAACCGCTTGAAGGTCAACTACCTGATTACCGACCGGGCCAGCGGCGAGCGCCTGACCCGCGCCAGCACCGTGCAGGTGGCGGTAGAAATCGCCACTCGCGAGATGCAGCTGGCGTCCCCCAAAGTCTTCACCGACGCCGTCGACAGGGCCTTGTCATGAAACTGATCACCTTCCTCGGCGCATTGCTGCTGTCGCTTCAAGCCCAGGCCTTCGACCTGCAGCAACTCAGCGACCAGTTGGCCAAACCCTCGGTGATTCACGGCAGCTTCACCCAGGAAAAACACCTGCGCGCCCTGCCGCAGCCGTTGGTCAGCAAAGGCACCTTCGTCCTGGCCAAGAACCACGGCTTGCTATGGCTGCTCAAGACGCCGTTGCAACAGGATTACCGCATCAGCGCCCAAGGCATCGCCCGCCGTGATGCCAATGGCTGGCAGTTGCTGCCGAACAAGAGCGCCGGCGCCGAGCAGAATCGTTTGTTCCTCGCCGTGCTGCAAGGCGACAGCAGTGGCTTGCAACGTGACTTCGAGCTGCAACTGCAAGGCGAGGCCACGCAGTGGAAGCTCACGCTGATCCCGCGCTCGCTGCTGCTCAAGCAAGTGTTCACCCGGATCAACATCGAGGGTGGCGCGCTGGTGCAAACCATCGAACTGCTGGAAACCCAGGGCGACAGTACCGTATTGCGTATGCAGGACAGCACCGCCGATCAACCTTTGAGCGATGCGGAGCAACACGATTTTGCCCAGTGAGCGCCAGCTGCCGCGCCTGTTCCTGATCCTGCTGGTGGCCGTGCTGGCCCTGGCCGGCTGGCAGTGGCGCCACGGCGCGCCACTGTCGGCCAACCTGATGGAGCTGGTGCCCGGCAGCACGCCGAATGCTCTGGAGCAGCAGGCCGAGCAGCGCATGCAGGAGCCGCTGAACCGCGAGATGCTGGTACTGGTGGGCCACACCGACCGCCAGCAGGCGGTGGCCGTGGCCCGGCAATTGGGCGAACGCTGGCAGGCCAGCGGCCTGTTCGAAAAGGTGCAGTGGAACCTGCAGGCCGATCTACCGGCGCTGCGCGAGCAACTGCTGCGCGGACGCCTGGCGATGCTGTCGGCCAAGGACCGCGCGCAACTGATCGAGCATCCCGACGCTTTCATCCAGCAGCGTGTGCAAGCGCTGTTCGACCCCTTCAACGGCTTCAGCCTGGTGCCCAGCCAGGAGGATTGGCTGGGCCTGACCGGGCGCATCCAGAACAGCCAACCGCAACGTGGCGCGGTGCAGTTGGATATCGGCAGCGGTGCGCTGATTGCCGATGCCGACGGCAAGAGCTGGGTGCTGCTGCGCGCGCGCACCACCGGCAACGCCTTCGATATGCACCTGCCACTGCGCGTGGCGGACCTGCTCCAGGCCAGCCGCGCCGAGGCCGACGCACAGGGCGCGCAATTGCTGGCCGCCAGCGGCCTGCTGTACGCCGCCAACGGTCAGCAACAGGCCACTCGCGAAATCACCTGGGTTGGCGGCGGCGCGACCGTAGGCATTCTGTTGCTGCTGTTGCTGGCGTTCCGGCGCTGGCGCGTGCTGCTGGCGTTCGTGCCGGTACTGGTGGGCATGCTGTTCGGCGCGGTGGCCTGTGTGGCGCTGTTCGGCCATATGCATGTGATGACGCTGGTGCTGGGCTCGAGCCTGATCGGCGTGGCGGTGGATTACCCGCTGCACTACTTGTCCAAGAGTTGGAGCCTGCAACCGTGGCGCAGCTGGCCGGCGCTGCGCCTGACGTTACCGGGGCTGAGCCTGAGCCTGGCGACCAGTTGCATCGGCTACCTGGCGCTGGCCTGGACGCCGTTCCCGGCACTGACCCAGATCGCTGTGTTCTCCGCCGCCGGGCTGGTGGGGGCGTACCTGTCGGCGGTGTGCCTGTTGCCGGCGCTGCTCAACGGCGTCGAACTGCGCCCGGCGCACTGGCCGTTGCGCATCGCCGAACGTCTATGGCAGCTGCGCGCCGCGTTGCTCAAGCGCGTCCCCAGTGCGGTGTTACTGGCGTTGGTGCTGCTGTTCTGCGCCGGTGGCCTGTGGCAGTTGAATACCAAGAACGACATTCGCCAATGGATCGGCGCGCCGCCGCAGTTGCTACAGGAGGCCCAGGCCGTGGCGCGCATCACCGGGTTCCAGCCCACCAGCCAGTTCTTTCTGGTGCGCGCGCCGGACCAGCCCCAGTTGCTGGAGCGCCTGGACACCCTGGGCCAGCGTCTGGATCAATTGGTGAACACGGGCAAACTACAGGGCTACCTGGCACTCAACCAATTGGTCAGCCGCCCCGCCGAGCAACAGCAGGTGCGCGACGCATTGAACCGCCTGCCCCAGCATTGGCAGCCGCTGCTGGACCTCGGCGTGCCCGCCAGTGCCCTGCAGGCGGAAATCGCACAACTGCAGGCGCTGCCCACCGAAGACATCGACGCCGCACTGGCGGGCCCGCTGGCCGAACCCTGGCGCACACTGTGGCTGGGGCCGGTGGACGGCGGCGTGGCGGCGATGGTCAGCCTGCAAGGCTTGAACAACCCGGCGTTGCTGCACGCTCAGGCGGCGGACCTGCCGGGCGTGCAACTGGTGGATCGCCTGGGCGACCTGAACCGGGTGTTCGCCGCCACGCAGATCAGCGCCGCCGAATTGAAGCTGCTGTCGTGCGGGTTGATCGTCCTGCTGCTCATCATGCCGTTTGGTGTCGGCGGTGCCTTGCGCATCGTCGCACTGCCGCTGCTGGCCGCGCTGTGCAGCCTGGCCAGCCTCGGTTGGCTGGGCCAGCCGCTGACGCTGTTCAGCCTGTTCGGCCTGCTGCTGGTCACGGCGATCAGTGTCGACTACGCGATCCTGATGCGCGAACAGATCGGCGGCGCGGCGGTCAGCCTGCTGGGTACACTGCTGGCGGCGCTGACGACATGGCTATCGTTTGGTCTGCTGGCGGTGTCGAGTACACCGGCGGTGAGTAATTTCGGTCTATCGGTCAGCCTGGGCCTGGCGTTCAGCTTTATGCTGGCGCCCTGGGCCGGCCAACAGAAACATGCCTTATGAATGTGATTATCGCCCATGCGGCAAGGAGCCCTCGTGCCCACAGTTGAAATGGAACGTCGCCAGGTCGTGGTGATCGGTGCCGGCCCGTCCGGCGCTATCGCCGCCGCGCTGCTCAAACGCAAGGGGCATGACGTATTGATCATCGAGCGCCAGCACTTTCCGCGATTCTCGATCGGTGAAAGCCTGCTGTCCCACTGCATCGATTTCATCGAAGAGGCCGGCATGCTGGACGCCGTGCAGGCAGCAGGTTTCCAACTGAAAACCGGTGCCGCGTTCGCCTGGGGCGAGCGCTACAGCGCCTTCGATTTCAGCGATACGTTCAGCGATGGCAAGCCCACCACGTTCCAGGTGCAGCGCGGCGAGTTCGACAAGTTGCTGGCCGACCAGGCCGAACTGCAGGGTGTGGATATCCGCTACGGCGAAACCATCGTCGGCGTGGACTTCAAAGGTGACTGCCGTTACTTGCATGTGCGTCGCGAGAACGGCAGCGAGTACCACCTCAAGGCCAAGTTCGTGCTCGATGCCAGCGGCTACGGCCGCGTGCTGCCGCGCCTGCTGGACCTGGAAGCTCCGTCGAATTTTCCGGTGCGTCAGGCGGTGTTCACCCACGTCGAAGACCGCATCGAACACCCAGGCTTCGACCGCACCAAGATCCTCGTGACCACCCATCCCACCCAGCGCGACATCTGGTTCTGGACCATACCGTTCAGCAACGGCCGCTGCTCGGTGGGGGTGGTTGCGGCCAAGGAGCATTTCGACACCCGTGGCGATGATCTGGACGCTTGCCTGCGCGGCTTTATCGCCGAAACGCCGAGCCTGGCCGGCGTGCTGCAAAACGCTGTGTGGGATACGCCGGCGCGCAGCATCGGCGGCTACTCGGCGAACGTCACGACCTTGCACGGCCCGGGCTTTGCGCTGTTGGGCAACGCAGCGGAATTCCTCGACCCGGTGTTCTCCTCCGGTGTGACCATCGCCATGCGCTCGGCCAGCATGGCCGCCGGCGTGCTGCACCGCCAGTTGAGCGGCGAGACGGTGGATTGGCAGACCGAATTCGCCGCGCCCCTCAAGCGCGGCGTCGATACTTTCCGTTGCTACGTCGAAGGCTGGTACGCCGGGACGTTCCAGGATGTAATTTTCCATCCCGGCAGCGCCCCGGAGATTCGCCGCATGATCAGCTCGATCCTTGCCGGCTATGCATGGGACGAGCGCAACCCGTTTGTCAGCGAGCCCAAGCGACGCTTGCGGATGTTGTCGGAAATCTGTGCGAGTGAGCCGGTATGAGTACGCCCTACCTGAGCAAAAACTACGTCGAGGAAACCCGCTTCGGCCTGTGGTTCCTGCGCAGCCACACCTGGCAACACTACGTGCTGCGCGTGGCCATCAACGACCTGCGCGGCCTGTTCAGCGAGCCGCTGCCCCAGGCGCCGGTGCTGCTGGACGCCGGTTGCGGTCAGGGCAAATCGTTCACCCTGCTGCAGCAAGCGTTTGCACCGGCGCGCCTGATCGGCCTGGATGCCGACCCCCACAGTTTGCAGATGAGCCAGGTCGAAGCCGAGCGCCAGGACCTGAACGTCGAGCTGATCGGCAGCGATTGCGCCACCCTCGACATGGCCGACGACAGCGTCGACCTGCTGTTCTGCCACCAGACCTTTCACCACCTGGTGGAACAGCACCGTGCGCTGCAAGAGTTCTACCGGGTGCTCAAACCCGGCGGCTACCTGTTGTTTGCCGAATCCACCGAAGCCTATATCGACACCTGGGTGATCCGGTGGCTGTTCCGCCACCCCATGCACGTGCAGAAAAGCGCCGAAGAATACCTGGCGATGCTGCGCGAGCAAGGCTTTGAGTTTGGCCCGCAGAACGTTTCATACCCCTACCTGTGGTGGAGCCGCTCGAAGGATTTCGGCCTGCTCGAACGCCTGCGCCTGCGCCGGCCGAAACCGGTGGGCCAGCGCGAAGAAACCCTGGTCAACTGCGTGGCGCGCAAACCCTTGGCGAGCGTTGCGCCATGATCCGCGCGTTATTGATCGGTTGCCTGTTGCTGCTCAGCGCCTGCGCCAGCCAGCCGCCGCTGCCCGCGACCACCCCGCGCCTGCCGCTGCCGCTGCAACTGCATGTGCAACGCCTGGCGGACGGCCAGACCCAGGATTGGCTGCTGGTGGTGCAACGCGAAGGCGCCGCATTGCGCTGGTCGATGATGGACCCGCTGGGTATTCCCCAGGCCCGGCAGAAACTGGTCGACGGCCAGTGGCAGGCCGATGGCTTGCTGCCGCCCAACCCGCAGGCGCGTGAGCTGTTCGCCGCGCTGTTATTTGCCCTGACGTCGGCGGATGAGGTGGGCGCGCTGTACCCCAGCGCCCAGGCGCGGGACCTGACGCGCACCCTGCCGGGCCATTGGCAGATCGTGTACCAGTCTTCCGAAGTATTCAGCGTGAACATCGCGGGGCAGCCTTTGAGCTACCGCATCACGCCGCTTGGAGCCGCCCGATGAGCGCCTACCTGAACGCCCTCGGCCTGATCTGCGCCCTTGGCCGAGGCCAGGCCGAAGTCAGCCGCAACCTGTTCGCCGGCGATTGCTCGGGCATGCGCGCCGAAAGTGGCTGGGTGCCGGAACGCGTATTGCCGGTGGGCGGCGTGCAGGGTGAGCTGGCGCGTATCCCGGTTGAACTGGGCCAGCAAAGCAGCCGCAACAATCAACTGTTGCTGGAAGCGGCGTTGCAGATCGAGGACGAGATTCGCCAGGCCATCCACACCTACGGCACCTCGCGCGTGGGCGTGGTGCTCGGCACCAGTACTTCGGGCATCGATGAGGCCAGTCGTGGCATCGCCGAGTACCTGCGTGACAACCACTTCCCCGGCACCTATGACTATCAGCAACAGGAACTCAGCGCGCCGGCAAATTTCCTCGCCGACTGGTTGCAACTGAGCGGCCCGGCCTATGTGATTTCCACCGCCTGCACCTCCAGCGCCCGTGCGCTGATGAGTGCCCGGCGCCTGCTGGACCTGGGCCTGTGCGACGCGGTGATCTGCGGCGGCGTGGACAGCCTGTGCAAGCTGACCCTCAACGGTTTCAGCGCGCTGGAAGCGGTATCCGACACGCGCTGCAACCCGTTTTCGCGCAACCGCGACGGCATCAATATCGGTGAAGCGGCCGTGCTGTTCCTGATGAGCAGGCAACCGGCGCCCATCGCCCTGTTGGGCAGCGGCGCCAGTTGCGATGCGCACCATATTTCCGCGCCGGAGCCGAGCGGCAAGGGCGCGTTGCAGGCGATGCGCAAGGCCTTGGCCAGCGCAAAACTGATGCCTGAGCAGATCGGCTACCTGAACCTGCATGGCACCGCTACCCAGCACAACGACGCCATGGAAAGCCTGGCAGTCGCCAGCCTGTTCCCCGCCGGCGTGACCTGCTCGTCGACCAAACCCATGAGCGGCCATACCCTGGGCGCCGCCGGCGCGCTGGAAGCCGCGTTCTGCTGGCTGAGCCTGCGCCACGGCCAGGTGCCACCGCATGTGTGGGACGGCGAGGCCGACCCTGTGCTCCCGGCCTTGCAATGGGCGCGTGTCGGCGAACCTTTGGAGAAAAACTGCCTGATGAGCAACTCGTTTGCCTTCGGCGGCAACAACGTCAGCCTGATTATCGGAGAGGCCCCATGATCGATTGGCCACTCGCCGAACTGATCCCCCACGCGGGCGACATGATCCTGATCGACCAGGTGCTGTCGTTCGACGAAGAACAGATTCACACCCGCGCCACCGTCAAGCCCGGTGGCCTGTTCAACCGCCCTGACGGCAGCCTGCCGGCCTGGGTCGGCATCGAACTGATGGCCCAGAGCGTCGCCGCCTACGCCGGCTGCCACGCCCGCCGCAAAGGCGAGCCGGTGGCGTTGGGCTTCCTGCTGGGCACGCGTAAGTTCGAGTGCAACGTCGAGCACTTCCCGGCCGGCGCCGAGCTGAGCATCCACGGCCTGCGGTCGCTGGAAGACGACAACGGCATGGGTGTGTTCGAATGCCACCTGCGCGGCGACGGGTTCCACGCCAGCGCGCGCTTGAACGTATTTCGACCGCCCCAGGCGGCCGCCTATTTAGATGAATCGAAGGACGAAACGCCATGACTGAATCCGTACTGGTCACCGGCTCCAGCCGTGGCATCGGCCGCGCCATTGCCCTGCGCCTGGCCCAGGCGGGCCACGACATTGTGCTGCACTGCCGCAGCGGCCGCGCCGAGGCGGATGCGGTGCAGGTGCAGATCCAGGCCCTGGGCCGTCAGGCGCGGGTGCTGCAGTTCGACGTGGCGGATCGCGCCAGCTGCAAGCACATCCTTGAAGCCGATGTGGAGCAACACGGCGCCTATTACGGCGTGGTGCTCAACGCCGGCCTGACCCGCGACGGCGCGTTCCCGGCCTTGTCGGAGGACGACTGGGACGTGGTGATGCGCACCAATCTGGACGGTTTCTACAACGTGCTGCACCCGGTGATGATGCCGATGATCCGTCGTCGCGCGGCCGGGCGCATCGTGTGCATTACCTCGGTATCGGGGCTGATCGGCAATCGCGGGCAGGTCAACTACAGTGCCTCGAAAGCCGGCCTGATCGGCGCGGCCAAGGCCCTGGCCATCGAGCTGGGCAAGCGCAGGATCACGGTCAACTGCGTCGCGCCGGGGCTGATCGACACGGCCATGCTGGACGAAAACGTACCCGTCGAGGAACTGATGAAAATGATCCCGGCACAACGCATGGGCACCCCGGAAGAAGTGGCCGGGGCGGTGAACTTCCTGATGTCTGCGGAAGCCGGTTACATCACCCGCCAGGTGCTGGCGGTGAATGGGGGCCTGTGCTGATGAAGCGTGTCGTCGTCACCGGCATGGCCGGCGTGACCTCCCTGGGCAGCGACTGGCCGACCATTTCGGCCAACTTCCGCGCCAACCGCAGCGGTATCCGGCGCATGGACGAATGGGACCGTTTCACCGAACTGAACACGCGCTTGGCCGGGCCCATCGACGATTTCGTGGTGCCCTCCCACTGGACGCGCAAGCAATTGCGCAGCATGGGCCGCGTCTCGCGCCTGGCGGTGTGGGCCGCGGAGCAGGCGTTGCAGGATGCCGGTTTGCTCGGCGATGAGTCGATCAAGGACGGGCGCATGGGGGTGGCCTGTGGTTCGTCCACCGGCAGCACCGATGAGATCAAGGCTTTCGGCAACATGCTGCTCAACTCGGTGGCTGAGGGGCTCAACGCCAACTCCTATGTGCGCATGATGCCGCACACCACGGCGGCGAATATCAGCATCTTTTTTGGCCTGACCGGGCGCTTGATTCCCACTTCGAGCGCCTGCACCAGCGGCAGCCAGGGCATCGGCTATGCCTACGAGGCGATCAAGTTCGGGCGCCTGCCGTTGATGCTCGCCGGCGGTGCCGAAGAGCTCTGCCCCACCGAAGCCATGGTATTCGATGCGCTGTACGCCACCAGCCTGAAAAACGACGCACCGCAGACCAGCCCACGCCCCTACGACAGCGGCCGCGACGGCCTGGTGATCGGTGAAGGCGGCGGCATGCTGGTGCTCGAAGAACTGGAACACGCCCTGGCGCGCGGTGCGCACATCCATGCGGAAATCGTCGGCTTCGGCAGTAACGCCGACGGCCAGCACACCACCCGCCCGGAACAGAAAACCATGCGCCGCGCCATGGAACTGGCCCTGGAAGACGCCGGGCTGGCACCGGCCGCCATCGGTTACGTAAACGGGCATGGCACCGCCACCGATCAGGGCGACATCGCCGAGACCCTGGCCACCAGCAGCCTGTTCGGCAGTCGCATGCCTATCAGTTCGCAAAAGAGCTTTCTGGGCCACACCCTGGGCGCGTGCGGGGCGCTGGAGTCGTGGTTCAGCATCGAAATGATGAACCGCGACCAGTACGTGCACACCTTCAACCTGGACACGGTCGACCCGCAGTGCGGCGAGCTGGATTACCTGCAGGGCGGCTTTCGCCAGATGCATCACGACTATGTGATGAACAACAATTTTGCCTTTGGTGGCGTCAATACGTCGCTGATCTTTCGCCGCTGGTCCTGATTTTTTAATCGATTGGAGAAAACGGAATGTCTTCCTTGCTACGCGCCACCTTCATCACTTTGGCTCTGCTGAGCGCCGCCGGCTGCACCAGCAAACCGGTGCTCAACCCTCACAGTGAGCTACCGGCCGGAACGCAGGTCAGCGAAGAAAAAATGAAACAGGTGATCGTCAACGCCTTGCAGAAACGCGAATGGACCGTGCAGCGCCTGAGCCCGCAACTGGTTCAGGCCGAAATCACCGTACGCGGCCAGTACCACGCTGAAATCGACATCCACTACACCCGCAGCAGCTATGCCATCACCTACCGCGACAGCCGCGACCTGGGCTACAAGGACGGCAAGATCCATCGCAATTACAATCGCTGGGTGAACAACCTGGATAACGACATCATGGCGGGGTTGCGCAGCAATGGTGTAAGTGGCGAGGCAGGGTCGGCGGCGCAGTTGTTTGAGCAGACGGGAACGTCGAAGTAAAACCAAAGCCAGGCACCACCTCTGTGGCGAGCGGGCTTGCCCCGCGTTGGGCTGCGAAGCGGCCCCAACAAGATCACCGCGTTTTTTCAGACAGATCACAGCGTCAGATTTTGGAGCTGCTGCGCAGCCCAACGCGGGGCAAGCCCGCTCGCCACCAACAACTCCACAAACGCCTTCGCCATCGGCGTTTGTACGCCTTTGCGCTGCACCAGCCAGACCGCCGTCACCGCCTCCTGATCCAGCAACGTGCGATAGACCACGCCATCGATGCGGATGCGCTGATACGACGCCGGCAGTACCGACACGCCTAACCCCGCCGCCACCAACCCGATAATCGTCATCGCTTCCCCTGCTTCCTGGGCGAAGCGCGGGCTGAAGCCGGCGTCGCGGCACAGGTTGAGCAACTGGGCGTACAAGCCACTGCCGTAACTGCGCGGGAAAAACACAAACGGCTCCTGCGCCAATTGCGCCAGGTGCAAGCCACGCTCGGAGCCTTGCGCCAGAGGGTGGCCGGCGCTCAGCACGGCCACCAGCGGTTCGCGCATCAGCTCGATCACAGCCAGCGAATCCGGCAAGGGCAACGGACGCATCAGCCCGACCTGAATCGACTCATCCACCAGCGACTCGGCCACCTCGGTGCTGCTCATTTCCTGCAGGTTGAGGTGAACCGCCGGGAATGCCTGACGGAAGGCAAAGATCGCCTGGGGAATGCTGGCATTGAACGGCGCCGATGACGTGAAGCCAATCTTCAATTCTCCCAGTTCGCCCAACTGTGCCCGCCGCGCCACGTCTGCGGCTTTATCGACCTGGGCCAGCACCAGGCGTGCCTCTTGCAGGAACAGGCGCCCCGCTTCACTCAGTTCGACCCGACGATTGGTGCGCTCGAACAGCCGCGCTCCCACTTCGTTCTCCAACGCCTGGATCTGCTGGCTCAGGGGCGGTTGCGAGATGCCCAGTACCTGCGCCGCACGGCCAAAATGCAGCTCTTCGGCGACCGCGATGAAATACCGCAGATGACGTAATTCCATGCTTGCCTCATTAGGTCGTTAAAGCTATCAAACAGGTCGAACAATATATTGGAAAGAATCATTAGCCAGCTATATGCTTTTTTGCATTGCCTGCTCTGCCCGGCTTTTATCGCCCCGAGGTCTCTGTGAAACCTGCTGTCGCGCCACTCACTCAAGATGCCCCGCCCACCGCTCTGGATGAGGTGGTGGCGCAACTTAACGACGAGTACATCGAAAAAGGCACGCCGCTGTTCATGCGCACGGTGCTCGCGCTGTTCTCCGGCGGCTTCGCCACGTTTGCCCTGCTGTATTGCGTACAGCCGATGATGCCGGCGCTGTCCCATGAGTTTTCCATCAACGCGGCGCAGAGCAGCCTGGTCCTCTCGGTTTCCACGGCGATGCTGGCGCTGGGGTTGCTGATCACCGGTCCGATTTCAGACACCCTGGGGCGTAAACCGGTGATGGTGGCCGCGTTGTTCTGTGCCGCGCTTGCCACCATCGCCAGCGGCCTGATGCCTTCCTGGGAAGGCATCCTGTTTATGCGTGCGTTGGTGGGGCTGGCGCTCAGTGGCTTGGCGGCCGTGGCCATGACGTACTTGAGCGAAGAGATCCACCCTCAACACATCGGTCTGGCCATGGGCCTGTATATCGGCGGCAACGCCATCGGCGGCATGAGCGGGCGCCTGATCATGGGAGTACTGATCGATTTCGTCAGTTGGCACACCGGGATGCTGATCATCGGCGCCCTGGCGCTGGTTGCCGCGACGGTGTTCTGGAAAATCCTTCCCGAATCGCGCAATTTCCGCCCTCGCAGCCTGAGGCCGCGCAGCCTGCTGGACGGGTTTGTCATGCACTTCAAGGATGCCGGGCTGCCGTGGCTGTTTCTGGAAGCGTTCCTGCTGATGGGTGCGTTCGTGACCTTGTTCAACTACATCGGTTATCGCCTGCTCGCCGCCCCTTACGATCTGAGCCAGGCGTGGGTGGGCCTGTTATCGCTGGTCTACCTCTCGGGCATCTACAGCTCGGCCAGGATCGGTTCGCTGGCCGACCGCCTCGGCCGCCGGCGCGTGCTGTGGGCCACCATCCTGGTGATGCTGGCGGGCATGGCCCTGACCCTGTTCACACCGTTGTGGCTGATCGTTCCGGGCATGCTGGTGTTCACTTTCGGGTTTTTCGGCGCCCACTCGGTGGCCAGCAGCTGGATCGGCCGCCGTGCGGTGAAAGCCAAAGGGCAAGCATCGTCGCTGTACCTGTTCTGCTACTACGCCGGGTCGAGTATTGCCGGCACGGCGGGCGGGTTCTTCTGGCACTTTGGCGGATGGCATGGCATTGGCGGTTTTATCGTCGCGCTGTTGATCGGCGCCTTGCTGGTGGCGTTGAAGCTGGCAAAGCTGCCACCGCTGGCCTCGGCCTGAGGAGCGGCCGCCGCGAACGACATCCGCGCCATCACCCGCTTGCCGCGACGTTCATGCAGGACCACCGCGCCGATGTGCAGCACCAGCATCAACAACAGCGCCACGCAGGACAGCACGTGTACGCGGGTATAGAGGGCGATACGCGCAGGGTCGGTTTCAAATGGCGCAATGAAGGCCAGGTTAAAGATATTGATCGGTCGATCCATCATTAGTACGCCCGTCGCCAGCACCACGGCCAGCACCAGGTACATGGCCTTATGCACCAGCAACGCCATGTATTCCTGCAACGTGCGCTTGATGGAAAAATCCAGGCCATGGCCGAAGGAGCAGTACACCCGCAAGGCAAAAACCGGAATATAGAGGGTGGTCAACGACACATTGAAGAACGCGACCCATGCCTTTACCGACGCCGGCACGCTGAAGACGGCCACGGCAAAACCGGATAACAAAGACCACATAATGATGACGGCCGAAACCCAATGCAGCAGTTTCTGGCCCGTTGAATACGCTGAAGTGTTCATCCTGATAGCACCTGACAATGAACGCCAATCGCTGGCGAGTGGAAACGTCGGGTAGGATTTTTACCGAGGCGAGTTACCAGAGGCTGTAGGAGAAATCCCAACCTCTGCAGACTATCAAGGCAGGACTTAACGAACGCTGAAGCGCAGCGAGCCGCCCTCTGCCAGGCAGGGGGCGGCTCGCTTGGGGCGGGATGTTACTGGTGATATTGCGCGGACAATTCGTGCACAGCTTGCAGGAACGCCCCGGCGTGGTCTGGATTCACTTCCGGGGTGATGCCATGGCCGAGGTTGAACACGTGTCCGGTGCCGTTGCCATAACTGGCCAGGATGCGCCCGACTTCGGCGCGAATCGCTTCCGGCTTGGCGTACAGCACGGTCGGGTCCATGTTGCCTTGCAGCGCGACTTGGCTGCCGACGCGACGGCGGGCCTCGCCGATATCGCAGGTCCAATCCAGGCCCAGGGCGTCCGCACCGGCATCGGCGATGCTTTCCAGCCACAGGCCCCCCCCCTTGGTGAACAGAATCACCGGCACCTTGCGGCCTTCGTGTTCACGGATCAGGCCGCTGACGATCTTGCGCATGTAGGCCAGGGAGAATTCCTGGTACGCCGCTGCCGACAGGTTGCCGCCCCAGGTATCGAAGATCTGTACGGCTTGCGCACCGGCCATGATCTGGCCGTTGAGGTACGCGGTCACCGACTGGGCCAGCTTGTCTAGCAGCAGGTGCATGGCTTGTGGGTTGTCGTAGAGCATGGCTTTGGTCTTGCGGAAGTCTTTCGATGAACCGCCTTCGACCATGTAGGTGGCCAGGGTCCACGGGCTGCCGGAGAAGCCGATCAGCGGCACGCGCCCGTTGAGCTCGCGGCGGATGGTGCTGACGGCGTCCATCACGTAGCCCAGGTCCTTGTGCGGATCGGGAATCGGCAGGGCCTCGATGTCGGCCAGGGTGCTGACGACTTTGCGGAAACGTGGACCTTCACCGGTCTCGAAGTACAGGCCCTGGCCCATGGCATCGGGGATGGTGAGGATATCGGAGAACAGAATGGCCGCATCCAGTTGTGGGTAGCGGTCCAGCGGCTGCATCGTGACTTCGCAGGCGAACGCAGGGTTCATGCACAAGCTCATGAAGTCGCCGGCGTGGGCGCGGCTGGCGCGGTATTCCGGCAGGTAGCGACCGGCTTGACGCATCATCCACACGGGAGTGACGTCTACAGGCTGCTTGAGCAGGGCACGCAGGAAACGGTCGTTCTTGAGGGCAGTCATGTCGGCATCCGCAAAAAAAGTGCGGGTATGGTCTCAAAAGACAGCGGCAAGCGGCAAGCTACAAGCGGCAAGTTGAAGCCGTTGTGCTTTTAACTTGCCGCTTGCCGCTTGAAACTTGCCGCTACGTCATCAGACGCACAGGTAATCCAGGATCCCTTCAGCCGCATTACGGCCTTCGAAGATCGCGGTTACCACCAGGTCGGAACCGCGCACCATATCGCCACCGGCGAAGATTTTCGGGTTGCTGGTCTGGTGCTTGTACTGGCCCTGTTCCGGCGCGACGACGCGGCCCTGGCTGTCGGTCTGGATCTGGAACTGCTCGAACCACGGCGCCGGGCTTGGACGGAAACCGAATGCGATGACCACGGCGTCGGCCGGGATGATCTCTTCGGAGCCCGGGATCGGCTCGGGGCTGCGACGGCCACGGGCATCCGGTGCGCCGAGACGGGTCTCGACCACCTTGACGCCTTCGACGCGATCTTCACCGACAATCGCGATCGGCTGGCGGTTGTAGAGGAATTTCACCCCCTCTTCCTTGGCGTTCTTCACCTCTTTGCGCGAACCCGGCATGTTGGCTTCGTCACGACGGTAGGCACAGGTCACCGACTTGGCACCCTGGCGAATCGACGTACGGTTGCAGTCCATCGCGGTGTCACCACCGCCCAGCACCACGACCTTCTTGCCTTTCATGTCGACAAAATCTTCCGGCGACTTTTCGAAACCCAGGTTGCGGTTGACGTTGGCGATCAGGAAGTCCAGAGCGTCGTACACGCCCGGCAGGTCCTCACCGGCAAAACCGCCCTTCATGTAGGTATAGGTGCCCATGCCCATGAACACGGCATCGTATTCTTCGAGCAGTTGCTCCATGGTCACGTCCTTGCCGATTTCGGTATTGAGGCGGAACTCGATACCCATGCCGGTGAAGACTTCGCGACGATGGCTCAGGACGGTTTTTTCCAGCTTGAACTCGGGGATACCGAAGGTCAGCAGGCCGCCGATTTCCGGGTTCTTGTCGAATACCACCGGGGTCACGCCGCCACGCACCAGCACGTCGGCGCAGCCCAGGCCGGCAGGGCCTGCGCCAATGATCGCCACGCGCTTGCCGGTCGGCTTGACCTTGGACATGTCCGGGCGCCAGCCCATGGCGAACGCCGTGTCGGTGATGTACTTCTCAACCGAACCGATGGTCACCGCACCGAAACCGTCGTTAAGGGTGCAGGCACCCTCGCACAGACGATCCTGTGGGCACACCCGGCCGCACACTTCCGGCAGAGTGTTGGTCTGGTGCGACAGCTCGGCGGCGGCGAGGATGTTGCCCTCGGCCACCAACTTCAGCCAGTTGGGAATGAAGTTGTGCACCGGGCACTTCCATTCGCAATACGGGTTACCGCAGCCCAGGCAACGGTGTGCCTGTTCGGCCGAGTGCTGGGGTTTAAAGGGTTCGTAGATTTCCACGAACTCTTTCTTGCGTTGACGCAACAGTTTCTTCTTCGGATCTTTGCGCCCGACATCGATGAACTGGAAGTCGTTATTCAGACGTTCAGCCATGTTAAAACCTCATCAAACTCTTCAGGCGCATATCACTGCGGGTTGGCACGGATGCTGGAAAGCAACGATTTCAGGTTGGCAGCCTTGGGCTTGACCAGCCAGAAACGACGCAAGTAATCATCGAGATTCTCGGCGAGGTTGCGACCCCATTCGCTGCCGGTCTCTTCGACGTACTCGTCCAGCACGTGCTGCAAGTGGTTCCGGTAGGATTCCATGGCTTCGCCGCTGATGCGCTGGATCTCGACCAACTCGTGGTTGACCCGGTCGACGAAGGTGTTGTCCTGGTCGAGCACGTAGGCGAAACCGCCGGTCATGCCCGAACCGAAGTTGTAGCCGGTCTTGCCCAGCACCGCGACAAAACCACCGGTCATGTACTCGCAGCAGTGATCGCCCGTGCCTTCAACCACGGTGTGGGCACCGGAGTTACGCACGGCAAAACGCTCACCGGCCGTACCGGCGGCGAACAGCTTGCCGCCCGTGGCGCCGTACAAGCAGGTGTTGCCGATAATGGCACTGTCCTGGGTCTTGTAGACGCTGCCTGTAGGCGGAACGATCACCAGCTTGCCGCCGGTCATGCCCTTGCCCACGTAGTCGTTGGCGTCGCCTTCGAGGTACATGTTCAGGCCACCGGCGTTCCATACGCCGAAGCTCTGGCCAGCGGTGCCCTTGAAGCGGAACGTGATCGGCGCCTTCGCCATGCCCTGGTTGCCGTGCTTGCGCGCAATTTCGCCGGAGATGCGTGCGCCGATGGAACGGTCGCAGTTGCAGATGTCCAGGGCGAATTCGCCACCGCTGGCGTCGTTGATCGAGGAGCTGGCCATCTCGACCATTTTCTCGGCCAGCAGGCCTTTGTCGAACGGTGGGTTGCGGTCCACCTGGCAGAATTGCGGCTTGTCTGCCGGGATGTGATCGCTGCCCAGCAGCGGCGTGAGGTCCAGGTGCTGTTGCTTGGCGGTCTGGCCTTCAAGGATGTCCAGCAGGTCGGTACGACCGATCAGCTCTTCCAGCGAGCGCACGCCCAGCTTGGCCAGCCACTCACGGGTTTCTTCGGCGACGTAGGTGAAGAAATTCACCACCATGTCGACGGTACCGATGTAGTGATCCTTGCGCAGCTTCTCGTTCTGAGTGGCGACGCCGGTGGCGCAGTTGTTCAGGTGGCAGATGCGCAGGTATTTGCAGCCCAGGGCGATCATCGGCGCGGTGCCGAAGCCGAAGCTCTCGGCGCCGAGGATTGCCGCCTTGATCACGTCAAGACCGGTTTTCAGGCCGCCGTCGGTTTGCACACGGACCTTGCCGCGCAGGTCGTTGCCGCGCAGGGTCTGGTGGGTCTCGGCCAGGCCGAGCTCCCACGGCGCGCCGGCGTATTTGATGGAGGTCAGCGGCGATGCGCCGGTGCCGCCGTCGTAACCGGAGATGGTGATCAGGTCGGCATAGGCCTTGGCCACACCGGCGGCGATGGTACCTACGCCGGCTTCCGCGACCAGTTTCACCGAGACCAGCGCCTGCGGGTTGACTTGTTTGAGGTCGAAAATCAGCTGCGACAAATCTTCGATCGAGTAGATGTCGTGGTGCGGCGGTGGCGAGATCAGGGTCACGCCCGGGACCGCATAACGCAGCTTGGCGATCAGACCGTTGACCTTGCCGCCCGGCAGTTGGCCGCCCTCACCGGGCTTGGCGCCCTGGGCTACCTTGATCTGCAGCACTTCGGCGTTGACCAGGTATTCCGGGGTGACGCCGAAACGACCAGTCGCGACCTGCTTGATTTTCGAACTCTTGATAGTGCCGTAGCGCGCCGGGTCTTCACCGCCTTCGCCGGAGTTGGAGCGCGCGCCCAGGCGGTTCATGGCTTCGGCCAGGGCTTCGTGGGCCTCGGGCGACAAGGCGCCCAGGGAAATACCCGCAGAGTCGAAACGCTTGAGGATCGATTCCAGCGGCTCGACTTCGCTGATGTCCATCGGCGTGTCCAAGGTCTTGACCTTGAGCAAGTCACGGATCATCGATACCGGGCGGTTATCCACCAGACTCGTGTATTGCTTGAACTTGGCGTAGTCGCCCTGCTGCACGGCGGCTTGCAGGGTGCTGACCACGTCCGGGTTGTACGCGTGATACTCGCCACCGTGCACAAACTTGAGCAGGCCGCCTTGCTGGATCGGCTTGCGCGCGCTCCAGGCTTCGGCCGCCAGGGCTTTCTGCTCGGCTTCGATGTCGACGAACCGCGCGCCCTTGATACGGCTCGGCACGCCACGGAAGCTCAAATCGCACACTTCTTCCGACAGACCGATGGCTTCGAACAACTGCGCGCCACGGTAGGAGGTGACGGTGGAGATGCCCATCTTCGACAGGATCTTCAGCAGGCCCTTGGTGATGCCCTTGCGGTAGTTCTTGAACACCTCGTAGAGGTCGCCCAGTACTTCACCGGTACGGATCAGGTCACCCAGCACTTCATAGGCGAGGAACGGGTACACCGCCGAGGCGCCGAAGCCGATCAGCACCGCAAAGTGATGCGGGTCGCGGGCGGTGGCGGTTTCCACGAGGATGTTGGAATCGCAGCGCAGGCCTTTTTCGGTCAGGCGGTGGTGCACGGCACCGGTAGCCAGCGAGGCATGGATCGGCAGCTTGCCCGGCGCAATATGACGGTCGGTCAGCACGATCTGGGTACGCCCGGCGCGCACGGCTTCTTCGGCCTGGTCGGCGACGTTGCGCACTGCGGCTTCAAGGCCGAGGCTCTCGTCATAGTTCAGGTCGATGATCTGACGGTCGAAGCCTGGGCGCTCCAGGTTCATCAACGAACGCCACTTGGCCGGGGAGATGACCGGCGAGCTGAGGATCACCCGAGAGGCGTGCTCAGGCGACTCCTGGAAGATGTTGCGCTCGGCACCGAGGCACACTTCCAGGGACATCACGATAGCTTCGCGCAGCGGGTCGATCGGTGGGTTGGTCACCTGGGCGAATTGCTGGCGGAAGTAGTCGTACGGCGTGCGCACGCGCTGGGACAAGACGGCCATCGGCGTGTCGTCGCCCATGGAGCCGACCGCCTCGTAGCCTTGCTCGCCGAGCGGACGCAGCACCTGGTCGCGCTCTTCGAACGTGACCTGATACATCTTCATGTACTGCTTGAGCTGGTCGATGTCGTAGAAGGCCGAACCGTGGTCGTTGTCTTCCATGGTCGCCTGGATGCGCAGGGCGTTCTTGCGCAGCCATTGTTTGTACGGGTGACGCGACTTCAAGCGGTTGTCGATGGCGTCGGTGTCGAGGATCTGCCCGGTTTCGGTGTCCACGGCCAGGATCTGGCCAGGGCCGACGCGGCCTTTGGCGATCACGTCTTCAGGCTTGTAGTCCCATACGCCGATTTCCGACGCCAGGGTGATAAAGCCGTTGGTGGTGGTGACCCAACGCGCCGGGCGCAGACCGTTCCGGTCAAGCAGGCACACCGCGTAGCGGCCGTCGGTCATGACCACGCCGGCCGGGCCGTCCCACGGCTCCATGTGCATCGAGTTGTACTCGTAGAATGCACGCAGGTCCGGGTCCATGGTCTCGACGTTCTGCCACGCTGGCGGAATGATCATGCGCACGCCACGGAACAGGTCGATGCCGCCGGTGACCATCAGTTCGAGCATGTTGTCCATGCTGGAGGAGTCGGAGCCCACGCGGTTGACCAGCGGGCCGAGCTCTTCCAGGTCCATCAGGTCATTGGCGAATTTGGTGCGACGGGCCACGGCCCAGTTGCGGTTGCCGGTGATGGTGTTGATCTCGCCATTGTGGGCGAGGAAGCGAAACGGCTGGGCCAGCGGCCATTTCGGCAGGGTGTTGGTGGAGAAGCGCTGGTGGAACACGCAGATTGCGGTCTGCAGGCGCTCATCGCTCAGGTCTGGATAGAAGGCGGTGAGGTCCGCCGGCATCATCAGGCCTTTATAAATGATGGTCTTGTGGGAAAAGCTGCAGATGTAGTGGTCAGTGTCGGCGGCGTTGGCCACGGACGAGCGACGACGGGAGGTGAACAGCTTGATCGCCATGTCCTGGTCGCTCAGGCCTTCACCGGCGATGAACACCTGTTCGATCTGCGGCAGGCGCTCATGGGCCAGACGGCCGAGCACGCTGGTGTCGATCGGCACTTTGCGCCAGCCGACAAGTTGCAGGCCGGCGGCGACGATCTCGCGGTTCATGTTCTCGCGAGCGGCTTCGGCTTTGACCGGGTCCTGGTTGAAAAACACCATGCCCACGGCGTACTGCTTGGGCAGGTCGACCGCGAAATGCTCCTTGGCGACAGCGCGCAGGAACTGGTCGGGCTTTTGAATCAGCAAGCCGCAACCGTCACCGGTCTTGCCGTCGGCGTTGATCCCACCGCGGTGGGTCATGCAGGTCAGGGCCTCGATGGCCGTTTGCAGAAGGGTATGACTGGGCTCGCCCTGCATATGGGCTATCAGGCCGAATCCGCAGTTATCCTTGAATTCATCGGGTTGGTACAGACCTGCTTTCATAGACACTTTCTCACCAGGCTGCCTCTTATACCGAGGCAAATTTCTTTTCAATTCAACCGGTTACCTTCCACGCCGAACGTTCGCCGGCTTAGCGGGGGCAAAAGGGAGGTCATTGTACACACCGACACAGACGCTCACAAATTTAGCGACGAAATGTCGCAAATCTATGTCGCATTTATGAAAGGTTTAAAGCGATATGCTGTGCTAGTCAAAACTTTTTTAATTCTGACCGCTACGACTCAAAAGCTACCGTGACGCAGACACCACAAAGCGCGCGGTCCCTGGAGACTGCACGCCATGCGATTTTTTTGAGGTGCCGGGAGGGCGGCCTGGGTAAGGCCGCCGGATCTTCAGCGAGTTGTTGCGAGTTCTTGTTGAACGCTGGCAACAGTGCGAGGCCAAGGTTTACCAGCCTGAACCTTCGCTGGCAAGGCCTTGATAGCGGAATCAGCGGCTGCACGGCTGGAGAAGTTGCCGTAGGTGATCACATAGAGAGGCTTGCCGTTGAGCACTTTCTTGAAATAACGGTACTCGCCGCCCTGCTCTTTCACGAACGCCTGAGCATTGGCTTCGGAGCTGGTGCCGAGGATCTGCACCACGAAGTTACCGCTCGGCTGGCTGGCGTACCAACTGCTGCCGGCGGCGCCTGCCTTGGCCACGGTGGTGGCGGGTTTTTCAGCGGGCTTGGCGGCCGGGGCCGGCTTGGCCGCAGGGGCTGGCGCAGGCGCTGCGACCACAGGCTTGGTGACCGGTGCAGGTTTGGCGGTTGCGACGGTCGGTGCCGGCGTTGGGGCAGGCGTCGGCTTGGCAGCGGGCTGGCCGGCCGGTACGCCCGCAGGCGGCGCGGTGGTGGTTACGGTCGGCGGCGTGGCGCTGGAGCCTTCCACCGGCACGCCGTCGTCGCCTTCGGAAATGCCACCGGCTTCTTCGGCGAGCGGGCCGCGCATCACAGGCTGACCGACCATCGGCAGGTTGGTCGGCTGACCGGAGTTGGCGAATTCGACATTCGGTGTGGGTTTGCCCAGTGGCAACTGCGCCTGTTCGGCAGGCGCGCCAGCAGGGGTGGGAGCCTTGTTGCGGCCTGGGATCAACCAGGCGGCGGCAACGGCAACCACGACCACTGCGGAAATGGCCAGTACGTGCTTCTTAGGCATAGTGAACCCCATCTTTGGACGCTTGACCGCTGAGCGGCTGGCAATCATGGCTTCGATCATCGCATCGCGGGCAACCTGGTTGATGGTGCCAGGCCAGCCGCCTGCGCTGTCGTGAATATCAGAGATCTGCGCAGCGGAGAAAAGTTCGATGCCCGCCCCTGCGCCTTCGAGGCGTTGAGCCAGGTATTCGCGGGTTTCTTCCTCTTCATACGGCTGCAGTTCGATGACGTGGAACAGTTCCTGATCGCCACTGATCTGCTCAAGGTCGGCGATCAGCGAAGACTCACCAAACAGGAACACATGGGGGCGACCTTCCGGCGTACCCGCAGCTAACGCCAGCAGGGCTTCCAGGGCCGATTCGTCGAGCTGCTCGGCATCGTCCACCAGCAGGTAGACCTCCTGGCCGGTCAAGCCCAACTGCACCACCTGCTTGAGGATCGCGCTCGGCTCGGCGGTGGCCACATCCAGCGCCTGGGCCACCTGGCTCAGCACACCCGCCGCATCAGCGGCGCCGCGGGCCGACACCACCACGCTCTGTACCGATTGCTTGTTGGTACTGGCAACCAGGGCCTGGCGCAGCAACGTCTTGCCGCTGCCCAAGGGGCCCGTGACGACCAGCAGCAACTGGCTGTAGCGCGCGAGATGGTGAAGCTGCCCCAGCACCGGCTTGCGCTGGGCCGGGAAGAATTTGAAACCCGGCACCCGTGGAGCAAAAGGGTCGTGGCTTAACTGGTAATGGCCGAGGAACGCCTCGTCGGCATGCAAACTAGTCATGGTGATCCTGTTAACCTTTAAGCTGGGCCAGGGCGCGGTAATCCGCTCCCAGCGTGGCCTGTAAAATCTCTCTCGGATAATCGTCGGTCACCACCGCTTCGCCCATGTGGCGCAGCAGCACCAGTCGCAGTCGACCGTCGATCACTTTCTTGTCTATTGCCATATGTTCGAGGAAATCCGCCTCGGTCATCTCCTGCGGCGGAACGACCGGCAGACCGGCCCGCTGAAACAGGCGAATACCGCGATCCCGCTCCTGGGCGCTGATCCAGCCAAGCCGGTGCGACATGTCCATAGCCATCACCGTGCCAGCCGCCACGGCCTCGCCATGCAACCACACACCATAGCCCATGTGGGTTTCGATCGCATGCCCGAAGGTGTGACCCAGATTCAACGTGGCCCGCACGCCGGACTCACGCTCGTCGGCATTGACCACCAGGGCCTTGGCGGCGCAGGAGCGGGAAATCGCTTCGGTGAGCGCCACCTGATCGAGGCCGCGCAAGGCGTCCATGTGCTCCTCCAGCCAAGTCAGGAAAGGCTCATCGCAGATCAATCCATACTTGATGACTTCCGCCAGGCCCGCCGACAGCTCACGCGGCGGCAGCGTGTTAAGGGTAGCGGTGTCGATCAACACGGCATTGGGCTGATAGAACGCACCGACCATGTTCTTGCCCAGCGGATGGTTGATGCCGGTCTTACCGCCCACCGACGAATCGACCTGGGACAGCAGGGTGGTCGGCACCTGGATAAAGTCCACACCGCGCTGGTAGCAGGCAGCGGCGAAACCAGCCATATCGCCGATAACGCCGCCTCCGAGGGCCACCACCGTGGTACGCCGGTCATGGCGCGCGGTCAGCAGGCCATCGAAAATCAGTTGCAGGGTTTGCCAGTTCTTGTGGGCTTCGCCGTCGGGCAGTATTACCGAAATCACCGAGTAGGCCGCAAGGCTGCGGCTCAGACGCTCAAGATACAGCGGCGCGACCGTTTCGTTGGAGATGATCGCCACTTGCCGCCCGGCAATGTGCGGTGCGAGCAACTCGGGCTGGTCCAACAGGCCCTCGCCAATGTGGATCGGGTAGCTGCGCTCGCCTAGATCGACCTTAAGTGTCTGCATGTGTCCCCGCGTGAGAGATGAATTGACGACCGGTAACGTCAGGATACGACGCTGCCTGATGGCTCTACGCCACAACCCGCAGGGCGATGGCGCGACGCCGAGAATAGCGCATTTCGCCCCTGGCTTTAACGGGGAGGCAGCCGTTGCAGGCGCTCAAGAATGTCGAGCACCACCATACGTGGCGGCCGCTCATCGGTTTCCACCACCAGATCGGCAATTTCCCGATACAGCGGATCGCGCAGCGTCAGTAGATCGCGCAGGGTTTTCGCCGGATCGGCGGTGCGCAGCAATGGGCGATTGCGATCGCGCGCAGTCCGACCGACCTGCTGCTCGACCGATGCATGCAGGTAAACCACCCGACCACCGGCATGCAGCGCACGGCGGTTTTCATCGCGCATCACTGCGCCACCGCCGGTGGCCAATACCACGCCATCGCAGCCGCATAATTCAGCAATCATTGCCTGCTCGCGGTCGCGAAAGCCCAGTTCGCCTTCTTTATCGAAGATCCACGGGATATTGGCACCCGTGCGCAATTCAATTTCCTTATCGGAGTCTTTGAACGGCAGGCGCAGCTCTTTGGCCAGCAAACGGCCGATGGTGCTTTTTCCAGCCCCCATCGGTCCCACAAGAATCAAATTTCGCACAGAATCAACGACTCACAGCAATCGCCTGGTTATTCATAATACGCGGAGTCAGGAATACCAGCAGCTCGGATTTTTTCTCCGCCAGCACATCGCGCCGGAAAAGGCGGCCAAGATACGGCACATCGCCCAAAAATGGCACTTTATCTACCACTTTGCTTTGGGTATTGGAGAAAACTCCGCCGATCACAATGGTCTCGCCATCCTTGACCAGCACCTTGGCGTTGACCTCGTTTTTCTTGATCGGTGGTACGTCGTTGAGCCTGTTGAGGTAGTCCGGCTCATCCTTGGTGACTTTCACTTCCATGATCACCCGGTCATCAGGGGTGATCTGAGGGGTCACTTCCAACGACAGCGAGGCCTCCTTGAACGACACCGACGTGGCGCCACTGGAGCTGGACTCCTGGTACGGAATCTCGGTGCCCTTAAGGATGCGCGCGGTCTCCTTGTCGGAGGTCACGACCTTGGGCTGGGAAACGATCTCGCCGTTGCCGGTCTTTTCCATGGCCGTCAGTTCCAGGTCCAGCAGCACATTGTCGGTGATGTAAGCCACACCCAGGCCGGACGCGCCGGCTATTGCGCCGAGGTCGACAAACGGTGAGCCAGGCGGATTTTCCGGCGGTTCTACGCCATCGGGCAGGGGCTTTGGAATGCCACCGGCCTGCCAGTTGCCGCGATTGAGCCGTCCGCCCCAGCGTGCTCCCAGGCTTTTGTCGTAATCGACGTTGGCCTCCACGATCCGCGCTTCGATCATGACCTGCCGCACGGGGATATCCAACTGCGCCACGATGCGCCGCAGCTCGTCGAGCCGCTCGCCGGTCTGATAGGCGATGATGTTGTTGGTGCGCTCATCCACCGCCACCGAACCGCGTTCGTCGGTGGCCCCTTCAAGGCCGGTCACCGACTGGAACAGCCTGGCCAGATCGGCTGCCTTGGCATAATTGACCTGCAACAGCTCCCGCCGCAGCGGTGTGAGGTTGGCTATCTGCCTGCGCGACTCCAGCGTCAGCAGTTCGCGGGCTGCCAATTCCTCGGCGGGCGCTACCAGCAATACGCCGGCGTGAATGCGCTTATCCAACCCCTTGGTCTGTAACACCAGCTCCAGCGCCTGATCCCAGGGCACATCTTTGAGGCGCAGTGTGATCGAACCCTGGACGTCATCGCTGGCGACCAGGTTAAGGCCGGCCACATCGGCAATCTGCTGCAATACCGCGCGCAGCTCTATGTTCTGGAAGTTGAGCGTGAGCTTGTCGCCGCTGTAGGCACCCGCCATGGCCCCACCCGGCGGCGGCAGTTGAATAAGATCTATACGGTTGGGCACAGCGGCAGCCATCGGTGCTGTGAACGCTATCCATAGCGCCACACCGAAGGACGAGAAAGTCCTTTTCATTTGTTCGATTCCGTTATGAGTTGACGTTCAACACGAGGGTTCTGGGGCGCTCCAGCCACGCACCCTGTTTATCGGGAAACAGCTCGACCACTTCAATATGGCTGTCATGAATAGCCGTAACGCGCCCGTGGTCCGGCCCGAGATAATCGCCCAGCGCCAGGCGATACACATCGGTCGCCACGCGCAACAGCGCAAAGGTCTGCGCGCCACGCGCGAGCGTGCCGACCATCTGGAAGCGTTCCAGCGCCTCGCGCTCCAGAGGGCCTCTGGGCCGCTCCAGATCCGGCGCAGGCGCACGCCGCCCAGGCCTATGCTCAACCTGCAAGGTCGACGGCTGGAACGGATCGCGCAAACCGGCCCCTTGATAGACGAAGGATGCGCCTTGTGGCAGTGGTCGCTCACGCACCGGAGCCCCAACGGCGGCCTGATCACGCCGGTACGTCTTGACCAGCAGATCGAGGCGCAATAATCGGCCCTCACGCTGCACGTCCATCTCATGCACCGTGGTAAGTCGCGAAAGCCCTTCAACGGCGCTCATAAACATGGCCAGATCGTGATAGGCACCCGTGACGCCGATCTGCACCGGTCGCGCGGTATACAGCGGCGCCGGCTGTTCTTCCTGCGGAGCCACCCTTTCGACTAACACGCCATTGGCCAGCGCCAACCGCGCGATATCCTCCAGCAGGCCGGGCATTTCGGACCCGCCGGGCAACAGCCGTAACAGCGCATCGGCGTCGGCCTGCATCGCCTGGAGCTGCCGCGCACGCACGTCACGGCTGGCCGCTACGGCGCTCTGCTGCGCGAGTTGCTGGCGAAGAATCCCCTCCTGCGTCTGTGCCTGATGCAACCGAGCCCGTGCAGGACTCAAGAGCATCCATTCACCCACAGCCAGCACTGCACCGGCCAGGACGCAGCCAAGCAAGAGCTTGCCAGGCAAGGGCCATTTTGCAGCGTGGTAAGAGAGTGCGCCGAGTTCGAGCCTGGGCAGGCTCATGGCTGGGCCTCGGAGGATTCTCCCTGGCGCACCATCAATTGAAATTCGTTATCACCGCTCGCACCTTCGGTGCGCACGTGCTGCAGGCGCGCTGTGTGGACGCCTTGCGACACCTCCAGCCGGCGCATCAGTTGGGCGATGTCCTGGCTGGATTCGGCACTGCCGCGAATACTCACCGTATCGCCTTTGGCCACTACTTCATGCAGATGCACCCCATCCGGCACCGCACGCGCCAGTTGGTCCAGTAACTGGGCGCCGGAAGAGCGACCATTGTGCAAGTCCTGCACGATCTTCATACGCTCGGCCAATTGCTGGCTTTGCGCCTCCAGGTCGTCAAGGGTCTTGATGCTGGAATCCTGAAGAGCGAGATCTTTGTCCAGGTGATTATTACGCGTCACCTGCCGATCTATGGCCTGGTCAATGACCTGGTCCGCCAGCCACACAACCACCAACGCCACGCAGACGAACACCAGCATCAACACCATAAAGTAGCGGCGTCGCCGCTCGGCCCGAGCCTGGCGCCAGGGCAAAAGATTGATACGTGTCTTCAAGCGAAACTCCTCAGGGCCAGTCCGCAGGCGATTCCCATTCCTTGGGCATCCATGGCCCATTGTGCACCATCGACTCGATGGCCCGACGTGAAGCTGGCGAAATCCTGACTGCTCGCGCGCGCCATTGCAAACGCTTCAACATCGACCACCGCCGGCACCAGCCCAGCCATGGCCAGAACGGCCTCCCGGGCCTCCACATGTTCCTTCAGGCACGCCGCCAGCAATACCTCGACCCGTGTCGGGTCAGCAGCCGAGCGCCCCTGGACTTGAAAGTCGAAGGCCATGTCATCCAACGGGTATGGAATGTACTGCTCTGCCTCCCTCTCGACCACCCCCGCCATCTCTTCCTCCGCGAGCCCGGCCTCCAGCTCGATCAATCGCGTGAGGACCGATGGGCCCGACACCGCCACTGCAGCGCGCCTGGACGTTGCCTGAACCCTGGGCAGCGCCGCGCGCAGGGCTTGCCCGATGCCTTCGAGGTCCAAAAAAGCGCCCTCCACCACCGCCCGGGCGGGCAACCCTTGGATGGCATACCCTGCGACGCTGTAACCAGCGGGATCGAGCCGCAACTCGACGAGCCTGATGGCCGTGTCGTTGATATCGATGCCCAGCAAGGTGTCGACTTTTCGCCTGAATAATCCTTTTCTCATAAAACTCCCCAAAACTTTCCCTGTCATACCGCCTGGTTGCCTGACACCGTGCATTCGGTCGCCTTGTTGCAGAGGCGCGAATGACGCCCCAGGCCGAAAATGCTTTAATGCCCAGCGTTTTTTCCCGCTTTTATCTGCAGCTCGGGTTGATCCATCGTTCGCCATGCATGCCCCGACGCCTAACCCATTCTTTTCTCTGGAAATCCAAAAGCCTTGATTCGTCTGCTGAAGTTTTTCGGGTACTCCATTGTCGCCATCGTCTGCGGGCTCCTGCTCGTGCTCAGCGGGGCGTATCTCTACCTTAGTCCGGGTTTACCGTCGGTAGAGGCCCTCAGAAGTATCCAGTTGCAGATTCCTCTGCGGGTCTACAGCAGCGATGAAAAACTGATCGCGGAGTTCGGCGAAATGCGCCGCACACCGATCCGTTTTGCCGACATTCCGCCCAATTTCATCAGCGCCCTGCTGTCGGCCGAGGACGATAATTTTGCCAACCACTATGGCGTCGACCCCAGCAGCCTGGTGCGCGCCGCGACACAGTTGGTAAAAAGCGGACATATTCAATCCGGCGGCAGCACCATCACCATGCAGGTGGCGAAGAACTTCTTCCTCACCAGCGAGCGCAGTTTTTCACGCAAGGCCACCGAGATCCTCCTGGCCCTGCAGATCGAGCGCCAGCTGACCAAGGACGAGATCCTCGAGCTGTACGTGAACAAGATCTACCTGGGCAACCGCGCCTACGGCATCGAAGCCGCGTCCCAGGTGTACTACGGCAAGTCCATCCGCGACGCCAGCCTGGCGCAGATGGCCATGATCGCCGGTCTGCCCAAGGCTCCGTCGCGCTTCAACCCCCTGGCCAACCCGGCACGCAGCAAAGAGCGTCGCGACTGGATCCTGGGACGCATGTACAAGCTGGGCAAGATTTCCCAGAGTGCTTACGAAAGCGCCGTGGCCGAGCCGCTGAATGCCAGCTATCACGTGCCGACGCCGGAAGTGAATGCACCGTATATCGCCGAAATGGCCCGCGCCGAGATGGTCGGTCGCTACGGCAGCGACGCCTACACCGAAGGCTTTCGCGTGACCACTACCGTTCCGAGCGATTTGCAGGAAATTGCCAACGATTCGGTGCATTCCGGGTTGGTTGCCTACGACCAGCGTCACGGCTACCGCGGTCCAGAATCACGCCTGCCAGGCAAGACCCTGAGCGCCTGGACCGCAGAGTTGGGTAAACAGCGCCCGATCAGCGGCCTGGAGCCGGCCATTGTCACCCAGGTCAAGAAAGACGGCCTGCAAGTGCTCACCCGTACCGGCGAAGCCCATGTGGCCTGGGACAGCATGAAATGGGCGCGCCCTTTCCTGAATACCAACAGCATGGGCGCCATGCCCAAGCAGCCATCGGACGTCGCGCAGGTGGGCGACCTGATCCGTGTGCAACGCCAGAAGGACGACAGCCTGAAATTCAGCCAGGTGCCATTGGCCCAGGGCGCGCTGGTATCGCTGGACCCGCAGAACGGTGCGATTCGTGCCCTGGTCGGCGGCTTCGCGTTCGAACAGAGCAACTACAACCGCGCCACCCAGGCCAAGCGCCAACCGGGTTCGAGTTTCAAACCGTTCATCTACAGCGCCGCGCTGGATAACGGCTACACGGCTGCCAGCCTGGTCAACGATGCGCCAATCGTGTTTGTCGACGAGTACCTGGACAAGGTCTGGCGCCCGAAGAACGACACCAACACCTTCCTCGGTCCGATCCGTATCCGTGAAGCGCTGTACAAGTCGCGCAACCTTGTGTCGATCCGCCTGCTGCAGGCCATGGGCGTCGGCAAGACCATCGACTACATCACGCGCTTTGGCTTCAACAAGTCAGACCTGCCGCCGAACCTGTCGCTGGCGCTCGGCACCGCCACCCTCACGCCGATGGAAATCGCCACCGGCTGGAGCACCTTTGCCAACGGCGGCTACAAGATCACGCCGTACCTGATCGACAAGATCGAAAGCCGCAACGGCGACACCCTCTTCACCGCCAACCCGCCACGCGTTCCGGGCGATGTGGTCAACGGTGTGGCGGCCACTGACGGCCTGGCCGCGCCGAGCCACGGCGGCATCACCATCGAGCCAACACCCGGCACGACTCCGGCAGCCGCCAACCCCAGCGCCCCCAGCGAACCGCAGGCACCGGCTGTGGCCGAGCGCGTGGTGGATGGCCGTACCACCTACATCCTCAACAGCATCCTGGAAGATGTGATCAAGAAGGGCACCGGCCGCCGCGCCCTGGCCCTGGGCCGCGCGGATATCGCGGGCAAGACCGGTACCACCAACGAATCCAAGGACGCCTGGTTCTCCGGCTACAACGGCGACTACGTCACCACGGTGTGGACCGGCTATGACCAACCGGAAAGCCTCGGTCGCCGTGAGTTCGGCGGCACCGTCGCGCTGCCGATCTGGATGAGCTACATGGGCGCAGCCTTGAAGGACAAGCCGCTGCACACCCAGCCGGAACCGGAAGGCATCCTCAGCCTGAGGATCGACCCGGTGAGTGGCCGTGCGGCCTCGCCAAGCACGCCGAATGCGTACTTCGAACTGTTCAAGAGCGAAGACACGCCGCCGTCGGTCAACGAACTGGGCAACGGCGTCGTACCAGGCAGCCCGCTGCCGGCGGATGAAGGCGCGCCGATCGATCTCTTTTAGAGAGCGGCAAGCTGTCAGCTACAAGCGGCAAGTTAAGAGCTGCGATGTGCCGTTCTTGAACTTGTCGCTTGCAGCTTGAAACTTCCCCATAAAAAAACCCGGCGTTCTGAGCCGGGTTTTTTTATGGGTCTACGGCTTAGCCGTTGAACACATCATCCACGCTCTGCAGCGGGTAGTTCTTCGGATACGGCAGGGTCGCCACACCGGTCTCGATCGCAGCCTTGGCCACGGCGTCGGAGATCAGGGTGATCAGGCGCTTGTCCATTGGTTTCGGGATGATGTACTCACGTCCGAATTCCAGCTTGGCGCCACCGTAGGCGTCGCACACGTCCTGAGGCACCGGCAGCTTGGCCAGTTCACGCAGGGCGTTGGCGGCCGCTACTTTCATTTCTTCGTTGATGCGCTTGGCGCGAACGTCCAGGGCACCACGGAAGATGAACGGGAAGCCCAATACGTTGTTGACCTGGTTCGGGTAGTCCGAACGGCCGGTGGCCATGATCACGTCGCTGCGGGTGGCGTGAGCCAGTTCCGGCGCGATTTCAGGGTCCGGGTTGGAGCAGGCGAACACGATCGGGTTGGCTGCCATGGACTTGAGGCCTTCGGCGCTCAGCAGGTTCGGGCCGGACAGGCCGACAAATACGTCAGCGCCGTTCAGTGCGTCAGCCAGGGTGCGCTTGGAGGACGGGTGGGCAAACATCGCCTTGTACTGGTTCAGGTCGGTACGCTCGGACTGGATAACGCCCTTGCTGTCGACCATGTAGATGTTTTCCAGCTTGGCGCCCATGCTGACGATCAACTTCATGCAGGAGATGGCCGCCGCACCGGCACCCAGGCAGACGATCTTGGCGTCAGCCAGGGTTTTGCCGGCGATTTCCAGCGCATTGATCATGCCGGCCGCGGTCACGATCGCGGTGCCGTGCTGGTCATCGTGGAATACCGGAATGTCGCACTGTTCGATCAGGGCCTTTTCGATCTCGAAGCACTCAGGCGCCTTGATGTCTTCCAGGTTGATGCCACCGAAGGTGATGGAAATGCGCTTGACCGTGTCGATGAAGGCCTGCGGGCTTTCGGAATCGACTTCGATGTCGAACACGTCGATGCCGGCAAAGCGCTTGAACAGCACGCCTTTACCTTCCATGACCGGCTTGGATGCCAATGGGCCGAGGTTGCCCAGGCCGAGAATCGCGGTGCCATCGGAAATTACTGCAACCAGGTTGCCTTTGCCGGTGTACTTGTACGCCAGCTCGGGGTCGCGAGCGATTTCACGTACGGGCTCGGCCACGCCAGGGCTGTAAGCCAGCGACAGGTCGCGGGCGGTGGCGGTGGCTTTGGTGAGCTCTACACTCAGCTTTCCTGGACGAGGATGGGCATGATATTCGAGAGCGGCAGTTTTCAAATCAGACATATCGGCATTCCGCTTTTACTGTTGGTCGACGGACCGCCGAGGATACGCGTGTCGCAAAGTCCCTACAAGACTGGGCAGTCACCGGTGTCAAGGCCCCAAAGCGCCGTACTTTGGTCTAAGGCCACGGGATACAAGGGCTTGACTGTTCACAATCTACTTAAAAAATGTCTACAATTTTTTATCAGCGATGCACTTTCAGCATGCCGGGATCGGTCAGTGGCAATAACCAACGCGCCTGATGAGTTTTAATGCCACCGCGCCGGGCGCGATCCTGCACCCAGCCTCGAGCCTCGACGGTCTCGCCCTGCAGATTCTTCAGCAGGCGACTGTCGAAGTGCCCGGCCAGATCGGGCGCAATGCGTAATACCAATGAGCCCTGCAACTCGATCCAGATTCCGCCACGGTTGCGTTCGATACCGCGAACTTGCCCACTGATCACGGCGAATCCGGAACGTTTGACGTGTGCCACCGTGCGCACCGGCGATTGGCGCCACAACCCCTTTTGCGCATTGCGCGCGCTGGCTTCGGCAGCCTGCTGGCATGTCACCAGGTCGACATTCGGCGCGACCGCGACCTGAAACCCCAGGCCGTCGGCGAGCAACTGCGCTTCCAGGTTGCGGCCATCGGCGCCGTATAGATGGGCCAGGGTTCGCCCGTAGCGATCCTTGGCCTCGCGTCCCGGCACCAGGCCGACTCGCCCGCCACTGGCCTGCACCAACGCCTGCAGACGCTGGCGCGCGGCGACAGCGAACGGCTCGTCAGGGCGCCCCTTCTGGCCGATTTCCGGCGCATTGAGGCCAATCATGCGCACGCTGCGACCATCGCTGAGACGCACGGTGTCGCCATCCACCACCCGCGCCACCTGCACCTGCACCTGCACCAAGGACGCCGGCGCGCTGCAAAAGGCCTGCGCTTGAACGGCCGACAGCCAAATCCCAGGCACAAAAAAGGCGCCCACAAGGGACGCCTTCTTCAACCACAGGTAAAAGCCCATAAGGCTTTTGAACCTTACTCTGCTGGAGTAGCAGCAGGCTTCTTGCCGAAAGCACCAAAGCGATCTGCGAAGCGCTGTACACGGCCGCCGGTGTCCAGAGTTTTCT
This sequence comes from Pseudomonas quebecensis, assembly GCF_026410085.1. Classification (NCBI taxonomy): domain Bacteria; kingdom Pseudomonadati; phylum Pseudomonadota; class Gammaproteobacteria; order Pseudomonadales; family Pseudomonadaceae; genus Pseudomonas; species Pseudomonas quebecensis. The sequence continues at coordinate 4,877,272 of NZ_CP112866.1, forward strand.
GCTTACCGGTGTAGAACGGGTGGCACTCGTTGCATACGTCAGTACCCAGTGGCTTGCACAGGTTCGAACGAGTTTCGAACTTGTTGCCGCAGCTGCAGGTCACTTCGATGGTTTCGTACGCTGGATGGATATCGGCTTTCATGGTGACTTCCTCGGGCTAGCGTGCCGCCACTCGACACTATTGTCGAATACCGCACGTAATTAGGCCGCGGATTCTACCAGACCTTTGTAATCGCGCAAGCGGCCCCTATGCCAGAAAAGCCCCTTTCATCAGAAAACCACGGCATACCCATTAACGCCCTCCTCTGCTAGGCTCGCGCCCCTGCGCCACCGCCTGCCTTTATAAGAGACTCCCCGCGTGCCCGACGCCATTTTGCGCCTCGCCCTGCCCTCGCCCCTGCGCCGCCTGTTCGATTACCGTGCGCCGGCCGGCGTGCTGCGTGCGCAGTTGCAGCCGGGGATGCGCGTGCGTGTGCCGTTCGGCCGTCGGGAAATGATCGGGATCCTGGTGGAAGTGGCCGACCACAGCGAGGTGCCGGCCGAGAAACTCAAGCCGGCCGTGGCGATCCTCGACGCCACCCCGCCGCTGCCGCCTGCGCTGTTCAAGCTATGCCTGTGGACCGCGCAGTATTACCAGCACAGCCTGGGCGATACCTTGAGCTGGGCGCTGCCGGTTCTGCTGCGCCAGGGCGAACTGGCCGAGGCGCGCCAGGAACGTTTCTGGTCGACGGTGCCCGGCGCGCGCCTGGACGACCCACGCATCGCCCGCGCCCCGCGCCAGCGTGAAGCCCTGGCGACGCTGGCTCAACACCCCCATGGCGTGGCGCATCAATTGTTGAGCAAGCTAATGCTGAGCAAGGACAGCCTCGACCTGCTGCTCGCCAAAGGCCTGGTGCAGGTGGAAATCCGCAAGCATGCCCCCGACGCCCGCCACGAACACTGGCTGGCCCAGCCGGAACTGCCGTTGAATGCCGAGCAGCGTGCCGCCTATGAAGCGATTCGCGCCGGCTTCGACAGCTTCCATGCGTTCCTGCTGGCCGGCGTGACCGGCAGTGGCAAGACCGAAGTTTATCTGCAACTGATCCGTGAAACCCTGCAGGCCGGCAAACAAGCCCTGGTGCTGATCCCGGAGATCAACCTCGGCCCACAAACCCTGGCCCGCTTCGAACAACGCTTCAATGCACGCATTGCCCTGGTGCATTCGGCGGTCAACGACCGTGAGCGCCTGGAGTCCTGGCTGGCGGCGCGGGACGGCGAGGCCGATATCATTATCGGCACCCGTTCGGCGCTGTTCACGCCAATGAAAAACCCTGGGCTGATCATCATCGACGAGGAGCACGACGGCTCCTATAAACAGCAGGAAGGCCTGCGCTACCACGCCCGCGACCTGGCGTTGGTGCGCGCGCGCCAGGAAGACATTCCGATTGTGCTGGGTTCGGCCACGCCATCGCTGGAGAGCCTGCACAACGCCTACACCGGCCGTTACGGACTCCTGCGCTTGAATGAGCGAGCCGGTGGCGCCAAACAACCACGTTTCCTGCGGCTGGACGTGAAAAGTCGCCCGCTGGACAGCGGCATTTCCGGGCCGATGCAGCAAGCCATCGGCCAGACCCTTGCCGCCGGCCAGCAGGTGCTGGTGTTCCTCAACCGCCGCGGGTTTGCCCCCACCCTGCTGTGCCATGACTGCGGCTGGATGTCCGAGTGCGAACGCTGCGATGCGCGCATGACCGTGCATCAGCGCTACGGCGAGTTGCGTTGCCATCACTGCGGCCATGTGGAACGGGTGCCACGCCACTGCCCGCAATGCGGCAAAGTGGACCTGCGACCGGTCGGCGCGGGTACCGAGCGCGCCGAGGAGCGCCTGGGCATTCTGTTCCCTGACTACCCGGTGCTGCGGGTCGACCGCGACAGCACCTCGCGCAAAGACGCGATGAACCAGCTGTTCGCCACGATCCAGAAGGGCCAGCCGTGCATCCTCGTGGGCACGCAGATGCTCGCCAAGGGTCATCACTTCCCTCGGGTGACGCTGGTGTCGATCCTGGACGCCGACGGCGGCCTGTTTTCCGGGGATTTCCGTGCCAGCGAACGCATGGCCCAGTTGATCGTGCAAGTCGCCGGCCGCGCGGGACGCGCCGAGGAGCCTGGGCGAGTGATCATCCAGACGCACCTGGCCGACCATCCGTTGCTGATCCAGCTGACCGAACAAGGTTATTTTGCCTTTGCCGAACAGGCCCTGAGCGAGCGTCGTTCCGCCGGCCTGCCGCCATTCGCGCACTTGGCGCTGCTGCGCGCCGAGGCTCATAAACCCGGGCAGGCCGAAGGTTTTCTAGATGAAGCCTGCAGCGCCGCCGAACGTTTGCTCGGCGAGCTGGGTCTGACCGGCATCGAACTGCTCGGCCCGGTGCCCGCGCCCATGGAACGCCGCGCCGGACGTTATCGTGCTCAACTGCTTTTGCAAGCAACGTCACGTGCGCCCTTGCATCGCCTGTTAAGTAGCTGGTTACTTGCGCTGGAGCAAATGCCAAGCGGTCGCCAGGTGAGATGGTCGTTGGACGTAGACCCGGTAGATTTGTATTAAGCCTGGCCACAGGTCCCGCGAAGGTTGGCAAGCCCGCCCCCGCCACGGATAATGCCCAGTTTTTCCACCTGCGCATCGCGCGCCGCCGCTTGCGGTCGAAAGAGAACACCATGAAAGACACCATTCGCCAGCTGATCCAACAAGCCCTCACCCAACTCGTCAACGAAGGTGTGTTGCCTGAAGGCCTGACGCCGGCGATCCAGGTGGAGAACACCCGTGACAAGACCCACGGCGACTTCGCCAGCAATATTGCGATGATGCTGGCCAAGCCGGCCGGCATGAAGCCGCGCGACCTGGCGGAGAAAATCATCGCCGCCCTGCCCGCCGACCCGCAGGTGAGCAAGGCCGAGATCGCAGGCCCGGGCTTTATCAATATCTTCCAGAACACCCAGGCCCTGGCCTCGCGCCTGGACGCCGCGCTGGCCGATGCCCGTATCGGCGCGCGCAAGGCCGGCGACACCCAACGCGTGGTCATCGACCTGTCGGCGCCCAACCTGGCTAAAGAGATGCACGTCGGCCACCTGCGCTCGACCATCATCGGCGACGGCGTGGCACGGGTGCTGGAGTTCCTCGGCGACACCGTGATTCGCCAGAACCACGTCGGCGACTGGGGTACCCAGTTCGGCATGCTGATGGCCTACCTGCAGGAAAATCCGATCACCAGCAATGAGCTGTCGGACCTGGAAAACTTCTACCGCGCCGCCAAGAAGCGCTTCGACGAATCCGAAGCGTTCGCCGATCGCGCCCGTGGCCTGGTGGTCAAGCTGCAGGCCGGCGACGAGGAATGCCTGGACCTGTGGAATCGCTTCCGCGATATCTCGCTGTCCCACTGCCAGGAAATCTACGAGCTGCTCAACGTCAAGTTGACCATGGCCGACGTGATGGGCGAGAGCGCCTATAACGACGACCTGATCAATGTGGTCAACGACCTCAAGGCCAAGGGTTTGCTGGTGGAGAGCAACGGCGCGCAGTGCGTGTTCCTCGAAGAATTCAAGACCGCCGACGGCGAGCCGCTGCCGGTGATCATCGTCAAGGCCGATGGCGGCTATCTGTACGCCACCACCGACCTGGCGGCCGTGCGCTACCGCAGCGGCGTGCTCAAGGCGGACCGTGCGCTGTACTTCGTCGACCAGCGCCAGGCCCTGCACTTCCAACAGGTGTTCGAGGTGGCACGTCGCGCCGGGTTCGTCACCCACCCGATGCACATGGAACACATGGGCTTCGGCACCATGAACGGCGCCGACGGCCGACCGTTCAAGACCCGCGATGGCGGCACGGTCAAGCTGATCGACCTGCTTAACGAAGCCCAGGAGCGGGCCTACAACCTGGTGAAGGAAAAGAACCCGGAGCTGGCAGAGGCCGACTTGCGCAATATCGCCCGCGTAGTAGGCATCGGCGCGGTGAAGTACGCCGACCTGTCCAAGCACCGCACCAGCGACTACAGCTTCAACTTCGACCTGATGCTCAACTTCGAAGGCAACACCGCGCCGTACCTGCTGTATGCCTACACCCGCGTGGCCGGTGTGTTCCGCAAACTGGGCAAGGACTTCAGCCAGGTCGAAGGCCGGATCGTGCTGGACGCGCCCCATGAACAGGACCTGGCCGCCAAGCTGGCGCAGTTCGGCGAAGTGCTGAACAGCGTCGGCGAAAAAGGCACGCCGCATATCCTTTGCACCTATTTGTACGAAGTAGCCGGGTTGTTCTCCAGCTTCTACGAGAACTGCCCGATCCTCACCGCCGACGACGAAGCCCAGAAGCAGAGTCGCCTGCGCCTGGCCGCACTGGCTGGACGGACCCTCAAGCAAGGCCTGGAGTTGTTGGGCCTGGAAACCCTGGAGCGTATGTAAGTTGGCTGCCAAGAAAAAACCTGCACCCAAGCGCGGCGCGAGCCGCTACCAGGCCCCGGCGAAGAAGCCGATCCCGGGCTGGTTGTGGATGGCTATCGGCCTCACGGTCGGTGCGTTTGTGGTGTTTCTGATGAAGCTGGACCCGGGTCAGGGCGATGACGTCAAACGGGTCAAGCAGGAACAGCAGAAAGCCTCGAAGATCGCCGAAGCCAACAAGACCGCCCCGAGCCCGACCGCACCGGTGAAGCCTAAATACGACTTCTATACGCTGCTGCCGGAATCGGAAGTGATCGTCCCGCCCGACGCCGTCCCGGAAAAAACCCTGCCGACGCCGCAAGTGCCGACCACCCCGGTCACCCCGGCCGAAGCCGCCAAGATCGATACCGCACGCGCCCAGGCAGCGCTGGCCGGCATCACCCCGCCGCCGGCACCACCGGTCGCCGAGACCAAGGCGGCACCGGTGACCAAGTTCTTCCTGCAGGCCGGTTCGTTCCCGAAACAGGCGGACGCCGATCGCGTGCGTGCGCAGATCATCCTGCTGGGCCAGACGGTGACCGTGGAGTCCGGCACGGTGAAGGACGCGACCTGGTATCGCGTGCTGGTAGGGCCGTTCAGCAACCGCGAACAGCTGACCGTGGCGCAGAAGCAATTGGCCGGGGCCGGGTTTAGCAACCTGTTGTTACAACAGCGCCAGAGCCGCTGATTTCGAAGACACACCAGCATGAATGTGGGAGAGGGGCTTGCCCCCGATAGCGGTAGATCAGCCAATATTTTCGGTGACTGATACACCGCCATCGGGGGCAAGCCCCCTCCCACATTTGGTTTTGCAGTGCTCTGAAATGGGTGTCAGACCGATAAACACCACTCGTCCGCCATAAACCCCCATGGTTGAAATCCCCCCCGCCACCCCCATATGAGTTTCCATCAGGGCATTTTCGCCCCGCTGCGTGGAGACTCTCCCCTTGACCACCATCGTTTCAGTACGTCGCCACGGCAAAGTCGTCATGGGCGGCGACGGCCAGGTTTCCCTGGGTAATACCGTGATGAAAGGCAACGCGAAAAAAGTGCGCCGCCTGTACCACGGCCAGGTGCTCGCCGGTTTCGCCGGTGCCACTGCCGACGCATTCACCCTCTTTGAACGTTTCGAGGGCCAACTGGAAAAACACCAGGGCCACCTCGTGCGCGCCGCCGTCGAGCTCGCCAAAGAATGGCGCACCGACCGCTCACTCAGCCGTCTGGAAGCCATGCTGGCCGTCGCCAACAAAGACGCGTCCCTGATCATTACCGGCAATGGCGATGTGGTCGAGCCCGAGCATGGCCTGATTGCCATGGGCTCCGGCGGGGGCTATGCCCAGGCCGCGGCCAGTGCGCTGTTGAAGAAAACCGACCTGTCGGCACGGGAAATCGTCGAGACCGCCCTGGGTATCGCCGGCGATATCTGCGTGTTCACCAACCACAACCAGACCATTGAGGAGCAGGACCTCGCCGAGTAAGCCGTAGGCTTATTCCGCTTGAGGCCGCCAAACACTATGTCCATGACTCCCCGTGAAATCGTCCATGAACTCAACCGCCATATCATCGGCCAGGACGATGCCAAGCGCGCCGTTGCCATCGCACTGCGTAACCGCTGGCGCCGGATGCAATTGCCCGAAGAATTGCGCGTTGAAGTAACACCCAAGAACATCCTGATGATCGGCCCCACCGGTGTCGGTAAAACCGAAATCGCCCGGCGCCTGGCCAAACTGGCCAACGCCCCGTTCATCAAGGTCGAGGCCACCAAGTTCACCGAAGTGGGCTATGTGGGCCGTGACGTCGAGTCGATCATCCGCGATCTGGCCGACGCCGCGCTGAAGATGCTGCGCGAGCAGGAGATGACCAAGGTCAGCCATCGCGCCGAAGACGCCGCCGAGGAACGCATTCTTGACGCCCTGCTGCCACCGGCGCGCATGGGTTTCAATGAAGACGCCGCACCGGCGTCGGATTCCAACACACGCCAGCTGTTCCGCAAGCGTCTGCGCGAAGGTCAGTTGGATGACAAGGAGATCGAAATCGAAGTAGCCGAAGTGTCCGGCGTCGACATCTCCGCGCCGCCTGGCATGGAAGAAATGACCAGCCAGTTGCAGAACCTGTTCGCCAACATGGGCAAGGGCAAGAAGAAGAGCCGCAAGCTCAAGGTCAAGGAAGCGCTCAAGCTGGTGCGCGACGAGGAAGCCGGGCGCCTGGTGAATGAAGAAGAACTCAAGGCCAAGGCCCTCGAAGCGGTCGAGCAGCATGGCATTGTGTTTATCGACGAGATCGACAAGGTGGCCAAGCGTGGCAACTCCGGCGGCGTCGATGTGTCCCGTGAAGGCGTACAGCGCGACCTGCTGCCGCTGATCGAAGGCTGCACCGTCAATACCAAGCTGGGCATGGTCAAGACCGACCACATCCTGTTCATCGCTTCCGGTGCGTTCCACCTGAGCAAGCCCAGCGATCTGGTGCCGGAGCTGCAGGGTCGCCTGCCGATTCGCGTCGAGCTCAAGGCCCTGACTCCGGGCGACTTCGAGCGCATCCTCAGCGAGCCGCACGCTTCGCTTACCGAGCAATACCGCGAGTTGCTGAAAACCGAAGGGCTGGGCATCGAGTTCCAGGCCGATGGCATCAAGCGCCTGGCGGAGATCGCCTGGCAAGTCAACGAGAAGACCGAGAACATCGGTGCCCGTCGCCTGCACACCCTGCTTGAGCGCCTGCTTGAAGAAGTGTCCTTCAGCGCCGGCGACATGGCGGGCTTGCAGAATGGCGAAGCGATCAAAATCGACGTCGACTACGTCAACAGCCACTTGGGCGAATTGGCGCAGAACGAAGACTTGTCGCGGTACATTCTGTAAGCCGCAAGCTGTAAGCTACAAGCCGCGAGTTGAGCACATTCAACTCGCGGCTTGTAGCTTGCAGCCCAAGGTGTCCTCAATGCCGAAATTCCCCACCGCTGTTAATTTGCACAAAACCTCCAACACCCTCGGCCTCACCTACGGCCCCGATGAGGTCTACCAGTTGCCCGCCGAGTTCCTGCGGGTGCACTCGCCTTCCGCCGAGGTCCAGGGCCACGGCAAACCCATCCTGCAATTCGGCAAGCTGAACGTGCGGCTGACCAAGGTCGAGCCCGCCGGCCAGTACGCACTGAAATTGACCTTCGACGACGGTCACGACAGCGGGCTGTTCACCTGGGACTACCTCTACCAACTGGCCGTGCGTCAGGAAACGTTGTGGGCCGATTATCTCGCCGAACTCAAGGCCGCCGGCAAAACCCGCGACCCGAGTGAATCGGTCGTGCGCCTGATGCTCTAAGTCAGCCGTCTTGCTCTTTAGAGGGCATTTTCTAATTCCATCTGCTTGAATGCCCTGTCTATAGGCCAATGATTGGCCGGCTTGCGAAAAAAATTAAACTCGGGTAACCAATGGAACTGGCAAGTTCCCTGCATTTGACGATGCGGTATCAACGGTCACCCGAGTCGCAGTACCAGGCTTGTGTTGTGTATCGAAACTTGGTGCGCAGCGGTACCCGGTACTCGTCTTTCGGACAATGGAGCGTCGTAGATGAGTAACAAGAACAACGATGACTTGAAACGCCAGGCCTCGGAAAACACCCTGGGGTTGAACCCGATCATCGCGTTACGCAAAAAGGATTTATTGGCCTCGGCGAAGATGGTACTGACCCAAGCCATCAAGCAACCGTTGCACAGCGTCAAGCATGTCGCCCATTTCGGCGTGGAACTGAAAAACGTGATGTTCGGCAAATCGGCGCTGGCGCCGGAAAGCGATGACCGTCGCTTCCACGATCCGGCCTGGAGCCAGAACCCGCTCTACAAACGTTACTTGCAAACCTACCTGGCGTGGCGCAAGGAACTGCACGAGTGGATCGGCGACAGCAACCTGTCCGAACAGGACATCAGCCGCGGCCACTTCGTGATCAATCTGATGACCGAAGCCATGGCGCCCACCAACAGCGCGGCCAACCCGGCGGCGGTCAAACGTTTCTTTGAAACCGGCGGCAAGAGCCTGCTCGACGGCCTGTCCCACCTGGCCAAGGACATGGTGCATAACGGTGGCATGCCGAGCCAGGTCAATATGGGCGCCTTCGAAGTGGGCAAGAGCCTGGGCACCACCGAAGGCGCGGTGGTGTTTCGCAACGATGTGCTGGAGTTGATCCAGTACAAGCCCGTCACCGAGCAGGTGCACGAACGCCCGCTGCTGGTGGTACCGCCGCAGATCAACAAATTCTATGTATTCGACTTGAGTCCGGATAAAAGCCTGGCGCGCTTCTGCCTGCGCAACGGCCAGCAGACCTTCATCATCAGCTGGCGCAACCCGACCAAGGCCCAGCGCGAGTGGGGCTTGTCGACCTATATCGAGGCGCTCAAGGAAGCCGTCGATGTGGTCACGGCGATCACCGGCAGCAAGGACATCAACATGCTCGGCGCCTGCTCCGGCGGCATCACCTGCACTGCGCTGCTGGGCCACTACGCGGCGCTGGGCGAGAAGAAAGTCAACGCCCTGACATTGCTGGTAAGCGTACTGGACACCACCCTGGACACCCAGGTCGCGCTGTTTGTCGACGAGCAGACCCTGGAAGCGGCCAAGCGTCACTCCTATCAGGCCGGCGTGCTGGAAGGCCGCGACATGGCCAAGGTGTTCGCGTGGATGCGCCCCAATGACCTGATCTGGAACTACTGGGTCAACAACTACCTGCTGGGTAACGAGCCGCCGGTGTTCGACATCCTGTTCTGGAACAACGACACCACGCGCCTGCCGGCGGCGTTTCACGGCGACCTGATCGAGTTGTTCAAGAACAACCCGCTGGTTCGCCCCAACGCCCTGGAAGTGTGCGGCACGCCGATCGACCTCAAGCAAGTGACCGCCGATATCTACTCCCTGGCCGGCACCAACGACCACATCACCCCATGGCAGTCGTGCTACAAATCGGCGCAGTTGTTTGGGGGCAAGGTGGAGTTCGTGCTGTCCAGCAGCGGACATATCCAGAGCATCCTCAACCCGCCGGGCAACCCCAAGGCGCGCTACCAGACCAGCGATGGCCTGGCAGGCAAGCCGCTGGAATGGCAGGAAAACGCCACCAAGCACACCGATTCGTGGTGGTTGCATTGGCAGGCATGGCAGGCGGAGCGGGCGGGCAAGCTGAAAAAGGCCCCAACGGTATTAGGCAACAAGACGTACGCCGCAGCCGAAGCGGCGCCAGGTACCTATGTGCATGAACGTTAGCTTCAAGCTACAAGCCTCGAGCCGATTGAGTTCAGCTTGAGGCTTGTAGCTTGAAGCTGCCCCTCTAACCCTAAGGGTTCCCCCATGCCGCAACCGTTCATCTTTCGTACCATCGACCTGGATGGCCAGACCATCCGCACGGCGGTACGTCCGGGCAAGCCTCACTTGACGCCATTGCTGATCTTCAACGGCATCGGCGCCAACCTGGAGCTGGTGTTTCCGTTCGTCCAGGCCCTGGACCCGGATCTGGAGGTGATTGCCTTTGACGTTCCTGGGGTGGGCGGCTCCTCGACGCCCAGCCGGCCTTACCGCTTCCCCGGCCTGGCCAAGCTCACCTCGCGCATGCTCGATTACCTCGACTACGGCCAGGTAAACGCAGTCGGGGTGTCCTGGGGCGGCGCGCTGGCTCAGCAGTTCGCCTATGACTACCCGGAGCGCTGCAAGAAGCTGATCCTGGCGGCGACCGCCGCAGGCGCCTTCATGGTACCGGGCAAGCCGAAGGTGCTGTGGCTGATGGCGAGCCCGCGCCGCTATATCCAGCCGTCTCATGTGGTGCGCATCGCGCCGATGATCTACGGCGGCTCATTCCGTCGCGACGCCAAGCTGGCGGCCGAACATGCCAGCAAAGTGCGTTCGGCCGGCAAGCTCGGCTACTACTGGCAACTGTTCGCGGGGCTGGGCTGGACCAGCATCCATTGGCTGCACAAGATCCGCCAGCCCACCCTGGTACTGGCCGGGGACGACGACCCGCTGATCCCACTGATCAATATGCGCATGCTTGCCTGGCGCATTCCCAATGCGCAGCTGCACATCATTGATGACGGCCACCTGTTCCTGATCACCCGCGCAGAGGCGGTGGCGCCGATCATCATGAAATTCCTGGAGGAGGAGCGCCTGCGCGCAGTGATTCACCCACGACCCGCGGTGTAAGGACCACACCGCCGCGCAACTTGCCAGGAACCGACTATGGTTCTGACTTGGCCTGCCTGTTGATGGTTTGACGAAGGAGTGTTGGCTCATGCGAGAAAGACCCGTGACGAACCCGGCGCCCACCCCTGCCGCGTTCATCAATGCGCAAAATGCGATCACCGGGCTGAGAGGCCGCGACCTGCTGTCGACCCTGCGCAGCGTGGCCGCTCATGGCCTGCGTAACCCGGTGCACACTGCGCGTCACGCCCTCGCCCTGGGCGGCCAGCTGGGCCGCGTCCTGCTCGGCGAGACGGTGCATGAGCCCAACCCCCGCGACGGCCGCTTCGTCGACCCCACCTGGCAACTCAACCCCTTGTATCGGCGCAGCCTGCAGGCGTACCTGAGCTGGCAGAAACAGACCCGGCACTGGATCGACGACAGCACCCTGGGCAACGATGACCGGGCGCGGGCGCACTTTGCCCTGTCGCTGTTCAACGATGCGGTATCGCCCTCCAACACCTTGCTCAATCCGCTGGCGGTCAAAGAGCTGCTCAACTCCGGCGGCAACAGCGTGGTGCGCGGGGTGAGCAACCTGTTCGACGACTTGCTGCACAACAATGGACTGCCGCGCCAAGTCAGCAAGCACGCGTTCGAAGTCGGCAAGACCGTTGCCACCACGCCCGGCTCGGTGGTGTTTCGCAACGAGCTGCTGGAGCTGATCCAGTACAAACCGATGAGCGAAAAACAGTACGCCAGGCCGCTGCTGATCGTGCCGCCGCAAATCAACAAGTACTACATCTTCGACCTGAGCCCGGCCAACAGCTTTGTGCAGTACGCGCTCAAGAACGGCCTGCAGACGTTTATCGTGAGCTGGCGCAACCCGGATGTGCGGCATCGCGAATGGGGCCTGTCGACCTACGTGGCGGCGCTGGAAGAAGCGCTCAATGTTTGCCGGGCCATCAGCGGTGCGCGCGAGGTCAACCTGATGGGCGCCTGCGCCGGCGGCCTGACCATCGCCGCGCTGCAAGGCCATCTGCAGGCCAAGCGCCAATTGCGGCGTATCTCCAGCGCCAGCTACCTGGTGAGCCTGCTGGACAGCCAGATCGACAGCCCCGCCACGCTGTTCGCCGATGAACAGACCCTGGAAGCCGCCAAGCGTCGGTCCTACCAACAAGGTGTGCTGGACGGGCGCGACATGGCCAAGGTGTTTGCCTGGATGCGCCCCAACGACCTGATCTGGAACTACTGGATCAACAATTACTTGCTGGGCAAGGAACCGCCGGCGTTCGACATCCTGTACTGGAACAACGACAACACACGCCTGCCCGCCGCGCTGCACGGCGACCTGCTGGACTTTTTCAAGCACAACCCGCTCAGCCATCCAGGCGGCCTGGAAGTGTGCGGCACGCCCATCGACCTGCAGAAGGTCACCGTGGACAGCTTCAGCGTGGCCGGTATCAACGACCACATCACGCCGTGGGACGCGGTGTATCGCTCCACGCAATTACTGGGCGGTGATCGCCGCTTCGTGCTGTCCAACAGCGGGCATATCCAGAGCATCCTTAACCCGCCGGGCAACCCCAAGGCCAATTACGTCGAAAACCCCCGGCTGAGCAGCGACCCACGCGCCTGGTACTACGACGCCAACCATGTCGAAGGCAGCTGGTGGCCGCAGTGGCTGGACTGGGTACAGCAACGTTCGGGCGTGCAGCGCGACACCCTTACCGCCCTGGGCAACCAGAATTACCCACCGATGGAAGCGGCGCCGGGCACCTATGTGCGGGTGCGCTGAGCTCGACGACACATTAAGAAGACTGGATGAAGACCCGCGATCGAATTCTTGAATGCGCTCTGCAACTGTTCAACCACAAGGGCGAACCCAACGTGTCGACCATGGAGGTGGCCAATGAAATGGGGATCAGCCCCGGCAACCTCTATTACCACTTCCACGGCAAGGAGCCGTTGGTACTGGGGTTGTTCGAACGTTTTCAAAATGAACTGGCGCCGCTGCTCGACCCACCGGCGGATGCGCAGCTGGAGCCTCAGGATTACTGGCTGTTCCTGCACCTGATCATCGAACGCATGGCCCATTACCGGTTCCTGTTCCAGGACCTGTCGAACCTGGCCGGGCGCCTGCCGAAGCTGGCCAAGGGCATTCGCAATCTGCTCACGGCGCTCAAGCGCACACTGGCGTCACTGCTGGCACGCTTGAAGGCGGGCGGGCAATTGGTCAGCGATACGCAGGCACTCGGGCAACTGGTGGAACAGATCACCCTGACGTTACTGTTTTCCCTGGACTACCAACGCATTCTCGACCGCGAAGGGGAAGTGCGGGTGGTGGTGTACCAAATCATGATGCTGGTGGCGCCGCATCTGCTGGCGCCGGCGCGGCACGCCACCGAGCGCCTGGCACTGCGTTATCTGGATGATCGGATTTAAGCGTTGGGGTGGCTATCCAGGTTCACCGAACTGGTGAGAAAACTTGAACAGCTCACTGTCGCTGCTTATCCCCAGTTTTCGATAAGCCGATTGTTTTTGTGTGCTGATGGTACTTGCACTGCGTGAGAACTTGGCGGCAATTGAACTGACGGACATGCCATCCAGAAAACAGCGCAATACTTCCTGCTCTTTTGGCGTAAGACCGTTATTCAAACGACCCGACGCGCAAAAGTCCGCATTCGCTCTCTTGTTCGCCACTTCCAACACCGACTGCATGCCCTGCAGTTCGGGCACCATACACGGCTGCAAGTAAAGTCGGCCCTGTGCGACGGTGCGTACAGCCGTGGTCAACTCAGCCAGGTTCTGAGTTTTACCGAGAATCCCCCAGCAACCGGCCTTCAACGACAGCGCCACCGTCGCTGGCGTGTAGTGCGAACACACAATCAACGGCCGGCACTGACTGAAGCGCCGATTGAGCGCCTGGAGCAGGTTCAGGCCGTCGATTTCCGAGGGTGCCAGGATAAAATCCATCACCACCACGTCCGCAGTCTGCCGGGCGAGCGCTTCGAGCAAATGCCTGCCTGTCCCGAAGGAACCGATCACCTTGATGTCGGCGGCTTGGCTCAGGCCCCACTCGATGCCCTGCCGCACCATTTCATGGTCATCAAGCAACATGACCGTATAAGGAGTGGAATCTGCTGCAGGCATAAAGGCACCCACCCAAGTTAATGCAACGCTGCACGCACCATCATCGGTTATTACCTGCTCGGTATAGCCCAGCGATATCTACGCTTCAATACAAGCCGACAATTAATACCCACTTGCCCTACAGAACTTCCCGACAGAAAAGACTTAACGAAACTTCATACACACCCAACAGCTATTTTAGAAAGTTCAAGTAAAACAGTACGCTTTCGAACATTTTCGAACTGAAACTCGTCACTCTTCTATAGAGACAATTAACTTCTAGATACAAATTAGTGATCCCGCCAATCGCGAACAACTAGACACGCATCTCGGATGCAGCGTCATCACCCGCGACCGGGAACACTCTCCATCAGCCTTGGAATTACCATGAACGTTAATGCTCTCTGCACTGCAACCGCTGCGCTGGTCTTGTCCGTTGCCGCGTCACAAGCCACATACGCCAACGACGGTGTTATCAACTTCAGCGGCCTGGTCACCGATGTGACCTGCACCGTGGAAGGCGCGGCACCGGGCTCGGGTGCCGTGGTCAAGGACGTCAACCTGGGAGGCGTCTCGGCCTCGCGTCTGGCCACCGCCGGCAGCCGCGCCAACCTCACGGGCTTCACGATTCGCATAGGCGCACCCGGCGAAGGCAGCTGCACCAACGGACGCACCGCGATGGTGGCCTTCGACCCCACCAGCGCAGCCATCGATGTGGCCACCGGCCGCTTGAACATCGACGGTTTTGACGACCCTTCCGACACCACTCACGCCAAGAACGTCCAAGTGGAAGTCACCAACCGCGACGGCTCGCCGATCAATGTCTACACCGAAAAGTCCGCCGGCGTGGTGATTGCCGACAACCAGGCCGTCATCCCGCTGGCCGCGCAGCTGTATGCCACCGGAGCCGCTTCCGAGGGCACGGTCAGTACGCGGGTCGGCTTCACGGTCGAGTACGCCGAGTGAGGCTCGTGGGGGCTGCACCCAAGGTGTCGGGGGCACCCCTGATTCGGGGAGCGTTCAAACGATGAAGACATGGGTCTGTTTCACACTTGCCGCCTGTGCCCTGGCGGCCTCCACCGGCCACGCCGGCGTGATCGTGCATGGCACGCGTGTGGTTTACCCGGCCGACAGGGCGGAAGTCGTGGTTCGCCTGGAAAACCGCGGTAACCGACCCGCCCTGGTGCAGACCTGGGTGGACACGGGCGACCGTCAGTCCACCCCGGCCACAGCCAGGACGCCCTTCGCCCTGTCGCCGCCGATCTTTCGCATCGAGCCCCAGCAACAACAGGCCTTGCGCCTGCGCTACGTCGGCGAGCCACTGGCGGCCGACCGGGAGCGGCTGTTCTGGCTCAACGTGTTGGAAGTACCGCCGCGCTCGGCGGATGCGGGGCAAAACAATCAGCTGGAACTGTCCTTCCGCACCCGCTTGCGCGTGTTCCTGCGCCCGCACGCCCTGCCCTACCCCGTCGCCGCTGCGGCCGCCAGGCTGCAATGGAAACTGGTCGAACATTCCCAAGGGTTCGCGCTGCAGGCCACCAACCCTACGCCGTACCATGTTTCCCTGGCCAAGGTGACCTTGCTCAGCGCCAGCCGACGTTTTGAAAAAGCCCCGAACCAGGCAGCCAATGACAGCCTGTTACTGCCGGCCGGTGACGTCAAACGGTTCGCACTTCCGCTGCTGCGCCATCGTCCTTGCGGCTCAGCCACGGTCGAATTCACCACGGTCAGCGACTTCGGCGCGCGAGTGCCGCACTCGACCGACCTTGCCCTCTCCTGCGCCGGGTGACTGAGCCATGAACGCGACGTCGATTTTCCACGCACCGACCCTACTTGTACTGCTGGTGTCAGTGCTGTCGAGTGTGGCTTCGGCGCGGGCGAGCGTGGTGATCAACAGCACGCGCATCGTCTACCCCCAGAACGATAAGGAGGTCACGGTCAGGCTCGAGAGCAAGAACCAGGCCCCCGTATTGATCCAGGCCTGGCTGGACGACGGCGACGAAAACGCCACGCCGGACCTCACCGCCGTTCCCTTCATTGCCACCCCGCCCATCTTTCGCATGGACCCGGGCAAGCAACAGGTGCTACGGCTGGCCTACACCGGCGATCTGCAGCCCGGCGCCCAGGAGCGTCTGTTCTGGCTCAACCTGCTGGAGGTGCCGTCGCAGCCGGCGGACGCACCACGCAGCAACCAGCTGCAACTGGCCTTTCGTTCGCGGATCAAGCTGTTCCTGCGCCCACCGAACCTGGCGTACGCGGTCGAAGCGGCGCCCGCCAAGCTGCAATGGCGCTACGTGCAGACCGCTCAGGGCCAGATGCTGGAAGCCTATAACCCGAGCCCGTATCACGTGACGTTCGAACACATCGAACTGCGTGGCGCCGACCAACGCCCGGCCTATGCGGTCGCGACATACGGCGCCGGCACCATGGTGGCGCCCGGTGCACGCAGCCGCTTCGCTCTGCCGGGGTTCAACCCGCCGCCCGCGGCTGCGGCGACCGTCGCGTTCCAGACGCTCGACGACTTCGGGGTCAAGGTTTCACACCAATCGAAGGTCGCGCAATGACCGCCCTGGCGCCACGCCATCCGCCGTAGCGTCGTCGCCGACGCTATTGGATCGATCACACACCTTCGGCTGATGCCCTTTTATGCGGGCAGGGATTTCCCATGCCGGCATTCGCACCGCCCCCGCTTTTTGGAAACGCTAGACATGAGTTCGCACACGCCGACCAGACCCGGCACTTGGTCCCTGGCCCACCATCGGTTGAAACTGGCCGCCCGCTCTTTGTTGCTGCTTGCCGGCGCCGACGTGCTGCAGGCCCACGGTGCCGAGTACGTCGAGTTCAACCCGGCGTTTTTTACCGACAGCGCGGCGGGCCAGCCGGTGGATGTGTCCAGGTTCAGCCAGGGCAACGTTGTACTGCCCGGCAGCTACCGCGCCGACGTGCATCTGAATGGCCAATGGATGGGACGAGAAACCCTGGTGTTCGCCGCGCTCGACGGTCGCGATAACGCCCAGCTGTGCCTTTCGCGCGAGGCGCTGCTGCGATTGGGCGTCGACATGGACAATGTCCAGCAGCACGCCATCGAAGCAGGCACCACCGCCATCGCACCGTTTGCCGCTTGCGCCGACATCGCAACCTACCTGCCCGGCGCCCGCAGCCTGTACGACTCGGGTGAAAACCGCCTGGACCTGCACATTCCGCAGATCTACCTGCCACGCACGGCGCGCGGCTATGTGGACCCTCGGCACTGGGACAGCGGCGTGGACGCCGCCTTTGTGCGCTACAACGCCGATACATTTTCCACCAGGACCAACGACCGCTCCCTGGCCTCCCACTACCTGGGCCTGAACACCGGACTCAATCTGGGCGACTGGCACTGGCGCCACGACGGCAGTTACAGCCACTCCCAGGCCGCTTCCGGGTATCAGAGCAGCGCCACCTATGTGCAACGCGAAGTGAGCCCGCTGCGCGCGCAACTGCTGACGGGTGAGATCTACACCCCCGGCGAGCTGTTCGACAGTGTTCGCCTGCGCGGTGCCAGCCTGTTCAGCGATGATCGGATGCTGCCCGACTCCCAGACCGGTTTTGCGCCGGTGGTGCGTGGCGTCGCCCTCACCAATGCGCGGGTCAGCGTGCGCCAGCGCGGCGTGCTGCTCGATGAAGTGTCGGTGGCCCCCGGGCCGTTTGTGCTCAACGATCTGTTTCCCACCGGCTACGGCGGCGATCTTACGGTAACGGTGACTGAGGCCGACGGACGCAAGCGTGAATTCATCGTGCCGTTCGCCGCCAACGCCAACCTGCTGCGCCCCGGCCACCAGCGCTATGCGCTGAGCGTCGGCCAACTGGATGAGGTGGGCCTGCGCCATCCGCCCAAGCTGCTGCAGGCCACCTATCAGCGTGGCCTGAGCAACCTGCTCACCGGTTACGCCGGCGCGGTGCTGGGCGAGGACTATCGCTCGCAATTGCTGGGCGCAGCCTTCAATACCCCCCTGGGCGCGTTGTCGCTGGACCTGACTCACTCCGATGCCAGTCTGCCCGGCCACGGCACTCGCCAGGGGCAAAGCGTGCAGCTTCGCTACAGCAAGAACTTCACCGAGACCGGCACGCATTTCGCGCTCGGTGCCTATCGATACTCCACCGAGGGTTTCCTGAGCGTGCGCGATTCGGCGCGCCTACGTGACCTGGCCATCGACGCCGGCAACCTCGATAACGTGTCGCGCCTGCGTGACCGCATGGACCTCAGCCTTAACCAGAGCCTGGGCAACGGCTCGGTGTACTTCACCGGGTCGTCGCAGAATTACTGGAACCGCACCCAGGGCAACCTGACCTTCACCGCCGGTTACAGCGCCAATTGGCGCGGGCTGCACTGCACCCTCAGCGCCCAACGAACCCGCGATCTGCTGACGGAAAAGGTCGACAAACAAATCGACCTTACCTTCAGCCTGCCCCTGGGCCACGGCGCGCGCTCGCCAACCCTGACCACCACCGCGTACCACGGCAGCCAAAGCAGCGGCGAACTTGTCAGCCTGGGCGGCAGCCTCGGTGAGCGCAGTGAGTTGACCTACGGCCTGGGTGCCAGCCGCGCACGCGGCAGCACCCAGGCCACCCATGCGGACGTGAAGTACCAGACGCCCTACAGCGCGCTGTCCGCCGGGTTTGGCCAGAGCAACGCCTACCGCACCACCTCGCTGGGCATGACAGGCGGCCTGGTCGCCCACGCCGGCGGCGTGACCTTCGCCCCGGAGCTGGGCGACACCCTTGGCATTGTGCAGGCGCCGGATGCGCGAGGCGCGCGCATCAATGGCAACCACAGTGGCCAGATCGGCGGGAACGGCTATGCCGTGGTACCCCATCTCACGCCCTATCGACAGAACGTCGTCGAGCTGGACCCCAAGGATTTGTCGGTGGACGTCGAACTCAAGACCGCCGCGCAAAACGTGGCGCCGCGCGCGGGCGCGGTGGTCAGGCTGCACTTTGAGACGGTCAGCGGCCAGGCGCTGTTGATCACAGCCCTGCGCGAAGACGGCAGCGCGCTGCCGTTCGGCTCGGACGTGTTCGATGAGCAGGGCGCCAGCGTCGGGATTGTCGCCCAGGGTGGCAAAGCCTTTGTGCGCGTGGCACAGCCCCAGGGGTGGTTGAGCGTCAAGTGGGGCACCCAGGCCCATGCCAGCTGCCGATTGGCGTATGCCCTCGGCACCAGGGGCAACACCGACAGCGCCAGGCGTTTGCGCCACGTGAACGCCGGCACGTGCCGGGGCAGCCCCGCCATTGCCGTACAACTGAAGCCGACCCGCCACCCACGGCCTGCGTCCCTATGACCGGCCAAGGTTCACCCCTGTTTTTTGGGAGATCAAAGATGAAGCGCGTCCTCACTGGCCTGTCGATACTGCTGGGGCTGGGCCTGGCCCTCGGCGCCCGGGCCGATTGCGTAAGCTACCCCAACTCCACGCACACGCTCACCCTTCCGGCAACAATCACCGTGCCCAACAGTCTGGCGGTGGGAGGCGTCATAACCCGCGCGCATTTCAGCGGCACGGCACCGGGCCAGCTCATTCGTTGCCCCTCACACACGTGGCGGACCGTCATCGGGCGTTATCCACAGGTTACCGATCCGAGCACCGGCGCCTATCACACCGAGGTGCAAGGGGTGGGCATCCGCATCACCATTACCGATGCCCGAGGCGTGACTAATGCCTACGGACTGTTCAGCCAAAGCACCGTGATGCCGCCCGGCTCGTACTACACCCTCACCCGTGCAGAGGCGACGTTCTACAAAATCGGGCCAGTCACCACCGGGGTCGTGCCCAGCGGCGATATTTTCCTGGATCGCTGGGGCAGCGGGCCCAACGGTTTTTTGCTGCGGCTGGGCAACTCGGTGCGCTTTGTCCGTCCCGTTGCAACGTGCGATCTGTCCGTCGGCGACGTGGACCGAACGATTGCCCTGGCGCCGGTAAAAGTCAGCGACTTTCAGAGCGCCACCAGCGCCGGTGCGCGCAACTTTGAGTTAACCGCCAATTGCAGCGATGCCGCACAGGTCACCTTTCGCTTCACCGGCAGTCCGGCACCAGGCAATGACCGACTGTTTGCCAACACCGGGACTGCCGGCGGAATCGCGCTGCGCCTGTATTCACGGCTTAACGGCGGCACCCAGGACATCCTTGCCAATGGCACCGACAGCAGTCGCACAGTGGCCGTATCCGCCAATCGCGCCGTACTGCCGCTCGGCGCGGCCTATCACAAGAACGGCACGGTCAGCCAAGGCTCCCTCGCCAGCACCGCCACCGTGACCCTGACGTACAACTGAGGCCTGGAGAACGATTTGATAAGCATCCGAAACCTTGCGCTCCGGCTGGCAATGACTGCCTGCCTGGCGACAACCGCGGCTCAGGCCGCCACCACCGGCACCTTGCGTTTCAGCGGCCAGGTCGACGCCGGCACCTGCGACCTCGATGCCGGCGACGTCAATCGCAGCATCACCCTGCCGACCATCAAAATTTCAGACTTCGACCAGGCCGCCTATGCCGGAACGTTGGATTTTGAGCTCTCCGCCGATTGCGAATCGGATATCAGCAGTGTGACGTTCCTGTTCACCGGCACACCCGCGGGCGAGGACGCCTCGCTGTTCGCCAACACCGGCACCTCAGGCGGCACGGCGCTGTGGTTGGCACATCGGGCGCCAGCCTTTTCGATCATTCCGGCCAACGGCACCCCGACGCAACGCAGCCGCACGGTGGCGACCAGCAACAGGAAGGCCGTACTGCCGCTGACGGCCGCCTACCATAAAACCGGCGCAATACTGACCCAGGGTACGTTGGCCAGCACCGTGACCGTGTCGATCACTTACCACTGAGCGCGCAAAAAAATGCCCGACCTTTGCAGGCCGGGCATTTTTCAGGTCCTGGAAAAATCAGGACTGACTGGAAGGCGTCGCACTGGACGGCGTTGCAGTCGGGGTGGTCGCGGCAGGCGTCGGCGCGGACACCGAGTTGGCGCTGGAAGGTGACGCTGCCTTGCTGGTCGCAGGCTTTTTGGCGGCGGCGGGTTTCTTCGTCGCGGCAGGTTTGACCGCAGGTTTTGCGCTGGCCGGCTTGGCGGCGGCGGTTTTGGCCGCAGGCTTCGCTGCTGGCTTGGCCGCAGGTTTTGCCGCGGCTTTGGCGGCGGGCTTGGCCGATGCTTTAGCCGCTGCCGGCTTAGTGGCGGCCTTGGCGGCCGGTTTCGCTGCAGCGGTTTTGGCCGCAGGCTTGGCAGTCGCAGCCGGTTTGGCTGCCGCTTTGGCCGGCGCCTTGGCGGCGGCTTTCACCAACGGCTTGGCGGCGGTTTTTGCGGCCGGCTTGGCAGCCGCCGTTTTAGCCGCAGGTTTGGCAGCGACGGCTTTTACCGGGGCCACTTTAGCGCCGGTGAGCTTTTCGATCTGCTTGGTCAGGGTGTCGACCTTGCTGTGCAGCGTCTTGAGTTCAGCTTTACTGGGCACGCCCAGGCGTGAAATGGCACTGTTGAGACGCTTGTCGAATGTTTCTTCCAACTTGCCCCAGGTATCGGAAATGCTTGTCTTGGCTGAACCCGCGCTTGCCTTGGCCGCGTCGACTTTCTTGCCGACCGTGGTTTTGGTCAACTTCTCGGCTTTCTCGCCATCCTTGACCAATGTCTCGAAGTACTTGCCGCCATCACTGCTGACCTTCGAGTACACGCCTAAACCAGCAAGCCAGATCTTACGGGAGTATTTTTCAACTTCCCCGATCCACGAGCTGCCTTCTTTCTGAGTATTCTTTTTAACAGCCATCCCGTTGTCTCCTTAGTGTTTACGCGCGACACGTTCGAGCAATGCCGTCAGCTCTTCGAGCTTAGCAGAGAGTGTCTCAACGTCATGTTTAGACGCAATGCCGATTCGATTCAAGGCACTTGCAACACGAGTATCAAAAGCCTTTTCAACTTTATCCAGCTGAACTTCTACCAGACCTTTGACCGACGAGACATTACTCTTTACTTGATCAATCTGACTGTTGGCCGCATCAAGTTGTTCAACTGCAACTTTTTTGCCTTTGCTTTCAATATGTTGTCCGCTCTTAACGAGTTCCTTGAAGTATTCGCCGCCCTCGCTGCCGACCTTGGCGTAGGCCCCAAGGCCGGCCAGCCAGATCTTGCGGGCATAGCTTCTGACATCACTCAGGGCGCTGGACGGGGCGTCGATTTTTTTCTTCAGGATAACTTTGGCCATGGTGCACCTCACGCAGGATAGGGTGGAGGAACGGCTCGCAGGAGTTGCGGGCTTGGGCACAAAGTAGGAGGAAAAATTAGAATCGGCACCCTAACGGCAACCAGTCAGGCCAACGCCTTGTCCAGGGCTTTTTCGATTTCGGCCTTGAGAGTGCCGCTCATGGCCGACATCAACAGGCCCAGTTCCACATCGATACGCAGTGAATCGTCTTCAACGGCTACCGTGCCCTTAACCCCGGAGCGCTTGAGGTTCAGGGTATCGCCGGACCAGGAGGAGTCCACGCCATATTGTTCCTTGAGTTTACTGGCCAACTTGTCGGCCTTTGCCCGCGCCCCTTCTTTACCCAGGGAGTGTGCACGCTCAACGGTGATACGGGCCATTGCGATGATTCCTCTTGCAGAGACTTGAAAAACAGCGACTTGCACCCTGTGAATGCGGCAAAACGCCTCGGTGGCCGCCTATCTTACCTGCAGCCTTGCCAAGACAAAGCAGGCCTTGGGGATTATCATGTGCCGCATTCTCTTTTGGTGACAGCGATATGACTGATCAGCGCAAAGGCAGCGATGCCGAACCCACCACTCACTTCGGCTTCAAGAACGTCCCGGAAAGCCAGAAAGCGGAAAAAGTCGCTGAGGTGTTCCACTCGGTAGCCGCCAAGTACGACCTGATGAACGATGTGCTCTCCGGTGGCATGCACCGCCTGTGGAAGCGCTTCACCATCGAGTTGTCGGGCGTACGCCCCGGCAATCGCGTGCTGGACATCGCCGGCGGCACCGGCGACCTGGCCGCCAAGTTTTCCAAGCTCGTCGGCCCGACCGGCCAGGTGGTATTGGCGGACATCAACGGCTCGATGCTCAAGGTCGGCCGCGACCGCCTGCTCGACAAGGGCGTGGCCGGCAATATCGAATTCGTCCAGGCCGACGCTGAAAAGCTGCCGTTCCCCGACAACCACTTCGACTGCGTGACCATCGCCTTCGGCCTGCGCAACGTGACCCACAAGGAAGACGCGATCCGCTCGATGCTGCGCGTGCTCAAGCCCGGTGGCCGCCTGTTGGTGCTGGAGTTCTCCAAGCCGACCAACGCGCTGATGTCCAAGGTCTACGACACCTACTCCTTCGCCTTCATGCCGTTGATGGGCAAGCTGATCACCAATGACGCCGAGAGCTACCGCTACCTGGCCGAATCGATCCGCATGCACCCTGACCAGGAAACCCTGAAGTCGATGATGGTAGAGGCCGGCTTCGACCGCGTGACCTACCACAACATGACCTCGGGTATCGTCGCCCTGCATCGCGGTATCAAGCCCTGATGCTGCTCAAGGGCCTTCTCGCCAGCGTCGAACACGGCCTCAACCGTGTACTGCGCCTGGACAGCACCGCTCTGGCGCGGCTTGCGCACTTGAACGGCAAGGTCATCGCCGTGGACTGCAGCAGCCCTGCCCTGCAGCTGTTTATCCTGCCCAGCGACGAAGGCCTGATGCTGGCGACCCAATGGGCCGCCGACGCCGACTGCACCCTGCGCGCGCCGGCATCGAGCCTGTTGCACCTGGCGCTGAGCCGCAACAAGACCGCCATCCTGCACAGCACCGAAGTGGAGCTGGAAGGTGACAGCGCGGTGCTGATGGATCTGGCCGCCGTGCTGCAGGATCTGGAACTGGATTGGGAATACGAGCTCTCGCGCTGGATCGGCCCCGTCGCCACCCAGTTGATCAGCGGCCACCTGCGCAGCCGCGCACGTTGGTACCAGCAAGGGTTCGCCAGTCTTAACCAGAATCTCGCCGAATACCTGAGCGAAGAATCGCGCACCCTGGTCGGGCAACGGGAAGCGCAAGCGCGCTTTCGCGAACTCGACAAGGCCAAAATCGACCTGGAACGCCTTGAGGCCCGCTTCGAGCGCCTGAGCCGTTCCCTTGATCCAAGCGATAACGCATGAAGCTGCTCGCCGTCCGCCGTTTGTTTCGTATCCAGCGCGTCGTAATCCGCTACCGCCTCGATGACCTGCTGTTCGCCCTGCCGCTGCCGTGGTTCCTGCTGGCGGTGCGTTATGTGCTGCCGTGGCGCTGGTTCCCGCGCAGACGCCTGGCGCTCAGCCGTGGCGCGCGCCTGCGCCTGGCGTTGCAGGACCTGGGGCCGATCTTTATCAAGTTCGGGCAGATCCTCTCCACTCGTCGCGACCTGTTGCCCGAAGACATCGCCGACGAACTGATGCTGCTGCAGGACCGCGTGCCGCCGTTCGATTCCCAGCAATCGATGAAGCTGATCGAAGAGCAACTGGGCCGCAAGATCAGCGAAGTGTTCAGCCGCTTCGACGTCGAGCCGCTGGCCTCGGCCTCGGTGGCGCAGGTACACGCGGCGCAGCTCAAGACCGGCGAAGAAGTGGTGGTCAAGGTGATTCGCCCCGGCCTCAAGCCGATCATCGGCCAGGACCTGGCATGGCTGTTCATCCTCGCCCGCGCCGCCGAGCGTTTCAGCGCCGACGCACGCCTGCTGCACCCGGTGGATGTGGTCGCGGACTACGAAAAAACCATCTACGACGAGCTCGACCTGCTGCGCGAGGCCGCCAATGCCAGCCAGTTGCGCCGCAACTTCGAAGGCTCGCAGTTGCTGTACGTGCCGCAGGTGTACTGGGACTGGTGTCGCCCGAAAGTGCTGGTGATGGAGCGCATCTATGGCGTGCAGGTCACTGACCTGGCCACCCTGGCCGACCAGCGCACCGACATGAAAATGCTCGCCGAGCGCGGCGTGGAAATCTTCTTCACCCAGGTGTTCCGCGACAGTTTTTTCCACGCCGACATGCATCCGGGCAACATTTTCGTCAGCACCGTCAACCCGTGGAGCCCGCAGTACATCGCGATCGACTGCGGCATCGTCGGCAGCCTCACGCCGGAAGACCAGGATTACCTGGCGCGCAACCTGTTCGCCTTCTTCAAGCGCGATTACCGCCGCGTGGCGCAATTGCACATCGATTCGGGCTGGGTACCGGCGGAGACCAAGCTCAACGAGTTCGAAGCGGCGATCCGCACTGTGTGCGAGCCGATCTTTGAAAAACCGTTAAAAGATATTTCATTTGGCCAGGTACTGATGCGCCTGTTCCAGACCGCGCGGCGCTTCAATATGGAAGTGCAGCCGCAGTTGGTCCTGCTGCAAAAGACCCTGCTCAACATCGAAGGCCTGGGTCGCCAGCTGTACCCGGACCTCGATTTGTGGGCGACGGCGCAGCCCTTCCTGGAACGCTGGATGCGCGAGCGGGTCAGCCCGAAGACCCTGCTGGGCAACCTGCACAGCCAGTTCGAACAACTGCCGCACCTGGCCAATATGACCCGCGACCTGCTCGAACGCATGTCCCAGCCCCACGCCAAAGACCCCGCGCCACCCTGGCGCCAGCGCCGGGACGACTGGTTCCTGCGCCTGCTGGGTGCGGCCCACCTGGTGGGCGGCGTGATGCTGGCGATCGGCGGCACGCCGAGCCAATTGGGCCACTGGCCAGCCGGCATCATGGTCGCGGTGGGTGTTTATCTGATCGTGCGTCGATAACCCATCCGGTTATACACTGTCGCAAATTGCCGGAGCCGAACATGAAAGACTGGCTGGACGAAATCAAATGGGACAGTGACGGCCTGGTGCCGGCCATTGCCCAGGACTACAAGACCGGGCGCGTGCTGATGATGGCCTGGATGAACCGCGAGGCCCTGAGCCTTACTGCCACCGAGCAGCGCGCCATCTACTGGTCACGTTCGCGTGGCAAACTGTGGCGCAAGGGCGAAGAGTCCGGGCATGTGCAGACCCTGCACGAGCTGCGTCTGGATTGCGATGCGGATGTCGTTATCCTGAAAGTCGAGCAGATCGGCGGCATTGCCTGCCACACCGGCCGTCACAGCTGTTTCTATCGCGTGTTCGAGGACGGCGAATGGAAAGTGGTCGAACCGGTGCTTAAAGACCCGCACGCCATTTACTCCGCAGGACACTGAACATGAGCGATACCCTGAACCGTGTGGCCCAGGTGCTGGAGGACCGCAAAGGTGCGGACGCCGACAGCTCCTACGTCGCCAGCCTGTACCACAAGGGCTTGAACAAGATCCTGGAGAAGCTCGGCGAAGAATCGATCGAGACCATCATTGCCGCCAAGGACGCCCAGATCAGTGGCGACTGCAGCGATGTGATCTACGAGACCGCCGACCTGTGGTTCCACAGCCTGGTCATGCTCGCCCAACTGGGGCAGCATCCGCAGGCCGTGCTGGATGAACTGGACCGTCGCTTCGGCCTGTCCGGGCATGCCGAAAAGGCCTCGCGCCCGTCCGCTTGAATAACGTTTATTAGAGGATTTGCAGCATGGGCATTTTTGACTGGAAACACTGGATCGTCATTCTGGTGGTGGTGGTGCTGGTGTTCGGCACCAAGAAACTGAAAAACCTCGGCACCGACGTCGGCGAGTCGATCAAGGGCTTTCGCAAGGCCATGAACGACGATGAGAAGCCTGCCGACCCTGCCGCCAACCCGGTGCCACCAGCCCAGCCTGTGCACCCTCAGGCCGCCCAGCCGATCACCGAGCGTCGCACCTTCGACGTGCAGGCCGAAAAAGTCGAAGAGCCGACCCGCAAAGACTCGTGAGCACTGACTAATGTTTGGTATCAGCTTCTCTGAACTGCTCCTCGTCGGCCTCGTCGCCTTGCTGGTGCTGGGGCCGGAACGCCTGCCCGGCGCGGCACGCACGGCCGGCCTGTGGATCGGGCGCCTGAAACGCAGTTTCAACGCCATCAAACAGGAAGTTGAACGGGAAATCGGCGCCGACGAAATTCGCCGGCAACTGCACAACGAACACATCCTGTCGTTGGAGCAGGAGGCGCGCAAGATCCTGTCGCCCGTGCAGGAGCCGGACAAACCGGCAGCGCCTGTGATTGAACACAGCATTGCACCGGCACCCGCCATCGAGGCGGCGCCGACCCCGCCGGAGCCAGTACCGGCGCCGACCGCGTCGCCGGCTCCCCATGACCCTACATTGCCGCCGCGAGCCCCATGAGCGCTGATAAACCGGAAAACGACCAGCACATGCCGCTGGTCTCGCACCTCACCGAGCTGCGTACCCGCCTGCTGCGTTGCGTAGCGGCCATCTTCATTATCTTTGCCGGGCTGTTTGCCTTTACCCAGCAGATCTACACGTTCGTCTCCACGCCCCTGCGCCAGTACCTGCCGGCCGGCGCGACGATGATCGCCACCGATGTGTCATCGCCGTTTCTCACGCCGTTGAAGCTGACGATGATGGTCTCGCTGTTCCTGGCGATCCCGGTGATCCTGCATCAGATCTGGGGCTTTATCGCACCGGGCCTGTACAAGCATGAGAAGCGCATCGCGGTGCCGCTGCTGGTGTCGAGCATTCTGCTGTTCTACACCGGCATGGCGTTCGCCTACTTCCTGGTGTTCCCGCTGATCTTCAAATTCTTCGCCGCCGCCACCCCGGCCGGCGTGGAGATGATGACCGATATCACCAGCTACCTCGACTTTGTGATGACGCTGTTCTTCGCCTTTGGCGTGGCCTTCGAAATCCCGGTGGCGGTGGTGCTGCTGGTATGGATCGGCGTGGTCGACGTTAAATACCTGAAGAAGATCCGCCCTTACGTGATCATCGGCTGCTTCGTGGTCGGCATGATCCTGACCCCGCCGGACATCTTCTCCCAGACCCTGCTGGCCGTGCCGATGTGGATGCTGTTCGAGATCGGCATTCTGTTCAGCGGGCTGATCAGCAAGCGCAGCGACCACCCGGATGACCAACCCGCCGACGACGACCAGCCGCCAGCGACGCAACCGTGAACCTGCTGCTGCTGGAAGACGCCGACTTTATCGCGGCCGACCGGGTGATCCTGCGCGATCGGCGCCTGGTGCATATGCAGGATGTCCATCGTGCAACGGTGGGCGATAACCTGCGCGTCGGGCGCATCGGTGGGCTGATGGGCAACGCGCAACTGCTGCGCCTTGACGCCACGGAGGCTGAGTTGCAGGTCAGCTTCGATCTGCCGCCCCCGGACAAACTGCCGCTGACCCTGCTGCTGGCCCTGCCACGCCCGAAGATGCTGCGTCGGGTGCTGCAGACCGTGGCGTCCATGGGTGTGCCCAAGGTGGTGCTGGTCAATAGCTACCGGGTGGAGAAAAGTTTCTGGCAGACCCCGTTCCTGGCGCCCGAGGCGATTCGCGAGCAACTGGTCCTGGGCCTGGAGCAGGCGCGGGACACAGTGCTGCCTGAAATCATCATCGAGAAGCGCTTCAAACCATTCGTCGAAGACCGCCTGCCGGCCATGACTGACGGCACACTGGGCCTGATCGGCCATCCCGGGGATTACCCGGCGTGCCCGCGCGCACTGGATGAGCCGGTCACACTGGCGATCGGCCCGGAAGGCGGCTGGATCCCCTACGAGGTGGAGCTGCTGACCAAGGCCGGCTTGCAGCCGGTGCAATTGGGCGCGCGTATCCTGCGCGTCGAAACGGCCGTCACCGCCCTGCTCGCCCGCCTCTTCTAACACTACCTGCCCCTCCCACATTTTTTCAGTTAACACTGAGCACGCAGTGGAACCAAAGGCTCCAATAACTCTGTGGTGTGCAGGCTTGCCCTGCGCTGGGCCGCGAAGCGGCCCCCTTCCACGCGACGCGGTTCCACCTGACACGCCGAAGTGCCTGGGTTGAGGGGGACAGCGTCGCTACAGAATTGCGCAGGCAGGCCGATAACTCCTGAATAAGTCCAAGCCTTGTTCCAGGGGAGTTTGCAGCATGTACCGTTGGTTAGCCGAAAAACTGGGAAATGTCAGCGTTAAAACCAAGCTGGCCGTGGGCTTCGGCCTGGTGCTGCTCTTGACCTTGATGATCACGCTCACCGGCTGGACCGGCCTGTCGGGCGTGATCAGTCGCGGTGACAAGCTGGGGTATATCGCCAGCCTCAACGACCTGACCAAAGACCTGCGTATCGCACGCATGGATTACGAAATGCGCCGTGGCGAACAGGGCACGACCGCCGTCAACGGCCTGCTGGATAAATTGGACGGCGGCCTGAAAACCGCGCGCACGCTGATCGAGCAGCCTGCCGACATTGCCTTGATCGACGAACAATTAGCGGCGGTCGACGCCTACAAGCGCGCGTTCGACGCCATGGCGCAAGCCGGTGCCAACCGCGAAAACGCCCGCAGCAAATTGGGCGATACCGCCGACAATGCGGTACTCAAGGTCGCTGAAGTTGAAAAGGCTCTGCTGCAAGGCGAAAGCGTCAGCCAGTTCAACAGCATCGTCGACCTGAGCAAGCTGATTCAGCAGGCCCGCTTCCAGGTGCGCGGCTACACCTACAGCGGCAAAGTCGAAGCCGAACAACCCGCGCTGGATGCCATCGACAACGCCTTGAAGAAAATCACCAGCCTCAATGGCCAACTCCCTGATCAATTTTCGACCAACCTGCAACAGGCCAGCGTCTCGCTGCAAGCCTACCGCGCCGCAGTCAGCCAATACCGCGATTCCCAGGTAGCCAGCGCCGCCGCGGTAAAAATCATGGGCGCACAAGGCGATACCTTGCTGGACCGCAGCGACAAGTTGACCGCGTCCCAGACCGTCGTGCGCGACACCGATGCCGCCCACGCGAAAAACCTGTTGTTGCTCGCCACCGTCCTGGCGCTGATCGTAGGCCTGGTGGCCGCATGGGCCATCACCCGCCAGATCATCATTCCACTGGAGCAGACCCTCAAGGTCGCCGAACGCGTCGCTTCAGGCGACCTGAGCCACAACCTGACCTCACTGCGCCAGGACGAACTGGGCCAATTGCAGCGCGCCATGCAGAGCATGACCGTGGGCCTGCGCGAGTTGATCGGCGGCATCAGCGAAGGCGTCACCCAGATCGCCAGTGCCGCCGAGCAACTGTCGGCCGTGACGGAACAGACCAGCGCCGGGGTCAACAGCCAGAAGGTCGAGACCGATCAGGTGGCCACCGCGATGAACGAGATGGCTGCAACGGTGCAGGAAGTGGCACGCAACGCCGAAGAAGCCTCGGAAGCCGCCGTGGCGGCGGACCAGCAGGCTCGCGAAGGCGACAAAGTCGTCAACGAAGCCATCACGCAGATCGAACGCCTGGCCACCGAGGTGGGCAACTCCACCGAAGCCATGGGCCATCTCAAGCGCGAAAGCGACAAGATCGGCAGCGTGCTCGACGTGATCAAATCCGTGGCCCAGCAAACCAACCTGCTGGCCCTTAATGCGGCCATTGAAGCCGCGCGCGCCGGTGAAGCCGGGCGCGGTTTCGCGGTCGTGGCCGATGAAGTGCGCAGCCTCGCCCAGCGCACCCAGAAGTCCACCGAAGAGATCGAAGAACTGATTGCCGGCCTGCAAAGCGGTACCCAGCAAGTGGCGAGCATCATGGACAACAGCCGTGGCCTTACCGACAGCAGCGTCGAACTGACCCGCCGCGCCGGCAGCGCCCTGGCCAGCATCACGCGCACGGTATCGACAATCCAGGCGATGAACTCGCAGATCGCCACGGCCGCCGAGCAGCAGAGCGCGGTGGCCGAAGAGATCAACCGCAGCGTGCTCAATGTGCGCGACGTGTCCGAGCAAACCTCGGCCGCCAGCGAAGAAACCGCCGCCTCCAGCGCCGAGTTGGCCCGCCTGGGCGTTTACTTGCAGACCCTGGTCGGACGCTTCCGCATCTGATCCGTCCTGCGCGACGGCCGACCCTGGTCGTCACGCAGGGCAAGTTGTGAAATTTCCTACGCGGTTATCAGCCCCTCGGGTCTCCGAATCGATTTAGCGTTTCTTGCGTCGAGAAGCGCTTTTTTCAGATTAGGAGCTCATCCCATGTTTCCTCAACTGATCCGCTTGCTGGTCAATGCCAGCGTCCGCATCAAACTCGCCCTGGGCTTTGCCCAAGTGCTGTTGCTCAGCCTGGTGATTGCGGTGACAGGCTGGCAAGCCCTGAATGCCGCGTTGTTTCGGTCGGGCAACCTGACCGTTCTGGGGCAATTGGCCGTGTCGGCCGAGGCCATGCGTGCCGACCGTATCCTTTATCGAACCCTCAGTGACGCCGCCAGCCTGGGCAAAATGAATGCGCAGATCGCGACTATCGATGAGCACCTGGGCTACTTGTCCCAGAACCTCAAAGACCCCAACGACCTGCAACACATCAGAGAAGCGGAGCGCCTGGTGGCGCTTTTCAAAGAAGAGATCAGCGAGTTGCCCGGCTTGATCGAACACCGTGAAAGTATTCGCCCGCCCCTCAAAAAAGTCTCGCTCCAGGCCAGCGACACCCTCGCGCAACTGGCCAGCGAATTGCCCGACCAGGAGGATCAGAGCGCCCTCGACACCATCGAGGCATTGCGCCAGGCCATGGAACACGCGGAGGATCGCGCCCAGAGCCCGGCCTGGGCCGCCACGTCGTTGCAAGCCTACACCGAGGCCGTCGACCGGACACTGGAGGCGCTGAACGTTGCGCTGACGGCCGTCACCCGCCTGCCGGTGAATTCAACATTGCTCAAAACCGACCTGGACAACTACCGCACCCAGTTGCTCCTGCTCAAGGAGGCCCAGGTCAAGACCGAAACCGTGCAGGACCGATTCGAACAGCAACTGGACCAGTTACTGGAGCACAGCGATCAAGTCAGCCAGGGCCAGACCGCCAAGCGCGACCTGGAGGCGGATCACACCCGCACGCTGCTGGTCAGTGTCACGGCGGCTGCGCTGCTGCTTGGGGGCCTCGCCGCCTGGTGGATTGCGCGGCTGATCACCCTGCCGTTGCGCCAGGCGCTCGCTGCGGCCAATCGCGTTGCCGAGGGCAACCTTAGCCATGATGCCGAGACACAGCGCCAGGATGAGCTGGGCCAATTACAGCACAGCATCCGGCGCATGACCCTCAACCTGCGCGAGCTGATCAGCGGCATTGGCGACAGTGCGCGACAGATCGCCGGCGCGGCCGGGCAGCTCTCCACCGTCACCGAACAGACACGCACCGGGGTGAACAATCAGAAGGAAGAAACCGACCAGGTCGCCACCGCCATGAACCAAATGCTCGCCACCGCCCAGGAAGTCGCCCGGCATGCCGAGCAAGCCTCGCAGGCGGCCAATGAAGCCGACCTGCAGGCCAGCGCCGGTGACAAAGTGGTCGCGCAGGCGATCGAGCAGATCAGCAACCTGGCCAGTGAAATGGAGCTTTCCGGCCAGGCGATGCTGAGGCTGCAGCGGGAAAGCCAGAAGATCGGCAGCGTGCTGGACGTGATCAAGTCGGTGTCGCAGCAGACCAACCTGCTGGCATTAAATGCGGCCATTGAAGCGGCCCGCGCGGGGAGTGCCGGCCAAGGCTTTGCGGTAGTCGCCGATGAAGTGCGCAGCCTGGCCCAACGCACCCAGGAGTCGGCCGAAGAAATCGAAGGCTTGATCCTCGGATTGAACAACGGCACCCAGCAAGTCGCGGACATCATGGACAGCAGTCGCAGCCTGACCGACCACAGCGTGCAGTTGACCCGCGACGCCGGCGAGGCACTGATGGCCATTGCCCGCACGGTGTCGGTCATCCAGGAAATGAACCCGCAGATTGCCGCAGCCGCCGAGGAACAAAGCGCGGTAGCCGAAGAGATCAATCGCAGCGTATTGAAGGTGAGGGACGTATCCGAACAAACCGCCGCCGCCAGCGAAGAGACCGCGGCGGCAAGCGTTCAGTTGACCCGGTTGAGCCTGGATCTGCAGACGCTGATCGACAGATTCAAGCTCTAAACCGGCCTGACAGCACTACAGAACCTGACGCAGGAACGCTTGGGCGCGAGGGTCTTTGGGCGCCTCGAAAAACTCCGCCGGCGCCGCGTCTTCCAGCAACTTGCCGTGGTCGAAAAACAGCACCCGGTCGGCCACTTCGCGGGCAAAGCCCATTTCGTGGGTGACGCAGACCATGGTCATGCCTTCCAGGGCCAGGGTTTTCATCACGTCGAGTACTTCGCCGACCATCTCCGGGTCGAGCGCCGACGTGGGCTCGTCGAACAGCATGACCTTGGGTTCCATCGCCAGCGCACGGGCGATGGCGACGCGCTGCTGCTGGCCGCCGGACAAACGGGACGGAAACTCATTGGCTTTTTGCGCAATACCAACCTTCTCCAGCAGCGCCAGTGCCTTGGCCTCGCGCTCTTGCTTGCCGCGCTTGCGCACAACCTTCTGCGCCAGGCACAGGTTCTCCAGCACTGTCATGTGGGGGAACAGGTTGAAATGCTGGAACACCATACCGACTTCACGGCGGTAGGCATTCACATCGGTTTTCGGGTCGGCCAGTTGCAGGCCGTCGATGCTCACCGAGCCCGAGTCGAATTCTTCCAGGCCATTGAGGCAGCGCAGGAACGTCGATTTGCCGGAGCCGGACGGGCCGATTACCACCAGCACTTCGCCCCTGGCCACCTGGGTGGTGACGTTATCCACCGCGCGCACCACCTGGCCACGGGTGTCGAAGACTTTTACCAGATCGCGGACTTCAATCACTTTGCGCGAGCCTCCGCTCAAGCCGGCTGGCCATTTTCGACAGCGGCAGGTTGATCAGCAGGTACAACCCTGCGACGCAGAACAGGATTTCGAACGGCGAGAACGAGGTGGTGATCACTTCGCGGCCGCTCTTGAGCAGTTCGGTGATGGCGATTACCGACACCAGCGAGGTGTCCTTCACCAGGCTGATAAATTGCCCGGCCAGCGGCGGCAGCACGCGCTTGAACGCCTGCGGCAACACAACGTGGCGCATCGACTGGCTGGCACTCAGGCCCAGGGAGCGTGCGGCTTCGTCCTGGCCACGGGTGATGGACTGCACGCCGGCGCGCACGATTTCCGCCACATAGGCCCCGGTGAACAGCGACAGTGCGGCGATCCCGGCAAACTCGCGGGACAGGTTGAGCACCGTGCCGATAAAGAAATAGAAAATGAAGATCTGTACCAGCAGCGGCGTGCCGCGCACCAATTCGACGTAGAGCGTCGACAGGTCACGCAGGGTCGGGTTGCTGGACAAGCGGCACAGACCGGTCGCCAGGCCAATCGCCAGCCCGAGAATGCCGGACACCACCGACAGCCACAGCGTGGTCCACAAGCCCCACATCAGCGGGCCCAATGCCCAATGCCGGTTTACGCCAATGACATCGCCTTCGGCAACATCGTCACCACGAGCCACGTGCAGGCTATTGTCGGCGACCGTCACCTTTTGCTCGGCGCCTGCGTCATTGCGCAGGGTCACTTCAGCCACGTCGCCTTTGCGGACCAGCTCGATGACGGTGGAGATGTCCGCTGCACGCTCGGCTTGCTCGGCCTGATAAGCGAAGTACTGCGGCACGCGGTTCCAGCGCCATTCGTAGGACATCAACGAGGTGGCGTAGTACAGGGCGCCCGCCAGGCCGACCAGCACGACCACGGTCAGCAGGTGCCAGGGCCATTGGGCTTTTTTCTGTTTCATTTCACTTTCCGGATGTGTGTTGCCTGGCAGGCCGCCATCGTGGGCAAGCCCCACTCCCACAACTTGACCGAGTTCCAACTGTCGACGGTGGGAGCGGGCTTGCCCGCGATGGGCGCTACGCGGTGTTCAGTCAGACCTTATTCCATGTCCTTGAGCCACTCGGAGCTCTTGAACCACTTGTCATGGATGCGATCGTAGGTGCCGTCGTTCCTGATCTGGTGCAAGAAGTTGTTGATGTAGTTGATGCTGTCGTAGTCGCCTTTCTTTAAACCAAATGCCAGAGGCTCGAAGGTGAAGGGTTCTTCCAGGAACACCAGCTTGCCATTGCCGACTTTCTTCTCGGCCACCACGTTATATGGAGCGTCATACACAAAGGCATCGGCCTTGCCGTTGACCACGTCCAGCACGCCTTCCTGCTCGTTGTCGTAGCCATGGTACTTGGCCTTGGCGATCAGCTTTTTGGCGACCATTTCCCCGGTGGTGCCGAGCTTGGAGGTCAGGCGGTATTTCTCGTCGTTCAGGTCTTTGTAGGACTTGATGGTGCCTTCCAGGTCCTTGCGAATCAGCAGGGTCTGGCCGACCACGATGAACGGTTCGCTGAAGTTGAGGCGCAGGTTGCGCTCCTGGGTCAGGGTCATGCCGCTGCCGATCATGTCGAACTTGCCGGTCAGGAAGGCCGGGATGATGCCGTCGTAGCCGGTGGAGACCAGCTCCAGCTTGACGCCCATGGACTTGGCCAGGGCCTTGAGGATGTCGACTTCGAAGCCAATGATCTCGCCGCGCTTGTCCGTCATTTCGAACGGCATATACGTCGGGTCCATGCCCACTTTCAACGTGCCGCGCTTGACCGCATCGTCGATGGCGCCGGCCTGGGCCGCATGGGCGGCAACCAGTGCGGTGACGCCCAGCAGCAGCATCGAAAGATACTTTTTCATCATCAAGTCCCCTGAACCATTCTTATAAGGTCGGCGCGCAAAAGGGCTGCACCATTTCGGGGTGCGATCCTAACCCACTCGCCGCCTGTCACAAAGGTTTCACAGGCAATTGTTGTCGGCGCTTGTCGGAATACCTGCGAGACACCGATATGCAAACCCTCAGCGGTCAGTCGACGCCCACCAGCCAGCCCGTGTCCTTGAACCACTTGTCATGCAGGCGATCGTAGGTGCCGTCCTGGGCCACTTGATTGAGAAAGTGGTTGATCCAGTTGAGGCTGTCGAAATCGCCTTTTTTCAAGCCGAAGGCCAAGGGCTCAAAGGTGAACGGCTGCTCCAGCAGCAATAACCGGCTGTTTTGCATCCGGCTCAGGGCGATCAGGTTGTAGGGCGCGTCGTGGATAAACGCATCGGCGTTTCCGTTGACGACTTGGCGCACGCCCTCCTCCGGGGTGGCAAAGCTGCTCAATCGGGCCGCTGCCAGGAAGCGTTTCGCCGCGACTTCGCCGGTGGTGCCTTCGGTGACAGCGATGCGGTAACCGGCATCGTCCAGATCTTCCACGCTGGTGACTTTGCCGGCCAGGCTTGGGTGCAGCAGCACGGTCTGGCCGACCACGATGAAGGAGTCGCTGAAGTTGAGCTTCAGGTTGCGCTCCTGGGTGACGGTCATGCCGCTGCCGATGATGTCGAATTTTTTCGCCAGCAGCCCCGGCAACAGCTCGGTATACGGCACGGCGACCAGCTCAAGCTCGACGCCCATGGCTTGACTCATTTCCTTGAGCAGGTCGATTTCAAAACCGACGATGCGGCCCTGCTTATCGGTCATTTCAAAAGGAATGTAGGTGGGCGTAGTGCCTACTTTCAGCACGCCCCGCCGCACAGCATCGTCAATGGCGCCCGCCTGCGTCACGCCGTTGTGAATCAACGCGACAGCCCCCATCAGCAACGCCGAACAGTACCTTTTGATCATGAATCCCCCTGTGGCCGAGTCGAATTTGGGGGCGATCCTAACCTACTCACGGGCACGTCAATACGCCCTGGAACCGGGTATTTTGTTTCGAAATAACAAGAGGTTACGGCGATAATAGGCAGGCGGTAAGCGCTGTAGGAAATGCGCTTGAAACACCCCCGAGGTGAGCCCTCGGGGGTGTCTGAATCAGGCTGGTTGGGCCTGGGACGACTGCGGTTGCAACGGCAGCAACGGCGCGTGAGGGTCGGCCTTGATCGAGTCACGCCAGGCGGCGAGCCACTCGGGATGCCCTTCGCTCCAGACCTGCTCGTGCAGGCGAGCCAGGGCCACCGGGTCGCTGAGCAAAGCCACGCGTTCGGCATTGTTGAGGCCGGCGGGACCGACCTTCAAGGCATGACGAACCCGTTCGGCACGCAGGTACTCGATCGGCTCGGCCTGGCCGTGACGCGACGTCGCCAGTGCACAGGCCAGGGCATTCTGCTGCGGGTCGACCACCGAGCGCACGAAGCCGTCGTGCAGCGCGTGCCAACGGTTCTCGTGGGTGTACTTGTCGGTCGACAACAGCGCCTGCGGCGGATTGTATTCCTCAGGAATGAGGAACAGGCTCTCATCGCGGGACTTGATGCCCAGGTTCACCCGGCTGGAGATCACCGACACCGGAATCGACAACATCAGCGAACCGACGATCGGCACCAGCCACCACAGGAAGCTTGGGTTCAACCACACCACCAGCAAGGCCCACAGGAAGCCCAGCAAGGTTTGCGTGCCGTGGCGTTTGAACGCCTCGCCCCACGTGGTGGAGTCGTCATCCCGCTTGGGCGAATTCCAGGTCGCGGCCCAGCCGAGGAAGGCGGCGAGCACGAAACGGGTGTGGAAAATCATCCGCACCGGCGCCAGCAGCATGGAGAACAGCATCTCCAGCAGCATCGACATCGTGACCTTGAACTTGCCGCCGAACTCTTTCGCGCCCTTGGCCCAGATCAGGATGATGCTCAGCAGTTTAGGCAGGAACAGCAGCACGATGGTGGTGGAGAACAGCGCCACCGCCTTGTCCGGATGCCATTGCGGCCACAGCGGGTAAAGCTGGCGCGGCGCCATGAAGTACTGCGGCTCCATCAGGGTGTTTACCGCCAGCAGCGCGGTGGACAGCACCAGGAACAGGAACCACAACGGCGCCGACAGGTAGGACATCACGCCGGTCAGGAACACCGCACGGTGTACCGGGTGCATGCCTTTAACCAGGAACAGACGGAAGTTCATCAGGTTGCCGTGGCACCAGCGACGGTCACGCTTGAGTTCGTCCAGCAGGTTCGGCGGCAGTTCTTCATAGCTGCCCGGCAGGTCGTAGGCAATCCACACGCCCCAGCCGGCACGGCGCATCAGCGCCGCTTCAACGAAGTCGTGGGACAGGATGGACCCGGCGAACGCACCTTTACCCGGCAACGGCGCCAGGGCGCAGTGCTCGATAAACGGCTTCATGCGGATGATAGCGTTGTGACCCCAGTAGTGGGATTCACCCAGCTGCCAGAAGTGCAGGCCGGCAGTGAACAGCGGGCCGTACACGCGGGTGGCGAACTGCTGCATGCGCGCATACAGGGTGTCCATGCCCGACGCACGTGGCGCAGTCTGGATAATCCCGGCATCCGGCGTGGCTTCCATCAGGCGTACCAGGCTGGTCAGGCATTCGCCGCTCATGACGCTGTCGGCGTCGAGCACCACCATGTACTTGTAGTCACCGCCCCATCGACGGCAGAAGTCGTCGAGGTTGCCGCTCTTGCGTTTGACGCGACGACGGCGACGGCGATAGAAGATCTTGCCGAAGCCACCGGCTTCGCGGCACACGTCGAGCCAGGCCTGCTGTTCGGCGATGCAGATGTCGGCGTCGTTACTGTCGCTGAGCACGAAGAAGTCGAAACGGTCCAGGTCACCGGTGGCGGCCACCGATTCGAACGTGGCGCGCAGACCGGCGAATACCCGGGGCACGTCTTCGTTGCAGATCGGCATCACCAACGCGGTACGGGCGTCTTTCGGAATCGGCTCGTCACCGGCACTTTTACCGGAGATCCGGTATTTATCGTGACCGGTGAGCAATTCGAGGAAGCCCATCAGCGCCGTCCAGAAACCGGCCGACACCCAGCAGAACAAAATCCCGAACATGATCAGGATGCTGGTCTGCAGCGCGTAGGGCAGCACTTGGGTCGCGGTCTGCAGCAGGGTCTGGTTGCGGATTTCGTCGAAGTCGACCAGCGACCAGCCCTGGTACGGCATGATGCCTTTCATGTACCAGCCGGCCACGATGGTCTGGCCCAGCATCAGCACCAGCAGGATGTAGCGGCGGATCGAGCCAACGGTGCGCCAGCGCGCGGCCGGCAGTACGCGTTCATCCTTCGGCGGCTTGGGCGGGTTGCTGCGCCCGGTGATGCGACGCCAGCCGCGCACCAGGATATTGGTGCGCCACGGCTCCGGCACTACGCGGGTACGACGGATCGGCGGCGTGGCCTTAAGGCACACGCGACCGGCGGCGTCGACCGCAAGCATTTCCGCGTCCTGCAGCTCTTCGGCGGTGTTGAGCGTCAACCGGCGGCCAACCGACGCCTGTGCGGCGTCGACCGGCGCGTCGAAGGTTGCGGACGACAGGCGTTCGTGCAGTTCGGCGAAGGAGGTGCAGCCCGCCAGTTCGGCGCGCTGCTCTGGGGTCATCGGGAGATGCGCCAGATACTCGGACAGAGTCTCTGGCTGGGCTTGGGAATTACTCATCGGCAGGCAACTGATAGCTCCAGGTTTCGGTCAGGACTTCTTCAGTCTTGATCGGCTCCGGTGTGGCTGGGGCAGCTTCCGGCTGCTTGGCTTCCTTGTCCTTGGCGTCTTTTTTGGCCTGCTTCTCATGTTGCTTGGCCAGGACCTTGTCGGCCTTGAGAACCTGGGTGGACACATGCTCAGGCTCGGCCGGAGCAACGTCCTGCACCAGGGCGGCACGCATTTCGGTCGGCTTGCTCGCGTCCTTGATTTTCATGCGCAGGGTCAGGCGCCAGCCTTTGGTGTGCTCGTTGTAACGCACGCTGTTTTCAACCAGTTCAGCGTTGTCACCCACGCTCACCTGGCTGCGCACGGGCGCATCCGGCAGCAGTTTTTTCAGGGACGGGCCTTCGAAGTCCACCAGGTACGCGACGCTGCCATCCGGCTGACGGATCAGGTTGGATTGCTTCACGTCACCGGTCGAACGCAGGGTCTGCTTGACCCACGCGCTGTCCGGCGAGTGGAACGCGGCGTCGTCGAGGGTCCAGTGCAGGCGGTAGGCGACGTCGAGCGGCTGGCCGACTTCCGGCAGTTTTTCCGGGCTCCAGAACGCAACGATGTTGTCGTTGGTCTCGTCGGCGGTCGGGATCTCAACCAGGTCCACGGAGCCTTTGCCCCAATCGCCTTCAGGTTCGATCCAGGCGCTTGGACGCTTGTCGTAGTTATCGTCCAGGTCTTCGTAGTGGCTGAAGTTGCGGCCACGTTGCAGCAGACCGAAACCACGCGGGTTTTCTACGCTGAAGTTGCTGACCGACAGGTGTTTAGGGTTGTTCAGTGGACGCCAGATCCACTCGCCGTTGCCGGCATGGATCGACAGGCCACTGGAATCATGCAGCTCGCGACGGTAGTTGAGCACCTTGGACGGCTGGTTCGCGCCGAACAGGAACATGCTGGTCAATGGGGCAACGCCCAGCTTGCTGACCTTGTCGCGCAGGTACATCTGGGATTTGACGTCGACCACCGTGTCGGTGCCCGGACGCAGGGTCAGGCGATAGGCGCCGGTCGCGCGTGGCGAGTCCAACAGGGCGAAGATCACCAGGTGCTTGTCACCCGGCTTAGGACGCTCGATCCAGAACTCGGTGAAGCGTGGGAACTCTTCGCCGGACGGCAGCGCGGTGTCGATCGCCATGCCGCGGGCGGACAGGCCATACACCTGATCCTTGCCCACGACGCGGAAGTAGCTGGCGCCGAGCATGGTCATGATTTCGTCTTGCTTGTCGCCCTTGTTGATCGGGTACAGCACACGGAAACCGGCATAACCCAGCTGTTCGGTGGCTTTAGGGTCAAATTTCACGTCGCCGAAGTCAAAACGCGACGGGTCGTATTTGATTTCCTGGACGCTGTCAGCGGTCACTTCGTTGATTTTCACCGGTGTATCGAAGTGCATACCCTGGTGATAGAAGGACAGCTTGAACGGGGTGTTTTGATCGGCCCACTCGGCTTTTTCATTGCGGAAACGAATCTTCTGGTAGTCCGCGAACTTCATTTCGCGGAATTCGTTCGGCAGATTGCTGCGCGGAGCTTCGTATTTCTGCCCAGCCAGCTCTTTTGCCTTGGCCGACACATCATCCAGACTGAATGCCCACAGTTGACCCGCGCCGAACAGGCAAAACAGGGCAGAGCCCGTCACCAGTGCGTTTCGTAACCGTTTGGCAGACAATTTTGGTGCATTACAGGGACTAACAATCACGAGCAACCCTCGCCGAAAACAGATCAAAAAACCAACGGCCAGCTATCTATATGCCAGGTTGGCGAGCATTGTTCCGACTCCCCTGGGTCAAAATGATTCCCCAGTGGATGTCGGACAAGTCTCTACCTAAGTCAAAAATGGACCAAACAACGCTGATCCCCGTAGCGCGCGATTATCTAGTAGCCCGCGAGACAACGCATCAGGGGCAACGAAGTATTTGTAGCGAAATCCTGCGTTTTTAAGCATTAAAAGTCGTTTTCAATACATTCACGTCTGCAGGAGGAAGGTCACAGGGCCATCATTGACCAAATGCACCTGCATATCCGCGCCAAAACGGCCCGAAGCCACCTTGCCATGCAATTGTTGCGCTTGTAACAGCAAGTGATCAAAAAGCGCCGCTCCCAGGGCCGGAGGGGCCGCTGTGGAGAAGCTGGGCCGCAACCCGCTCTTGGTGTCCGCCGCCAGGGTGAACTGCGAGACCAGCAGCAATCCGCCGTCAATGTCCTTGAGCGACAGGTTCATCTTGCCTTCGTCATCGCCGAACACCCGATAGTTCAGCAGCCGGTGCAGCAGCTTGTCGGCGCTTTCGGGCGTATCTGAAGGCTCCACCGCCACCAGCACCAGCAACCCCTGGTCGATGGCACCCACGGTTTCACCCGCCACCTCGACTCGGGCGCCAAGCACCCGCTGCAGCAGGCCCTTCATGCTTCTTCAGGCGGCAGGTCGAGCAAACGCCGGGCCATTTCGCCGGTCGCGCGTACCAGCGCATCCGTGATGCCTGGCTCGGACGCCGCATGGCCCGCCTCGCGGATCACCTGCAGCTCGCTGTTGGGCCACGCCTGGTGTAATTCCCAGGCGTTATCCAACGGGCAGATCATATCG
Organism: Pseudomonas quebecensis; assembly: GCF_026410085.1. NCBI lineage: Bacteria > Pseudomonadati > Pseudomonadota > Gammaproteobacteria > Pseudomonadales > Pseudomonadaceae > Pseudomonas > Pseudomonas quebecensis. The sequence goes on from NZ_CP112866.1 coordinate 4,918,899, forward strand.
TAGCGCCCGTGGATGATTACGCCAGGCAGGTGCGCGATCTTGTGCATATCGCGAATCAGCTGGTCAGGCTCCAGGAACGAGTGGTTGGTGAAGTAATGGCACTCGATGCGCGCAATCGACAGCGCCCGCTGCGGCTCGGAAAACCGCTCCACATGCTGCGGGCTCGGGCACAGGCCGAGCATGCGCCCTTCCCAGCCGGACCAGGCCTTGGCCGCGTGCATCTGGGCGATCTGGTCATTGCCGGTGAGGCGTTTGTGATACGCCGCGATCATGTCGTGACGCTCGTCGGCCGGGATCGGCGCGATGTAATCCTGCCAGTAATCCGGGAACAGGCGGCTCGCGCCTTCCTGGTAGAACCAGTGAATGTCCTGCGGACGGGCCAGGAAGATGCCGCGCACGATCAGGCCATGCACGCGCTCGGGATGGGTCTGCGCATAGGCCAGCGCCAGGGTCGAGCCCCAGGAACCGCCGAACAGCACCCATTTATCGATGCCCAGGTGCTCGCGGATGCGCTCCATGTCGGCGACCAGGTCCCAGGTGGTGTTGTTCTCCAGGCTGGCGCGCGGCGTAGAGCGACCGCAACCGCGCTGGTCGAAGGTAACGATGCGATACAGGTTGGGATCGAAATAGCAACGGCTTTGGGCATCGCAACCGGCGCCGGGGCCACCATGGATGAATACAACCGGCAAGCCTTCGGGGGAGCCACTTTCATCGACATACAGGGTATGCGTGTCATCGACAGCCAGATCGTGCCGGGCGTAGGGTTTGATCTGCGGGAACCAAGTCTGCATTGCGCGCTCCGTAGGGGTTCGGGTTCATCCCTGGGGGGACGTCTATTATTCTGCCGTCTGGCACTATAAACCCGAATTGTGCAATGAGCATGTCCTTGAGCGCTTAGACCTGTGTCAGCCCTTCGCCCAGCTTAGGAAGGCTTAGCCAGCCATTGGTGGGATAAGTGCCTGGCAGGGTGCTATCCAGGGCAGGCCCCTCCCACGGTTGGGGCTGTATTGGGCTGAGGGCAAGGCCTGCGCTGCAGATCCTGCCTAGCCGTAACGCTTGCGCCCCCAGGCCAGCAGGCCTTCGAGCAACTGTTTCAACACCACCTGCGTCGGCTCGGCCAGGTCGGCGCGGTACTTGAACGGTTCGAACTCCTCCATATAGGTGCTCTGGCACAATTCCAGCTGCACGGCGTGGATATTCTCGGCCGGGTCGCCGTAATGCCGGGTGATATGCCCGCCCTTGAAGCGCCCGTTGAGCACATGGGTGTACTGCGGGTGCCTGGCGCAGATGGCTTCCAATTGGCCGGCCAGTTCCGGGGCGCAGGCCGCGCCGTTGAAGGTGCCGAGGTTGAAGTCCGGCAGTTTGCCGTCGAACAGGTGCGGGATCACCGAGCGAATCGAGTGCGCATCGAACAGCAGCGCATAGCCGAACTCTGCCTTGAGTCGTGCCAGCTCCTCCTGCAGCGCGCGGTGGTAGGGGCCCCAGATTTTCTGCAGGTAGGTCGCCCGTTCTTCCTCGGAGGGTTCCTGGCCTTCCAGAAACAACGGCACGCCATCGAACAGGGTTTTGGGGTACAGGCCGGTGGTGGCGCCGGCATACAGCGGTGTGTCGTCGGACGGTCGGTTCAGATCGATGACAAACCGCGAATACTCCGCCGACAAGGTGCTGGCACCCAATTCCTCGGCAAAGTCATACAGCAAAGGAATATGCCAGTCGGTGTCCGGCAAGCTTTGCGCCTCGGGGATCAACCCGGCCTTTACCGCAGGCGTCAGGCGCAAGCCGGCGTGAGGCATGCTGATCAGCAGCGGTGTGCGGCCTTGTTTGAAGTTCAGAACCTTATCCACAACGGTACTCCTTAGACGATGGCATCGACGCCATGGCGCACGACGCGTTTATCCAGTTCGCCGCCCAGCCAGTAAGCCAGGTCGGCTGGACGGTCGATTTGCCAGGCGACAAAATCCGCGACCTTGCCCACCTCCAGCGAACCGTGGGTGTGGCCCATGCCCAGGGCGGTGGCCGCGTGTTGCGTGGCGCCGGCCAGGGCCTCTTCCGGGGTCATGCGGAACAAGGTGCAGGCCATGTTCAGCATCAGGCGCACAGACAGCGCTGGCGAGGTGCCGGGGTTGAGGTCGCTGGCGATGGCGACTTTCACACCGTGCTTGCGCAGGGCCTCCATGGGCGGCAACTGAGTCTCACGCAGAAAGTAGAATGCCCCCGGCAGCAACACCGCAACGGTGCCGGCGGCGGCCATGGCGATGGCGTCTTCTTCGGTCATAAACTCCAGGTGGTCCGCCGACAATGCGTGATAACGCGCCGCCAGGCTGGAGCCGTGCAGCGAGGACAGTTGTTCGGCGTGCAGCTTCACCGGCAGGCCAAGTTGCTGCGCGACGTCAAACACGCGGGCCACCTGTGCCGGGGAAAATGCCAGGTATTCGCAGAACGCATCCACCGCATCCACCAGCCCTTCGGCCGCCAGGGCCGGCAGCATTTCGCTGCAGATATGCTCGATATAGTCGTCGGTACGGTCCTTGTACTCCGGCGGCAAGGCATGGGCGGCCAGGCAGGTAGCGCGCACGCTCACCGGCAGCGCTTCCCCCAGGCGTCGGGCCACGCGCAGCATCTTGCGCTCGTTGGCCAGGTCCAGGCCGTAGCCGGATTTGATTTCCACCGTGGTCACACCGTCACGCAGCAGACTGCGCAGGCGCTTATGAGCGCTGGCGAACAGTTCATCTTCACTGGCGGCGCGGGTGGCGCGCACGGTGCTGGCGATCCCGCCGCCCTGGGCCGCGATCTCGGCATAGCTCACGCCTTCAAGGCGTTGCTCGAATTCGCCGCTGCGGTTGCCGCCGAACACCGTATGAGTGTGGCAATCGATCAGCCCGGGGGTTACCCACGCGCCTTGCAGGTCGTGGACCTGGGCGTAATCCGCGCTCGGCGCCTGGCTGCGTGGGCCGATCCACTCGATCAGCGAACCGGCGGTGACCATGGCCGCATCCTCGATGATCGAGTACTTGCCCTGGGCCATGGTTGCGACGTGGCAGTGCTGCCAAAGGGTTTTCATCCGACACTCCTTGGGTTACAGGCTCGGCAGCAACCGGGCCGGGACCAGCTCGTTCAGGCAGCGGCCGGCGAGCAGTTCACTGGCGGCGATGATGTCCGGGGCGAAAAAGCGGTCCTTGTCGTAAAACGCCACTTTGCTGCGCAGGATGCCACGGGCTTTTTCCAGTTTCGGCGAGGTTTTCAAGCCTTCGCGCAGGTCCAGGCCCTGGCACGCCGCCAGCCATTCCACGGCGAGGATGCCACGGGTGTTTTCGGCCATTTCCCACAGGCGCTTGCCGGCAGCCGGGGCCATTGAAACGTGGTCTTCCTGGTTGGCGGAGGTCGGCAGGCTGTCGACGCTGTGGGGATGGGCCAATGCCTTGTTCTCACTGGCCAGCGCGGCGGCGGTGACCTGGGCGATCATGAAGCCGGAGTTGACCCCGCCATTGCCCACCAGGAACGGCGGCAACTGGGACATGTGCTTGTCCATCATCAGCGAGATACGGCGCTCGCTGAGCGAACCGATTTCGGCGATGGCCAGTGCCATGTTGTCGGCGGCCATGGCCACCGGCTCGGCGTGGAAGTTACCGCCGGAAATCACGTCGCCTTCGGCGGCAAATACCAGGGGGTTATCGGAGACGGCGTTGGCCTCCACCGCCAGCACTTCGGCAGCCTGGCGGAACTGGGTCAGGCAGGCGCCCATGACTTGTGGCTGGCAACGCAGGGAATACGGATCCTGCACCTTGTCGCAGTTCTGGTGCGACTGCGAGACCTGGCTGCTTTCACCCAGCAGATCACGGTAGGCCGCCGCCGAATCGATCTGCCCGCGTTGACCGCGAGCCGCATGAATGCGTGCGTCGAAGGGCGAGCGCGAACCCAGCACCGCTTCCACGGTAAGACCGCCGCACGCCAGGGCGCCGGCGAACAGGTCTTCACCTTCGAACAGGCCGCGCAAGGCATACGCCGTGGACACCTGAGTACCGTTAAGCAGCGCCAGGCCTTCCTTCGCCGCCAGGGTCAGCGGCGCGAGGCCAGCGATCTTGAGCGCGTCTTTCGCTTCAAGCCATTCGCCTTTGTAGCGCGCCTTGCCTTCGCCGAGCAGCACGAGGGACATGTGGGCCAGGGGCGCCAAGTCACCGGAGGCGCCCACCGAACCTTTCAAAGGAATATGCGGGTACACCTCTGCGTTGATCAGCGCGATCAGCGCGTCAATCACCACGCGACGGATACCGGAGAAGCCACGGCTGAGGCTGTTGACCTTGAGCACCATGACCAGCCGCACCAACGCGTCGCTGATCGGCTCGCCAACACCGGCGGCGTGGGACAACACCAGGGAACGCTGGAGGTTTTCCAGATCGGCGCTGGCGATACGCGTGGAGGCCAGCAGGCCAAAACCGGTGTTGATGCCGTAGGCGGTGCGGTTTTCGGCGAGGATCTGCTCGACACACGCCACGCTGGCGTCGATCTGCGCCGATGCGCTGTCATCCAGGCTGAGGGTTACCGGCTGCTGATAGATGGCCCGCAGTTGGGCGAGGCTCAGTTGGCCCGGAATCAGGTTTAGCGCAGTCACAGTGATGCTCCTTTGGAATTATTGTTCAGTGCAAATGGGGAAGTGCTTGATGCAGCAAAGCGGTGTCCTTGAGCAACGCGGCGGCGGTCGCGATATCCGGCGCCAGCCAGCGGTCCTGCTCATAGGGCGGGATATGTTCACGCAGTAAACGCCAGGCACGCTCGGTGCCGACGCCGAAGCGCTGCGCCTTTAAAAATTCAAAGGCCTGGGCCGCCAGCAAGTACTCGATGGCGAGGATCTGGGTCACGTTGGCCAATACCTGGTGCAGCTTGAGCGCGGCATTGGTGCCCATGCTCAGGTGGTCTTCCTGCAGGCCCGAGGTAACGAAATTGTCGAGCACCGCCGGCTGCGCCAGTTGGCGATTCTGCCCGCACAACGACGCGGCGACGTACTGCACGATCATCATGCCGGAGTTGACCCCGGGGTTGCTCACCAGAAACGCCGGCAAGCCGCTGACATGGGGGTTGATCAAGCGGTCCAGGCGGCGCTCGGCCACCGAGCCGATTTCGGCCATGGCGATGGCGAGCATATCCGCCGCCAGCGCGACCGATTGCCCGTGGGGGTTGGCCTGGGACACCACCCGGTAGTTGTCCGGCGTGCCGAGCACCAGCGGGTTATCGGTGACGCTGTTGAGTTCGGTCTCGATCTGCCGCGTGGCGTGCGCCACCTGGTCACGCGTCGCACCGTGGATCTGCGGGATCGAGCGCAGGCTCAAAGCGTCCTGGGTACGAATGCCCTGGCTGGCGGCGATCACCTCGCTGCCGTCGAGCAACGCGCGCAGGTTGGCGCCCACCTGTTGCATGCCTGGGTGGGGCTTGAGGGCGATGATGGTTGCGTCGAACGCATCGAGCTGACCGCGCTGGGCCTCGAAGCTCATGGCGCCGATCACGTCGGCCCATTGCAGCAGATGATGGGCATCGGCCAGGGCCAGGCAGCTCAGGCCGGTCATGCACGGCGTGCCGTTGACCAGGCACAGCCCGTCCTTGGCGCCAAGCTCAACGGGCTGCAAGCCTTCGGCCTGCAAGGCTTGCTGCGCCGAGACGATGCCGCCGCGATAGCTCACATTGCCGACACCCAGCAACGCTACGCCGACGTGGGCCATATGGGTCAGGTAACCCACCGATCCCTGGGACGGCACCTGCGGGGTGATGCCATGGTTGAGCAGCGCCAGCAGCGCCCGCACCACCTGCGGGTGCAGGCCGGAATGGCCGTGGCTGTAGTTGACAAGGGCCGCGCAGATGATCGCGCGGGTCTGTTCATCGCTCAGCGCCGGGCCGACGCCACACGCGTGGCTGAGCAAGGTGTTGCGCGACAGCTGGCTGAGTTGTTCGCCTTGCAGCGACACATTGCACAGCGCCCCCAGCCCGGTGTTCACGCCGTAGGCGCGCTCACCGCTGCTGACGATGCGCTGCACGATGGCCTGGGCGTTATCGATCCGCGCCCAGGCCTGGGTCGACAGTTCGAGGACCGCGCCATGACGGGCCACGGCGACCACGTCCTGCCAGCGCAATGGCGTGTCGGCGATGGTGATTTTTGGTGCCTGGGACATTGTTGATCTCTTCATATTCTCTACAGCTTTGCCGGCCTCATCGGGGGCAAGCCCCCTCCCACGTTGGGACAGTGTGAACCCGATCAAATGTGGGAGGGAGCTTGCTCCCGATAGGGCCAGCAGCCTCACCACAGGACCTGGGTCAGACCACCGCCGCCCGCCGCTGGACAAACCGGTCTACATACTCATCCGCCGGCGAATGCAGAATCTCGCGCGGGGTGCCGACCTGGATCAGCTTGCCGTCCTTGAGGATCGCGATGCGGTTGCCGATGCGCACGGCTTCGTCGAGGTCGTGGGTGATGAACACGATGGTCTTGTGCAGGGTCTTCTGCAGTTCCAGCAACTGGTCCTGCATCTCGGCGCGGATCAGCGGATCGAGGGCGCTGAAGGCTTCGTCCATCAGGATGATGTCGGTGTCGGCCGCCAGGGCACGAGCCAGGCCCACCCGTTGGCGCATGCCGCCGGAGAGCTGATGCGGGTATTTGTTTTCGTAGCCCTTCAGGCCCACGGTGTCGATCCAGTGCAGGGCGCGCTCGGCGCACACCTGTTTGCTTTCACCGCGCACCTTGAGGCCGTAGGCGACGTTGTCGAGCACGCTTTTGTGGGGCAGCAGGCCGAAGCTCTGGAACACCATGCTGATCTTGTGGCGACGGAATTGACGCAGGGCTTCCATGTCCAGTTGCAGGATATCTTCGCCATCCACCAGGATCGCGCCGCTGGTGGGGTCGATCAGGCGGTTGAAATGGCGCACCAGGGTCGACTTGCCCGAGCCGGACAGGCCCATGATCACAAAAATTTCGCCGGTGCCGATGCTCAGGGACAGGTCGTTGACACCGACCACGCAGCCGGTCTCGGCCAGCACCTGGTCCTTGGTCTTGCCCTGGCCGATCAGCGAGAGCGCGTCCTTGGCACGATTGCCGAAAATCTTGAAGACGTTTTTCACTTCGATTTTGCTGACGGTAGTCATTTGCTCGCCTCATGCCGTGGACGACCATAGGCCTGGGTTATGCGGTCGATGACCACTGCAAGAATCACGATCGCCAGCCCGGCTTCAAGGCCACGGCCGACGTTCAGCGTCTGGATGCCGACCAGTACATCTTCACCCAGGCCTCGGGCGCCGATCATCGAGGCGATCACCACCATCGACAACGCCATCATGGTGGTCTGGTTGATACCGGCCATGATGCTCGGCAGCGCCAGCGGCAGTTGCACGCCGAACAGTTGCTGCCAGCGGTTGGCGCCAAAGGCGTTGATAGCTTCCATGACCTCGCCGTCGACCTGGCGAATGCCCAGGTCCGTCAGGCGAATCAGCGGCGGTGCGGCGTAGATCACCGTGGCGAAAATCGCCGGCACTTTGCCCAGGCCGAACAGCATCAGCACCGGGATCAGGTACACGAAGCTGGGCATGGTCTGCATGATGTCCAGCAGCGGCATCAATACCGAGCGCAGGCGATTGCTGCGGGCCGACAGAATGCCCAGCGGGATGCCGATCAACACCGAAATCACCGTGGCGACCAGCATCAGCGCCAGCGTCTGCATCAGTTTGTCCCACAGGCCGACGGCACCCACCAGGAACAACAGCCCGACGATCACCGCCGTGGTCAGGACTTTACGGGTGGCGTGCCAGGCAACGGCGCCGACGATGGCCAGCATCAGCCACCAGGGCGCGGCGCGCAGCAGGCCTTCCAGGTTGACGATGGCCCATAACAGGGTGTCGGAGATGTGCCTGAACACATCGCCATAGTTGGTGACCAGTGAATCCACCCAACCGTTGACCCAGTCGGCGATGGAAAAGGTAAAACTCTCAGGAAACATAGCGTGCTCTCGATCCAGTGGGGTGTGGCCAGGCGCCCGGCTGCCTCTCAGGGTAGCCGGGCACGCTCGACCTACAAGGCCGCGTCGATTTTCTTGGCAGCCTCGTCGCTCACCCAGGCGTGCCAGACTTCAGGGTGTTCCTTGAGGAAGATTTTCGCCAGCTTCGGCGACTCGATGCGCTCCTTGGCCATGCGACCCAGGTTCTGGTTGAGCAGGTCGATCGGCAGGTTGACCTTTTCCAGCACGGCCACCAGTTCCGGCGCTTGCTCGTGGAAGGTCTTGGACAGGCCGACCTTGATGCTCACACTCTTATCCACACCGGGTTTTTCTTCAAGCTTGACCAGGTCGACCTGGCCCATCAGCGGCGTCGGCGACCAGTAGTAGAACAGGATCGGCTCGCCGCGCTTGTAGCTCGACAATACTGCGGCATCCAGCGCCGGGCCGGTGCCTGGGCGGAAGTTGGTGTAGGAACTTTCCAGACCGTAGCTTTTAAGCATTTCGCTGTTGTCCAGCTCGCAGGTCCAGCCCGCCGGGCAGTTGTAGAAACGGCCTTTGGACGGCTCTTCCGGGTCCTTGAACACGGCGGCGTACTGGCCCAGGTCAGCGATGTTTTTCAGGCCCGGCGCTTTGGCTTCCAGCTTGCGCTTGGCGTCGCCTTCGATCACATAGCGTGGCACGTACCAACCTTCGATCGCCCCTACCACTGGAGCGCCGACGCCGACCACTTTGCCGGCCTTCTCGGCCTTGTTCCAGACTTCGCTGCGGCCGACCCACTCTTCGGCAAACACTTGGATGTCGTTGCTGCTCAGGGCGTTTTCCATGGTGATGGAATTGCCCGGCAGGCTGTCGGTTTTGCAGTCGTAGCCTTTTTCCAGCACGGTTTGCAGGATGTCGGTGAGCAACATGCCGCTTTCCCAGTTCAGGCCGGCGAATTTCACCGGTTTGCCGGACTCGCACCAACCGGCCGCCTGGGCGCCGGCATTGGCCAGCAAGCCCGCAGAGAATACGGTGGCCAACAGGGTCTTATGCATTTTCATTGTTGTGACGCTCCCAATCATGAAATGGATTACGGCAGTCAGTAGGCATCCTGCCCTGTCCACGTCCCCTCAGGCTTGTGCAACCAGCCCGTTTGTCATCGGTGCAGCGCCCTGCTCTGGCGGCAGGATCAGGTGTTCGGGGTGTGCGGCAGGCCACTTTTTCGCAGCCCAGTAGTAAAGCGCGGCGGGAAGCAGCAGGCCGATGATCCAGGAAATATCCACATCGCCCAGGGCGGCCACCAGGGGGCCGGTGTAGAACTTGGTGGAGATGAACGGCAACTGCGCCAGTACACCGACGACATAAACGCTGATACCGAGCAGGTTCCAACGTCCATAGCGACCATTCGGATCGGTCAGCGCCGGCACGTCATAGCGATCGCGCGTGATGCAGTAGTAGTCGACCAGATTGATCGCACTCCAGGGGGTAAAAAACGCCAGCAGGAACAGGATGAACGACTTGAACGCGCCGAGGAACGAGTGCTGCCCGAGCAAGGCGATCAGGGTCGCCGTACCGACAATGCCCAGCACGAACACCAGACGCTGCATGCGCGTGACCTCCAGGCGACCGCGAAAGCCGCTGACGATGGTCGCAATGCACATGAAGCTGCCGTAGGAGTTCAGCGTGGAGATGGTGACCTTGCCGAACGCGATGCTGAAATACAGCAGCGCCGCGGTGGCACCCGTGCCGCCCAGCCCCACAATGTAGGCCACTTCGTGACCGGCAAATTGCCCGTTGGACATGGCCGCGGCAAACACGCCGAGGACCATCGCCACTTGCGCGCCAACCACCGAACCTGCGCCTGCGGCGAGAAAGGTTTTCACCGAGGACGTCCCGCTCGGCAGGTAGCGTGAATAGTCCGCCACGTAAGGCCCGAAAGCGATCTGCCAGGATGCCGCGAGCGACACCGCCAGCAGGAAGCTGCTCCAGCTGAAATGACGGATCTGCAGGAGCGCGCCGACGTCGGCCTGGCTGATCAGGCGGCTGAACAGGTAGACAAAGGCAATCACGCCGATAACGCTGGCCACGCGGCCGATGAAGTGGATCACCCGATAACCGAGCACCGTGACCAACACGATGACACTGGCGAAGATCAGAATTCCGACGCTGTCGGTGACGCCGAACAACTGGCCCAGCGCCTGGCCGGACAACACCGTGCCGGTGGCGGTGAAGCCCAGGTACATCAGGCACACCAGCACAATCGGAATGGCCGCGCCGTAGACCCCGAACTGCACCCGGCTGGAGATCATCTGCGGCAGCCCCAGCTTGGGGCCTTGCGCCGCGTGCAATGCCATCACGCCGCCGCCCAGCAGTTGGCCGATCAACAGACCGATCAACGACCAGAACACATCGCCGCCGAGCACCACGGCCAAGGCTCCGGTAACGATGGCGGTGATCTGCAGGTTGGCGCCCATCCACAGGGTGAACTGGCTCAAGAGACGACCGTGTCTTTCCGCTTCCGGGATGTAATCGATCGAACGCCTTTCGATCAATGGGGTGCTTGCACGTGTGTCAGCCATTTATTTTCAACCTCTGATGGATTGTCTTGGGTTCGCCGCCGGTCAACGGTGGGAGAGGACTTGGCCCCCCCACATGGGGTTACTTGATCATCGGGAGATTGAGGCCCTGCTCTTTGGCGCAATCGATGGCGATCTGGTAACCGGCGTCTGCGTGACGCATCACCCCGGTGGCCGGGTCGTTGTGCAGCACGCGGGCAATTCGCTCGGCCGCTTCGTCGGTGCCGTCGCACACAATGACCATGCCCGAGTGCTGGGAGAAGCCCATCCCCACGCCACCGCCGTGATGCAGCGAAACCCAGGTAGCGCCGCTGGCGGTGTTGAGTAGGGCGTTGAGCAGTGGCCAATCGGACACGGCGTCGGAGCCATCCTGCATGGATTCGGTTTCGCGGTTCGGGCTGGCCACCGAGCCGGAGTCCAGATGGTCGCGGCCGATCACCACCGGTGCCGACAACTCGCCGCTGCGCACCATTTCATTGAACGCCAGGCCGAGCTTGGCGCGCTGGCCCAGGCCGACCCAGCAGATACGCGCCGGCAGGCCCTGAAAGCTGATGCGCTCGCGCGCCATGTCCAGCCAGTTGTGCAGGTGTGCATCGTCGGGGATCAGCTCTTTGACTTTGGCGTCCGTCTTGTAGATGTCCTGTGGGTCGCCCGACAGCGCCGCCCAGCGGAACGGGCCGATGCCACGGCAGAACAGCGGACGGATGTAGGCCGGTACGAAACCTGGGAAGTCGAATGCGTTTTCGACGCCTTCCTCCTGGGCCATCTGGCGGATGTTGTTGCCGTAGTCGAAGGTCGGGATGCCTTGTTTCTGGAACTCCAGCATGGCCTTGACGTGCACGGCCATCGACTGCTTGGCGGCCTTGATCACGGCGGCCGGTTCGGTCTTGGCGCGGGCGCGGTATTCGTCCCAGGTCCAGCCGGCCGGCAGGTAGCCGTTAAGGGGGTCGTGAGCGCTGGTCTGGTCGGTGACCATGTCCGGGCGCACGCCGCGCTTGACCAGTTCCGGCAGGATTTCCGCCGCGTTACCCAGCAGCGCGATGGAGATGGCCTTGCCTTCCTGGGTGTATTTGGCGATGCGGGCCAGGGCGTCATCGAGGTCGCTGGCCTGCTCGTCGACGTAGCGGCTATTCAGGCGGAAATCGATGCTGACCTGTTGGCATTCGATGTTCAACGAGCACGCACCGGCCAGGGTCGCGGCCAGCGGCTGCGCGCCGCCCATACCGCCGAGGCCGGCGGTAAGCACCCAGCGGCCTTTGAGATTGCTGTCGTAATGCTGGCGGCCAGCCTCGACGAAGGTTTCGTAGGTGCCCTGGACGATGCCCTGGCTACCGATGTAGATCCAACTGCCGGCAGTCATCTGGCCGTACATGGCCAGGCCCTTGGCATCCAGCTCATTGAAGTGCTCCCAACTGGCCCAGTGCGGCACCAGGTTGGAGTTGGCGATCAATACGCGCGGAGCGTTGCTATGGGTTTTAAACACACCGACCGGTTTGCCCGATTGCACCAGCAGGGTCTCGTCGTCGTTCAGTTGGGTGAGGCTCTCGACGATCTGGTCGTAGCACTCCCAGTTGCGCGCGGCACGGCCGATACCGCCGTAGACCACCAGTTCTTTCGGGTTCTCGGCCACTTGCGGGTCGAGGTTGTTCATCAGCATGCGCAGAGGCGCTTCGGTCAGCCAGCTCTTGGCAGTGAGCTTGTTACCGCGGGCGGCGCGGATTTCAACGTCACGGTATTTTGTAGGCTTGGTCACAACTCAGACTCCTCGGCGATCGATGCGCGAACAGGGATGGTGCGAAGCAGGGTCTTACACACACATCTTTACTTGTACATACAAGCATATGCAATCAAGCGGCCAACTTTCTGTGCAGGGGGTTTGATTTTTTTTGCAAAGACCGCACGAGCCTTGGAAATTGAGGCTTCGAGGGATGATGAAATTTCTTACGAAGGGGTTTTATAGCGAGGAAGGTTTGTCACGACAGCGCGGTTTTGCGCCACGCTGGGGCGTTCGGTAACAAATTGGTGCGAGACCTGGAAACACATCGTAAGAACAGTGAGAAACAAATGTGGGAGGGGGCAAGCCCCCTCCCACTTTTTTAACCGCGCGCAGTGAGTTCGATGATGCAACTGCGACCGGCGATAGCGATATCCAGCAAGCCGTTGTTACCGTCTACCTGCAGGCAATCATGCTGACCCAATATGTGGTCCATCACCTTCACTTCATCCGCAACACTGAACACCAGCACGGTTTGCGCAGTGCTGAAGAACCGCTGCACACCATCCACCCATTGCAACCGCGCGTGGTAACGCTGAGGGGAATAGATCAGGTTGAAATCGCGGATCGGCCCGGTGATCAAGCGACATGACACCTGGCTGTCGCCTTTGAAGGCAAACGGTTGCAGCGGTAACAACCCGCGCTGCTCCTCGCCATCCACCGTCAACACCATGCCTGCGCCTTTGATCACAGTGATCACGCGCTGGTAGCCGGCAAAGGTGGAAAACCCGCCCGATTCGGCGATGTCGGCAATCGACAGGCGCCAGCCGAAGCCTTCCAGGCCCTCGCCGGCATCGCGGGTGATTTCTTCGGTGCTGCCGCCGCCGTTCTTCCACTGCATGCGCACGTATTCAGTGGCGCGCCAGACTTTTACTGCACTCATTTACTGAAACGTCCTTCCAGACTGTGACGGGAACCGGGGTGGATCAAACGCGCGGCGGTCACCGGCTGACGGCCGGACCAGGTGCGACGACGGATCAACAGGCACGGCTCGCCGGGTTCTATCTGCAACAACTGGCATTCGGCGGCGTCCGCGAGGATCGCTTCCACCACGTGCTCGCCTTCGGTCAGCGGCGCCACTTGATTGAGATACGCGTAGGGGGTTTGCAGGGTGAAGTCCTGCTGCAGGTATTCCGGCGCGACCAGGGCGTTGACGAAACGGTCTTCGATTTGCACGGGAATATCGTTTTCGTAATGCACGATCAACGAGTGGAATACCCGCCCGCCTTCGCGCATCTCCAGGGCGACGGCGCGTTCGGAGCCCGCCGCTTCCTCGCCCAGGGTGATGACCTGGCAGGTATGCCGGTGGCCACGGGAGGCGATTTCATCGGCGATATTGTGCACTTCGAAAAGCGCCGACTGGCTTTTCGGCTCGGCGACGAAAGTGCCGACGCCCTGCATGCGCACCAGCAAACCTTCAGCGGTGAGCTCGCGCAGGGCGCGGTTGATGGTCATGCGACTGAAGCCTAATTGGCTGACCAGCTCGCTCTCCGACGGTACGCGGTAATGAGGCGGCCAGTTACCGTTGAGAATCTGCTGGCTGATCATGTGCTTGACGCGGGCGTACAAGGGCGCCGGACTTTCGTCCATGTGGGCAGCCAGCGAAGAGTTGGCGGGCGGAGTCGGCACGGGGGATCCTTGCAGTAGGAAAAGATGCATAGATTGCCGGAGTTTACCGAGCAGGCAAACGTCTGTATATGTATATACAAATAAACACACGACCGGGGTGCTCTAATCATGTCCGCTTTCTTCGCCGAACGCGCGCTGCTGCCTAGTGGATGGGCCAACGATGTACGCTTTGAAGTCAGCGCCGATGGCCTGCTGGCCCACGTTGAAGCCCACGCGAGCGCAGATGGCGCCGAACGGCTCAGAGGCCCGGTGCTGGCGGGCATGCCGAACCTGCACTCCCACGCATTCCAACGCGCCATGGCGGGCCTGGCCGAAGTGGCCGGCAACCCGAATGACAGTTTCTGGACCTGGCGCGACCTGATGTACCGCATGGTGGGCAAGATCAACCCGGACCAACTGCAGGTGATCGCGCGTCAGCTGTATATCGAGATGCTCAAGGCGGGCTACACCTCGGTGGCCGAATTTCACTACGTGCACCACGACATCAATGGTCAGCCTTATGCCGACCCTGCGGAACTGTCGCGACAGATCAGCCAGGCGGCGAGTGCCAGCGGCATCGGCCTGACCCTGCTGCCGGTGCTCTACAGCCACTCCGGGTTTGGTGGCCAGGCGCCAAATGACGGCCAGCGGCGCTTTATCAACAGCACGGAAAGCTACCTGGATCTGCGAGCACGCCTGCAACCGATCCTGGCAGCACAACCGGCACAGCATCTGGGCGTGTGCTTCCACTCCTTGCGCGCTGTGACGCCCCAACAGATCAATGACGTCCTGGCAGCCAGCGACAAGGCGTGCCCGGTGCATATCCATATCGCCGAGCAACAAAAAGAAGTCGACGACTGCCTGGCCTGGAGCGGCAAGCGTCCGCTGCAATGGCTGTATGACAACGTCGAAGTCGACGAGCGCTGGTGCCTGGTGCACGCCACGCATGCCGACGCGGCAGAGGTCGCGCGCATGGCCAGAAGCCGGGCGATTGCCGGTCTGTGCCTGACCACTGAAGCCAATTTGGGCGATGGGATTTTCCCGGCGGTGGATTTTCTTGCTCAAGGGGGGCGCCTGGGCATCGGCTCCGACAGCCATGTGTCCCTGAGCGTGGTCGAAGAACTGCGCTGGCTGGAATACGGCCAACGCTTGCGCGATCAGCGCCGCAATCGCTTGTATCGCAGCGATCAACCGATGGTCGGGCGCACTTTATTCGATGCCGCACTGGACGGCGGCGCCCAGGCGCTGGGGCAGCCGATAGGCCGATTGGAAGTGGGCAAACGCGCGGACTGGATCGTGCTGGACGGTAACGACCCGTACCTGGCCACCGCCACGCAGGACGGCATTCTCAATCGCTGGTTATTTGCCGGCGGTGATCGGCAGGTGCGCGATGTGCTGGTCAACGGCCAGTGGGTCGTGCGCGATGGGCAGCATGCTGGAGAGGAAGACAGTCGCCGGGCATTCACACAAGTGCTGAAGGATTTGTTGGGCTGACAGACGACCCATCACTAATGTGGGAGGGGCTTGCCACCTCCCGCATGTAGCCATGTGGTGATCCAGGGTTACTGCGAACTCTTGGCCATCTGCTTGTCCGGAGTACGCCAGATCAACCGGGTGGTGTCATACCCCTGCTGACGCGCCCTGCTGAGCAGGTCTTCGCGGGTGTCGGCATTCACGGTCGGCGTGCGCGACAGAATCCACATATAGCGACGGCTCGGGCTGCCGACGATGGCGGTCTTGTAGTCATCGCTGACATACAACACCCAGTAATCGCCCTTGGCGACGCCCGGCAACAGTGCAGTGAACCAGTTATTGAATTCGACCCAGAGCTTGTCGGTCTTGCCCGGCACCTGCGGTGTGGCCGTGCCCCTGGCTTCTTCCCACTTCCACTGGTTCGTCAGGCAGCGGTTGAACACCGACATATCGCCGTCGGGCATCAGTGTGTAGCGGGCTTCGGATTGCGCGCAGTTGCGCTGGAAGTACATCGGCAAGCGAGCCAGCTCATACCAGGTGCCCTGGTAGCGATGCAGGTTGACGTTGCTCGCGGTCTTGGGTTGCAGATCATCGCCAGAATGACTGGCGCAGCCCGCCAAAAACAGGCTGGCACAAAGAAACAAAACAAAACGCATCATTCTTCTTCTCCCGTAGGCTCTCGCCCCGGTTTACTTCAGGCCTTGCCCGGAAAACATCAGAACCTTGTCACCGGCATATTGAACGCTGATAAAGCTGTTTTTATCACCCCAGGTGCAGCTGGACATGCCCAGTGCGCCGGAACAGTCCGTCGGCTTACCCAGCAGCGACTCCACCTCGGCCTTGGGCATCCCGGCCGACAACTTTGCGTAGTTCTCTTGGTTGACCTTGCTGCAAGCGGCCAACACAACACAAAAAGTCAGCAGGGCGAGACGACGTAACGACATGGGAAAACTCCTGGAGGGGCGAAGCAGCTTGGGTATCTGCCAGAAGCTTAGAAGGGAAAAGAGGTGTCTGGTTCCCGACGGGCGAAAACAAAAAAGCCCCGAAAACGCTGAAACGTTTCGGGGCTTCCTTAACGGTGAACCGGCTCACAACCACACCGATTACCGGTCGCGGCAGCTTACTGCTTGTGATAGGCCGTGACGCGCTCAACCTCTTCCTTCGAACCCAGGAACACCGCCACGCGCTGGTGCAGGCCTTCAGGCTGGATGTCGAGAATGCGCTGGTGGCCGTCGGTGGACGCACCGCCCGCCTGCTCGACCAGGAACGACATCGGGTTGGCTTCGTACATCAGGCGCAGCTTGCCCGGCTTGGACGGCTCGCGGCTGTCGCGTGGGTACATGAACAGGCCGCCACGGGTGAGGATACGGTGCACGTCGGCCACCATCGCCGCCACCCAGCGCATGTTGAAGTTCTTCTTCAACGGGCCTTCTTCGCCTTCCATCAACTCATTGACGTAGCGCTGTACCGGCGCTTCCCAGTGACGCTGGTTGGACATGTTGATCGCAAATTCCTGGGTGGAAGCAGGAATCGAGATGTCTTCGTGGGTCAACACGAAGCTGCCCATCTCGCGGTCCAGGGTGAAGCCCTTGACGCCGTCGCCCAGGGTCAGTACCAGCATGGTCTGTGGACCATAGATCGCGTAACCGGCGGCGACCTGCTCGGTGCCTGGCTGCAGGAAGGCCTTTTCGTTCAGGGCTTCGTTCTGGCTCAGGTATTCGTTCGGGCAACGCAGTACCGAGAAGATCGTGCCCACCGGTGCGTTGATGTCGATGTTGGAAGAACCGTCCAGTGGGTCGAATACCAGCAGGTAGGCGCCTTTAGGGTATTTGCCCGGGATCTGGTAGGCATTGTCCATTTCTTCGGACGCCATGCCGGCCAGGTGACCGCCCCATTCGTTGGCTTCAAGCAGGATCTCGTTGGACAGCACGTCGAGCTTCTTCTGCACTTCGCCCTGCACGTTTTCAGTGCCCATGCTGCCCAGGACACCGCCCAGTGCACCTTTGGACACGGCGTGGCTGATTTCCTTGCAGGCACGCGCCACCACTTCGATAAGGAAGCGCAGATCGGCAGGCGTGTTGTTGCTGCGGGTCTGCTCGATCAAATAGCGACTCAAGGTAACGCGGGACATGGAAGGCTCCGATGAATGGGGGGGCTTGAAAACCCGCGCAGTTTAGCGCGAGTCGGGGCTGATTTCCTCTCATCAGAGGATTTAACCCCAATAGAGTTCACGGCTGGCCCTGCGGTTTGCGCAACAAACTGTAGGCCATGGCTCCCAGCACGGCCACGCCCAGCAGCAGCACGGCCCATAGACCCAGCTTCTTCCAGTCGCGACCCACCTCGGGGGCTACGACAACGACAGCCGGTTTGACCACTGCCTCGCCCGCTACCCTGGCCTGCCCCAGGGCGTTCAGACGCTCGGCACTGTAGTCAGGGATCAGCGTGGACAGCGGCAGGCTTGCGGCCTTCACCGTGATATTGCCCAGCGCCAGCGTGAACGGCGGTTCGCCCCGCGCCAGGAACACCACCTGCGTGGCGCGCACCGCATAACGCAACGCCGGCGCCTGGGCACCCAGGCCACCGCCGCGCTCGTCCACCTGCAAGCGGATCTGGTTGAGCACCTGGCCCGGCAACGGCAACTCATCCTGCACCACGTCGTGGCCGTTCTGAGTCAGGCGATAAAGCAGGCCCGAGCTCAACGGCTGCCAACTCTGCTGGCTGTCGCGCCGCCCGGACACATTGACCGGCGCCAGGGTGTTGGGCTGCGATAATTCGATGCGCATGCGCTCGGCACTCAGGCCCGCGGGCAGTTGCCAGCTGTATTCACCGGCCCCCAATCGCTCGCCCGCCAGCGGCGGCGACCACACCAGCGGCTGCGGCAGGCTGCTGCGAGTAGCGCTTACCAGCTTGGCCGATGTCAGCACTGGCGCTGCCTGGCCCTGCCACAGCAGGCGCAGGTAACGCGCGGACTGACCGGGCAGGCTGACATCATGCTGTTCAACCCGTTGGTCGGCGAACGACAATCGCGCCACTTGCCCATCGCCCCAGGATTCCCAGTGCTGCAGGTCATCGCTGGCTTCGATAGTGAAACGCTGGAAGCCTTCCTGTTCAAGGCTCCAGTCGAGGCTCAACTGCTGCAACGGCGCCTTGATCGCACTGGCATCCAGCACCCAACCGCGCAGCACCTGCCCGCCGGGCTTGGCGGCAGTGGACGGCTTGATCTCTACCAGAGTGCCTTCGGTGGTGGTTTTCATCACCACGCCGGGTAACGTTTCGCGGGTGTCGGCGGCGTACAGCGGGAACCACTTCACGTCGGTCAGCACACGGCTTTCCGAGCTTGACGATGCCTGGCGCGACAACGCATACGCCTGCGGCTCGCCGGCGGCATTGAACACCCGCAGGTCGCTCAGATCGGCCTGGCGCGCATTCAGTTGTACGGCCAAGGGCAGTTCCAGGCGATACCAGGGGCCGTTGCCGCTGACGCTCAGCGGCACCTGCGTGGTGAAATCAGCCGGACCTTCCTGGGCCCCCACAGACAGCGCCACACACATGCCCGCCACGGCCACGCTCAACTTACCGATCAAGAGGTTGCTCCTTCAGTTTCCAATACGGGTTCGGCACGCTTGGGCGGCAGCGGTGCGAAATAGCCCACCACCAGCAACAACGCGCCCACGCCGATGAACGATACGATCCGCGCCAGGCCACCACGGTTGCTCAGCTCGACAAAGAACAGCTTGGCGACCACCACTGCGATCAGCGCCGCACCGATCAGCCATACATCGCGACGATGACGCAAATGGCCGCCGATCATCAGGCCGAGGGCGATCAGCGTCCACACGATCGACAGGCTGGCCTGCACCAGCATCGACGCCAGCAGCGCATCCAGCTGGAATGGCACGCCGCCCCAATGGTGCGCGGTGCGCATCACCAGCGCGGTGAAGAACGCAAACAGCGAAACACCCGCCACACCTTGTGCGATCAGCTGCGCCCGTGGTCCACGTTGCGGCGCCACACTGCGCGACAACAGGTACACACCCAGCAAGGCGAACAGCAGGCCCAGGTCCAGCGGGTTGAGCAGCGGCACATACGGCAGCGGCTTGGCCGTGCCGTCACTGAAGGTGTTGGCCAGCCAGAACCAGCCGAGCATCAACACCGCCAGGGGCAGCGCGGCGAGCACACGGTACTCACGCGGATACACCGCCACCGGCCACGGCCATTGGCGCGGCGCGGCGGCCAGCACCAGGTACAGACTCGGCAGAATCGCCCAGCCCAGCCAACGCCAGGCGTTGTATTCGCTGGACAGGCTCAACAGGCCGTAACGCAGCTCCAGGGCCAGCACACCGATCAGCATCCAGCAGCCCAACACGTGGGCAATACTCAGCACTTTGCCAGGCACCACCGCCGCCAACCGTCGCAGCGAGACGAAATGCACGGCAAACACTGCCAACCAGGCCAGCCAGCCGTAGTGCGCCGCCGGGTGGTAATAGGTATGGGCGGACACCAGCAACACCATGCCCGCCGCCGGCATCAGCAGGGTGCAAAGCATGCCCAGGGAGGCCCAGCGCAAGCGCGTCGCGCAGACACTCCAGATCGCCACACTGAGCGCCGCAGTCCCCAGCAAGACGGAGCCTTGCAGCTCGTCGGGAATAAACCGCAGCACTTCGCCGCTCACCGCCAGGGTCCACCAGGCCGCGCCCCACACAAGCAGCAGGTCGGACAGACGCTGCAGCTTCAGCGCGGTAAACAGCGGCGCATGAGGCTGACGTTGCAGGCGCCAGGCGCCGACCAGCGCGGCCAGGCCCAGCACCATCGGTGTCCAGAAGCCGCTGTGCGCCAGGGGCCGCAGAGCCTCGCCGGACAACGGCCCGAGCAGCGCCGACACCGACAGCAGGAACGAACCGCCGCCGATCAGTTGCAGCAACAACCCAAACACAAAGCTCACGCGCTGTTGCAGGTACAGGCTCAGCCAGATAATCAACAAACCACTGAGTGCCCATACGCCACTGGCGCTGGCCCATGGCAGCACGAACAGCACCGCGAGGTTGATCAGCACCAGGCCGGCGAGCAATACCACCGATAACCCACGCAACAGCCGCACATCGCCGCGCACCCGGTCGTCACGCGCCGCCAGCAACATGCCGCCGATCAAGGCCAGGCCGATGAGTGACGCGGTCAACAAACCACTCCAGCCGGCGTCGAACACCGCTTCGCCTTCACCGCCCTTCAGGCGCAGCAGGAACAGCGCTCCGCCCAACAGTTGCACGGCGAACGCGGTAAACAGGAACGTCCTGGAGCCGATGCGCAGGCCGATCAACAGTGTCGCCAGGCCGGCGACGGCCCAGCTGATCGCGGTACCTTGGGTCAGCAGCAGCAACGGTGCCAGCAGGTACAGGCAGCTCAAGCCAAGGCTGGCCAGTACCGGCAGGCCTTTACGCTCCCACTCTGCGGCCTGCTCGGTCGAAGCTTTGCGTAATTGATCGAAGCTGAACAGCAACGCCGCGCCCAGCAGCAGCGCGCCCAATGGCGCGCCTTCGAGTAGGGTGTGCTCGCCCCGATGCAGTTCGCTGAGGAACGCCAACGCAGAGCCCAGTTGCAGCAACAGGCCGAATGCCCGGGCCAATGGCCGCTGCTGACGCAAGCCGAGCCAGAAGATGCCGGCACCTTCCACCGCCCAGGCGGCAGCGGTCCAGCGTGCGTCCAGCCCCAGTGGAATAGCCAGGCTGGCGAATATGACGCCCAGAGCCAGGCAGGTTTCCGCCAGCAGCAACGCGCGCCCGCCGCTGAGTATTCGGGCCAGGCCCATATAGATGATGCCCAGGCCCAACGCGCTGAACGCCGCCGCGAATTCCAGGTGCTGCACCAGCGCGAACTGCAGGCCAAAGCCCACCAGCGGCGGGCCGAACAGCATGCTGCCGTCGACGTAATCGCCCTTGGCCGCCGACCAGCGCAACAGTGCGCCACGGCTGTCGTCTTCCGGCGCGTCGCGCATCTCTAACAATTTGCGGCGCGCAAACAACAGGCCGATGGCCAGGTACATCAGGAAGAACAACACCAGGAACGGCTCGGTGCTCCACAGCAGTTCCGGGGTGTAGGAACGCAGGCCCCAGGCAAAGCCGATACCGAAGGTGCCGACGAAACCGATCAGGTTGAGCAAGCGCCAGGCCTTGAACCAGGCGATGGCGAGGATGCCGGTATTGAGCAAGGCGAAGTAACTGAACAACGCCACATGATTACCTGAACCGGTAGACGTCAGGATCGGCGCGGCAAACCCGCCAAGCGCCGCCGCGCAGGCCAGCCCCAGCGCGTCCTGGGTAATCGCCAGGATGGCCGAAAACACCGTCACCGCCACCAAAAGCCCGAGCGCCGCGCTCGGATCGATCAGCGGGTGCAGACGCATCGCGGCGAACACCGTGAGGTACAACACCGCAATCCCGGTGCCTTGCAGCATCAACCCATAGTGACTGTTGCGCAGTCGCAACCACCAGCCCAGGCCCAGCAGGCCGACGGCCGCCGCCGCCACCCCGGCGTAACGCACCTCGATCGGCACCACCATGCCTTCGGTGGCATAGCGCAGCAGGAACGCCAGGCCAAGAAATAACAGCACCACACCGACGCGCAGCACGGTGTTGCCGCCAAACAGCCAGTTACGCGCGCCGCCGAGGGCACGCTCAATCAGGTTGGGGCCACGGGGTACGGCAGGTTCTTTAGCACGCGGTGCAGGTGCAGGTACTGGAGCCGATGCCCACACATCGTCGGGCAATGGTTGGCTGGCTTGTTTGGCGACGGCCACGGGTGCGAGGTCAGGCGGCAATTCCCAGACGAGTTCGGGCGCCTTGGTTTGCGGTGTGGGTGGGGTTTTGGCGGATTCGGCGACAGGCGCCTCGACAAACACCGCGCGTGCAGCCGGCGCAGGCGTGGGATCGGGTTGTCGTGCGGGTTTCTCCAATTGCGCCAGACGCTGCTCGACAGCGCTCAGGGCTTTTTGCGCGATCTCCAGCTGGCGCCCCTGTTGGTCCGCCTTGGACGACAGCATCGACAGGCGAATGGCCTGGCCAATGCCCAGCCCCAGCAGCGCAGCCATGCCTGCATCATAGAACGACTCATCGAGCGTCCAGCCGAGCACGAGGCCAACCAGCATGAAAATCCATTGCATCGACGATATTCCCTAAGCGAACCGGCGCTCAGTATATCGACGCGCAACCAATGTGGGAGGGGACTTGCTCCCGATAGCGGTGTACCAGTCCACATATCTGCAAACTGACACCCTGCCATCGGAGGCAAGCCCCCTCCCGTACTTTCGATTTGCCAGGTTTAGTCGAGCGCTTTCCAGATCTCGGTGGCGTATTCGCGAATGGTCCGGTCCGAAGAGAACCAACCCATCCGCGCGGTGTTGAGCACCGCCGAACGCCACCACGCCTTGGAGTCATGCCAATGCGCTTCGACCCGCGCCTGGGCATCCCAGTAGGAATCGAAGTCGGCACACACCAGGAAACGGTCGTAATCGATCAGACCGTCGATCAAACCGACGTAGCGGCCCGGATCGTCCGGCGAGAACACCCCGCCACGGATCGCCTGCAACACATCGTTGAGACGATGGGACACGGCAATGTCCGGCCCGGCGTGGAATTCACCGGCGTGTTTGCGCGCTTCCACCTGCTGGGCGCTGAGGCCGAAGATAAACATGTGATCGGCGCCCACGCGCTCGTGCATCTCCACGTTGGCGCCGTCCATGGTGCCGATGGTCAGCGCACCGTTGAGGCCGAATTTCATGTTGCTGGTGCCCGAAGCTTCGAAGCCCGCCGTGGAGATCTGCTCCGACAAGTCCGCCGCCGGGATGATGCTTTCCGCCAGGCTGACGTTGTAGTTAGGCAGGAACACCACTTTGAGCAGTCCGCGCACGGTCGGGTCGTTGTTGACGGTGCGGGCGATATCGTTGGTCAACTTGATGATCAGCTTGGCCTGGTGATAACTCGCCGCGGCCTTGCCGGCGAAGATCTTCACGCGCGGCACCCAGTCGGTGCCCGGCTCGGCACGGATCGCCTGGTACAACGCCACGGTGTGCAGCAGGTTGAGCAACTGGCGCTTGTATTCGTGGATGCGCTTGACCTGCACGTCGAACATCGCCGCCGGGTTCACCGAAATGCCCAGGCGCTCGTGGATGATCTCGGCCAGGGCGCGTTTGCTGTGCAGACGCTGCTCGGCGAAAGCTTTACGGAAGGTCTGCTTCTCGGCGAAGGTTTCCAGCTCGCCCAGGCGCGTCTCCATATTGTCGAGAATATCCGGGCCCAACGCGTCTACCAGCATCTGGGTAAGCTTGGGGTTGGCCTGGTACAGCCAGCGGCGGAAGGTGATGCCGTTGGTTTTGTTATTGATACGTTCCGGATACAGCTTGTGCAGCTCGGAGAACACCGTGCTGCGCATCAGTTGGGTGTGCAGGCCGGATACGCCGTTGACGCTGTGGGAACCCAGGAACGCCAGGTTGCCCATGCGCACGCGGCGGCCGTTGTCTTCTTCGATCAGCGACACGGCGCGCAATACGTCGAAATCGTGGATGCCCTTGGCGCGCAGCGAGTCGATGTGCTGGGCGTTGATCAGGTAGATGATCTGCATGTGCCGCGGCAACATGCGCTCCATCAGGCCGACAGGCCAGGTTTCCAGTGCTTCGGGCAGCAGGGTGTGGTTGGTGTACGACAGGGTTTCGACGGTCACGTCCCAAGCGGCTTCCCACGGAATATCGTGCAGGTCGACCAACTGGCGCATCAATTCGGCCACGGCGATGGAAGGGTGGGTGTCGTTGAGCTGGATCGCGGCATGCTCGCCGAGGCTCAGCACCGAGCCGTGCATGTTCTTGTGGCGGCGCAGCAGGTCTTGCAAAGAGGCTGCGACGAAGAAATATTCCTGGCGCAGGCGCAGTTCCTGACCGGCTTCGGTGCTGTCGGCCGGGTAAAGCACACGGGAGATGCTTTCGGCGCGGGCCACCTCGGCGACGGCGCCCAAATGGTCACCGGCGTTGAAGCGCTCCAGGTGCAAGTCTTCGACCGCCCGGGCACGCCACAGACGCAGGGTGTTGACGCTGGCACCGCGCCAGCCCACCACAGGCGTGTCGTAGGCTACTGCGCGTACGGTCTCGGCCGGCGTCCATACCTGAATCATTTTGCCGGAAGCGTCCGGCAGGGTTTCCACCGCACCGCCAAAACCGACCGGGTAAATCACTTCGGCCCGCTCAAACTCCCACGGGTTGCCGAAGTCCAGCCAGCGTTCGGTCTGCTCCTGCTGCCAGCCATCGACAATCGCCTGGCGGAACAGGCCGTGCTCATAACGAATGCCATAACCGTGACCGGCAATCCCCAAGGTCGACATGCTTTCCATAAAGCATGCAGCCAGGCGTCCGAGGCCACCGTTGCCCAACGCCGCATCGGGTTCGAGCAGGCGGATGCGTTCCAGGTCGACGCCCAGTTCGGCCAGCGCATCGCGGGCGATCTCCAGCACGCCGAGGTTGCTCAGACTGTCGTAGAGCAGGCGACCGATCAGGAATTCCAGCGAGAGGTAATACACCCGCTTCTGGCCCTTACGGTAGATGCGCCGGGTATGGTCCATCCAGTGTTCGACCATCTGGTCGCGGGCGGCAAGCGCAATGGCCTCGAACCAGTCGTGGTCGAAGGCATGATCGGGGTCCTTGCCCACCGCGTAGGTGAGTTTGGTCAAGACGGCATCGCGGAACGCGGCTACCTCTGCTTCTCGTGCAAGTGGTTCCTGAGACATCAAATGCGACCTCGGGCGAGATAGAAGGAGTTGCTAGAGCCTAGACGCTCTGACACGCGGTTGCAGGCTCTGGTTCGTCAATTTTTTAACTCATTTACTGTTGACGGGATTAGATGCAGGGGGCGTGCCCAATCCCTGCCGCAAAGGAAAAAGCTGAAAATATTGTTCAAAAAATCATCAATCCCGGTATGATCGCGCGCCCTGCTACCGCCCCATCCTGGAACCCTGATGAAGCCTCAACTGATCGCCGCCGCGGAACTCGACCGTCTCGAAACCTGGCAGAAATATTCCAGCCATATGTGCGGTGGCTGCGTGTCCAGCTGCTGCACGCTGCCGGTTGAGGTGAAGATCAAGGACCTGATCCGCATTGGCATCGTTGATGAGTTCGAACGCGGCGACCCGCCGAAGAACATCGCCAAGCGCTTGCAGAAGGAAGGCATCGTCGAGCGCTACAACAACAAATCCGAGATTTTTACCCTGCAGCGCATGAGCAACAACGATTGCCTGTACCTGGACCGCAAGACGCGCTTCTGCACCATCTACGACAAGCGCCCGGACACCTGCCGTAACCACCCGAAGATCGGGCCGCGGCCGGGGTATTGCGCGTATAAGCCTAAAGAAGTGGTGCGCGAGACTAACTTCAAGACCCTCGATAAGTTCTGATCTGATCGTTCCCACGCTCTGCGTGGGAACGCCTTCCCGGACGCTCCGCGTCCCGACAAGCACGCAAGACCCGAGCCTTGTGCACCTTGCGACGCAGAGCGTCACGGGCTGCATTCCCACGCAGAGCGCGGGAACGATCAGGCATAAAAAAACGCCCCCGGCCTTTCGACCGGGGGCGTTTTTCATTCAGCCTGAGTTAACTCAGTTCTTGGCTTTCTTGGCAGCGCGGGTACGCTCGCCTTCGTCCAGGATCTTCTTACGCAGGCGGATCGACTTCGGCGTGACTTCGCACAGCTCGTCGTCCTGGATGAATTCCAGGGCCTGTTCCAGGGTGAAGCGAACAGGTGGAACCAGGGCGATGGTTTCGTCTTTACCCGAAGCACGCATGTTGTCGAGCTTCTTACCCTTGGTTGGGTTGACGCCCATGTCGTTGTCACGGCTGTTCAGACCAACGATCTGACCGTTGTAGATCTCTTGACCGTGTTCAACGAACAGCTTGCCACGCGCCTGCAGGGTTTCCAGGGAGTAGGTCAGCGCCTTGCCGGTTTCAACCGAAACCAGAACACCGTTCTGACGGCCGGACATGTCGCCGGACTTCATGGTGTCGTAGCGATCGAAGATCGAGGTCAGGATGCCAGCACCGTTGGTCAGGGTCAGGAACTGGTTACGGAAACCGATCAGACCGCGAGCAGGGATGTTGTATTCCAGACGTACACGGCCCTTGCCATCCGGCACCATGTTGGTCAGGTCGCCCTTACGCAGGCCCATCTCTTCCATGACCTTGCCCTGGGATTCTTCAGGGGTGTCGATGGTGACGTTTTCGAACGGTTCCTGCTTCACGCCGTCAACCTGACGGATGATCACTTCCGGACGACCAACACCCATTTCGAAGCCTTCGCGACGCATGGTTTCGATCAGTACCGAGAGGTGCAGCTCACCGCGGCCGGATACCTTGAACTTGTCGGCCGAGTCGCCTTCTTCAACGCGCAGTGCAACGTTGTACAGCAGCTCTTTGTCCAGACGCTCCTTGATGTTACGGGAGGTCACGAACTTGCCTTCTTTACCGCAGAACGGCGAGTCGTTTACCTGGAAGGTCATGGAAACGGTTGGCTCGTCGACGGTCAGAGGCTTCATCGCCTCGACGTTGTCCGGCTGGCACAGGGTGTCGGAGATGAACAGCGAGTCCATACCGCTAACGCATACGATGTCGCCGGCGAAAGCTTCTTCAACGTCGATACGGTGCAGACCGTGGTGACCCATCAGCTTCAGGATACGGCCGTTGCGTTTCTTGCCATCGGCGCCGATAGCCACAACCGGGGTGTTCGGCTTGACGCTGCCGCGGGCAATACGGCCAACGCCGATAACACCCAGGAAGCTGTTGTAGTCCAGTGCCGAGATTTGCATCTGGAACGGACCGTCACGGTCGACTTTCGGCGCAGGTACGTTGTCGACGATCGACTGGTACAGCGGGGTCATGTCTTCGGCCATGTCGTTGTGGTCCAGACCGGCAATGCCGTTCAGGGCCGAGGCGTAGACGACTTTGAAGTCCAGCTGTTCTTCGGTGGCGCCCAGGTTGTCGAACAGGTCGAAGATCTGGTCCAGAACCCAGTCCGGACGCGCGCCTGGACGGTCAACCTTGTTGATGCACACGATCGGACGCAGGCCGGCTTCGAAAGCCTTCTTGGTCACGAAACGGGTTTGCGGCATAGGGCCGTCTTGAGCGTCAACCAGCAGCAGCACGGAGTCGACCATCGACATTACGCGCTCTACTTCGCCGCCGAAGTCGGCGTGGCCCGGGGTGTCCACGATGTTGATGTGGTAGCCGTTCCAGTTGATGGCGGTGTTTTTCGCCAGGATGGTAATACCGCGCTCTTTTTCCTGGTCGTTGGAGTCCATCACGCGCTCGTCGTTGAGCTCGTTGCGCTCCAGGGTGCCGGATTGACGCAGGAGTTTGTCTACCAGGGTGGTCTTACCATGGTCAACGTGAGCAATGATGGCGATGTTACGTAGATTTTCGATCACTTGTGTATCTCGATCAGAGGATTCGGTGTGCTGTCAGGTCGTGGCAGCGATTAACAGTAGAGTCAGGCCTTGCCGTTACAGCTTGACGGCAGAGTCGGGGGGCCGGTGACGCAGGCCACAGGCAAACAGCCCCGGGCTCTTAGCTCGGTCGATAAACGCGCACATTGGCATACCCCTCACTGAGCAAATGGTGAGCATGCAGGCGACTCATGACGCCTTTGTCGCAATACAGCAGGTACTGACGGCTGTTATCCAGTTCCTTGAAACGCGCGTTCAATGCATAGAACGGCAGCGTTTGTACGTCGATGCCAGGAATTTCCAGCGGCTCATCTTCAGCGGCATCCGGATGACGGATGTCGATGACGATCTGGCCGGCAAGGGCTTCGCTGACTTCTTCGATCTGCACATCCTGGCCCAGCTCGTCGATCACGCGATCGATCGGGACCAGCTTGGCGTTCTCGAGCGCACGCTCCAGAATCGCCATGTCGAATTCTTTCTCTTCATGCTCCACGCGGTGACGCTTGGCGTGGGTCTTGGGGTTCACCGAAATGACCCCGCAGTACTCCGGCATATGCTTGGCAAAGGCGGCGGTGCCGATCTGCTCTGCCAGGTCGATGATGTCCTGCTTGTGGCTGGCGATCAGCGGGCGCAGCACCAGCTTCTCGGTGACGCAGTCGATGATCGACAGGTTGGGCAGCGTCTGGCTGGAGACCTGGGAAATCGCTTCGCCGGTCACCAGCGCGTCGATCTGCAATTGATCGGCGATTCGGGACGCAGCGCGCAACATCATACGCTTCAATACTACGCCCATATGACTGTTATCGACTTTGCCGAGAATTTCCCCAAGCACTTCTTCGAACGGTACGCTCACAAATAGCACACGCTGGGAGCTGCCGTACTTCTTCCAGATGTAGTGCGCGACTTCCATCACGCCCAATTCGTGTGCACGCCCGCCCAGATTGAAGAAGCAGAAATGGCTCATCAGGCCGCGGCGCATGATCTGGTAGGCCGCCACCGTGGAATCGAAACCGCCGGACATCAGCACCAGGGTCTGTTCCAAAGCGCCCAGCGGGTAGCCGCCGATGCTGTTGTGCTGGCTATGGATCACGAACAACCGTTGGTCGCGAATTTCCATGCGCACTTCAATTTGCGGCGCTTTCAGGGAAATTCCGGCGGCGCCGCACTCGCGACGCAGCTTGCTGCCGACGTATTTTTCGACATCCATCGAGCTGAACGGATGCTTGCCGGCACGCTTGCAGCGCACCGAAAAAATCTTGCCTTCCAGCGCGCCGCCGTAGTGCCGCTTGCACTTCTCGGTGATGTCGTCGAAGTCGCCCAGCGGGTATTCGTCCACCTGCAGGAAATGCGCGATACCCGGCATGCAGCTCAGGCGCTCGGTCATGTCCTTCAAGGCTTTGGGGTCGGTGACACGGGTTTCCAGCTCGAGGTTGTCCCACACGCCATTCACCACCACAGCCGGGTCCAGATCGCGGAGCACGGCACGGATGTTCTTGGCCAACTGACGGATGAAACGCGTCCGTACCGGTCGGCTCTTGATGGTGATCTCGGGGAAGACTTTAACGATTAATTTCATGGAAACAGCGCGCGCAGGGCCTGCCGAAAAAGGGGGGCGCGGATTATAGCGGAAATCGCTCAAGGTTTAACCAGTTAATATGCACCTCTGCTGTCACGCACCAAAGAAGTGCATTTGATGCAGATGATGCGACATTGCAGTGCGCTGTTTTTGCGGTTTTGTCGCAATGCACCTTTATAGGGGCGTTTTTGGAACAGAAAACCCATGTTGGCGCACTGGCATGCAATTTGCTCTCTTGTGAGGCAGGTTGCCATGGCGGACTATCCGCGCCGGCATCACCCACATTCTAAGGGCTAACTCCACTACCCCAGCCCGAAGCCACCCGGAGGACACTATGTCGAAGTCGGTTCAACTCATCAAAGATCATGACGTCAAATGGATTGATCTGCGCTTCACGGACACCAAAGGCACTCAGCACCACGTGACCATGCCGGCTCGCGATGCGCTGGATGATGCGTTCTTCGAAGAAGGCAAAATGTTCGACGGTTCCTCCATCGCCGGCTGGAAAGGCATCGAAGCCTCCGACATGATCCTGATGCCGGACGACAGCACTGCCGTGCTCGACCCGTTCACCGAAGACCCAACCCTGATCATCGTCTGCGACGTGATCGAACCTTCGACCATGCAAGGCTACGACCGCGACCCACGTGCGATCGCCAAGCGCGCCGAGGAATACCTGAAGTCCACCGGTATCGGCGACACCGTATTCGTAGGCCCGGAGCCAGAGTTCTTCATCTTTGATTCGGTCAAATTCAAATCCGACATCTCCGGCTCGATGTTCAAGATCTTCTCCGAACAGGGTTCGTGGATGTCCGACCAGGACGTGGAAGGTGGCAACAAAGGCCACCGTCCAGGCGTCAAAGGTGGCTACTTCCCGGTCCCGCCGTTCGACCACGATCACGAAATCCGTACCTCCATGTGCAACGCCATGGAAGAAATGGGCCTGGTCATCGAAGTTCACCACCACGAAGTGGCGACTGCCGGCCAGAACGAAATCGGTGTGAAGTTCAACACCCTGGTCGCCAAGGCTGACGAAGTCCAGACCCTGAAGTACTGCGTACACAACGTGGCTGATGCCTACGGCCGTACCGCGACCTTCATGCCTAAGCCGCTGTACGGCGATAACGGTTCGGGTATGCACGTTCACCTGTCCATCGCCAAAGAAGGCAAGAACACCTTCGCCGGCGAAGGTTATGCCGGCCTGTCCGACACCGCCCTGTACTTCATCGGCGGCATCATCAAGCACGGTAAGGCCCTGAACGGCTTCACCAACCCGTCGACCAACTCCTACAAGCGTCTGGTCCCAGGTTTCGAAGCACCGGTCATGCTGGCCTACTCGGCTCGCAACCGTTCCGCCTCGATCCGTATTCCTTACGTGTCCAGCCCACGCGCTCGCCGTATCGAAGCGCGCTTCCCGGACCCGGCAGCCAACCCGTACCTGGCTTTCGCGGCCCTGGTCATGGCCGGCCTGGACGGCATCCAGAACAAGATCCACCCTGGCGACGCCGCCGACAAAAACTTGTACGACCTGCCGCCTGAAGAGGCCAAAGAGATCCCACAAGTGTGCGGCAGCCTGAAAGAAGCCCTGGAAGAGCTGGACAAGGGCCGTGCGTTCCTGACCAAAGGCGGCGTATTCAGCGACGACTTCATCGATGCCTACATCGAGCTGAAAAGCGAAGAAGAAATCAAAGTTCGCACCTTCGTACACCCACTGGAATACGAGCTGTACTACAGCTGCTGATCCGGTAGCGCTGCTTGACGCAGCGTGATGAAAAAGGCCTCCTTCGGGAGGTCTTTTTTTGCCCGCGGATTAAACAGCTCCGTATCTGCAAACCCAATCAGGTGGGAGGGCGCTTGCTCCCGATAGCGGTGGATCAGCTGATACAGGTGCTGACTGACACGCTGCTATCGGGGTTTAGCCCCCTGCCACAAGGAGAACAGCCTTGAAACGTCGACTTGTGTTCGCTTTGTTATTTGTCAGCGCCAGTGCATTCGCTGCACCGCCCAGCCTGGAACCTTTACTCAACAGCATCACCGAACGCCTGGCCATCGCCGACCAGGTCGCCCTGAGCAAATGGGACAGCAAAAAGCCGGTTGAGGATAAACAGCGTGAACAGGACGTGCTCGCCAGCGTCGCAGCCCAGGCACCCAGCTACAAACTCGACCCCGCCGTTGCCGAGCAGTTTTTCGCCGCGCAGATCGAGGCCAACAAACTCGTGCAATACACGCGCCTGTCCGACTGGCAGTTCATGGGCAAGGCCCCGGACCTGCCACGCCCGGACTTGGTGGGTAAAATCCGCCCGCAGTTGGATCAGCTGCAAAAACGCCTCTTGCAGCAATTAGCCGACTTCGCCCCAGAGCGCCACAACCCGCAATGCCCTCAATGGGTGGCCATGGCAATTCACGAGCCGCTGCACGAGCCCTTGATGCAGATAGCGGGAGCCCGCGCCACTGGCGAGCTTTGCCTCCAGGCACCCGTCAGCAAATAAATACGTGGACTACCTCATCCTAGGCAGTTTCCGGCATCTTCCGACTGGAGGCTCACCCTAGCCTGACGGGTCATTCACCACACAGGATGGCCCCATGAAATCCCTCCACGGCTTGATCGCTGCAGCCGCGTGCCTGTCCGCGCTCGGCTGCACCACTTCACAACCGAATACGACCCCCATCAAAACCGAGTTACTGCTGCAAAGCAGCGAGTCATGGGATGGCACGCCTTACACGGCTTACCCTTCGGGCGTCCCACAGCTGACCCTGATACGCCTCAAAATCCCGGCCAATACCCAATTGCCGTGGCACACCCATCCCATTCCCAACGCGGCGTATATCCTCTCCGGCGAATTGCTGGTCGAAGCCCGTAAGAGCGGTGCCACCCGCACATTGCGCCAAGGCGATACGCTGGCCGAAATGGTGGGCATCGAGCATCGCGGCAGTACCGGCGACACGCCGGTCGAACTGCTGGTGTTCTATGCCGGCAGCCCCGGTATACCGCTTTCTCGAACCCACTGACCGTTGTACGCAGCGCAGGATCGTTTACCCCAAACGACCCTGCCTTCACGCTTGCTGAACAAACGCCATCAATTCGCACTATATTGGTGCGACAAGCTGCACCCTACTCAACTCATCAGCCCAATTTGGTTCGAAACTTCACGGCAAAGCTGGCAGAACGCCATAGTTGCGCGCCAAAAACCCCTATTTCAGGGCCTGCGCGCTTCTTTTCGGAGCCTTGGTTTGGTTTTTGCATTTTCTTGGTATCAGCGTGTGCCTCAAGCCCGCGCCTTGCTCCACAAGAGGTCCTGATGACCATCAGCGATGCACTGCACCGTTTGCTACTCGACAACCTGACCACCGCGACCATCCTGCTCAATGACGATCTGCGTCTTGAGTACATGAACCCGGCGGCGGAGATGCTCCTGGCCATCAGCGGCCAGCGCAGCCATGGCCAGTTCATCAGCGAATTGTTCACCGAGTCGGCCGAGGCCTTGAGTTCGTTGCGCCAGGCGGTTGAACAGGCGCATCCCTTCACCAAGCGCGAAGCGATGCTCACAGCCCTTACCGGCCAGACCCTCACCGTCGACTACGCCGTAACCCCGATCCTGAGCAACGGCGCCACCCTGCTGCTGCTTGAAGTACACCCCCGCGATCGCCTGCTGCGCATTACCAAAGAGGAAGCTCAGCTGTCCAAGCAGGAAACCAGCAAGATGCTGGTGCGCGGCCTGGCCCACGAGATCAAGAACCCCCTCGGCGGTATCCGTGGCGCGGCACAGCTGCTGGCCCGCGAGTTGCCGGACGAGAACCTCAAGGACTACACCAACGTCATCATCGAAGAAGCCGACCGCCTGCGTAACCTGGTGGATCGCATGCTCGGCTCCAACAAGTTGCCGTCGCTGGCGCTGACCAACGTGCACGAGGTGCTCGAACGCGTCTGCCAACTGGTGGAGGCCGAAAGCCAAGGCTGCATTACCTTGGTGCGCGACTACGACCCCAGCATCCCCGACGTGTTGATCGACCGCGAGCAGATGATCCAGGCGGTGCTCAATATCGTGCGCAACGCCATGCAGGCCATCAGCAGCCAGAACGAGCTGCGCCTGGGTCGCATCAGCCTGCGCACCCGCGCCCTGCGCCAGTTCACCATCGGCCATGTGCGCCACCGCCTGGTGACCAAGGTCGAGATCATCGACAACGGCCCGGGCATTCCTGCGGAACTGCAGGAAACAATCTTCTTTCCCATGGTCAGCGGCCGCCCGGACGGTACCGGGCTGGGCCTGGCCATTACCCAGAACATCATCAGCCAGCATCAGGGCTTGATCGAATGTGAGAGCCATCCCGGCCACACCACGTTCTCGATCTTTCTGCCACTGGAACAAGGAGCCCCATCGACATGAGCCGTAGTGAAACTGTGTGGATCGTCGATGACGACCGTTCTATCCGCTGGGTCCTGGAGAAAGCCTTGCAACAGGAAGGCATGACCACCCAGAGTTTCGACAGCGCCGACGGCGTGATGAGCCGCCTGGCACGCCAGCAGCCGGACGTGATCATCTCCGACATCCGCATGCCCGGCGCCAGTGGCCTGGACCTGCTGGCGCGGATTCGCGAGCAGCATCCGCGCCTGCCGGTGATCATCATGACCGCGCACTCGGACCTGGACAGCGCTGTCGCCTCCTATCAGGGCGGCGCCTTTGAGTACCTGCCCAAGCCTTTCGATGTGGACGAGGCCGTGGCGCTGGTCAAGCGCGCCAACCAGCACGCCCAGGAGCAGCAGAATCAGGAAGCGCCACCGACTTTGACCCGCACCCCGGAAATCATCGGCGAAGCGCCGGCGATGCAGGAAGTGTTTCGCGCTATCGGGCGTCTGAGCCATTCCAACATCACCGTGTTGATCAACGGCGAGTCGGGTACCGGTAAAGAGTTGGTGGCCCACGCCCTGCACCGCCACAGCCCGCGGGCGGCATCGCCGTTTATCGCGCTGAACATGGCGGCGATCCCCAAGGATCTGATGGAGTCCGAGCTGTTCGGCCATGAGAAAGGCGCCTTCACCGGCGCGGCCAACCTGCGTCGCGGGCGCTTTGAACAGGCCGACGGCGGCACGCTGTTCCTCGACGAAATCGGCGACATGCCGGCCGACACTCAGACCCGCTTGCTGCGCGTACTGGCCGATGGCGAGTTTTACCGCGTCGGCGGGCACACCCCGGTGAAGGTCGATGTACGCATCATCGCCGCCACCCACCAGAACCTGGAAACCCTGGTGCACGCGGGCAAATTCCGTGAAGACTTGTTCCACCGTCTCAACGTGATCCGCATCCATATCCCACGCATGTCGGACCGCCGCGAAGATATCCCGACTCTCGCCCGCCACTTCCTCAGCCGCGCTGCCCTTGAACTGGCCGTCGAGCCGAAGGTGCTCAAAAGCGAAACCGAGGAATACCTGAAGAACCTGCCATGGCCGGGTAACGTACGCCAGCTGGAGAACACCTGCCGCTGGATCACGGTGATGGCGTCCGGGCGCGAAGTGCACATCAGCGACTTGCCGCCGGAGCTGCTGAGCCTGCCGCAGGATTCGGCACCGGTGACCAACTGGGAACAAGCCTTGCGCCAATGGGCCGACCAGGCCCTGGCACGCGGTCAGTCGAACCTGCTGGACAGCGCTGTACCGGCATTCGAGCGGATCATGATCGAGACCGCACTGAAGCACACCGCCGGCCGCCGTCGCGATGCCGCTGTGTTGCTGGGTTGGGGTCGTAATACCCTGACGCGCAAGATCAAGGAACTGGGCATGAAGGTGGATGGTGGGGATGACGATGAGGGCGACGACGCCTGATCTCCAATCTACCTAGGTCTAATGTGGGAAGGGCTCCCACATTTGGACCTTCATAAAGCGTCAGGAGCATGCACCGCTTCAATGCACCATGAACCGGCATCGGGCATGGATCCAAGGCCTGAAACCTCAGAGCCGCGGAGTAAAAATTGAACACCGAAAACATCAAGGCCCCGTATCCCGGGGCCTTGCGCGTTCTGAAGAAGTTTTTTGGCACAACTTAGCCACTCTGGCACGCGCCCTGCAATAACTCTTGTATTACCCAGTTTCGGGGACCTTGGTACAGGCAGGCCGAGAATCCCCTCTTTAATATCGAAGCCTTCGCGGCTTCACCCCGTTTTGGGAGCCCTGGTACAGGCAGGCCGGGAACTCCCTCTTTTATTGCCCTTGGAGATGGACCTCCAGCCGCCAGCGGTCATCGACCTCCTCGCCTTTCCACTCCCCACGCAACGGCCGCGCCGCGACCAGGTTCAGCAGCAAGCCGCCGTCGGTCCTGCGGATGCGCCAATTCACATCCCTGTCGTTGACCTTGACTTGCCCACTGGCAGCCTTGCCCTGGGCGTCAAACAACAACGCCAGCGTACCGTCGATGTGTTCGCCATGCAGTTTGGGTTCACTGTTGAACCACAGCACAACGCCGTCCGCCGCCGTCTCTACCTGCTGCAATTCAACCGGGCCGGGAATGGTCAAGCGGCCGATCATCAGGCCCACCATCAGGCCGACAATCGCCAGCGAGCCCATGACCTTCGGCAATAGCTTCGGTCTTGGGTCCTCTTCGAGGGTAGAATGCAGCCCATCTTTGCCTTCGGAGCCGTGCATGTTTCACGTCATCCTTTTTCAACCAGAAATTCCGCCGAACACCGGCAACGTTATCAGGCTGTGCGCCAACAGTGGCTGCCACCTGCACCTGATCGAGCCGCTGGGCTTCGACATGGACGACAAACGCCTGCGCCGCGCCGGCCTCGATTATCACGAGTACGCAACCCTCAAGCGTCATGCCGACCTCGCCAGCTGCCTGGAAAGCCTAGGCCAGCCGCGCTTGTTCGCGTTCACCACCAAAGGCTCGCGGCCGTTCCACGATGCCAGCTTTGCCGAAGGCGATGCCTTCCTGTTCGGCCCTGAAAGCCGGGGACTGCCCGCCGACGTACTTGACGCACTGCCCGATGGCCATCGCCTGCGCCTGCCGATGCGCGAGGGTTGCCGCAGCCTGAACCTGTCGAACACCGTCGCCGTAGCCGTCTACGAGGGCTGGCGCCAGCTCGGTTTCAAGTAATACACAAACAAATATGGGAGGGGGCTTGCCCCCGATAGCGGTAGGCCAGTCACCTGGATGACGACTGAAACTCCGCTATCGAGGGCAAGCCCCCTCCCACATTGGGTTCGCGCTTACTGAACCGTCGACGAACCTTCCTGTTGCATGCGCTGCAGCTCTTGAGCGTACAGGGCATCGAAGTTCACCGGAGCCAGCATCAGCGCAGGGAACGAGCCACGGGTGACCAGGCTGTCCAGGGTCTCGCGGGCATACGGGAACAGGATGTTCGGGCAGAACGCGCCGAGGGTGTGGCTCATGGACGCTTCGTCCAGGCCCTGGATCAGGAAGATGCCGGCCTGTTGAACTTCAGCGATAAAGGCCACTTCTTCGCCGTTCTTGACGGTAACCGACAGGGTCAGTACCACTTCGTGGAAGTCGCCTTCCAGGGATTTCTGGCGGGTGTTGAGGTCCAGTGCAACGCTGGGGGACCATTCCTGGCGGAAGATTGCCGGGCTTTTCGGCGCTTCGAACGACAGGTCGCGCACATAGATGCGTTGCAGCGAGAATTGCGGGCCTTGGGCTTCTGCTGCTTCAGTGTTCTGTTGATCAGTCATCGCAGATCCTTCTTTATCTTGGGGTCTTTAAGGGTTGGGAGTCAGGCATCCAGCAACGCATCGAGCTTACCGGCGCGCTCCAGGGCAAACAGATCATCGCAGCCACCAACATGCCGGCTACCGATCCAGATCTGCGGCACGGACGTACGCCCCGCTTTCTGGGCCATCTCGGCACGCACCTGGGGTTTGCCGTCGACCTTGATCTCTTCGAAAGCAACGCCCTTCTTCTCGAGCAAGGCCTTGGCCCGCATGCAGTAAGGGCACCAATCGCTGGAATACACGATGACCTGGCTCATATCACTTCACCAGCGGCAGATTATCGGCGCGCCAGCTGCTGATACCGCCCGACAGCTTGGCAGCGGTGAAACCAGTCTTGAGCATCTCGCGGGCGTGAGTGCCGGCGTGCTGACCCTGGGCATCGACCAGAATGATGGTCTTGGCCTTGTGCTTTTCCAGCTCGGGCAGGCGTGCGATCAGCTTGTCCTGCGGAATGTTCAGGGCGCCGACGATATGGCCGGTGGCGAAATCCTTGGCGGGGCGGATATCCACCACGATGGCTTCATCCTTGTTGACCAGCGCGGTCAGTTCCGATGTGCTCAGGCTGCGGCCACCACGGCTCATTTCATGAGCGATCAGCAGCGCCAGCAGAATGACAAAGGCACCCACGAGCAGATAGTGGGCAGTGGCAAATGCAATCAGGTGATCAACCATCAAGGAGGTTCCAGGGCGTTAAAATGGCGGTAAGTATACACAGCCGCCAGGGGGGGCCAACCCCCGTAAAGCGGTGACGTGGTCGGAACTTCGCTTTAAACTGCCACTCCCTTTTCCATTGTCTTCCTTATTAACGCCGCGAGAGGATCTATGACTACTACGCCTAAACCTTTGGTCCTGATAATTCTCGATGGCTTCGGACACAGTGAAAGCCACCACGACAACGCCGTATACGCGGCCGACAAGCCCGTACTGGATCGCCTGAGCGCCACTGTGCCCAACGGCCTGATCTCCGGCTCGGGCATGGACGTGGGCCTGCCGGACGGCCAGATGGGCAACTCGGAAGTCGGCCATATGAATCTGGGCGCCGGACGAGTGGTCTATCAGGACTTTACCCGCGTGACCAAAGCGATCCGCGATGGCGAGTTCTTCGAAAACCCAACCATCTGCGCGGCGGTAGATAAAGCAGTCGCTGCGGGCAAGGCCGTGCACTTCATGGGCCTGCTGTCCGATGGCGGCGTGCACAGCCACCAGGACCATCTGGTCGCCATGGCAGAACTGGCGTTCAAGCGCGGCGCCGACAGGATTTACTTGCATGCCTTCCTTGATGGCCGCGACACGCCGCCCAAAAGCGCACAATCGTCTATCGAGCTGTTGGATGCCACCTTTGCCGCCTTGGGCAAGGGCCGCATCGCCAGCCTGGTGGGCCGCTACTTCGCCATGGACCGCGACAATCGCTGGGATCGCGTGTCCCAGGCCTACAACCTGATTGTCGACGGCCAGGCCGAATTCCACGCCGCCACCGCCCAGGAAGGCCTGGAAGCTGCCTATGCGCGGGGCGAGAGCGATGAATTCGTCAAAGCCACCACCATCGGCGAGCCGGTGAAAGTCGAAGACGGCGACGCCGTGGTGTTCATGAACTTCCGCGCCGACCGCGCCCGCGAGCTGAGCCACGTATTCGTCGACGCCGGCTTCAAAGACTTCGAGCGCGCGCGCCAGCCGAAAGTCGAGTTCGTGATGCTCACCCAATACGCCGCGAACATCCCGGCGCCGTCAGCTTTCGCCCCCGGCAGCCTGGAAAACGTACTGGGTGATTACCTGGCGAAAAACGGCAAGACCCAGCTGCGTATCGCTGAAACCGAGAAATACGCCCACGTGACCTTCTTCTTCTCCGGCGGCCGCGAAGAGCCGTTTCCCGGCGAAGAACGTATCCTGATCCCATCGCCGAAAGTCGCCACCTACGACCTGCAGCCGGAAATGAGCGCGCCGGAAGTCACCGACAAAATCGTCGACGCCATCGAACACCAGCGCTACGACGTGATCGTGGTCAACTACGCCAATGGCGACATGGTCGGCCACAGCGGCAATCTCAAGGCCGCCACCCAGGCCGTCGAATGCCTGGACCGGTGCGTCGGCCGCATTGTCGACGCCCTGGAAAACGTCGGCGGCGAAGCGCTGATCACGGCCGACCACGGCAACTGCGAGCAGATGTCCGACGAATCCACCGGTCAGGCCCACACGGCCCACACCACCGAGCCGGTGCCGTTCATCTATGTGGGCAAGCGCGATTTCAAAGTGCGTGAGGGCGGCGTGCTGGCGGACGTGGCACCGACCATGTTGATGCTGATGGGGTTGGAGAAGCCCAAAGAGATGACTGGCACCTCAATCCTGGTTTGATCTAAACAACCGTGTGGGAGGGGCTTGCCCTCTCCCACATTGGATCTGCGGTGTTTGGTAGATATCTTTTTGCCATACCACCGCCACTCGGCGCCTAACTTGTCCGCGAGCCCGAATTGGGCGTTTTTTTTGCAGCGCTTGGCGGGCATACTAGGCCGTCCCTTTCCCCCTGGTGTCGCCCGCCTCTATGCTTCGCGCCTTGATTACCCTTGCTCTTGTCTGCCTGCTCCAACCGGCGTTTGCCGACGAGCGCGCACAAACCCAACAACAGTTGGACGCTACGCGTCAGGACATTGCCGAGTTGAAGAAACTGCTCGGCAAGCT
The DNA here is from genome assembly GCF_026410085.1 of Pseudomonas quebecensis. NCBI lineage: Bacteria > Pseudomonadati > Pseudomonadota > Gammaproteobacteria > Pseudomonadales > Pseudomonadaceae > Pseudomonas > Pseudomonas quebecensis. The sequence continues at coordinate 4,958,713 of NZ_CP112866.1, forward strand.
CCAGGAAGAAAAATCCGGAGTGCAGAAAGACCTGCGCGGTACGGAAACCGAAATGGGCAAGCTGGAGAAGCAAGTCCAAGAGTTGCAAAAAGAACTAAAGAAGAGCGAGTCGGAACTGGAGCGACTCGACGCTGAGAAAAAAAAACTCCAGAGCGCACGCGTTGAACAGCAACGCCTGATCGCGATCCAGGCCCGCGCCGCCTACCAGAGCGGCCGCCAGGAATACTTAAAACTGCTGCTCAACCAGCAGAACCCGGAAAAATTCGCGCGCACCCTGACCTACTACGATTACCTGAGCAAGGCCCGCCTGGAGCAATTGAAAAGCTTCAACGAGACCCTGCGCCAGTTGGCCAATGTGGAACAGGAGATCACTAACCAGCAGTCGCAGCTGGAAGACCAGAAGAGCAGCCTGGACGCCCAGCGCAACGAACTGGACAAGGTTCGCAAGGAACGCCAGTTGGCCTTGGCCAAGCTCAATGACGATGTAAAGGCACGCGACGCCAAGCTGCAGGCCCGTGAACAGGACCAGGCCGACCTGGCGAAAGTACTCAAGACCATCGAAGAAACCCTGGCCCGCCAGGCGCGTGAGGCCGAAGAAGCACGGCAAAAAGCGCTGATCGCCCAGCAGGAAGCGGAAAAAAAGCGCCAGCGCGAGGCCGAGCTGGCCGCCACCTCGGATGCGCCGGCGCCGCGTAAACCGGCGCACGCGGCTCCCGGCCCGCTGGTTTCCAGCGCCGGGGAATCCTTCGGCGGGCCATTTGCTTCGGCACGCGGCAAACTTCCATGGCCGGTTGATGGTCGATTACTGGCACGCTTCGGAGAAACCCGCGGCGACGACACCCGCGCCAAGTGGGATGGTGTAATGATCAGCGCCGCTGCCGGCAGCCAGGTCCACGCCGTCCACGGTGGCCGCGTAGTGTTTGCCGATTGGCTGCGCGGGGCCGGTTTATTGGTGATTCTCGACCACGGGAATGGCTATTTGAGCCTTTACGGCCACAATCAGACATTACTCAAGTCGGCAGGTGATGTTGTAAAAGCCGGTGAATCCATCTCCACTGTCGGTAACAGTGGCGGCCAGGACACCCCGGCGTTGTACTTCGCTATTCGTCAGCAGGGTCGCCCAAGCGATCCCGCACAATGGTGCAGAACCCAAGGATAAGGGTCGCATCTACATTAGGAGTTCGTTCGACATGCTGCATTTGTCCCGCCTCACTTCGCTGGCCCTGACGATCGCCCTGGTGATCGGCGCGCCTCTGGCTTTTGCCGACCAGGCCGCTCCGGCTGCACCCGCCGCCACGGCCGCGACCACCAAGGCGCCGTTGCCGCTGGAAGAGCTGCGCACCTTTGCCGAGGTCATGGACCGCATCAAGGCAGCCTATGTCGAACCCGTAGACGACAAGACCCTGCTGGAAAATGCCATCAAGGGCATGCTCAGCAACCTCGACCCGCACTCCGCGTACCTCGGGCCGGAAGATTTCGCCGAGCTGCAGGAAAGCACCAGCGGTGAGTTCGGCGGTCTGGGCATTGAAGTCGGCGCCGAAGACGGCAACATCAAGGTCGTCTCGCCGATCGACGACACCCCGGCCTCCAAGGCCGGTATCCAGGCCGGCGACTTTATCGTCAAGATCAACGGCCAGCCGACCCGCGGCCAGACCATGACCGAAGCCGTCGACAAGATGCGCGGCAAGATCGGCCAGAAAATCACCCTGACCCTGGTGCGCGACGGCGGCAACCCGTTCGACGTGACGCTGACCCGCGCAACCATCACGGTCAAGAGCGTGAAGAGCCAGTTGCTGGAGTCGGGCTACGGCTATATCCGCATCACGCAGTTCCAGGTCAAGACCGGCGACGAAGTGGCCAAGGCCCTGGCCAAGCTGCGCAAGGACAACGGCAAGAAGCTCAGCGGTATTGTGCTCGACCTGCGCAACAACCCGGGCGGCGTGCTGCAGTCGGCGGTGGAAGTGGTCGACCATTTCATCACCAAGGGCCTGATCGTCTACACCAAGGGCCGCATCGCCAATTCCGAGCTGCGCTTCTCGGCCACCGGCAACGACCTCAGCGAGAACGTGCCGTTGGCCGTGCTGATCAACGGCGGCAGCGCCTCGGCCTCGGAAATCGTCGCCGGTGCCCTGCAGGACCAGAAGCGTGGCGTGCTGATGGGCACCACCAGTTTCGGCAAAGGTTCGGTACAGACCGTGTTGCCGCTGAACAACGAGCGCGCTCTGAAGATCACCACGGCGCTGTACTACACGCCGAACGGGCGTTCGATCCAGGCTCAGGGCATCGTGCCGGACATCGAAGTACGCAAGGCCAGGATCACCAACGAGATCGACAGCGAGTACTACAAAGAGGCCGACCTGCAAGGTCACCTGGGCAATGGCAACGGCGGCGCCGACCAGCCGACCGGCAGCGGCGCCAAAGCCAAGCCGATGCCGCAGGACGACGATTACCAACTGGCCCAGGCGTTGAGCCTGCTCAAGGGCTTGAGCATCACGCGCAGCCGTTGATATGCGTTTTGCCCTGATCATCGCTGTGCTGTGCAGCCTGGCAGGTGTCGCCCACGCGGCCCCTGCCGGCGAGCCCCGCAAAGCCTATCTCACCCTGATCATCGACGACCTTGGGCAAAACCTGCCCAGGGATCGTCGCGTGCTGGCCCTGCCGGGGCCGGTCACCACGGCGATCATGCCCGACACGCCCCATGCCGCCGAATTCGCCCGCGAGGCACACAAGGCCGGCAAGATCGTGATCCTGCACATGCCCATGGACCCAGCCACCGGCCCATTCGCCTGGCACCCCGAACTCCCCATCGAAGAACTCGGCAAACGCCTGGATGCGGCCTTCAATGCGGTGCCCTATACGGCCGGCATCAATAATCATATGGGCAGCCGCATGACCGCCCAGCCACAAGCCATGGCCTGGCTGATGGCAGAGCTGCAACGGCGCAACAAGTTTTTCGTCGACAGCCGCACCAGCGCACAGACCGTGGCCGCCGCCGAGGCGCAGAAAATTGGCCTGGCCCATGTTTCGCGGGATGTATTCCTGGACGACGAACGCACGGAAGCGGCGATTACCACGCAACTGCAAACCGCGATCAAGCTGGCGCACAAACAGGGCTCGGCAGTAATGATCGGGCATCCTTACCCGCAAACCCTCGCGGTGCTGGAGCGCGAGTTGCCCAAGCTCAAGGCCCAAGGCGTTGAGTGGATCGATATCAAATTGATGATCAGCGTGCGCAGCAACCTGGCCATGGCCGGGCATGGCAGGGACGGCACTTACCGCCCGGCCCCTAGATAACTACAGCGTTTCGCGCCCCTCAGTCCTGAATAGTGAGCCTTCGACTCATTCTGTAAGGACACTCTATGAACATCACACACAGGGTTGTTTCAGGGCTGCTGCTCGGCAGTCTCTGCGCCACGCTGCATGCCGCGCCCAAGGATTTCGGCGAAGGCCTGGCCAACGCCAGCCCTGCCCGCCTTCTAACCAACGCCCAGCATCAGCACGACCACTGGAACGGTATCGGCCGAATCAGAAACGAAACCCAGACGCTCTGTACCGCCAGCCTGCTGGACACGCGCACCGAGGACGGCACGTCCGGTCCGGCCTATGTGCTGACCAGCAGTCACTGCCTGCACCGCCTGAACGGCGCGGTGCAACGCGACTTGCCGATCAAGGGCAGCATCAGCTTCAACTACTTCGACGACACCCTCGAAGCCCTCAAGACCTACCCGCTGAAAACCCTGAAATGGGGAAGCAGCCAAGGGGTCGACCTGGCGATTGTCGAGTTGCAGGCTTCACTGGCCGACCTGATCAAGGCCGGCATCCAGCCATTGAAACTGGCGGAAGAAGTGCCTGCCAGTGGCAGTGATATTCTCACCCTGATCGCTCCGGAATGGGACACCCTGCACCTGTCCGCCTGCACGCAACAAACGTCACGCGAACTGGTGGAGCAGCCGTTTGTGTGGCGGGTCACCATGAAGAACCAGTGCCAGGGCGTCGGCGTGGGCAGCTTCGGCGCGCCCTTGCTGGACCGGGCGACCAACCAGCTCTTCGGCATCCTCAGCACCAGCACCACAGGCCAGCCAGAGGAGCGCAAATGCCAGCGCGATGCACCGTGTGAAATCCATGGCGGTACAGCTGTCTGGCACCCCGAGACGAACTACGGCAGCCCGGTGAGCTTCCTCAATCAGTGTTTCGTCGACGGCATGCTGCAGGCCGACAGCGAACACTGCGATCTCTACCCGACCACATCCATCACCTTTCAGAACCCGGAGCCCATCCAGCAGTACTTCATCAAGCCCGCAGATGGCAAAGGCAAAGACATCGTGCCGCGCTGGAACCTGACATTCACCACCAATACTCCGTTCTATCGCTACAAGACCACCCGCCGCGCCATCGACTGCGAAAATCCGGCGCTCTACAGCGTGCCGATCAAAGCGCAAGGCGCCTACGTGAACGACGCCATCGGCCCGCAAACGGGGATGCACATGCTGTGTATTGTCGGGGTCGAGTCCGCAGAACAGCGCGTAACCAACGGCATGATGAGAAACGCCCTGACCCTTGCGGTCGAGCTCGCCGAGCCAGGGCCGGCACGTACGCCGAATGTGACCATCAACCTGGATAAACAAGGCTCGGCGGCCTATACCGTCATCTGGAACCTGGCGCCGCCATTCATGCACCGCTATACCTACAAGTACGGCCCTGCGGCGACCACCGATTGCCTGCGCCCCGTGGGCTATCAGCCCATACCGCCGGCGCCTGCGGCGGCGGATGAAGAGGACGAGATCATCGACCTGGTCTACCCACTCAATGATCACCCCGGCATGGTGCTGGAAAAGTATGCCCAGGTGATCAGCGTCAGAAACACACCGTACAAAATCTGTACCTATGCCTTCGACCAGGCGGACCAGCCGTCTACCCTGCGTGTGGACCTGCTCAAGCCGCGCTGAGGCTAGAGGTAACGCGCCATGATCTCGTCGATCACGCCTTCTTTGCGCAGCTGATCCAGCGCCGCCTGCAGTTTGCTCACCTGCTCGTCCGGTACGTTCTTGTTCAGCGCGAGGTAGAGCTGGGCGCTATTGAAGCGCAAAACCGTCTTGAAGCCGGTGATGCCGACTTGCCGCGCCAGGTATCGCCCGGCCGGGTCGCCGGTGGCCCAAAGGTCAATCCGGCCATCCATGAGCTTTTGCGCGTTGTCTTGATCACGCAGCACGACCACAGGCTTGAGCCCCTGTTTTTCGAGGCTTTCAGCGATGGCGTCACCTTTGTAGGCGCCGATCTTGTAGCGCCGTGCGTGCTCCAGGTCGTCCAGCTGGATAGTGCTGTCGGCCTTGGCCAGCAATACCCAGTCATCCGGACCGATGGGGCCGACCCATTTGAACAGCGCTTCGCGGTCCGGCAGGCGCGCCATGACGAACACACCATAACCGGGCTTTTCCAGGGCGAGCTTGTAGATTCGTTCCCAAGGGAAACGCAAGGTGAGGTCGTAAGAGATCCCGGCGCGCTTAAAGGTTTCGCGCACGATGTCCACGGCGATGCCTTCGATGTTCTCGTCCTTGGCGAAGTTCTTGCCGTTTTTGGCCATGTTATAGGGCGGGAAATTTTCCGTGAGCAGCACCAGAGGGCTGCCGGATGCGTCGTCGGCGCGGGCCGAGCCGGCCAACAGGAGGGAGGTGCCGGCGAGGGCGAGCAGCAGGTGTTTGAACATGAAGGTTACCGAAATCCATGGCAAGCGCAGAGAGTGCCGCGCGCCTGCCATGGTGTCCAGCAACGTTTAGCGAACGACGATACCGCGAGCTGCCATGTAGGCCTTGGCCTCAGGAACGGTGTACTCGCCAAAGTGGAAAATACTCGCCGCCAGCACCGCGCTGGCGTGGCCTTCGATGACACCGTCAGCCAAGTGCTGCAGGGTGCCGACGCCGCCGGAAGCGATCACCGGAATGCCCAAAGCATCGCTGATGGCGCGCGTCACACCCAGGTCGAAGCCGTTTTTCATGCCGTCCTGGTCCATGCTGGTCAGCAGGATTTCACCGGCGCCCAGGCCTTCCATTTTCATCGCCCATTCCACCGCGTCCAGGCCGGTGGGTTTGCGGCCGCCGTGGGTGAAGATCTCCCAGCGCGGGGTTTCGCCGGGGCCGGAGACCTTCTTGGCGTCAATGGCCACCACGATGCATTGCGAGCCGAAGTGCTGTGCCGCTTCGCCGACAAACTCGGGATTGAACACTGCCGCCGTGTTGATCGAAACCTTGTCCGCACCGGCATTGAGCAGGTTGCGGATGTCTTGCACGGTGCGCACGCCACCGCCGACGGTCAGCGGGATAAACACCTGGCTGGCCATGCGCTCAACGGTGTGCAGGGTGGTGTCGCGGCCGTCGACGCTGGCGGTAATGTCGAGAAAGGTAATCTCGTCGGCACCCTGCTCATCGTAGCGACGGGCAATTTCCACCGGGTCGCCGGCGTCGCGGATGTTCTCGAACTTGACGCCCTTGACCACGCGACCGTTGTCGACGTCCAGGCAAGGGATGATGCGTCTGGCTAAAGCCATGGGCTTATCTCCGATAAGAGTTGCAAGCTTTGAGCTATAGGCTGCAAGTAGAAGCAGATCTGCTTTTACTTGCAGCTTGCAGCCTACGACTTGGACCTGGCCGCGTAGCCATCACAAAAAGCTTGAGCTTCAGCCACGTCCAGCGTGCCCTCATAGATCGCACGGCCGGTGATGGCGCCAATGATGCCGGGGGCCTTGGCGTCCAGCAGTGACTTGATGTCACCCAGGTTGTGGATACCGCCGGAAGCGATCACCGGAATCTTCGTCGCCGCCGCCAGTGCCGCGGTGAACGGCACGTTGCAGCCCTGCATCATGCCGTCTTTGGCGATGTCGGTATAAACGATGGCGGACACGCCATCGGCTTCGAACTGCCTGGCAAGGTCGATCACCTGCACGGTGCTGATCTCAGCCCAGCCGTCGGTGGCGACGAAACCGTCCTTGGCATCCAGGCCCACGATCACTTTGCCGGGAAACGCGCGACAGGCTTGGGCGACAAACGCCGGGTCTTTGACCGCCTTGGTGCCGATGATCACGTAGCTCACGCCGGCCTTGACGTAATGCTCGATGGTTTCCAGAGAGCGGATACCGCCGCCGATCTGGATCGGCAGGTTCGGGTAGCGCTTGGCGATGGCGGTGACGACTTCACCATTGACCGGCTGGCCTTCGAAGGCGCCGTTCAAGTCCACCAGATGCAGACGACGGCAGCCCCCTTCCACCCATTTGGCAGCCATGCTCACCGGGTCATCGGAGAACACGGTGGAATCTTCCATGCGGCCTTGGCGCAGACGTACGCAGGCGCCGTCCTTGAGATCGATAGCGGGGATAATTAGCATGCTTTTCCTTCGTCAAAGAGCTGCAAGCTGCAAGCTATAAGCTGCAAGCAAGCACGCGTATCAATTCTTGCAGCCTGGGCTTGAAGCTTTCAGCTGCTCTTTTCAAGCGACCACAGGTCGCTTTCTATGCTTTCGAACCGTTCTTTAAGGAGCGTCTGCGTATCGAAAATCGCCCTGTTGTAATAGTGCGGAGCCACTTCGGTGGTGAACAGCTCAAGAATCTCGGCGACCTCGAACGAGCCCAATTTGAGCTCGAAGCGGTCCTCCATGAATCGCTTGATCTTGACGGTCGCCTCACTCTCCTGTTCGGGCGTGAGGGTCAGGATCGGCGGTTTCGGCTTCCTGGCCACTTACCAGCGCCCGTCCCACGCGGCGAAGTTCTGCAGCAATTGCAGGCCATGGGTATGGCTTTTCTCCGGGTGGAACTGCACGGCAAACCGCGAACCGTCGGCCAGCGCTGCGGCAAAGTCGACGCCGTAGTGCCCGCCACCCACCACCTGGCCGGGCTTGGCGGCGGCGATGTAGTAGCTGTGGACGAAGTAGAAACGCGCCATGTCCGGCACTTCGTGCCACAGCGGGTGATCCACGGTCTGGCGGACTTCGTTCCAGCCCATGTGCGGGACTTTCAGGTGTTCACCGTCTTCATGCAGGTCTTTGCCGAAAAACTTCACCTGGCCTGGGAACAGGCCGATGCAGTCGACGCCTTCGTTCTCTTCACTGTTGTCGAGCAAGGCTTGCATGCCCACGCAGATGCCGAGGAACGGGCGGTCCTGGCTGACTTCACGCACCAGGCTGTCAAAGCCCAGGCGGCGGATCTCGGCCATGCAATCGCGAATCGCGCCAACGCCTGGGAACACCACACGGTCGGCTTCGCGAATCACCTTGGCATCGCTGGTGATCAGCACCTTGCCGGCGCCTACGTGCTCGAGGGCCTTGGCCACCGAGTGCAGGTTACCCATGCCGTAATCGATAACCGCGACCGTCTGCATTACAGCACGCCCTTGGTCGAGGGCATTTGCCCGGCCATGCGCTCATCCAGCTCCACGGCCATGCGCAGCGCGCGGCCGAAAGCCTTGAACACGGTTTCGATCTGGTGGTGGGTATTGGTGCCGCGCAGGTTGTCGATGTGCAGGCTGACCAGGGCGTGGTTAACGAAGCCCTGGAAGAATTCCTGGAACAGGTCGACATCGAAGCCGCCCACGGTGGCGCGGGTGTATGGCACGTGCATCTGCAGGCCAGGGCGGCCGGAGAAGTCGATCACCACGCGCGACAGCGCTTCGTCCAGCGGCACATAGGCGTGACCGTAGCGACGGATGCCTTTTTTGTCGCCGATGGCTTTGGCAAACGCCTGCCCGAGCGTGATGCCGACGTCTTCCACGGTGTGGTGGTCATCGATATGCAGGTCGCCCTTGCAGACGATATCCAGGTCGATCAACCCGTGACGGGCGATCTGGTCCAGCATGTGCTCAAGAAAAGGGACGCCGATATCAAATCGGGCCTTTCCGGTGCCATCCAGGTTGATCGAGGCTTTGATCTGGGTTTCCAGAGTGTCGCGCTCGACGGACGCCATACGTTCGACCATTACCAGCTCCGCAAAATCGTTGGGCGAAAAAGGCAGCCATTATAGGGGCGCGGGCGCTAAACAGAAACATCGGAGGGGATAAGACTGACGAGTTGAGGCGGGCAATGTCGGGGATAGACATGTGCATACAAGCGGGCGCTCCAGGATGGTGCGCCCGCCTGCAATCAACTTAGTGGAACAGGACAGCCGTCTTCTGCAGGGTTACCCACACACCCCACGCCAACGGTATACCCACCACCAGCCAGGCGGCGATCGCCATTGGCTTGCTGGCGGCGGATGCTTTCCACTCCAGCACGGTGCTGGCATCGGCACCCTTGTCATGGCCCAGCGCCTGCTCGGCGGCCAGTTCCGCGTCGGTCATGAAGTACTTGTCGGCCACCGGGCGCACCAGCAGGTTGCAGATGAAACCCAGCACCAGCAGGCCGGCGAGGATGTACAAGGTGATGTCATAGGCCGCAGCGCGTTCAACGCCGATGCTCAGTTGATATTCACGCAAGTAGTTCACCAGCACCGGGCCCAATACGCCCGCCGCCGCCCAGGCCGTCAGCAGTCGACCGTGGATCGCACCGACCATCTGGGTACCGAACAGGTCGGCCAGGTACGCCGGCACGGTCGCAAAACCACCGCCGTACATCGACAGGATGATGCAGAACGCGGCCACGAACAGCGCCACATTGCCCAGGTGCCCCAGGTTCGGGATCAACGCGTACAGGGCAAAGCCCAGGGCGAAGAACACGAAGTAGGTATTTTTACGCCCCAGGTAGTCGGAGAACGACGCCCAGAAGAACCGGCCACCGATGTTGAACAGACTCAACAGACCGGTGAAGCCTGCGGCAATCGCTGCGATCGAGGCCAGTTGCCCGGCATCCAGTTGGCCGAACGGTACGTCCACGCCCAGCAGCTTGCCGCCGAACACTTCCTGCAACAGCGGCGACGCCATGCCCAGAATGCCGATACCGGCCGAGACGTTCAGGCACAGCACCAGCCATACCAGACGGAATTGCGGGGTTTTCCACGCCACGTTCACGTGTACGTGACGGTGGGTGATCATCGCATTGCTGGCTTTTTTCGCCGGTGCGGTCCAGCCCTCAGGCTTCCAGCCGGTCGGCGGAACGCGATAGGACAGCGCGCCACCGATCATGAACACGAAGTAGATCGCAGCCATCACCAGAAAGCTCTGCCACACGCCGACGCTGGTCGGCGAGGCGAAATGGCCCATCAGCGCCGCGGCCAGCGGTGCACCCACCATCGCGCCGCCGCCGAAACCCATGATCGCCATGCCGGTGGCCATGCCGCGCTTGTCCGGGAACCACTTGATCAGGGTCGACACGGGCGAGATGTACCCCAAGCCCAAGCCGATACCGCCGATCACGCCGGAGCCGATCCACATCAGCCAGATCTGGTGGGTATAGATCCCCAGCGCCGAGATCAGCAGGCCGCCGCACCAGCACAATGCCGATACAACGCCGGCCTTGCGCGGCCCGGCGTGTTCCAGCCAGCCGCCCCAGATCGCCGCCGAGCAGCCCAGGAAGATGAAGAACAGGGTGTAGATCCAGCCCAGCATCGAGATAGGCCAGTCACATTGGGACGAGAAAACTTGTGCGATGAAGCTCATGTCCGGCGCGCAGGCAACCGGAGCGGTGATCCCCAGCGCCTTGGACAACGGCAACCAGAACACCGAGAAGCCATAGGCCATACCGATGCACAAGTGGATGGCCAGGGCGGCCGGTGGGACCAGCCAGCGGTTGAACCCGGGCTTGGCGATGATGCGTTCCTTGGACAGGAACGCTGGCTGTGCGGCTGTAGAAGCGGCCGCCGTGCGAGTGCTCATTGGTGTTTCCCCCAGTTATTGGTATGCGTCCGTCAGGCGCGCTTCCCCCCGGCCTTGCACGCAAAGCGTGGCCGTTTTTTTGAGCGAAACTCCATTTTGGCGCGACGATAGGTCGCAGAAGGCGGACGAACGCGCAGAGATTAGCATCTACAAACGCGAAAAAAACCAAAATGCCATCACCTTTTTAAGGAATTTCAGTTTGTTTGACGCCAAAAACCTGTTCTCGCCCCCCATGGATACAATGTAACGATCGGTGAACTGACGCAGGCCGTCGGGCGTTATACTCTGCGGCTAATTTTTGAAATCGACATACAAGGACTCGCCCATGAAAGCGTTCGGCAAAATCCTGGGTCTGGTACTTCTCGGGCTGTTGCTGATCATTGTGGCTCTCGGCTTTGCCTTGACCCACCTCTTCGATCCCAACGACTACAAAGATGAGATCCGCCAGATTGCCCGCGACAAGGCCCACATCGAGCTGACGCTCAATGGCGACATCGGCTGGAGCCTGTTCCCCTGGCTGGGCCTGGAACTGCACGAAGCCAGCGTGGCGACCCTGACCAATCCGACCCAACCGTTCGCCGACCTGCAGATGCTCGGCCTGTCGGTACGCGTGCTGCCGCTGCTGCGCCGTGAAGTGCAAATGAGCGATGTGCGTGTCGAAGGCCTGAACCTGCGCCTGAACCGCGACAAGCAGGGTCACGGCAACTGGGAAGACATCGGCAAGAACGTCCCTGACGCCTCCGAAGCGACCGCCAGCGCGCCCACACCGGCGCAGCCAGCCGCCGAGGTCAAACCGGAGAAGCCGGCCCAGCCCATCCGCTTGGACATCGACAGCCTGACCATCAACAACGCACGCGTCGAATACAACGACGAACAGACCGGCAAGCAGTTCAGCGCCGAAAGCATTCAGTTGAGCGCCGGCGCCATTCATGAAGGCGCGAGCATTCCGGTCAAGCTCACTGCGTTCTTCGGCAGTAACCAGCCGGTGATGCGCCTCAAGACCGAACTGACCGGCAATCTGCGCATCCAGCGTGCGCTCAAGCGCTACCAGTTCGAAGACATGCGCATCAGCGGCGAAGCCACGGGCGAACCGCTGCAAGGCAAGACCGTAAGCTTTTCCACCCAAGGCCAGTTGCTGGTGGACCAGGCGGCCAACATCGCCGAATGGACCAACCTTAAGCTCTCGGCCAACCAATTGCGTGCCCTGGGCGAGCTGAAGGTCAACGACCTGGACAAGACCCCGCAACTCAACGGCGCTTTGTCGATCGCTCAGTTCGACCTGGCCAAGTTCCTCGACAGCGTGGGCAACCCGCTGCCGCCGATGGCCGAGGGCAGCCTGAGCAAAGTCGAACTGGTCAGCCGTCTCAAAGGCACGCCGACCAGCCTCGCCCTGGAAGATTTGAACCTGAAACTCGACGGCAGCACCTTCACCGGTCGCGTGGCGGTGGATGACTTCGCCAGGCAGTCGCTGCGCGTTCAACTCAAGGGCGACACGTTCAACGCCGACAATTACCTGCCCGCCAAGTCCGAATCCGCCAAGGGTGCCAGCGCCGCACGCCAGGCCGAAGTCCAGAACAGCGAGGCCGGCGCGATGGCCGCCGGCGGCACCACGCCGCTGCCGGAGGCGCCGACCAAAGGCGCCTGGAGCACCGACAAGCTGCTGCCGCTGACGCGCCTGCGCACGCTCGACGTGAATGCAGACCTCGCGTTCGGCCAATTGACCTTGAGCAAACTGCCGATCCAGAACGCGGTGCTCAAAGCATCCGGCGTCGATGGCCAGCTCAAGCTCGACACCCTGAGCGGCGGGCTCTACAACGGCACCTTCCAGGCAAACGGCAATCTGGATGTGCGCCAGGACATCCCGGTGCTCGCGCTGCAAACCCGCATCAAACAAGTCCCCGTCGAACGCATCCTGCAGGCCCAGGGGCAGACGCCGCCGGTCAAAGGCCAAGTGACGCTGGACAGCAACCTCAGCGGCCGTGGCAACAGCCAGAAAGCCCTGATCGACAGCCTTAACGGCACCGCCAGCTTCGTAATCAACAACGGCGTGCTGCTCAACGCCAACCTTGAACAGCAACTGTGCACCGGCATCGCCCTGCTCAACCGCAAGACCTTGAGCGGCGAGCAACGCGGAAAGGACACGCCATTCCAGGAGCTGAGGGGCAACCTGACGTTCCGTAACGGCGTGGCCAACAACCCGGACCTGAAAGTGCGCATCCCCGGCCTGACGGTCAACGGCAACGGTGACGTGGACCTGCGCGTGCTGGGCATGGATTACCGGGTTGGCATCATTGTCGAGGGCGACCAGCGCGAAGTGCCCGACCCGGCCTGCGAAGTGGGTGCCAACTTCCAGGGTATCGAAGTGCCGTTGCGTTGCCGCGGCCCGCTGGAGCTGGGCGCCAAAGCCTGCCGCCTGGACAAGGACGGCCTCGGCCAGGTTGCCGTCAAGGCCGCCGGCAACCGCCTCAACGAGAAGCTCGAAGAGAAACTCGACAAGGTCAACCCGCAACTCAAAGACGCGCTCAAAGGCCTGTTCAAACGATGAGAAACGAGCAGTTTTCAACGGCGGTGCTGGATTGGTACGACCGCCACGGTCGCCATGACCTGCCCTGGCAACAGGGCATCACACCCTACCGGGTGTGGGTTTCGGAGATCATGTTGCAGCAGACCCAGGTGAGCACCGTGCTCAACTACTTCGACCGGTTCATGGCCTCGCTGCCGACGGTCCAAGCCCTGGCCGCCGCACCGGAAGACGAAGTGCTGCACCTGTGGACGGGCCTGGGTTACTACACCCGCGCACGCAACCTGCAAAAGACCGCGAAGATTGTGGTCGCCGAGTACGGCGGCGAGTTTCCGCGGGATGTGGAAAAACTCACCGAGCTGCCCGGTATCGGCCTGTCCACCGCCGGCGCGATCGCCAGCCTGAGCATGGGCCTGCGCGCACCGATCCTCGACGGTAACGTCAAGCGCGTACTGGCACGATTTACCGCGCAGGAAGGCTATCCAGGCGAGCCCAAGGTAGCCAAGCAACTGTGGGCCACCGCCGAGCGATTCACACCTCATGACCGGGTCAACGCCTATACCCAGGCGATGATGGACATGGGCGCAACCCTGTGCACCCGCAGCAGACCCAGTTGCCTGTTGTGCCCGCTGGAAACGAGCTGCGAGGCCCATAGGCTAGGCCTGGAAACGCGCTACCCGATTCCCAAGCCACGCAAGAGCATTCCGCAGAAGCGCACGCTCATGCCGATGCTGGCCAATGCCGAGGGCGCGATTCTGCTTTACCGCCGCCCGTCCACCGGTTTGTGGGGCGGCCTGTGGAGCCTGCCGGAACTGGACGACCTGCAGGACCTGGAACACCTCGCCCACCAGCATGCGCTCAAGCTGGGCAGGCAACAGGCACTGCCGGGGCTGATCCACACCTTCAGCCACTTCCAGTTGGCCATCGAACCGCTGCTGGTCCGTGTGCAGGAATCGGCCCATCACGTGGCCGAGGCCGACTGGCTCTGGTATAACCTCGCCACCCCGCCGCGCCTGGGCCTTGCCGCCCCGGTGAAAAAACTGCTCAAACGCGCGGCCGATGTATTGAACGCAGGAGAGTCGTCATGACCCGCACCATCATGTGCCGCAAGTACCACGAAGAATTGCCTGCCCTGGAACGCGCGCCGTTTCCCGGCGCCAAGGGCCAGGACATTTTCGACAACGTCTCCGCCAAAGCCTGGGCCGACTGGCAAAAACACCAGACCCTGCTGATCAACGAAAAACGCCTGAACATGATGAACGCCGAAGACCGCAAATACCTGCAGGGCGAAATGGACAAGTTCTTTTCCGGCGAGGATTACGCCAAGGCCGACGGCTACGTACCACCTGCTCAATAACTGATCAAAAACCGGGGTCGGAACGTAAGCGACGGTAATAATTAAATATTTTTTGAAAACTTGCTTGACGCCCCCCTGAAAAACCCGTTTAATGCGCCCCGTTGCCCAGATAGCTCAGTCGGTAGAGCAGGGGATTGAAAATCCCCGTGTCGGCGGTTCGATTCCGTCTCTGGGCACCACTCATTAGTTTCAGGTGGTGCACATATCATCTGAAACACATAAGAAACCCGCCTGGTGCGGGTTTTTTATTGCCTGGGATTTGACGCCCCCAGGCCTGTTCTCGAAGCAATGAACCGCTCTATTAGCCCCATTCCTTCGAGGCTTTCCCGCAAGACAAAAAACTCACCTCACTCCAGCAAAAACACCATCAGCGGATTGTCATTCAATCGCCCATTGAACGCCGGAGCCAGATGCTCCAACGGCGTCTGCTTCAACAACGCGGTTTCCTTGCGCGCGACGATCACCCATACCGGGCGCGGTAACGCTGCCAGGCGCTGCACTTGATCACGACCGACGAACAGCGGCTGTTCATCGTGATCCAGGTTCATCATGTAGCGCACCGCCCAGGTGTCCCGCGCCAGATTGACAAACACCAACGGCCCCGGCTGCGTGGCACGCAGGGCCTCGACCTGGCCGACAAACTGCCGCGTATCGAATTGCAGGTCCTTGGCCGGCTCCACCACGCTTACCAGCATCAGCCATTGCCCCAGCAGCGCTATCAAACTGAGCCACACCAAGCGCAGCGGCCGACGCCAGGCGATCAGCGCGGCCACCTGCAGCACCAGCAGCGAACCAATCAACAGCGGCAACGAGATGTCAGGCCAGTAACCGTGTTTCTCCCATGCATGCCGACACACAAACACCGCGACCACGCACAACGACGGCAAAGCCGCGACAAGCACTTCGTAGCAGCGGCGCACGCCAGTCAGCCAGCCTTGCGCCTGGAGCAGCCCATAGGCGGCGACAGCGGCGAACATCGGCACCATGGGCAGGATGTAATAAGCCCGCTTGAAATGCGGCACCGACAACCCGATCAGGATCATCAAACCGCAGGCTCCCAGTCGCACCATGAGCTGCATGTCATCATTTACCCAACGCTCAGACCAGCGATGACGCAACGCAAACAACGCTGCCAGCGCCAGGGGCACTACCGGAAAGTAGCGGTACAAACTCAGTTGGAAGTAGAAATAGAACGGCTCGCCGCTTTCATCCAGGCGCCCGCCCACTTGCATCCTGAATACCTCGGCGGCAAACCCCTCGCCCCCGCTGAACCGCGCGAGCCTCATCAGCAGCAGCCAGCACGCCGCCAGCAAAATCAGTCCGATGATGCCGTGGATCAGTACCTGCCTGACCCGCTCGCCCGGTTTGCCCAGCGCCCAATACACGCACACCACACCGCACACCTCGATCAACCCCAGCGGCCCGCGTATGGCAAAGCCCAGCACGAATAGCGGGAAGACCGCCAGTTGCCTGAATCGAGAACCCAAGCGCTCCCCCGTGTGCAGCAGATAGAAACTACCTACACAGAGCAACGCCACCATCTGATCCAGACACACCGAACGGGACTTTTCGAGCAATTGCGTGGTGAGCAGTGTCAACAGCACGCTGAGCAGCGCCCACTGACGACTCGAAGGGGCCAGCAAGCGATACATCAGCGCTACGACACCGGCGGAAGCCAGCGCCGTGGGCAGCACGTTGGCCAGATGATTGGGCGCACCGAACAGGCGGGCAAACAGGTAGCTGAAGAACGTCGCGGTGCCGGGGTAGTCCGCGTAGGGCTGGCCGTACGTGGTGGGAAAAAGACTGGCGCCGTGGCGATACATTTCTTGCAGGAACAGCGCCCAGCGCCCGTCAAATCCCTGCGGCTGCTGGTCCCAGATGCCCAGCGTAAACAGCATCAGGGCGAACAGAAAAATGCCCAGGGACTCCAGGCGAAAGCGGTTGCGGTGATCCATCGATTGACCTGCCAGGTAGAAAGCGCCGACCTATGGTGCCGGTCGCCCTGCTGAATAACGCCTGAACAACCCTCAATCTTTCACCCTTCAGCGCCCGCCACGCCATACCAGTGCGGGCACCAGGCGCACGTAGATTAATTCGCCGACCAGCTCCACCAGGGTTTGCAGGATGACAGCCGTCGCGGCCAGCCCACGCACCTCCTCGGGCAATGCCAACGCCAGCGGCAGCACCACCAGCGAATTGCGCGTCGACGCGCTGAACGTCACCGCCCGCGCGGGCGCACTCGGCAACGCGAACAGCCGCGCGGCCAAGGCGCCCGTCAGCGGCGCCAGCAACAGGAAACCTACATAGACCGGAATGACCGGCAGCAACAGGCTGAAATCGCGCACTACCGACGTGATCTGCGAACCGATCACCACAAACAGCACCAGCGCCATCGTCGGCACCGGCAGCCAGGCCCAAGCCGCGTTCCAAGCGCCGACGAGTGCCGACCTACGCGCCACAAACGTGGTCGCCACCGCCGCCACCATCGGCACCACAATCAGCAGCACAAACGCCTGCACAAACGGCTGCGCGTCAATCACCACGCCGGATTGCGCCCCCAGCATCAGCCCCAAGTACAGCGGCAACAGCAGCAACTGCAGCAAAAGCAGCACCGGCGTCGCCGCGAGCATCAACCGCGAATCGCCCTTACCGATATGGGTAAACACCACCACGTAATCAATGCACGGCGTCAGCAACACCAGCAACGCCCCCACCAGCAGCGCCGGACGCTCCGCCAAGCCAAGGGTCAGCCCCCACACCAGCAAGGGCACCAGGATGAAATTAGCCAGCAGCAAGGCCGCCATGAAGCGCTTGCGGCTCAAGCCTTCGCGCAGGTCCATAAACGGAATTTGCAGGAACATCGCGTACATCAGCACCGCGATGGCCGGTGTGATCCACACACCCAGGCCGTGCCCCCACGAAGGCGCAAGCAGGCCGAAGCCGACAGCCAGCAGGACGGTGACGAAGTAGATAGGGATTTGGTGATGTTCGAGGGTGTCGCGGGTCATGGAAACGCCCTGGTGGAACGCAAAGGCGCAAGCCTAAGCATCTACTGGCGTGATTACCAGGCGAGCGGCTGGAACGGCGAGAACATGCCAGCCAATTAATGGCAGATACCCTTGGGATTTGCGCCAACCTGCGCTTCAATACCTGACCCAGATCCTGACCCCAAGGACGTGAGCCCATGGCCTCGCCGAACAAGCAGCAAAAACGTGCCCACCGGGCCAAGGCCAAGGCCAAACAGAACCGCACCCAGCGCGCGGTCGCGACTAAGCCGGATGCGTTCGCCGGCGATGACAGCCGTATCGATTTGGAGTCGGTGGATTTAACAGAGCTGTTCGTGGAGATGCGCGTTGCCAGCGAGATCAGTCAGCAAGCGCTATGCGCGGCATTCCTGGCCCACCCGCTGCTCGCGCTGGTACTTGAGCAGGAAGGCGAAGAAGAAGCTACCGACTTTATCCTGGCGGCACTGATCGAGTACCGGCAGTGGGCCACGGACAGCGATGATGAAGCCGCCGCACTGGCGTGGATCGAATCGCCGCAGTTTCAAGCGGACTACATTGCCGCCTCCCAAGCCCTTACCAACTCGCAAGACTGACAAAAAATGGGAGGGGCTTGCCCCCTCCCACAGTGGAATGGCGGTCAGTTAAGCACCGCAGCCCCTACTCTCTGAGCCTTGCGCCGGCTCGACACCATCAACCCCGCCGCCACTACCAGCAGGCTCAGGATGCCCGTCGCGATGATCTCCACGCGATGCGCTTCCTGGAACAGCATGATGGTCAACGTGCCCACGATGAACACCATCACCGCGTAGGTCAGGCCGGGGAACAGCCACATCTTGAAGACAATCTTCTCGCCTGCCGCCGTGCGTTTCTGGCGCATGCGCAGTTGCGACACTGCGATTACCAGATACACCAGCAAGGCGATAGCGCCGGAGCTGGCCAGCAGGAATTCGAACACCGCGGCCGGAGCCACGTAGTTGGCGAACACGGCAAGGAATGCCGCGCCGGTGGACAGCATCACCGCCCAGTAAGGCGTACCGCTCTTGTTGGTGCGTTTGGCCACGGCCGGGGCGTCACCACGACGGCCCAGGGAGAACAGCATGCGCGAAGCGGTATACAGCGCCGAGTTCAGGCAACTGGTCACCGCCACCAGCACTACCAGGTCAACGATCAGCTTGGCATTCGGAATGCCCATGCGTTCAAGCACGGTCTGGTAGGAACCTACCGCAGCCAGAGTCGGATCGTTCCAAGGCACCAGGGAGACAACAATGAAGATCGACAACAGGTAGAACAGGCCGATACGCCAGATGACCGAGTTGGTCGCCTTGGTGATCTGTTGGCCCGGGTTCTTCGACTCGGCCGCGGCGATGGTGACGATCTCAGTGCCCATGAACGAGAACATGGTGGTCAGGATGGCAGCCAGCACCGCGCCCATTCCGTTAGGCATAAAGCCCTGAGTGTCGAACAGGTGCGAGACGCCGCTGACCTGGCTGGTCGGCAGGAAACCGAAAATCGCCGCCAGGCCGAGGATCACGAAACCCACGATGGCCACGACCTTGATCAGCGCGAACCAGAACTCGAACTCACCGTAGTTCTTCACACTGAACAGGTTGGTGGCCGTCAGCAGCAGGGTAATCACCAGCGTGAACGCCCAAATCGCCACATCAGGGAACCAGGCATGCAGGATCGTGGCGGCCGCGTTGGCTTCCAATGGAATCACCAGCACCCAGAACCACCAGTACAACCAACCGATGGTAAAACCGGCCCAATGGCCGATCGCACGGTCGGCATACGTGGAAAACGAACCGGTGTCGGGCGACGCCACGGCCATTTCGGCCAGCATGCGCATCACCAGCACCACCAACGTGCCCGCGGCGGCATAGGCCAGCAGCACCGCAGGGCCGGCAGCGGCGATCGCGTGGCCGGAGCCGACAAACAGACCGGCACCGATGACGCCGGCAATCGACAGCATCGTGACGTGGCGCGGCTTGAGCCCCTGTTCGAGGTCATTGGAGCTTTGCGTACTACTCATTGACACACCTTTGCGAGGAATTGCGAAAACGGTCCGCCCGACCTGGGATCCTCCTCGTGAAAAGAAACCAACAGGGCGTTCTTTATTTTTTACGCAAGATTTGCGCCAAAATGTTACAAAGCCGCGATTGACGTGGGCTGCAGGAGTTTTGAAGAGCACTCGCAAGTCATTGAGAACAAGGGCATTCCGCTATAGCGTTACCGAGCGACTCACAATCCCAAGCGATACGCGCACCAAAAACACACACAAAAAATAAGTAACGCCCCATAAAGGCGCCGATAGCGACCGTTTGCCCCTTTAACCCTTCCAACACCTGGCCAAAGCTGGCACCATCGCGCCCTTTTTGACGCGAAGCCTGCGGCGTTGCGGGTTCAAACGCTTGTTCGGTTGTTGACGGCGCGACACGCCGCTGTGCCGATGCGACACCCTGCCGCACGCCGTCTGTTTACCGCCCGCCACGCTGTTGGCTGCCATCCGGACGCTATGCTAGCTTGGCGCCTCGCCATGAAGGCGGCCCTGCAGCAGGCACGCAGAACACAATGAGGACCCCACATGGCCGAGGCCACGCCCGCGCTTGAAATCCGCAACTTGCATAAACGTTATGGTGAGCTGGAGGTACTCAAAGGTATCTCGCTGACCGCTCGCGACGGCGACGTGATCTCGATCCTGGGTTCTTCCGGTTCCGGCAAGTCCACATTCCTGCGCTGCATCAACCTGCTGGAGAACCCACACCAGGGCCAGATCCTGGTGGCCGGCGAAGAACTCAAGCTCAAGGCTGCCAAGAACGGCGAGCTGATGGCTGCCGACGGCAGGCAGATCAACCGCCTGCGCAGCGAAATCGGTTTTGTGTTTCAAAACTTTAACCTGTGGCCGCACATGAGCATCCTCGACAACATCATCGAGGCGCCCCGCCGTGTGCTCGGGCAGAGCAAGGCCGAAGCCATCGAAGTGGCCGAAGCCCTGCTGGCCAAGGTCGGCATTGCCGACAAGCGCCATGCCTACCCGGCGCAATTGTCCGGCGGCCAGCAGCAACGCGCCGCCATTGCCCGCACCCTGGCGATGCAGCCCAAGGTCATCCTGTTCGACGAGCCCACTTCCGCGCTTGACCCGGAAATGGTTCAGGAAGTACTTAGTGTGATCCGCGCGCTGGCCGAAGAAGGCCGTACCATGTTGCTGGTTACCCACGAAATGGGCTTTGCCCGCCAGGTGTCCAGTGAGGTGGTGTTCCTTCATCAGGGCTTGATCGAGGAACAAGGATCGCCACAGCAGGTGTTTGAAAACCCGCTTTCGGCGCGCTGCAAACAATTCATGTCCAGCAACCGCTAACGGAGCAACATGCATGCAGAACTATAAAAAATTCCTTCTGGCCGCAGCCGTTTCGATGGCGTTCAGCGCCACGGCCATGGCAGAAACCTTGAAAATGGGGATCGAGGCGGCCTACCCGCCGTTCAACAATAAAGACGCCAGTGGCCAAGTGGTCGGCTTCGACAAAGACATTGGCGACGCGCTGTGCGCCAAGATGAAAGTCGAGAAGTGCGAAGTGTATGTGTCCGACTGGGACGGCATCATCCCGGCCCTGAACGCCAAGAAATTCGACTTCCTGGTGTCCTCGCTGTCGATCACCGACGAACGCAAGCAGGCCGTCGACTTCACCGAACCGTACTACTCCAACAAGCTGCAGTTCATCGCGCCCAAGGCCACCGACTTCAAGACAGACAAGGCTTATCTCAGCGGCAAGACCATCGGTGCCCAACGCGCAACACTCGCCGGCACCTGGCTGGACGACCGCAACATGGAAGATGACTACAACGTCAAGGTCAGCCTTTATGACACTCAGGAAAACGCCTACCTCGACCTGATCTCCGGGCGTGTCGATGGCATTCTGGCGGATAAGTACGTGCAGTATGAGTGGCTCAAAAGCAAAGACGGCTCCAACTTTGAATTCAAAGGTGAGCCTGTCGTGGAGAGCGACAAGATCGGTATCGCCGTACGCAAAGGCGACCCGCTGCGCGAGCGCCTGAACAAAGCCCTGGCAGAGATCAAGGCAGACGGCACCTACAAGAAAATCAACGACAAGTACTTCCCGTTCAGCATCGAATGACCTGAACGGCCTGCCCGGCGCGCTCGTTTGCGCGCGTCGGCTTTTAGCAATGCCTGCCGCGATATGAAAACACCATGAATTTCGACCTTTACGGATTCGGCCCGGCGCTCGCCGCCGGCGCGCTGATGACCGTCAAACTGGCACTCACGGCCCTGTGCCTGGGGCTGGTGCTCGGCCTGGCCGGCGCCCTGGCCAAGACATCCCCGTACAAGCCGCTGCAGTGGCTTGGCGGTGCGTACTCGACCCTTGTTCGCGGCATTCCCGAGCTGCTATGGGTGCTGCTGATTTACTTTGGCACCGTCAACCTGATGCGCGCGCTCGGGGAGTTCTTCGGCAATCCCGACCTGTCCCTCAGCGCCTTTGCCGCAGGCGTCATCGCCCTCGGCCTGTGCTTCGGCGCCTACGCCACCGAAGTATTCCGTGGCGCGATCCTCGCCATCCCCAAGGGCCACCGCGAAGCGGGCGTCGCACTGGGGCTGTCGAAGCTGCGGATCTTCACCCGCCTGATCATGCCGCAGATGTGGCGCATCGCCCTGCCGGGCCTGGGCAACCTGTTCATGATCCTGATGAAAGACACTGCACTGGTGTCGGTGATCGGCCTGGAAGAAATCATGCGTCACGCACAGATCGGCGTTACGGTGACCAAGCAACCGTTCACGTTCTTCATGGTCGCGGCGCTCATGTATCTGGGGCTCACCGTACTGGCCATGACCACCCTGCACTTCCTGGAAAAACGCGCCGCCCGCGGCTTTGCAAGGAGCACCCAATGAGCGGCGACTACAGCTGGCTGGCGCATTTCGACCTGGGCCTGAACTGGGCCGTGATCATCAAATGGCTGCCCAAATTGGCACAGGGCGCCGTCCTCACCCTGGAGCTGGTGGCCATCGCGGTCATCGCCGGGCTGCTGCTGGCAATCCCCCTGGGCATCGCCCGCTCGTCGCGCCGCTGGTATGTGAGCGCCCTGCCTTACGCTTACATTTTCTTCTTTCGGGGTACGCCACTGCTGGTGCAGCTGTTCCTGGTCTACTACGGGCTGGCACAGTTCGATGCGGTGCGTAACAGCTTCATGTGGCCCTACCTGCGCGATCCGTTCTGGTGCGCCACCGCCACCATGACCCTGCATACCGCCGCCTATATCGCCGAGATCCTGCGCGGGGCGATCCAGGCCATCCCACCGGGTGAAATCGAAGCCGCCCGCGCCCTGGGCATGTCCAGACCCAAGACGCTGTTCTATATCATCCTGCCCCGCGCCTCGCGCATCGGCCTGCCGGCCTACAGCAACGAAGTGATCCTGATGCTCAAGGCCAGCGCCCTGGCCAGTACCGTGACGCTGCTGGAACTGACCGGCATGGCGCGAACCATCATTGCCCGGACCTACCTGCCGGTGGAGATCTTCTTTGCCGCCGGTTTGTTCTACCTGTTGATGGCGTACATCCTGGTACGCGGTTTCAAACTGCTGGAACGCTGGCTGCGCGTCGATGCCTGCCAGGGACGTTGAGGCGCGCTTCCAGGCACTCGATGCCTTCCTGATCGAGCATCAAGGGCTGTGGAAACCACGGCCCTTTACCCATCGCCAACTGGCCTGGGAATCCCGACACCCCGAGCTTGCGCGCTGGCTGCGTCAACGCTCGCTGGACGACGCCGAAGCCAGCCACAACAACCCCTACGATCTTGCGGCGCCCGCGCCGTTTCCACAGCTTGCCGCCCAGGCTCGCCAGCTCAGTGCTGTGAATAAGTTGCCGACCCGCCCCCTGCCCGCCGCGCATCACCGCCTGAATGTCGATGTGCCGGGCCGCAAGTGGCAGCAGATCGAGGCCTTCGGCGCCGCCCTGCAGTTCGCGCAAGCCCCCACGCACTGGCTGGACTGGTGCGCCGGCAAAGGCCACCTGGGCCGCCGCTTGCTGCAAACCGGGCAACAGCTGACTTGCCTTGAATATGACCCGGCGTTGGTCGCCGCCGGGCAGGCACTGAGCGATCACCATGGCCTGCCCGCGACCCATCGCCTGCAAGACGTCATGGCCGCCGTAACCATCAGCGCCGAACACACACCCGTCGCCCTGCACGCCTGCGGTGACCTGCATGTGCGCCTGCTGCAACTGGCCAGCGCACAGGGCTGCAAACAGCTGGCCCTGGCGCCCTGCTGCTACAACCGCATCAGCGCACGGACCTATCAACCATTGTCCGAGGCGGGCCGCGCATCAACGTTGCGACTGTCGATCGAAGATCTCGGCCTGCCGCTCAGCGAAACCGTCACCGCCGGCAAGCGTGTACGCCAGCAGCGGGACACGTCCATGGCCCGCCGCCTGGGCTTCGATCAACTGCAACGTCAATTACGCGGTTGCGACGAGTACCTACCCACCCCGCCTCTGCCCCCTGCGTGGTTGAACGTGCCGTTCGCCGACTACTGCGAGGCGCTGGCGAGTCGCAAAGGTTTATCCACAGGCCAGCAGGATTGGGCCGCGCTGGAGGCATACGGCTGGGCTCGCTTGGCCGAGGTGAGAAACCTGGAATTGGTACGCGGGCTGTTTCGACGACCGCTGGAAATATGGCTGGTGCTGGATCGCGCGCTGTTTCTGAAGGAACAAGGCTACCGCGTTGAACTGGGCAGCTTCTGCGATGCCGCTCTGACACCGCGCAACTTGATGGTGCTTGCCGAGCGCGATCAAGGGGCAAATTGACGCAGCCCAGCCTGTGGATAACTCTGTTGATGGTTTATTTGCGAGGCCTCTGAACGCCTGGGTCACAGACAAAAAGCCGTACTGGTCATTTTTTGTTCACATCATAAAGTGCACTTAAAACAGGCAGTTAAACCCAGATGAGAAACGCTCCACAAAAAGAGTGTTTCTTAATGACGCATCCAACCGATTGTGCATAAGCGTCTGGCTTAAGCGAATAAACCGCGCTCTACGCGGCTCTTTTGAGCGCGATCAATAACCGGCACAACTCATTGATATCGGCAGCTGCCGGGCTGGACGCTGCGTTATCCAGCGGGTCGATGGCAAAGGCCAGGGCTTGGCTGATGAGCGCGTCGCCGCGCACGACCACCGAGGGGCTCGTCCTGCGACGCAGCTTGAAGGCTTCGAGCATCTCTCGGTTAAACGCCGATTGCTCATCCAGTTGATTGATCACGAAGTGGCAACGTGGCGCGCGCGTCCGCTCAAGGTAGGGCGTCAACAGGGCGTCCAACTGATCCTGAGTACCCAGGCAAGCGGCATTCGGCTGGGCGATCACCAATACGATGTCGGCCACGCTCAGGGCTTGATGCACATATACATTGTTACCCGCAGGCGTATCGATGATCACCGTGTGGCCTGCGCTCAGCCCCATGGCCGAGAGGTGCTCGGCCAACCAGGCCGGCTCGCGCGTGAGCCAGCGCTGCAGGCCTTCCTTCTGGCGACTGTCGGTTTCGCCGAAAGGGATCACCTGGCAACCGGCGAACCCCGCTTGCAAGGCGGTGGTCCACGGCGCGTTGAGCAGGCTGCTGCGCCCCACACCGGGCCGCAGGTGATCAACGCCGAAGTGCTGGCGCAACGCGTTTTGCGGGTCCAGGTCCACTGCCAGGACCGACTCACCCAGGCGTTGCAAGCCGCTGCTCAATGCCGTGACCAGCGTGCTACGACCCACGCCGCCATTAACCGAGACCACAGCCACCACGGTAGCGCGCAACGGGGCGGCTTCGACATGCGAGGATGACGGATTCCCGCGAGTCCCATGAGGGTGGATGCGCGAGCCATCTTCACGGTTCACGCGGGTGCCGTCATCAAATGGAATACTGCCGAAAAAGTGCAGCCGCGCATTTTTGCCCTTCGGGTCACGGGAAACGCTGTTGCCGAACAAGGCAAATAAATCATCGGTGCGGCTCATGGCCGGGGCTCCTTCGCAGCGCCGTTGGAAGACGTGAAAGGTCGGCCAATCAGGTCTGCCCGTACGTATTCTTGTCAGCATGTTATGGGCTGCATTCTGGGTCAGGCCCAATGAAGTGTCATTATTTTGATCAAAAAACCATCAGCCTTTCAGACGAGCGGAAAACTGCCAATTTACTGACGAAAAATACCGTCATTTGCTGGGCGGTGATTTCATCGTGCCATTGTTTTTTACCCGCCATCCCCGCACCATTGCGACACCTTCCAGGCTGCACGTTTTGGGTAAGCGCAGTGGCGATACGCTTCAAACTCTCGCGGTTCCTCTACAGCCTCGCCATCACGGTGGTGTTGGGCGGTGGGCTGCTGGGCGACTTACTCGCCGACTGGGATTTCAGCCAGATCAGCCGCAAAGCCGAAGCGTTGTACGGACCATTGGGCGCGGGGCGGCAGCGCATCGATGCCTGGCAACAGCTGCTGGCCACGCAGAAGCAGGTCAGCGAGAGCGAACAACTCAAAGTGGTCAACTTGTTCTTCAACCGTCAGTTGCACTACGAAGAAGATATCGATCTGTGGCACGAGGTGGATTATTGGGCGACGCCCATTCAGTCCTTGTGGAAAGGCGCCGGCGATTGTGAAGACTATGCCATCGCCAAATACTTCAGCCTGCGTCATCTGGGCGTACCGGCCGAGAAACTGCGCATTACCTACGTCAAGGCCTTGCGCCAGAATCGTGCGCATATGGTACTGACCTACTATTCAAGCCCCGAGGCCATGCCTTTGGTGCTGGACAGCCTGATGGACCCGATTCTGCCGGCCAGCCAACGTCCTGACCTGCTGCCGGTGTATGCCTTCAACGGCGAAGGGCTGTGGCTGACCGGCGCAACGGGTAACAAGAAAGTCGGTGATACCAAGCGTCTGTCGCGTTGGCAGGATGTGTTGAAGAAAATGACCGCCGAAGGGTTTCCGACCGGTTCGGATAATTAACAGGAGCTACGATGTCACTGTTCAAACAATTGCTGATCGCTATCTGCGTGTTCCTGGTGGTCGCGTTCAGCGGTAGCTTCTTCGTCAGCCTGGAAAGTTCGCGTACCCAGTACGTCAATCAGCTGCGCTCCCATGCCCAGGACGCCGCCACCGCGCTGGCGCTGTCGTTGACACCGAATATCGATGACCCGGCAATGACCGAACTGATGGTCAGTTCGATCTTCGACAGCGGCTATTACGCCAGCATCCGCGTGGTGGACCTGAGCACCAACCAGGTACTGGTGGAGCGCGCCGCCGAGCCGGACGCCAGCAGCGTCCCGGCGTGGTTCGTGAAGATGATCGGCCTGGCCCCGGCCGGCGGCGATGCCATCGTCAGCCGTGGCTGGCAGCAGGCGGCGCGGGTGGAGGTGGTCAGCCACCCAATGTTCGCGCTGGCCAAGCTGTGGCAAAGCGCGTTGGGGAGCCTCGGCTGGCTGCTGCTCTGCGGCGCGGTGAGCGCGGTACTGGGCGCGCTGTTGCTGCGGCGTCAATTGAAGCCGCTGGATTATATGGTCGAGCAGTCCCATGCCATCGCCCGTCGTGAGTTCCTGAGCTTGCCCGACCTGCCCCGCACCCCTGAGCTGCGCCGAGTGGTGCAGGCCATGAACCAGATGGTGGAGAAGCTCAAGGCGCTGTTCCATGAACAGACCGAGCGCAGCGAGAAGCTGCGGGTAGAGTCCTATCAGGACAGCCTTACGGGCCTGGCCAACCGTCGCTATTTCGAGATGCAGTTGCAGTCCCGCGTCAGCAACCTTGAGGATGCAAGCTCGGGCTACCTGCTGATGTTGCGAGTCAACGACTTGAGCGGCCTCAACCAGCGCCTGGGCGGGCAACGCACCGACCAACTGCTGCAGGCCGTCAGCCAGCAACTGGTGCGCACGTGCGCCAAGTACCCCGAAACCCAGAACCTGATTACCCGCAGCCGTGGCGGCGAGTTCGCCGTGCTCGCCCCTGGCCTGGTGCGCGATGAAGCGCTGCAACTGGCCCAGGCGCTGGAAAACACCCTGCAAAGCCTCTATGAAACGGGCGCCACCGATACGCCGACCGTGGCCTACATCGGGCTGGCACCGTACAAACCGGGCGATGCCTCGGCCGACTTGTTGATGCTGGCCGACCAGGCGCTGGCCCAGGCCGAAGCCGGTACCGGCCAGACATGGGTCTGCCTGGAACACCAGACCCAAGGCACCGTCGGCGACGATCACCACAGCTGGCACACCTTGCTCGACAACGCCCTGACCCAAGGGCGCTTCCGGTTGTTTTTCCAACCGGTGGTGAGCAGCAGTGATACCCGGCAGGTGCTGCATTACAAAGTGCTGTCACGCTTGCTCGACCCACAGGGCCAGACCATCGCGGCGGGCCACTTTTTGCCGTGGCTGGAGCGCTTCGGCTGGACCGCGCGCCTTGATCAGCTGATGCTCGACCTGGTGATCAAGCACCTGACCCAACACAGCCCATCGGTGGCCTTGAACCTGTCGGCCGCCACCTTGAACGACCCTCAGGCGCTGGAGCGTGTTTTCGAACGCCTGGCGCAGCATCCCACGCTGGGACCGCGCCTGACGCTGGAGATCGGTGAAGAGCAAGTGCCCGAGCAATCACAACTGGAGCGCCTGACCCGACGCATGCGCAGCCTGGGCTTCAGCCTTGGCCTGCAACGTTTCGGCGGGCGTTTCAGCATGATCGGCAACCTGGCGAACCTGGGCCTGGCGTACTTGAAAATCGACGGCAGCTACATCCGTACCATCGATCAGGAAAGCCACAAGCGGTTTTTTATCGAAGCGATCCAGCGTGCCGCTCACAGCATCGATTTACCGCTGATTGCCGAGCGCGTGGAAACCGAAGGTGAATTGCGCGTGATTCGCGAGATGGGCATTGAAGGGGTGCAAGGCCAACTGGTCGGTGAACCGGCGCCCTGGAAGTAGCGGCGAAGCCTTCTTGACGGCCGCGCCGTGAAGCAGGCGTACGCGGCTCAGATCAAGCCGGTTTCATCGTCATTGATCAGTTCGCTCAACCCGCCCAGGGCCGCCCGGGCCTGGGTACGCTCAAGGAACTTGACCTGCGCGGCGGGTGGCAGGTCAGTGATGCTCATCACGTTCTTGGTGATCAAGACCTGGATCAAGTCATCGAGCACTCGAATCATCTCAAGGTCACTTTGCTTGAGCTGCTTGAGGCTGTTGTCGACCGCATCGTCGGCGAACCACGCCTGAATCTCGTGATGGTCGGCCGGTAGCGTCTCGGTGGCTTCGGCGTAAGCCTGCGCCTCGACGCGCACCAAAGCGTTGTTCTGATCGCGTTGCACGTAGAACATTAACGTTCTCCCAATAAAAAAATCCCTGCAGGTGCCGCGCGCGGCCTCTGCAGAGATTACACACATTTTCCCGACGCTGATGCCCAAGGGGCGCCAATCCCGAAAGATTGGCGCCGCCGCAGGATCAGTCGTGATGCTTGACGGTCAGGTCGCCACCGGCGATCAGGCTGTTGATCGCGGCGCTGCCACTGCCCCAGCTCGCGCCATCGACCTTGATCGTGACATCGGCCGTGCCACCACCTGAAGCGGTGAATGCGCCCGTGCTGCTGACACTCAGCGTCGAGTTGCCCGAAGCATCGGTTGATAGCTTCAGATAGTTAGCCAGGTTGGTGTCGTTATTACCTTGCAGCAAATCGGACAGGTCCAGCTTGTCGCCTTCGCCGTGCTTGAAGTCGGTGATGCGATCGAAACCGCCGTTGGTGTTGGTGTCGCCCTTGAGCCACACGAAGGTATCGGCACCCGCACCGCCGCTGAGCACATCATTACCTTTGCCGCCCACCAGGATGTCGTTGCCGACGCCGCCGGAGAGAGCGTCGTTGCCGCCCTGGCCGAACAGGATGTCGTTACCGGCGTTACCGATCAGGGTATCGCCGCCGTCATTGGTGCCATAGATGTTCGACGCGTTGGCCAGAGCACCGATGTCCTGCACGTGTTCAGTGATGTACTGATGCAAGCTGCGGTCATCGATCTGGTCGACGGTGGTGGACAGCTTCTCGGCGGCGAACGCCTTGAGCGCGGCACCGCCCTCCTGGCCTTTGTAGCTGATCAGGTCACCGAAGATGATGTCGTTGCCCGAGCCGCCGAAGACGTTGTCGGCACCGGTATCGGCCGTGTGGCCAGTAATGGTATCGGCCAGCTTCGCGGTGTCGATGGTGCTGACTGTCTTGTCGCTGTCGAAGTACTTCTGAAGCATGTCCTTATCGACGCTGTTGCCCAGGCCGATGGCTTGTACCTCAACCCCACCCGTGACAGAAGTCGTCAGCGCCGTGTAAGCGGCCTTGGCGTTTTCCAGCGCGTAATCATAACGGCCGGAGTTGCCGGTAGCGCCCGCGACATCGAAACCACCACGGCCATCGGAGACAACATACCCTTCGAAGCTCTTGGTGCCGTACGAATCGTACGAGTAAACCTTGCCGTCTTTGTCGACAATGACCTGCGTCTGACCGTAGATCGTTGCAGTGACCGGAGTGGTCTGGCCCAGGGTGTAGGTGTAGGCGTTGACCTTGTTGTCAAAGGTAACGTTGGACCCCCACCAAGAGCTGGTATACCCCAGGCTGATGTTGTCGTACGTAGCGTTGTAGACATTCGGCTCACCGTCGGTAATGAAATACGTCAGGTTTTTTGCACCGGCGTTGCTGGTCGCGTCATTGCTCTTGAACCAGGCAGTTGCCGCGTTGAAGGCATCCTGGTAGTTGGTCGCGTCGCCCGAAGCCATGCTGTTCAACACTGTCTGCAGGGCGGCCTTGGCAGCAGCCTGGTCGGCCAGGTTGACTGACACCTGCGATTCAACCTTGGTATCGAAGTCGACCAACAGCACTTTCACCACGCCGGACCCCGTCAGCTTGGCGTTGGCGATCAGGGTATCGAAGATACTCGAGAGCTGGGTCTTGATCGACGTCATCGCGCTCGTCTCGATACTGCCCGAGGTGTCGACGATAAACGCGATGTTGTAGTTGGCACCTGGAGTGGTGATGCCACCCTTGTCGCCGACCACGATGTTGTTGGCCGAGCTGGAGCCCAGATCAATGGTATCCGCCGCCGCACCGCCTTCCGTGACCGGCGTGTAGACCTGAGGCTTGACCGTAATGGTGGTCGTCGCTACCGACGAACTCAGGCTGTTGCTACCTTCGTTGTCAGTCACGGCGATGTCGATGGTGCGTTCACCAATGGCTGGGTACTTGCTGGTGCTGGAGTACTGGAACGACTCAAGCAACGCTTTGTAGGTCGCCGCATCAGCCACACCCGACAGAGTCAGCACGATCTTGCCGCTGACATCCGTGCCGACGCTGGTCACGGTGACACCTTTGTAGGTACCGCCCACAGCCACCAGGTTGGAGCTGAGCACGTCACCCGAACTCGCGTTTTTCAGGGTGATGGTCGCGCTTTGCATCTGGGTGCTGTCGACGTCACTGATGGCCACGTTGCCGGTAATCGCAACGCCGCTGGTACCGCGCTCGGTGTATGAAGTGTTGAAGCCCGTGGCGACAGAACCGTCCGCGGTGCTGAGGTCCAGGGTAGGCGCGTCGTTGACGGCAGTGACCACGATGCTCACTTTGCCGGTTGTGACCGCTTCAACGCCGGTGCTCAATTCTTTGGCGGTCGCTTTCACGGTGATATCGAAGCTGGCGGTGGAATCCTTGAACGGCGTAACCGTCAGGGTCTTCAGGTTCCAGGTGCTGACATCGTACAGCGTGGATGCGCCGGTCGACGTGAAGCTGTGGCCCGTGGTGCCGTCAGTGATCACGGTGCCGACGGGCAGGCCGCTGATTTCCACCTTGTGGGATTCCGAGCCGTCGTTGTCGACAAACGTGGTAGTGATCGGCGCGACCTTGATGGCGGTGTCTTCCAGGCCACGGTTGTAGACGTAGCCGGTGTAATAGCCTTCGCCATTGACCACATGGCTGTCGCCCAGCACCGCGCCGGCCGCTTTCAAGGCGTCCACGCTGGTGTAGGTCTGCAGGCCGCTGTTGCCCAGCGACATCGACGGGCCGCTGTTGATCGACACATTGACGTCGTAGTTGCCGCCGCCGGCCTGGTTGTAGTGGTAGATGTCGAGGGTGTAGTAACCCGACTCCGCCGGAGTGAAGGCCGTGCCGGTAATCGCGCTGCCCTTGCTCCAGGTTTCGGTGGCGACCAACTTGCCGCCCACGGTAATGGCCAGGCTGTCGTCGGCGGTGCCGGTGAAGGTGTAGCTCTTACCGGCTTCCATATAGACCAGGCCGGACACTTTGGTCGCGGTCCCCTCAGCCACATTGCCGTTGCTGACGTTGCTGGTCACGCCGCTGGTGATCGCGCTGGCGGCGGTCTTGGCGTCGATCACGCGGATCAGATCGCTGGAATTGGCCACCCCGTTACCATTGGTCCCCAAATCAGTGCGCAGGTTGCCGCCGCTCCAGGTTTGAATGATCAGGCCGGTCGGCACAGCGCTGAATGCGCCGACCGTCACGACAGGAACGTCCGTCACCGGGTGGATATCCACAGTGATGATCTTGGTATCGCTGTAGGCAGTGCCGTCGGTAGCCTGGAACTTCAGCTGGGTGTAATCGACTTGCATGTTGCCCACACCGGTGCCGCCGAAGCTGTTGTCACCCGACTCGTTGGCCGCCGGGGTGAAACGCACGTTGTGGTTATCGAAATCAGACTGGCTGAACGCCTTGCCCGCCGAGGTATCGGTCTTCAGGTCCGCCGACGTCAGTTTGACCCACGTGCCGTTGACGTTGTACTCGATGGAACCGGCAGGCAGGCTGGTGAACACCACCTTCGGATTGGACGAGTCCACATCCTTGACACCGAAAGTCGCCCAGGTCAGTTCGACCGAGGTGTCCTCATTGCTCGCGACAACACCATTGGCTGCCGTCGGCGCATCGTTGACCGCCACGATGTTCACATTGAGCGTGCTGCTGGAGCCGGTGTTGGTGGTGTAGCCGATTTGCGGCACATCACCATTGAAGTCTTTAACAGGGGTGAAGGTGTAGGCGCCGTTGGCACCGATGGTGATCGAACCAACGCCTGTAATGACGGCGGTTTGGCCGGCGGTGTAGTTGGTGCCATTGACGTTAAAGCTCGCCACGGTCAGGACGTTATCGACGTCGACGTCATTGGTCAGCACGTTGCCAGTGGCAACCGTGTCTTCCTGCGCGCTGCCGGTATCAGCCTTAAGAACACTCGGATCATCCACCGCCACGATGTTCACATTCAGCGTGCTGCTGGAACCTGTGTTGGTGGTGTAGCCGATTTGCGGCACATCACCGTTGAAGTCTTTAACCGGCGTGAAGGTGTACGCACCGTTGGCACCGATGGTGATCGAACCAACGCCTGTAATGACGGCGGTTTGGCCGGCGGTGTAAGTGGTGCCACCGACGTTGAAGCTCGCCACGGTCAACACGTTGTCCACGTCGCTGTCGTTGGTCAGCACGTTGCCGGTTGCAACCGTATCTTCCTTCGCAGTGCCGGTATCAGCCTTAAGAACACTCGGATCATCCACCGCCACGATGTTCACATTCAGCGTGCTGCTGGAACCCGTGTTGGTGGTGTAGCCGATTTGCGGCACATCACCGTTGAAGTCTTTAACCGGCGTGAAAGTGTAGGCGCCGTTCGCACCGATGGTGATCGAACCCACGCCTGTAATAACGGCG
Organism: Pseudomonas quebecensis; assembly: GCF_026410085.1. NCBI lineage: Bacteria > Pseudomonadati > Pseudomonadota > Gammaproteobacteria > Pseudomonadales > Pseudomonadaceae > Pseudomonas > Pseudomonas quebecensis. The sequence goes on from NZ_CP112866.1 coordinate 4,992,059, forward strand.
GTTTGGCCGGCGGTGTAGGTGGTGCCACCGACGTTGAAGCTAGCCACGGTCAACACGTTGTCCACGTCGACGTCATTGGTCAGCACGTTGCCGGTGGCAACGGTGTCTTCCTGCGCACTGCCGGTATCAGCCTTAAGAACACTCGGATCATCGACCGCCACGATGTTCACATTCAGCGTGCTGCTGGAGCCGGTGTTGGTGGTGTAGCCGATCTGTGGGACGTCGCCGTTGAAGTCTTTAACCGGCGTGAAGGTGTACGCACCGTTCGCACCGATGGTGATCGAACCAATGCCCGCGATGACGGCGGTTTGGCCGGCGGTGTAGTTGGTGCCACTGACGTTAAAGCTCGCCACGGTCAGGACGTTATCGACGTCGACGTCATTGGTCAGCACGTTGCCAGTGGCAACCGTGTCTTCCTGCGCGCTGCCGGTATCAGCCTTAAGAACACTCGGATCATCTACCGCCACAATGTTCACATTCAGCGTGCTGCTGGAACCTGTGTTGGTGGTGTAGCCGATTTGCGGCACGTCGCCGTTGAAGTCTTTAACCGGTGTGAAGGTGTAGGCGCCGTTCGCACCGATGGTGATTGAACCCACGCCTGTAATGACGGCGGTTTGGCCAGCGGTGTAAGTGGTTCCACCCACATTGAAGGAGGCAACGGTCAGGACATTATCGACGTCGCTGTCATTGGTCAGCACGTTGCCGGTGGCAACGGTGTCTTCCTGCGCGCTGCCGGTATCAGCCTTAAGAACACTCGGATCATCCACCGCCACAATGTTCACGTTCAGCGTGCTGCTGGAACCCGTGTTGGTGGTGTAGCCGATTTGCGGCACATCACCATTGAAGTCTTTAACCGGGGTGAAGGTGTAGGCGCCGTTCGCACCGATGGTGATCGAACCCACGCCCGCGATGACGGCGGTTTGGCCGGCGGTGTAAGTGGTGCCACCGACGTTGAAGCTCGCCACGGTCAACACGTTGTCCACGTCGACGTCATTGGTCAGCACGTTGCCGGTGGCAACGGTGTCTTCCTGCGCGCTGCCGGTGTCAGCCTTGAGGACACTCGGATCATCGACCGCCACGATGTTCACATTCAGCGTGCTGCTGGAACCTGTGTTGGTGGTGTAGCCGATTTGCGGCACGTCGCCGTTGAAGTCTTTAACCGGGGTGAAGGTGTACGCACCGTTGGCACCGATGGTGATCGAACCCACGCCCGCGATGACGGCGGTTTGGCCGGCAGTGTAAGTGGTTCCACCCACATTGAAAGAGGCAACGGTCAGGACATTATCGACGTCGCTGTCGTTGGTCAGCACGTTGCCGGTGGCAACGGTGTCTTCCTGCGCGCTGCCGATATCAGCTTTCAGAACGCTAGGGTCGTCGACTGCGATGACGTTGATCGGCAACGTAATCGATTCGGACTTCGGCGATGCTGCGCCATCCTGTGCGGTGGCGGTTACGGTGAGGTTCACCAGGCCATTGGTGTCCGGCGCAGGATTAAAGACCAGTGTGGCCTTGTTCCAGGTGCTGATGTCGATGCTCTGGATGCCTGCCGTCGCGGTGAAGGTATGGCCCGCACCGTCGGAAAGGGTCGCGCCGGTCGGAATACCGCTGACCTCCAGCTTGAGCGTCTCGGAACCATCCTTGTCGGTGGCGTAAGCGTCAATCGCGGACAGCTTGATCGCGTGGTCTTCCAGGCCGGTGTTCAGTACCTGGGTGACGCTGATGTTGTCCATCACGCCACCCAGCGAATTGCTGGTAGGCGCCTTGAACTCGAGCTTGGCATCACCGTCAGCGGTGACAGGCACCACGAAGGTGTAGGTCTTCATGCCTACGGTGGTTGCATCCAGGGTGCCCACTTTGACGCCGCCCCAGAAAACGTCGATCACCGAGTTATTCTCGGCCCCCGCACGTGGCGAGTAGTCGACGCTGATAGTGTACGCCGTACCGCTTTCGGCCTTGATGATGGTGTACAGACTGGCGTCGTCGCCGGCATTTTTTTCCAGCTCGATCACCTGGCTGTTGCCCGGGGTGCCGACACCGTAGACGCTGCTTTGGCCAATCTCGACCTTGCCGTCGCTGTTACCGGTCAACCACTGGGTGGCCGCAGGGGTACCGTTACCTGCTGCGTTATTGGCAGCGCCGACCGCAACCGTGCTCCACGAACCGTTGAGATGGGCGCTGTCGAAGTTGATCGCGGTCACGACGCCGCCGCCGAGCAGGCCCAGGTGCGGGGTGTCGGTCACTGGGGCGATGGTGACTGCGGCAGTGGTATCGGCGCTGGCTTTACCGCCATTGTCGACCGCCGTGAAGGTGAGCGAGGTGCTGCCGCTCCAGTCGCCGGTTGGCGAGAAATAAACCGAGGCTTTGCCGTCGACACCCGCCGGCACTGAGTCGCCGGCTTTGAGTTCGGTTTGCAGGGTGGCATCGCTGTATAGCTTGCCGTTTTCCGGCAATGCGGTGATGACAAACTTGGCGACGGTGCCGTCCACATCGGTGCCGCTCAGTACGATCGTCGCCGCATGGTCTTCATCTGCACCAGCCGGGTTGGCCGCTGCGGTGGGTGCATCGTTGAACAGATCGATGGTGACCTTGCCGGTGGCACTGCCGGTCTGCGGTGGCTCCCGGTCAAGGTTGCCGCCGCCGATGTCGGTGACGTCAATGGTGACACTGCGATCCGTGCCGACCGGGTTATTGCCCGGCGTCTGGAAGGTGATCGCTTCAACCACTTTGGTGAAGTCAGCCGCGCTGCTGCCGGCCGACGAGTTGCTGGTGAGGGTATAGACGATTTTGCCATCGGCGGCACTGCCGCTCTGGGTGATGGTAATCCCGGCAACGGCCAGTGCCTTGAGCACATCGGCACTGCTTAGCAGGTCACCAGACGCCAGTTTATCGACCGTGACCACCACTTTGCTGAAAGTGGTGTTGTCGACGTCGCTGATGCTCAGGTTTTTGACCAGTGCACCGGCCTCGGCTTGCTCGGTGAACGTGGTGCTGTCGAACTGCACCACAGGCGGATCGTTGACCGGAACCACCTTCACCACGGAGGTCACAGGGGCCGAATCGAGCTGGCCATCGTTGACGGTGATGGTCAGTGTGCGGTCGGTCGGGGCCGGGTTCTGGCTTTCGCTGGCGAAGTGCACCGAGCGCAGGACTTCCTGGTATTCGGCTTTGGTGGCGTCACCGGACAAGGTCAATACGCCGGTGCCTTTGTCATAGCTGACGGTGATTTTCGCATTGCTTGCATCTGCAATCAGTAAGTCGCCTGCCAGGGGATTGACCAGCGTGACTTTGGCACTTTGCAGGGTACTGTTGTCCACATCGCTGACCGTCAGGTTCGCCGCGATGTAGCCGCCTGGCTTGCCTTCGATGTAGGTGTCGCCGAAGGCATTGGTCGAAGCGTTGCCCAGTACAGGGGCGTCGTTGACGGGGTCGACCTTCACGTCAAGGGTGCTGCTGGAACCGGTGTTGGTGGTGTAGCCGATTTGTGGGACGTCGCCGTTGAAGTCTTTAACCGGGGTGAAGGCGTAAGCGCCGTCGGTGCCGATGGTGATTGTGCCCACACCAGCAATAACAGCGGTCTGGCCTGCTTGGTAGTTAGTGCCATTGACGGTGAAACTGGCGACGGTCAGGACGTTGTCCACGTCGCTGTCATTAGTCAGAACGTTGCCGGTGGCGACGGTGTCTTCTTTCGCGCTGCCGGTATCGGCTTGCAAGACGCTGGCGTCATCGACGGGGTCGATCTTCACGTCAAGGGTGCTGCTGGAACCGGTGTTGGTGGTGTAGCCGATTTGTGGGACGTCGCCGTTGAAGTCTTTGACTGGCGTGAAGGCGTAAGCGCCGTCAGTGCCGATGGTGATCGAGCCAACGCCTGCAATGACGGCGGTTTGGCCGGCGGTGTAAGTGGTTCCACCCACATTGAAGGAGGCAACGGTCAGCACGTTATCCACGTCGCTGTCGTTAGTCAGCACGTTGCCGGTAGCAACGGTGTCTTCTTTCGCGCTGCCGGTGTCGGCTTGCAAGACGCTGGCGTCGTCGACCGGGTCGATCTTCACGTCCAAGGTACTGCTGGAACCGGTGTTGGTGGTGTAGCCGATTTGCGGCACATCGCCGTTGAAGTCTTTAACCGGCGTGAAGGCGTAAGCACCGTCGGTGCCGATGGTGATCGAACCCACGCCCGCGATGACGGCGGTTTGGCCGGCGGTGTAAGTGGTTCCACCCACATTGAAGGAGGCAACGGTCAGCACGTTATCCACGTCGCTGTCGTTGGTCAGCACGTTGCCGGTAGCAACGGTGTCTTCTTTCGCGCTGCCGGTGTCAGCCTGCAAAACGCTGGCGTCGTCGACCGGGTCGATCTTCACGTCGAGAGTGCTGCTGGAGCCAGTGTTGGTGGTGTAGCCGATTTGCGGCACATCACCATTGAAATCTTTAACCGGGGTGAAGGCGTAAGCGCCGTCGGTACCGATGGTGATCGAACCCACGCCCGCGATGACGGCGGTTTGGCCGGCGGTGTAAGTGGTTCCACCCACATTGAAGCTGGCAACGGTCAGCACGTTATCGACGTCGCTGTCGTTAGTCAGCACATTGCCGGTGGCAACGGTGTCTTCTTTCGCGCTGCCGGTGTCGGCCTGAAGGACGCTGGCGTCGTCGACAGGGTCGATCTTCACGGCCAGGGTGCTGCTGGAGCCGGTGTTGGTGGTGTAGCCGATTTGTGGGACGTCGCCGTTGAAGTCTTTGACTGGCGTAAAGGCGTAAGCACCGTCGGTGCCGATGGTGATCGAACCCACGCCTGCAATGATGGCCGTCTGGCCAGCGGCGTAAGTGGTTCCACCCACATTGAAGGAGGCAACGGTCAGCACGTTATCCACGTCGCTGTCGTTGGTCAGCACATTGCCGGTGGCGACGGTGTCTTCCTTGGCGCTGCCGGTATCGGCCTGCAGGACGCTGGCATCGTCGACCGGCTCGATCTTCACGTCCAGGGTGCTGCTGGAACCGGTGTTAGTGGTGTAACCGATTTGTGGGACGTCGCCGTTGAAGTCTTTAACCGGGGTGAAGGCGTAAGCACCGTCGGTGCCGATGGTGATCGAGCCCACGCCTGCAATGACGGCGGTTTGGCCGGCAACATAACTCGCGCCGTTGACGGTGAAGCTGGTAACGGTCAGGACGTTATCGACGTCGTTGTCGTTAGTCAGCACATTGCCGGTGGCAACGGTGTCTTCTTTCGCGCTGCCGGTGTCGGCTTGCAAGACGCTGGCATCGTCGACCGGGTCGATCTTCACGTCCAGGGTGCTGCTGGAACCGGTGTTAGTGGTGTAGCCGATTTGCGGCACATCGCCGTTGAAGTCTTTAACCGGCGTAAAGGCGTAAGCACCGTCGGTGCCGATGGTGATCGAACCCACACCAGCAATAACAGCGGTCTGGCCCGCTTGGTAGTTAGTGCCGTTGACGGTGAAGCTGGCGACGGTCAGGACGTTATCGACGTCGCTGTCATTGGTCAGCACGTTGCCGGTGGCGACGGTGTCTTCTTTCGCGCTGCCGGTGTCGGCTTGCAGGACGCTGGCGTCGTCGACCGGGTCGATCTTCACGTCCAAGGTGCTGCTGGAGCCGGTGTTGGTGGTGTAGCCGATTTGCGGCACATCGCCGTTGAAGTCTTTAACCGGCGTGAAGGCGTAAGCGCCGTCGGTGCCGATGGTGATCGAGCCAACGCCTGCAATGACGGCGGTTTGGCCTGCTTGGTAGTTAGTGCCGTTGACGGTGAAGCTGGCAACGGTCAGGACGTTATCGACGTCGCTGTCGTTGGTCAGCACGTTGCCGGTGGCGACGGTGTCTTCCTTGGCGCTGCCGGTATCGGCCTGCAGGACGCTGGCATCGTCGACCGGGTCGATCTTCACGTCCAAGGTACTGCTGGAACCGGTGTTGGTGGTGTAGCCGATTTGCGGCACATCACCGTTGAAGTCTTTAACCGGGGTGAAGGCGTAAGCGCCGTCGGTGCCGATGGTGATCGAGCCCACGCCTGCAATGACGGCGGTTTGGCCGGCAACATAACTCGCGCCGTTGACGGTGAAGCTGGTAACGGTCAGGACGTTATCGACGTCGTTGTCGTTAGTCAGCACATTGCCGGTGGCAACGGTGTCTTCTTTCGCGCTGCCGGTGTCGGCTTGCAAGACGCTGGCATCGTCGACCGGGTCGATCTTCACGTCGAGAGTGCTGCTGGAGCCAGTGTTGGTGGTGTAGCCGATTTGCGGCACATCACCATTGAAATCTTTAACCGGGGTGAAGGCGTAAGCGCCGTCGGTACCGATGGTGATCGAACCCACGCCCGCGATGACGGCGGTTTGGCCGGCGGTGTAAGTGGTTCCACCCACATTGAAGCTGGCAACGGTCAGCACGTTATCGACGTCGCTGTCGTTAGTGAGCACATTGCCGGTGGCAACGGTGTCTTCCTTGGCGCTGCCGGTGTCGGCCTGAAGGACGCTGGCGTCGTCGACCGGGTCGATCTTCACGTCCAGGGTGCTGCTGGAGCCGGTGTTGGTGGTGTAGCCGATTTGCGGCACATCACCATTGAAGTCTTTAACCGGGGTGAAGGCGTAAGCGCCGTCGGTGCCGATGGTGATCGAGCCCACGCCTGCAATGACGGCGGTTTGGCCGGCAACATAACTCGCGCCGTTGACGGTGAAGCTGGTAACGGTCAGCACGTTATCCACGTCGCTGTCGTTGGTTAGCACATTGCCGGTGGCGACGGTGTCTTCTTTCGCGCTGCCGGTGTCAGCCTGCAAGACGCTGGCGTCGTCGACAGGGTCGATCTTCACGTCCAAGGTGCTGCTGGAGCCGGTGTTGGTGGTGTAGCCAATTTGTGGGACGTCGCCGTTGAAGTCTTTGACCGGGGTGAAGGCGTAAGCGCCGTCGGTGCCGATGGTGATCGAGCCCACACCAGCAATAACAGCGGTTTGGCCTGCTTGGTAGTTAGTGCCGTTGACGGTGAAACTGGCGACGGTCAGGACGTTGTCCACGTCGCTGTCATTAGTCAGCACGTTGCCGGTAGCAACCGTGTCTTCCTTAGCACTACCAGTGTCAGCCTGCAAGACGCTGGCATCGTCGACAGGGTCGATCTTCACGTCGAGGGTGCTGCTGGAGCCGGTGTTGGTGGTGTAGCCGATTTGTGGCACATCACCGTTGAAATCTTTAACCGGCGTGAAAGCGTAAGCGCCGTCGGTGCCGATGGTGATCGAGCCCACACCAGCAATAACAGCGGTTTGGCCTGCTTGGTAGTTAGTGCCGTTGACGGTGAAGCTGGCAACGGTCAGGACGTTATCCACGTCGCTGTCGTTGGTCAGCACGTTGCCGGTGGCGACGGTGTCTTCCTTGGCGCTGCCGGTATCGGCCTGCAGGACGCTGGCGTCGTCGACAGGGTCGATCTTCACGTCGAGGGTGCTGCTGGAGCCGGTGTTGGTGGTATAGCCGATTTGTGGGACGTCGCCGTTGAAGTCTTTGACCGGGGTGAAGGCGTAAGCGCCGTCGGTGCCGATGGTGATCGAGCCCACGCCTGCAATGACGGCGGTTTGGCCGGCAACATAACTCGCGCCGTTGACGGTGAAGCTGGTAACGGTCAGCACGTTATCCACGTCGCTGTCGTTGGTTAGCACATTGCCGGTGGCGACGGTGTCTTCTTTCGCGCTGCCGGTGTCAGCCTGCAAGACGCTGGCGTCGTCGACGGGGTCGATCTTCACGTCCAAGGTGCTGCTGGAGCCGGTGTTGGTGGTGTAGCCAACTTGCGGCACATCACCGTTGAAATCTTTGACAGGGGTGAAGGCGTAAGCGCCGTCAGTGCCGATGGTGATCGAACCCACGCCCGCGATGACGGCGGTTTGGCCGGCGGTGTAAGTGGTTCCACCCACATTGAAGGAGGCAACGGTCAGCACGTTATCTACGTCGCTGTCGTTGGTCAGCACATTGCCGGTGGCAACGGTGTCTTCTTTCGCGCTGCCGGTGTCGGCCTGAAGGACGCTGGCGTCATCGACCGGGTCGATCTTCACGTCAAGGGTGCTGCTGGAGCCGGTATTGGTGGTGTAGCCAATCTGCGGCACATCACCATTGAAGTCTTTAACCGGCGTAAAGGCGTAAGCGCCGTCGGCACCGATGGTGATCGAACCCACGCCGGCGATAACAGCGGTCTGGCCCGCTTGGTAGTTAGTGCCGTTGACGGTGAAACTGGCGACGGTCAGGACGTTATCGACGTCGCTGTCATTAGTCAGCACGTTGCCGGTAGCAACGGTGTCTTCTTTCGCGCTGCCGGTGTCGGCTTGCAGAACGCTGGCGTCGTCGACGGGGTCGATCTTCACGTCCAGGGTGCTGCTGGAGCCGGTGTTGGTGGTGTAGCCGATTTGTGGCACATCACCGTTGAAATCTTTAACCGGGGTGAAGGCGTAAGCGCCGTCAGTGCCGATGGTGATCGAACCCACGCCCGCGATGACGGCGGTTTGGCCCGCTTGGTAGTTAGTGCCGTTGACGTTGAAACTCGTAACGGTCAGGACGTTATCGACGTCGCTGTCGTTAGTCAGCACATTGCCGGTGGCGACGGTGTCTTCCTTGGCGCTGCCGGTATCGGCCTGCAGGACGCTGGCGTCGTCGACCGGGTCGATCTTCACGTCGAGGGTGCTGCTGGAGCCGGTGTTGGTGGTGTAGCCGATTTGCGGTACATCACCATTGAAGTCTTTAACCGGGGTGAAGGCGTAAGCGCCGTCGGTGCCGATGGTGATCGAGCCAACGCCCGAGATGACGGCGGTTTGGCCCGCTTGGTAGTTAGTGCCGTTGACGGTGAAGCTGGCGACGGTCAGGACGTTATCGACGTCGCTGTCGTTGGTCAGCACATTGCCGGTGGCGACGGTGTCTTCCTTGGCGCTGCCGGTGTCGGCTTGCAAAACGCTGGCGTCGTCGACCGGGTCGATCTTCACGTCCAAGGTACTGCTGGAACCGGTGTTAGTGGTGTAGCCGATTTGCGGTACATCACCGTTGAAGTCTTTAACCGGGGTGAAGGCGTAAGCGCCGTCAGTACCGATGGTGATCGAACCCACGCCTGCAATGATGGCCGTCTGGCCAGCGGCGTAAGTGGTTCCACCCACATTGAAGGAGGCAACGGTCAGGACGTTATCCACGTCGCTGTCGTTGGTCAGCACATTGCCAGTGGCAACGGTGTCTTCCGTCGCGCTGCCTGTGTCGGCTTGCAGGACGCTGGCGTCGTCGACCGGGTCGATCTTCACGTCCAAGGTGCTGCTGGAACCGGTGTTGGTGGTGTAGCCGATTTGTGGGACGTCGCCGTTGAAGTCTTTAACCGGGGTGAAGGCGTAAGCGCCGTCAGTACCGATGGTGATCGAACCCACGCCTGCAATGATGGCCGTCTGGCCAGCGGCGTAAGTGGTCCCCCCCACATTGAAGCTGGCAACGGTCAGGACGTTATCCACGTCGCTGTCGTTGGTCAGCACATTGCCGGTGGCGACGGTGTCTTCCTTGGCGCTGCCGGTATCGGCCTGCAGGACGCTGGCATCGTCGACCGGCTCGATCTTCACGTCCAGGGTGCTGCTGGAACCGGTGTTAGTGGTGTAACCGATTTGTGGGACGTCGCCGTTGAAGTCTTTAACCGGGGTGAAGGCGTAAGCGCCGTCAGTACCGATGGTGATCGAACCCACGCCTGCAATGATGGCCGTCTGGCCAGCGGCGTAAGTAGTCCCACCCACATTGAAGCTGGCAACGGTCAGGACGTTATCCACGTCGCTGTCGTTGGTCAGCACGTTGCCGGTGGCAACGGTGTCTTCCTTGGCGCTGCCGGTGTCGGCTTGCAAAACGCTGGCGTCATCGACGGGGTCGATCTTCACGTCGAGGGTGCTGCTGGAACCAGTGTTGGTGGTGTAGCCGATTTGTGGGACGTCGCCGTTGAAGTCTTTAACCGGGGCGAAGGCGTAAGCGCCGTCGGTGCCGATAGTGATCGAACCCACGCCTGCAATGATGGCCGTCTGGCCAGCGGCGTAAGTGGTTCCACCCACATTGAAGGAGGCAACGGTCAGGACGTTATCCACGTCGCTGTCGTTGGTCAGCACATTGCCAGTGGCAACGGTGTCTTCCGTCGCGCTGCCAGTGTCAGCCTGCAAGACGCTGGCGTCGTCGACCGGGTCGATCTTCACGTCGAGAGTGCTGCTGGAACCGGTGTTAGTGGTGTAACCGATTTGTGGGACGTCGCCGTTGAAGTCTTTAACCGGGGTGAAGGCGTAAGCGCCGTCAGTGCCGATGGTGATCGAACCCACGCCTGCAATGATGGCCGTCTGGCCAGCGGCGTAAGTGGTTCCACCCACATTGAAGGAGGCAACGGTCAGGACGTTGTCCACGTCGCTGTCATTAGTCAGCACGTTGCCAGTGGCAACAGCGTCTTCTTTCGCGCTGCCAGTGTCAGCCTGCAAGACGCTGGCGTCGTCGACCGGGTCGATCTTCACGTCGAGAGTGCTGCTGGAGCCAGTGTTGGTGGTGTAGCCGATTTGCGGCACATCACCATTGAAATCTTTAACCGGGGTGAAGGCGTAAGCGCCGTCGGTACCGATGGTGATCGAACCCACGCCGGCGATAACAGCGGTCTGGCCCGCTTGGTAGTTAGTGCCGTTGACGGTGAAGCTGGCGACGGTCAGGACGTTGTCCACGTCGCTGTCGTTGGTCAGCACGTTGCCGGTAGCAACCGTGTCTTCCTTGGCGCTGCCGGTATCGGCCTGCAGGACGCTGGCGTCGTCGACCGGGTCGATCTTCACGTCCAGGGTGCTGCTGGAGCCGGTGTTGGTGGTGTAGCCGATTTGCGGTACATCACCATTGAAGTCTTTAACCGGCGTGAAAGCGTAAGCGCCGTCGGTGCCGATGGTGATTGTGCCCACACCAGCAATAACAGCGGTCCGGCCCGCTTGGTAGTTAGTGCCGTTGACGGTGAAGCTGGCGACGGTCAGGACGTTATCGACGTCGCTGTCGTTGGTCAGCACATTGCCGGTGGCAACGGTGTCTTCCTTGGCGCTGCCGGTATCGGCCTGCAGAACGCTGGCGTCGTCGACGGGGTCGATCTTCACGTCCAGGGTGCTGCTGGAGCCGGTGTTGGTGGTGTAGCCGATTTGTGGGACGTCGCCGTTGAAGTCTTTGACCGGCGTGAAGGCGTAAGCGCCGTCGGTGCCGATGGTGATTGTGCCCACACCAGCAATAACGGCGGTTTGGCCCGCTTGGTAGTTAGTGCCGTTGACGTTGAAACTCGTAACGGTCAGGACGTTATCCACGTCGCTGTCGTTGGTCAGCACATTGCCGGTGGCGACGGTATCTTCCTTGGCGCTGCCGGTGTCGGCTTGCAAAACGCTGGCGTCGTCGACGGGGTCGATCTTCACGTCGAGGGTGCTGCTGGAGCCAGTGTTGGTGGTATAGCCAACTTGCGGCACATCACCATTGAAGTCTTTAACCGGGGTGAAGGCGTAAGCGCCGTCAGTGCCGATGGTGATCGAACCCACGCCCGCGATAACGGCCGTCTGGCCCGCAGTGTAAGTGGTGCCGTTGACATTAAACGTGGCAACGCTCAGCACGTTGTCTACATCGACGTCATTGGCAAGTACATTGCCGGTAGCAACGCCGTCTTCCCGTGCACTGCCGTTGTCCGCTTGCAGGACACTCGGATCGTCCACTGCGTCGACCTTGACCACCAGCGTGCTGCTCGAGCCGGTATTGGTGGTGTAGCCAATCTGCGGCACGTCGCCGTTGAAGTCCTTGACCGGCGTGAACGTGTAAGCGCCATCAGCCGCGATGGTGATGGAGCCGACGCCAGCAATGACAGCCGTTTGACCGGCGATGAACGTCGCACCGCCGACGTTGAACGTAGCGACCGACAAGACGTTGTCGATATCGCTGTCGTTCGTCAGCACGTTGCCGGTGGCAACGCCATCTTCGGCAATGGTGCTGCTATCCGCCTGCAAAAAACTTGGGTCATCCACTGCGTTAACGGTGGTGGTGGCTGCCTGCGGGTTGATTGCCAGGTTTTCGTAATTGCCGCCCGTCGCACTGGTGATGGTCGCGCTGACACTAAGGTCTTTGCCATCAGCCAGATTGGCTGGGGTATCGACGCTCACGGTGCCGGTGGTCTTGCCGGCTTCGATGGTGATGGTGGTGTTGTTGGACAGCGTGATGGTGACGTCGGTCTGCGCGGCGTTGTTCACGGTGGCGGTGTAGACGATTTTGCCACCTTCATCCACCGAAGCCGTCGCGGTGAGCGTAACGGTGGTGGTGTCGATGGTGTCATTGACCTGAGTGACGGCCGGCGTCGGGTCGGTGGTGATGATCAGGTTGCCGCCGCCGGAGGTGCCGGCGATGGTGGCCGAGATCGACGAGGCGTCCAGGTAAGGCGTGTCATTGCCGGCGAAGGTGACGTTCAGGGCGCCCGAGGTCTGGCCGGCCGCGACTACCACAGCGAGGCCATTGGACAGCGTGACGGTCAGGTCACTGGTGGGGGCCTGAGTGACGAACACGGTGTAAACCACTACGCCACCGGCTTCGGTGATGGTCGGCGTGGCGGTCAGGGTAATGGTGACGTTGCGCGGGTCGACGCCGTTGTTATCAGCGCCGGTCAGGGTGTTAGCCGCCGCATCTGCAGCATTTAAACCGTTGGTCGGATAACCGATGGTTGGGTCGACCACACCGGCCGTCGCTTCCAGCACGACAAAGCTATGGCCGCCGCCGACGGCGCCGTCTGCACCGGCTGCGGTCGGGCCTGCCGCAGTGGCTTCAAGATCTTGGGTCGGGTCGGCACCGGCGGCGATGGCTTGCTGCAGTTCGGCGACGGACGGTGCTGCTTGAGCGGTGGCGGCGCTGAGGTCGGTGGTCGAGTCAGGTGCATTGGCGCTCCACTGGGTGTCGCGGCCCAGGTCAATGACGCGGCCATCGGTCAGTTCCAGCGAAACGGCGCCCGCCGGGCCAGTGTCGACCAGCTCGCCGGCGAACAGACGATCACCTTCTACCAGCAGGCGGCGGATCCCTTCTGGGGATACTGCGAACACTTGACCGACAATGCTTTTGACGACCGCAACGCTGCTCATAAAAGACTCTCCGTGTATTGCCATTCAGGGGGTATCCACCCAGGAGACCGGCCCTGTCGCTGGTGCCGATTCAATAAGCTGGAGTACTTAATTTCTTCGAAAACTTACTGGCGTCAATTTTTTGATGGCGCGCCAGAAAAATTACTTTTCCGTCAAGGTATTGACCTATTGGGCGTCATCCTAAACAATCCGCCCGGTAATGTCACATTGATATTTAAGCGGCTTCGCGACTTTCTGTTTGCGCCCTCCGGCGCCCAATAAAAACGGGCATTTCGAGTTGCCACTCCCATGCAATATTTCAAGTTTGTTGCGGCTTTCAGGCAACCAATCCCCGGGGAAAAATCAGAATGCGTTTGCACTTATTCACAGCTGTGCCGTTTGTTCTCGCGGCAAGTTTCGTACAGGCTCAAACACTGCAAGAAGCCATGCAGAAGGCTGTGGATGTTCACCCGGAGATTCAGGCCGCCGTCAACGCACGTATCGCTGCCGACTATCAGGTCCGGGCAGCCCAGGGCGGTTACCTGCCTAAAATCGATTTGCTGGGCGGTTATGGCCGTGAAAGCTCCGACAACACGTCGACCCGCGCCGCCAGCAACAGCCATGACTGGAAAACCCTGAATCGCGGCGAGTCGAGCATTCGCCTCCAGCAAAACCTGTTCCAGGGTTTCGGGACGCAGAATGAAGTCGGGCGCCAGCAGGCCACCGCCAACTCTCGCGGTTATGCCCTGCTCAATACCACCGAGCGCACCGCGCTGACCGTTGCCCAGGTTTATCTGGATGTCCTGACTCGTCGCGAGATGGTGCAGTTGGCAGAAGACAACCTGAAGAGCCACGAGCGCATCTTCGACCAGATCAAATTGCGCACCAGCCGCGGGGTCGGCCGGATGGCCGATATGGACCAGGCCGAAGCCCGTCTGGCCCAGGCGCGCAATAACCTGCTGACCGAGCAGACCAACCTTGAAGACGCCAAAGCCAACTATGTAAGCGCCGTGGGCCAAGAGCCCGATGAACTGGAACGGCCGCAGGGCTTCGTCGCCCTGATGCCTGCCAGCCTTGATGAGGCACGCCGGCAGATGGTGGAAAGCAGCCCGGTGCTGCGCTCGGCCGAATCGGACATCGCTGCCGCTGAAAAGCAGTACGAATCCGCCAAGTCGACGTTCTATCCACGCTTCGACGCAGAGCTGCAGCGTTCGGCCAACAACAATGTCGGCGGCGAAGAAGGCCACGACAACGGTTACTCCGCGATGCTGCGCATGCAGTTCAACCTGTACTCGGGCGGCAGCAACAAGGCCGACCTGCAGTCCAAGGCCTCCCAGGCGTCCCAGGCGCTGGATATCCGCAACAATGCCTTGCGTGAGTTGAACCAGGAATTGAGCCTGGCGTGGAACGCCTACAACAACGCCACCTCGCAATTGCCGATCGCCCAGGAATACGTGGACCGCAGCACCCGCGTGCGCACGTCATACCAGCAGCAGTTCAGCCTGGGTGAGCGTACACTGCTCGACTTGCTCGACAGCGAGAACGAACTGTTCACCGCATCGCAGCGCCTGGCGCAGATCAAAAACCTGCAGTTGTACACGCAATACCGCATCAAAGCGGATATGGGCCAACTGCTGCGAAGCCAGGGCGTCGTTGCGCCGCTGGCATCGGTTGTGCAAAACGAAGTCAAAACGAAGGTGAACCTGCCAGGGATGAACTGATTCTTGACGGAGTTGAACCGTTCAACTGCATTAAGAGAGAGTCAGCTTGGATTCTGAAATAGGTGTGGCGCAACTCAACCATGACCCGCGCAGTCAGCATGACGACCCCTTGCTGGACGGGTTGCTGACGCTCTGTTCCCTGCATTACAAGCCCGCCAGCCGGGCGATGCTGACCACCGGCCTGCCACTGGCCGGACAGCGCCTGGGCCCGGATCTGCTGCCTCGCGCAGCGGCACGGGCGGGTTTGCAGGGGCGTTTGCTGCAGCGCAAGCTTGAGCAGATCCCAACCATTGCACTGCCGGCGTTGCTGTTGTTGAAGGAAGGCCGCAGTGCAGTGCTGTTGGGCTGGGAAGGTGACACCGCGCGCTTGTTGCTCAGCGAAAGCGAAGGCGGCGAAGTCCAGGTCAGCCGTGAGGCACTGAGTCAAGATTACAGCGGTCGGGTTTTCTTCGCCCAGCCGCAACATAAATTTGACGTTACCAGCGGCACGCTGATCCCCCGCGCGCGCTCCTGGTTCAAAGACACGCTCAAACGCTCGCGTTGGTTATATGCCGACGCTATCGCCGCCAGCCTGGTGATCAACCTGATCGCCCTTGCCGCGCCATTATTCGTGATGAACGTGTACGACCGCGTGGTGCCGAACCAGGCCACCGCCACCCTATGGGTGCTGGCCATCGGTATCTGTGGCGCTTACCTGTTCGACCTGCTGCTTAAAAGCATGCGCAGCCTGTGCCTGGACCTTGCGGGCAAGAAAACCGACCTGATCATTTCTGCGACGCTGTTCGAGCGCATCGTGGGCATGGCGATGAAAATGCGCCCGGCGCGGGTCGGCAGCTATGCGCAGAACATCCATGAATTCCAGGGAATGCGCGATTTCCTGACTTCGTTGACCCTCACCAGCCTCATTGACCTGCCCTTCACGCTGATCATTCTTGGCGTGATCGCGCTGCTGGGCGGCCATCTGGTGTGGATCCCCATTGTCGCTTTCCCGCTGGCGCTGGGTATCGGCCACTTTCTGCAAAAACCACTCACCGCGACCCTGGAACGCACCATGGCGCTGAGTGCAGAACGCCAGTCGAGCCTGATCGAAACCCTCGCCGGGCTGGATGCGGTGAAGGTCAACAACGCTGAAAGCGAACGCCAATACCAGTGGGAACAGACCATCGGCACCCTCAGCCGCCTGGAGCTGCGGGTCAAAGTGCTGTCCGGCCTGGCGATGAATATCACACTGCTGATCCAGCAAGTGGCCGGCGTGGCGATGATCATTTTCGGCGTGTATCAGATCATCGATGGCACCCTCAGCATGGGCGGCCTGGTGGCGTGCTACATGCTCAGCGGCCGTGCCCTCGGCCCGTTGGCGCAGCTCTCGGGCCTGCTGACGCGCTACCAGCAAGCCAAGGTGACGATGGTGTCGGTGGACCAGATGATGGAGCTGCCGCAGGAACGCAACTTCGAAGAGCGCCCCCTCAGCCGTAAAACGCTGCAAGGCGCGATGACGTTCCGTGAGGTCGACTTCACTTACCCGAACCAGCAGACGCTGGCGCTGCGCGGTATCAACCTGAGCGTAAAACCCGGTGAAAAAATCGGCATCATCGGCCGCAGCGGCTCGGGCAAAAGCTCCCTGGCCAAACTGCTGGTGGGTTTGTATCAACCTGACTCCGGCTCGCTGCTGGTGGATGGCGTGGATATTCGCCAGATCGATGTCAGCGAGTTGCGCCACAACATCGGCTACGTGGCCCAGGACATCCAATTGCTGGCCGGCACCTTGCGCGACAACCTGGTCTGCGGTGCACGCTATGTGGATGACGAGATGGTGCTGCAAGCGGCAGAGTTGGCCGGCGTGCATGAATTCGCCAGGCTTCACCCGCAAGGCTACGAGCTGCAGGTGGGCGAGCGCGGGCAAAACCTTTCAGGCGGTCAGCGCCAGAACGTCGCCCTGGCCCGTGCGTTGCTGTTGAACCCACCGATCCTGTTGCTGGACGAACCGACCAGCGCCATGGACAACACCGGTGAAGAGCGCCTGAAACAGCGCCTGCAGTCGGTGATCGAAAACAAGACGGTGATTCTGGTGACCCACCGTGCTTCGCTGCTGAGCCTGGTCGACCGCCTGCTGGTGATCGACCGTGGCCAGATACTCGCAGACGGCCCGAAAGCGGCCGTGATGGAAGCACTGAAGAAGGGGCAGATCAGTGTCGCTTAACTCCGGTTCGGGCCGCTTTAAACGCGGCATCTTCAATTACTTCAAAGGCACCGACTCCCTCGACGACCAGCCATTGCCCGAAGTGGAAAAGGCGCTGGTGGACGATGCACCGCGAATCGTACGCCTGACCATCTGGGGCGTGATCGGCTTCTTCGTGTTCCTGGTGTTGTGGGCGCACTTCGCGATTATCGACGAGGTAACCAAGGGCGAAGGCAAAGCGATCCCTTCCTCGCGCATTCAGAAAATTCAGAACCTGGAAGGCGGCATCGTCGCGCAGATCTATGTGCACGAGGGCCAGATTGTCGAAGCCGGCGCGCCGCTGGTGCGCCTGGACGACACGCGATTTGCCTCCAACGTCGGCGAAACCGAAGCCGACCGCGTGGCCATGGAACTGCGCGTCGAACGCCTGAGCGCGGAAGTCGACAACCGCCCGCTGAATATCTCCGATAACGCGCGCAAGACCGCGCCGAACCAGGCCTCGAACGAAGAGTCGCTGTACCTGAGCCGACGCCAGCAACTGGCGGACGAGATTGGCGGGTTGCAACAACAGTTGCTGCAACGTCAGCAGGAGTTGCGTGAATTCAGCTCCAAGCAGGAGCAGTACCGTAACAGCCTGGGCCTGCTGCGCCAGGAGATCGGCATGTCCGAACCGCTGGTGCAGCAAGGCGCGATATCGCCGGTAGAAGTACTGCGCCTCAAGCGCTCCGAGGTGGAAACCCGAGGCATGCTCGACGGCACAACCCTGGCGATCCCGCGCGCCCAGGCGGCGATCAACGAAGTGCAGCGCAAAATCGACGAAACCCGCGGCAAATTCCGCAGCGAAGCCCTGGCCCAATTGAACGAAGCCCGCACCAACCTGAGCAAGGCCCAGGCCACCTCAAAGGGCCTGGAAGACCGCGTCAGCCGCACCATGGTCACCTCCCCGGTGCGCGGTATCGTCAAGCAGATGCTGGTCAACACCGTCGGCGGCGTGATCCAGCCCGGCAGCGACATCGCCGAAGTGGTGCCGCTGGACGACACGCTGCTGGTGGAAGCGCGAATCCGTCCGCAAGACATCGCCTTCCTGCATCCTGGCCAGGAAGCCGTGATCAAATTCACCGCCTATGACTACACCATCTACGGCGGACTCAAAGGCAAACTCGAAACCATCGGCGCCGACACCGTGATGGACGAAGAAAAGAAGAACACCTTCTACGTCATCAAACTGCGCACCGACCGCAGCCACCTGGGCACCGATGAGAAGCCGCTGCTGATCATCCCGGGCATGGTGGCGTCGGTAGACATCATCACCGGCAAGAAAAGCATCCTGAGCTACCTGCTCAAGCCGATCATCAAATCGCGGGCAGAGGCATTGCACGAGCGCTGATATTTTCACGAGCAGTGAAGGGAAATGCAGGGAGATGTGCGAAAACTTGGGTTTTCGCAAAAATAGTCAGATTTCAGGGGTTTACAGAACCTCGGCAGTCGCTATAATCGTCGCCCTAACACGCCGGTATAGCTCAGTTGGTAGAGCAACTGACTTGTAATCAGTAGGTCCCGGGTTCGACTCCTGGTGCCGGCACCATACAAAACAAGGGCTTGCAGCGATGCAGGCCCTTGTTGTTTCTGCAATACTTACAATCACACGTACATTAGGCAACGGGCCGCATTCAACCCGCTATGCTTTCGACCATTTATCCACAGCCATTTCCCGACATGCGGTCAGGGACAGGAAAGTGACGACGATGCTCTCCGGAAAGATCAAAGTGACGTTTGAAGTTCCTGACGAGAGTGAAGCAGAAGACGGCGTTCGTCCTTTCATTTCGCTTGATACAATGGACCTTGTGGACGCGGCCATCGAGTCGGGTCTTCCAGACCACTCCCCTCTGGTCGGCCTCATACATGAAGCAGTGGAAGACCTGGACTTTCAGGAGTTGCTAGAAGCACACCTGTTGTCATGGGTGCCAGAGGACCGCCCAGCTGCGGCAGATGCCATCGCGGATTGGTTGGAATATCTGGCCAGGTTGATCCGTAAACAGAATGATCATTTGTCGCTGGACTTGAAGCCAAGACCGTCTCAGGGCCCTCGCTACTGAGCGACCACTGTCGCTCCTTCTCCTCCCACCTCACCCCGCCTTCCACACCGAACTAGCGTTCGGTGATCCCTCGTGCCTGTTCGTCAGCGCAACTCAAGGTTTACCGCACCCTCCATCTTTGTATAGCTAACTGCTTCACATGTAGACAATTGCTATACAAGCGGCTATTATCCGCTTCACGGGTCGGACACACGCCCGTGCGCTGCGCTTAACACCCGCGGCACCACTATCCCATTAGAGGAATGCACCATGAATCTTCAGACCAGCCGATTCACCACTCAATAAACGCGGGAGGTACACCCACGACTTCACAGGTTAAACAGGACTAAATCATGACTACACATAGCATGCCGTCTCTATCAGCTACCCCAGATAAAACCAAACCCGTCCCTATCAACATGAGGGTCGATTTTAAAAAACGAGACTTGATCGATGTGGCCGCAGCCATGTCGGGAAGCGATCGGACCAGCTTTATCCTGGACGCTGCTTGTAAAAAAGCAGAGGAAGTAATCCTGGATCAACGTCTGTTCATCCTTGCCGACAATGATTTCGACGCCTTTGAGCAAGCCTTACAGAACAATCCCGTAAGGAGTAACACATGGCTACAGAAATTGTTGAACAGGCCGACCCGCTGGAGCTAAGCCAGCCGGAGAAGCTTAATGAGCACCACAATGTCGACCAGTTCGACTGTGGCGAAGACTCGATAAATGAGTTTTTGAAGAAAAAGGCAATCAAGGCCCAGCTGGCCAAGACCGCTACCGTTCTTGTCACCTGCCTGAAAGGCTCCAACGTGGTCGTGGGTTATTACACGCTCTCGAACGGGACCATAATGCGGGCAGACGTTGTTCCCAGGAAGGCACAGCGCAACTCCCCAGACCAGCACCCCATTACCATTCTGGGCCGCATGGGAGTTTGTAAGACGCTCCAAGGCCAAGGCTTGTCGCTGGATCTCATTCAAGATGCCGTGTTGCGATCTCTCGCCGCATCTGAAGCGGTCGCGTCAACCGCACTCGTTGTGCACCCGCTGAATGAGCAGCTCGTGGGGCTCTACGAAAAGGCTGGGTTCCTTCGTAGTCCCCAGCTATCACCGATAGCGATGATGCTCCCTCTCGTCTGACTCTTCATTTTCAGACAGCACCCTGGCCGCAGGCATCTGCGGCCAGATACGCCACTGCGTTGATAGCGACCGCTACCAGTTCATGATCGCCAGCTCGCCTGTTTTTTCGGACACACCCTTCCGTGGGTTGGCCGTGCTATATCGGATATCCATCGCCTCCATGCGGAACCCTTCAAAAACCAGGCGGATATCCGGGTGATCATTGATGCTTACCATCACCTTGCCTTCGCAGGCGCGCATGAACTCCGCCATAAGTTCGTACTGATCAAAGCCAAACTCGACGCCGTAACCCTCTGTTTTCCAGTAGGGAGGGTCCATATAGTGAAAGGTGTGGGGCCGATCGTACTTTTGGGCGCACTTCAGCCACGGAAGGTTCTCGACGTACGTGCCTGACAGGCGCTGCCAGGCTTGCGACAGGTTTTCCTCGATCCGCAACAGATTGATAGGCCGGCCGGTGGTGGCAGTGCCGAATGTCTGCCCCGTGGCCTTGGCCCCAAACGCGTGGTGCTGGAGATAGAAGAACCTGGCTGCCTTCTGGATGTCCGTGAGTGTTTCCGGTACTGCCAATTTCTGCCACTCGAATATCTGCCGCGAGCTGAGCGCCCACTTGAACTGGCGCACGAACTCTTCCAGGTGGTGCTGCACGACTCGATAGAGATTCACCAAGTCGCCATTGAGGTCGTTAAGAACCTCAACTTTTGCCGGCTCCTCCCGCTTGAAATACTGCGCCGCTCCGCCGGCGAACACTTCGACGTAGCACTCGTGATCAGGGAACAGCGCCAACAGGCGTTTTGATAGCCGGCGCTTGCCGCCCATCCATGGAACGATTGGGTTTGTCATTTGCAATCCTTTGCAATGGGTTTTCGTGGTGGGTATTTATTTGCAGCTGATCGTCCATAGCTGATCAAGCCGCGTTGTATAGCATAACTTCAGTAAAAGCTTGATCGTGGGGCTCGTTTGGTTTCGAGTGATGGCCAATCGAAATCAATACCGTCCGTCCAATACTTATGCATTTGTGCATATTTTGGCTTGGTGCGATAGCTGTGTTTATGTACAGTGGTTTCGCGAACATTCTGTTTGCACATCAAGTGTTTGCTTGCCCACGCTATCGATAGCCACTGGAAGGCATTCTTAAGGGAACTAAACATCAAGGAGAAACACATGTCACCACCAGATATTACTCTGCCTCCCATTATCGTGACCCCTGATCCACCATTGCCCAATCCACCAGGGCCTCTGCCAGGGGGTGGGGTCATTGCTAAACCACTGCCATGGGACGGCAAGTTCGCTTCTGGCCCTGAAGTTTATGCATTTTTCAATCAGGAACGAATTACGAGCGATCGGTACACAATGTCTGTGATTGTAACCGTCGCTAGCGCTCAACGAAGTATGGAGCAATCCTATACGGCCTACTTGCCCCAATTGCCGGCTGATGTTGAAGCAGAGATCGCGGCAGGTGTAGGACCTAACCCTCTCTCCGAACTTGAGAAGGCCAACAAGGAGAAATCCGTTGTAGACGGCCTGATTGCGCAGAACACCGCAGAATTGGCTACCGCTAACGCAGCTGCTACCGCTTTTTTTGGTAGAAATGTGCTCGCGGTTGAGATGAAAAAAAGTGCGGTTTATTTTGCAAATATCTTTCAATCACCTAAAAACCCAAACAGGCCCCTTGATACTTATAAAAACTGGGAGGCGTCAGCTACGGCGGCGTATTCAGCAAAAATACTTGAGGAAAAAATACGAATTCTTACAGAAAAGTCCGCATTACTGACCCAGAATGTTGCTACGGCCCAGGCAGCAGAAGACGTACGTCTCGCGGCGGAGGCCGAAGCCAAGCGCATTGCCGATGAAGCGGCAGCCGCTGAAGCCGCCAGAATCGCCGCTGAGGTCGAAGCCAAGCGTGTTGCCGATGAAGCGGCTGCAGTTGAGGCAGCCAGGGTCGCTGCTGAGGCCGAGGCCAAGCGCATTGCCGATGAAGCGGCAGCCGCTGAAGCCGCCAGAATCGCCGCTGAGATTGAAGCAAAACGCGTGGCTGATGAGGCTGCCGCTGCTGAAGCGGCGAGAGTCGCGGCAGAGGCTGAAGCTAAGCGGATCGCGGATGAAGCGGCAGCAGCGGAGGCAGCCAGGATCGCCGCCGAAGCAGCTGAGCAAGCCCGCTTAGCTGCAGAGGCTATTCGCGTTGCCAATACGTTTCGTGCTCCAGGCCCAGCGTCAGCGGCTGCACCGTTTGTTATAACCTCGGCGGGAACCATAGCTGTCATTGAAGCGGCGGCAGTGACCTTGCAAACAGCTATCCGCTCTGCAATTGCCGCCTTGACCAGTTTGGCAGCTGGCACCGCCTCAGGTCTTCTGGTTGGGGTTTCTGCTTTAATCTATTCGCCCAAACTGGCTAATGGGGAGTTGCCTGAACGTTATACGTTTAGTACCCCTGTGTCGGATCTTACCCCTGAGCTAAGCCAAGATTTGCCAGCCATTGCCGCCGCCGGCGGTACCGTTGATTTGCCTGTTCGGCTTAGCTCGAAAACAGCTGCAGATGGGCAGTCAGAAGTCATTGTGGTAAAGACTGATGGTGTGACGATTCCTTCGAAAGTCAGGGTGGTGGCTGCTACTTATAACGCCGAACAGAACCTGTACAGTGTGACGACAGGAGACGCCCCACCAAGGACTTTGACTTGGACACCGATTGTCGACCCTGGTAACAGCTCGACCACCCTACCTGCCGAACAACCTGCTCCACCGGTCTACACTGGAGCTAGTGTAACGCCGGTTGAAGGAAGGATTGACACTTTCCCAGGGGTTGCAGACGCTGGTTTTGATGACTTCGTCACCGTGTTCCCGGCAGACTCGGGTCTGCCTCCAATCTATGTGATGTTCAGGGACCGGCGAGAGGATCCAGGCGTGGCGACAGGTGTTGGCCAACCTGTGTCGGGGACTTGGTTAGGCGCTGCATCACAAGGTGAGGGTGCACCCATCCCGTCGCAGATTGCCGATCAACTTAGAGGGAAGGAATTTAAGAACTTCAGAGAGTTTCGAGAAACCTTCTGGAAAGCCGTAGCTAGTGACCCAGAACTTGCGAAACAATTTATTTTGACAAACAGAGACCGCATGATCACTGGTAAAGCTGCAAAGTCCAGAAAAGCTGATGCTGTGGGTAAACGATCATCTTTTGAACTTCATCATATTGACGAAGTTGCGAAAGGCGGAGATATTTACAATATCGAAAACATTCGTGTTTTGACACCTAAGCGTCACATAGATATCCATAAGGAAGTAAAATAATGGAACTTAAAAGCAGTATTTCAGAATATACAGAAGCTGAGTTTTTGGAGTTCATGAAGGAGATATTTAAAGAAAATACCGCCAAGACCGATGATCAGCTAGATATACTTTTGGAGCATTTCGAAAGAATCACCGAACATCCTGAAAGCACAGACCTTATTTATTATGCAGCGACGGACGCAGAAAGCACGCCCGAGGCAATAACTAATAAGGTTAAAGAATGGCGGGCCGCCAATGGCAAGCCAGGCTTCAAAACAGCTTAATCAAAGCTAACCAAGCCTAGTCGCCAAAAAAAGGCGACTGGGCTTTTCGCTATTTGCAAACCTTTGACATTTTATTTGCCGCACCGTCAGCCACGAGTGTATAAGCGCAAAACCGTTACTTTACGTCGAGGCGCTGTGATCGATACCAGTCGTTTTTTTTGACTCAAGAGCAACGCGATGGTTTTGGGCGTTACGTCGAGTCCCCCAGAAGGGATGAGCTAGAGCGCTATTTTCACCTGAGCGATGACGACTACAAAGTCCTCGTGCCACTGCGTGGCGAATACAACCGTCTCGGTTACGCCGTACAACTGACCAGCCTTCGTTATCTCGGGGCCTTCCCCGATGACTTTTCAGCCATTCCACAGGAGGTACTGCAAATACTCAGTAAACAGTTGGGTGTTAATGATTTGACTTGCGTCCTGCTCTACGCCGAAACACCTCAACGTCCCGCCATGCCGTCGAGATTCAGGACCGCTACGGTCATCGAGTACTTTCTGACGTAAGTGTCGGCTTTCGGTTAACCCGCTGGCTATATGCACTCTGCTAAACAGGGACGGTTCGTCCGGGCGAGTTGTTTAACCGAGCAACAAACTGTTTGCTGACACATAAAGTCCTGTTGCCAGGTGTCACCGTTGGAACGATTTATTACCCAACTGCGCAACCGGGTGGAAGAGCGTCTCTGGCTTACCTTGGGACGTAGCATAACCTCTGACAGATGCAGCAACTTCAAGCGTTGTTGGTCGTGGCTGAAGAC
This sequence comes from Pseudomonas quebecensis, assembly GCF_026410085.1. NCBI lineage: Bacteria > Pseudomonadati > Pseudomonadota > Gammaproteobacteria > Pseudomonadales > Pseudomonadaceae > Pseudomonas > Pseudomonas quebecensis. The sequence continues at coordinate 5,016,535 of NZ_CP112866.1, forward strand.
ACTCGCGCCTCGCGCCTAGATGAATTACGCTCCGGCCCCGTGATGGTCAGCGGCCCCTCTCTAGTCAGAGCGCTGCGGCGGCTGGATGATGTGCGCGGGCTGGGTATCACCTTACCGCCTGCTGCAGATCCGGCAGCATTTCCTTGCAAGTGTTTTTTGTGATGGGTGCGCATTTCAGTCAACTATACGATGTAGTCTTCAGAAGCATTTGACATGTAACTCTCCTTGGCAAAGCGCAGCACAGGTGTACTGCTGGATGATCCGTCAGTCCGCCGCCCTTCTGCGGTACAGCTAAATGTAATCCAAATACTAGATTTCACCAGCAGCGCGATTTTTTCGGTGGCTGGATCTACCCCGCGCTCTTTCTCAATCTCGAGCTCTTTTAGGTTCAGCTTTGCCCAGTATTGGGCAGTTGCTGATACGCACCCTCTGTGGGCTCGTCTGGCTGATGGCTGTCACCATCAGTGGGCATGGCATGGGCTTTTTCCTTGGCCTGGCGTTGCATTTCTGCCTGATGCTGAATCTGACGCCAGCGCGAGATCTGCCGGTCGACTGCCTGGTCATAGTCCAGGGCTGACATTTTGTTTTGCGGGAAGTCTTGAACGGCATCCCACGCAGCCTGATCTAACCGCAGGACAATCTCATCATCATTATTAACTACAATAAAGTACAAATTGACGGTACTACAGCCTCGGTAATGAATATCGAGCCTTTGATTGACAAGCTAACTTCATTTGGATGCAACGTATTCAGTGTGGATGGACATAATACAAAAGAGATCATTGACACTATAACTTCCATCAAGCAAAAAAATACTGAAGGTCCTTCTGTGCTGATCGCTCATACGATTAAAGGGCAGCATCAGCTTTTGCGCAAAAGATCTCAGCTGGCACTATAGAGTTCCGACCAAATTGGAATTGGATTTTGTAAAACAAGAATTGGATTTTCACTGAACATTATAAATTTAGGAGACGCACAGATGAGGGATTTGAGAGATATCATCAATAACTATATTATTTTAAACGCCGAAATCGCGGATATTTACGTTGTGGCCGTAGACTCGGCTATCTCTTCAAATCTTCACGTGTTCAAGAGCCGACTGGGGCATCGTTTTATCGACGTAGGAGTGGCTGAACAAAACGCCTTCGATGTCGCTTCTGGACTTGCCCGAGAAGGGGCAACGGTATTTGTGTTTGGAATTTCTACCTTTTTATTGTACCGAGCGTATGAACAGTTTCGCTCAATAATTTGCGAAAACAAGCTCAAGGTTATATTTGTTGGCCTTTGGTGTGGCCTCTATTACTCCGACCAAGGATATACACACTTACAAATAGACGACATTAACGTCACCCGATCACTACCGAACCTAAACATATATTCGCCTTACAGCGCTCCCAGTGCGGAGTGCTGCCTTGAAGATGCGCTTGAGTATATGGGCCCGTCATATTTAAGAATTGAGAATCCGCTCCCCGATGGCGATTATCTCGACGACTATATGGCCTTTGACCATTCCACACTCAACGGCTCCAAGGCGCTAGCGATACTCGCGACAGGCCAGTCGGTGAAACGAAGTTTATTAGCCTCAAAAAATATTAATTCGACTCTAAAACTTGATATCCCAGTATATCCATTGAGCAACTTGGACGTTAAGCGCTTGCAGTCACAAACTCAAGCGTATTTGGGCAGTTACCAACACCTGCTGATCGTAGAAGAGCACTTGGCTTTCTGCGGAGTAGGGGCCTATATAGGTTTTCTGTCAGCCGCGAGACAGTCCGGCAGCCGAATACATTGCTTGGGGGTTGGTGATCCGATTGTCCGAAACCAAACCTATGACCGGGCTTTAGAATTTCACACACTTAATACACCTGGCATTATAAAAAAATGTTTTGAGATATTGGAGGTTTAACCGATGAAAATTTATATTAACGAAGGTAGTTTCGGATTTGATATGTCGCCGTTGGAAAAAATAGACCTGATCTCCAATTCGGAATTTTCTGGAATTGGTTTTTGGTTCGAAAAGCTTGATCTTTGGTTTCATCAGGCAAATGCAGACCCTCAGGAGTTCAAATCTCTATTGCAGACAAAAAATGTCGACGTAATTGAGATTAACTTCTTAAGATGTCTTTTTACTCATGACTATGAGAATCCTAAATTGCAACATGAAATTTCGAGAGGTATTTATTATGCGAAGCTATTCGGGGCGCCCTTTCTCACAGCTGCGACATTTGGAGAAGATCTTCAACCGTCTCTTTACCGAGAGAACATCAGTAAGTTAGCAGAAAAGCTAGAGCAAGAGGGGCTTTCCCTAGCAATCGAATTCCTACCTTGGACGGAGATCCCCTCAATCACAAAGTTACAGGAGTTAATTGCCGTTGTTGACAGAGATAATGTAGGCATCCTTTTAGATACCTATCATTTCTTTATGGGGGACCCGGACTTGGACGCGCTTAAGAGGATACCACCGGAAAAAATCTTTCTAATCCATGGCAATGACCTACTTAGAGATACCGATCTTTTTTCGAAGCTATCATTGATCGAAATAACCCGCGGCTATCGAGTAGCACCTGGACTGGGCGACTTTCCTCTTAATCAGTTTTTTAAAACTCTTCGGGAAATGGGTGTAAACGCTCCAGTCAGTCTGGAGGTATTGAACAAGGACTCAACATCACAGTACCACATTGAATCCGTGCTTAATTCTTATACTTCAACATTGCACCAGATAGGAGCGTAAGTCATGCATTCAGAACACTTTACCGCAGTGGTAACGGGTGCGGGAGGTACAATTGGCACATGCATATCCTCTCATTTGGCAGGTCTGGGTTATAATTTAGTAATCATTGATACTCACAAAAACAATCTGGATGCTCTTCAATCGAAGATTCAAAGAGAATACCCTGAAAGACAAGTCCTTGCACTAACCGTTAACATCACTTCACCCCAAGAAGTGATACAAGCGTCACGGGTGGTCCAAAATAGATTTTATGGTATTGACGTACTGATCAATAACGCGGGTATTTCTCCAAAGCTATCCAATGGCATGCGAATACCGGCCCTGAGTATCGATGATGACGAGTGGGACCTCGTAATGGAAACCAATTTAAAAAGTGTTTTTTTGATGTGTAAATATTTCTTCGATGTGCTCAAACGCGATAAAGGGAAAATTGTAAATATTGCCTCCATGATGGGGGTCACTGGCTCTGGCGTTGACACTAACCAAATATTTCCCTATAGCGTATCAGCAGCACACTACAGTGCATCAAAAGCTGGCGTGATAAATTTGACAAAATCATTGGCGCGAGAATTCAGCGAATCGAATGTCCCGGTCTACGCTATTGCTCCCGGTGCGGTTTCTGGTGGGATGGGCAAATTCGACGAAAGCTTCATCAAAAACCTGAAGGAGCAAATACCCAGTCATCAGCTTGGCACCCCTGAAGAAATTGTGAACACTCTCAATTTTTTGCTTACCTCCGGCATGAGCTTGACCGGGCAGACCTTGCACGTTAATCATGGATGGTTCATGGGAGGGTAGTCATGTCAGCGCAAAAAATTTACTCGGGAAAATACATCGAAATCTCTCACTGTCGAGACTGTGAAATTCTTGGCTATATGATAATTTCGTTTAAACGGACCGTATCTAAACTCGGGGAGCTCAGCTCGGCTGAAGGTACAGAATTGATGAATGGTTTAGCGTTTGCGGAACGGGCCTTACAAAGTGCTTTCTCTCCTGAAAAGATATATATAATGCGTATTTCTGAGCTAAATCCTGAACTGCATTTTCATGTTTTTCCAAGATACGCGTCTGTGACCAAATTATATTTGGTGGAACACAATGAACCTACTATTGATGGTCCTTCTTTTTTCAGCTGGGCTCGGAAGCGGTTTAGCCGTTCAGTGAACGAGCCTAGCCAAGAGATGTTGGATGCTCAGTCAATACTCACGGAAACCCTTGGCGCTTACTTTTCACGGCCTTTGTAATCATATGCAATCACCCTAAAGCGGGGAATTATTGGAGCGATATGAGCCTTGCTACCTCATAAAATACGGGCTGTATTAGGATAATCGTAGAGGTATATTTTTTTTGAAAAAGCCATAATTTTTTGCAAAACAGACAGTTATTTTTCTATTCGACTCCTGGTGCCGCACCATACAAAACGAAGCCTCTGCAGAAATGCAGGGGCTTTGTTGTTTTAGGGATATTCATTCTCAATCGCCCCTTCTCCCTTTACCTTCCTGCCTGTTGACCCACCTCTTTTCGCGCCAAAACTCCAGATTTCATCCTTTATGCTAAATTATGTACTGGCAATAATTATGGCGTATTCATAAAAAGGGATAATTGCATGAGCAGCATTTTTCAGCGCCCTGAATTGGCTGAATCAATGGCAAACCAGCTTCTCAATCCTGGCGTATTAGATGAAGGTCTGCGCTCGGGTCTTTTTCTGTCTGGCCTGCGCCGTACGGGTAAAACGACCTTCCTGCGTAATGACCTCATCCCAGCCCTGGAGGCAGCAGGCGCATTGGTGATTTATGTCGACCTCTGGAGCGACACGCTGGCCAACCCGGCAACGCTGGTGCACAACGCCATCCACAAGACCCTGAAAGAACTGCAAACTCCGGGCTCATCAATCCTGCAGACGCTCAAGCGAGTCAGCAATGTCGATCTGGGCGCAGCAGGATTCAAGTTCGGTTTCAAACTCGACAGCATCGGCGACGCCGACGGCCCTACATTGGCGCAAGCACTCACAGAGGTCGTCGACCAGGCAAAGGCCGATCTCGTGCTCATCATCGACGAGGTGCAACATGCCATTTCCTCCGACGATGGCAACCGACTGCTACTGGCCCTCAAGGCTGTTCGTGATGCAATCAACCCACGCCCGAATACGCCGGGCTACTTCCTCTTTATCGGCACAGGCTCCCACAGGGCTCAGGTAAGCGAGCTGACCGCCAAACGCAACCAAGCGTTCTCCGGCGCGACATCGGCCGCGTATCCGCTGCTAAAGGGTGATTACGTTGAATTCCTGCTCAACCGACTGGCAATGACGGTGAAAAAGGAAAAGCTCCCCTCCCTTGAAGCCGCCGTCGAAGCCTTCAATACCCTGGGCAATCGACCTGAGGAAATGCTCAAGGCATTGCGTCAACTACTCCAGCAGGACGGTGACCCTGATCTTTTCCTCCCCGTGATTGCCAGTACCTTACGCTCGGCAGCGGCAAGCATTGAGCTTGAAAAAGTCGAACAGCTGGGCAGCCTGGCTCAGGCGATTTTCAACAAAATCGCAGCTGCCGAAGGCGATGCTCGAGGGATTTTCTCTACCGATGCAGCTGCAGAATACTCAAAGACGGTAGATCGCGAAGTGCGGGTTGAAGAGATTCAACCGATGGTGATTGCACTCGTGGCGGAGAACATCATCATGCGGCGAGGGCATGGAATTTATGCGATTACGGATCAGTTTGTTCAGGAGATTTGGCTGGAGGAGCGGGCGTTGATTGAGGGGAGTTAGCAGCGACTGGACAAAGCGCTTTGCCCGCTCCCAGCAGTTTTCGGTATAACCAACATCCCCCCGCGTTGCGAACGGACTCCCATGAATGCTCTAAAACTCATCGCTCTCCTGGTGATTTTCCCGCTGCTGTTGACTGCCCTGGGTAACTGGGAGCGTCAACGCGCTGAGGAAACGACCAAGGCAATGGCCGATTACCGCAGCAATGTGAGCATCGCCAGGCAGCAGCTGCGAACGCTCGCGGCCAAAAACCCTACGGCGAGTATCGACCTGGCCACTGGCAAGATCAGCGTGGAGTTGGCTCTCTCGCGGCTGGACAAGGTCGAAGCCGAGTTGCCCACTGCAGAGCATGTGAACCGTGCCATGCGCATGTTGGCGCCTTGGGTGATGGGCTTCGGTTTGCTCGCGGCGGCGATCGGCCTGGCGGCGTTGGCCGGGACGCACTGGGCGGGGCGGCGGGCGTTGCAGTCGCGAGAAACGTTATTACGCGTGTTCTCCCAAGGCAGTCGGTTGTTGCCCTATGGGCTGGTGAGCCATGCGGTAGCGATGGCGGCGGCGGTCGCGCTGGCCTTGTGTTACGAGGGCCTGGGGATGTGGCATGTCGGCCGGCTGGGCAGTGGCGAAGTGAAGCTGATGGCGGTGCTGGGGGTGATTGCGGCGTTCTGCCTGTATTCGATCTGGTTGTTGCTCAAGCAACTGCGCCACATGCTGGGCATGTTCACGCCCGCGCCCATGGAGATATTCGCGCGCGAGGTGATGCCTGAGCAGGCTCCGGGCTTGTGGCTCCAGGTGAATGAATTGGCCGTCAAACTCGGTGCATTGCCGCCGGATCACATTGTGGCGAGCCTGGCCCAGGGCTTTTACGTGACGTCCAGTGACGCCACGTTGCTGCCGACGCACACCTCGGTGCGCGGGCGTACGCTGCATGTGCCGTTGCCGTATCTGGGGCTGTTGAATCCGGCGGAAATCAGTGCGGTGATCGGCCATGAACTGGCGCACTTCGCGGGGCAGGATACGGAATACAGCCTGCGCTTTCTGCCGATCTACGATGGGGTCAATCGCAGCCTGGAGGCACTGCACGACACCCTGCTGGCCAGCGATCTGATCCAGGGCTGGCTGATGCGTCCGTCGTTCCTGTTCGGGGTATTTTTCATACAGCGCTTCGACCACGCGGTAAACCACTGGAGCCGCGAACGCGAGTTGCTGGCCGATGCGGCCGGCGCCCGGCTGGCAGGCAATGCGGCGGCGGCCTCGGCGCTGTTGCGGGTGTCGGTGTTGCAACCGCACATTGAAGACGCGTTGATCAGCCAATGCGAGACGGCCTCGACAATGGACCTGACCGACGCTGTGCTGGTCGCGTTGCGCGCGCAAGGGTTGCAACTGCCACCCGAGGCGCTGGACATTCAACAGCCGCACCCGACCGATTCCCACCCCTGCAACGGCGAACGCCTGCAGGCTCTGAACGTTTCGCTGGAAGAGGCCAAACGCAACGCCACCCGCGCGGTGGATGTCGAAGCGGCGAAGGCGCAGCTCGAGGCTTTCTTCAACTCGGCAGCGGCCCTCAGCGAACAGCTGTCCGAGGACTTGATCAAGGCAGTGACCGCCGAAGACGAGGCACAAACTGAACTGCTGAAAACATTGGCCGCTTCCGCTCAAGGTGAGCACGCCCTGCATGAGGGCGGCCAGCGGCGCGCGCTGGTCACAGCGGTATTGGCGGTGCCGTTTGCGGTGCTTGGGCTGGTGATCATGAGCCTGCCATGGCTCGCCCCGGCGCGCGTGAAAGGCACGCCGCTGTCGACCTTCGGTGCCGGCGCGGCCATCGCCAGCATCGCGTTGATGTTTGTGTGGCTGGGCGTGCGTCGTTACAAGCGTGCTCCGCAGATCGCGCTGCGCCTCACGCCGGAGCATTTTGTATTTGCCAACCTGGCGCAGCCGCTGCCGATCGAGCATATCGCTAATGTCTCGCTGCAACCGATCCAGGGCATCTGGCTAACGCTTGAACTCACGGACGAAGCACCGCTGCCCGAGCTGCGCAAAACGGCGTTTGGCGTGCCGGGTGTGCGGCTCAACAAGAAGAAGCGCCTGGTGGTGCTGCAGATGGCGCAGTTGTGCATCGATAACCGAAAGATCGAGCCTTACGAAGGGCTGACGCTGATCACCGACTACGTGAACGCGTCGCTGGCGCGCAGTATTTTGCAAAGCCGTCAGGACTGATCGGCACGCATAAAAAAACCCCGAACCAGTCGGGGTTTTTTATGGCCTGAAGTCAGGCGCAACGCGCGATCAATCAGAACACGTTGATCGGGTAGTCGGCGAACAGACGCAGTTCGTTACCACCTACGTTGTAGTTGCTGGCGTTGTTGGAGACGCGCAGCCAGGACGCACGAGCGCGCAGGCTCAGGTCTTTGGCTGGGCCGCTCTGAACGACGTATTTGAACTGGTTGAAGATTTCACGCTCGGTGCCATCGCCACGGTTGGTACCGTCGTCGATGTTGGTACCGCGCACGTAGGCCACGTTGTAGGTCAGGCCAGGCACGCCGAAGGTGGTGAAGTCCAGGCCGTAGCCGACCTGCCAGGAACGTTCGTCCTTGCCGTTGAAGTCGGACCAGTAGGAGTTGGCCAGCAGGATGGTGTTGCCGCCGTCGCCGATGCCGCCAGCATTGCGGTAGCCGCCGTACAGGTAGCCGGTGTCGCCGGTGCTGCGCTGGTGCGCGACGGTGAAGCTGTGCGGACCAACCGCCCAAGTGGCGCCCAGGCTCCAGATTTTGTTATCGCGGGCGTCTTCGTCACCCTGGTTTTGCAGAGCGAAGCTCTTGTCCAGCTTGGTGTTGTAGCCGTTGAAGTCAAAGGTCAGCGACTGTTTCTCTGGCAGGGCCAGCACATAGTTGACGTTGACGTATTGCTTTTTCAGCACGTCCTGCATGTCGGAGGCATACAGCGCGGCCGACAGACTTTCGGTGAATTTGTAGCTGCCGCCGATGTAGTCGATGCTTTTCAGACGGCCGCTGTCGGTGCCTTCAGCACTCTTGCGCGCTTCCTTGGTGAAGTGACCGGCGTCCAGTTGCAGGCCTTCGATCTCTTTGGAAACGATCGAGGTGCCGGTGTAGGTTTCGGACAACAGACGGGAGTTGTCGTAGGCCAGAACCGGTACGTTAGGGAACTGATCACCGTACTTGAGCACGGTGTTGGATACCCGGAACTTCACGGCAGCGCCGCCCTTGGCCAGGTCGTCGGCGGCTGAGCCACTGTCACCCTGCTTGAAAAAGTCAATACCGCCAGCGCCGCTGCGGCCTTTACCACCGTCCAAGCGAATAGCGTACTGACCGATCACGTCCACACCGACACCGACGGTGCCCTGGGTGAAGCCGGATTCGAATTTGCCGATGAAGCCCTGGCCCCACTCGGCTTTGTCTTGCTTGCCGTTTTTGTAGTCACGGCTGATGTAGGCGTTACGTGCAGCGATATTCAGGTGGCTGTCTTCGACAAAACCCTTGGATTGGTCCTGGTCGTTGGCCATTGCTGTCGATGCGCTCAAAATCCCCAGAGCGATCAGACTCATCCGTTGCTTCAACATATTCTTGTATTCCTTATTACGGGTTGAGTACGCGCTGCAACACCAGGCTCCATGTCACTTTTCTGGTGTCGACTTTCCAAAAAAAGAAGGCCCGCGGATGTGTGAACATCGCGCGAGCCTTTTTTTATTGGAAGAGTCATGGCGGTTAGCCACAGGCGTTGGGCGCAATCCTAGTCGCGCGCTGAACGATGTGTCAATTTCGTGAATCGTCTGTATTTAGGCGAAATAATTCTAAGCAGCCGCTGATGGCGTGTTTAAAAACGACACTTAGTTGCGCATCAGTTCGCACAACGCGTGCACTTCATCCTCACTGAACAACCCCTGCGGGTAGCGTTCACTCAATACACTGCGCGGGTCGGGCTGCCCGACGTGCCGCGTGCTGTTTTCCTTCAACCAGAGCGCCAGTGCATGGATGGCGTCACCGTCGACCCGCGAGGGGTGAAGCGGGCGTCCGTACATAGGATTGATTTCGGCGTTCATTTCAGCGCTCTCTCCGACTGCGTGAGCGGCTAACTTACTCAAGGTTTATGACAGAACTGCGCAGTCATCACCTTGGGCCACTGCTATGGCAACACCGATACAAGAGCTATGCCAAGACGCTCTGTTCACCGGTGCCCGCGCATAAAAAAGCCCGCAACCTTGCGGGGCCGCGGGCTTGCCTTGCACGCTGAAAACGCGTAGCGACAGGCCGTCGTCAGTGCGCTGTTACAACTGCACTCAACTTTTGTGCGCAGCGGGCTGCTGTTGGGTCAGGCAGTGGATGTTGCCGCCACCCAGTAACAGTTCACGGCCGGGCACCATCACCACTTCATGCTGCGGGAACAGGTTCTGCAAAATATTCCTGGCGTCGTGGTCGAGCGGGTCGTCGAAGCTCGGCGCAATGATGCCGCCGTTGACGATCAGGAAGTTAACGTAGGAACCCGCCAGCCGCACGGTCGGATTGCGCTCCTGGGAGCCATCCACCGGATCGACACCGGCGCACTCTGCTTCGGTGGCGTACAACGGCCCCGGAATCGGCATCTTATGCACTGTGAACGAGCGGCCCTGGGCGTCCGTGCTGTTTTGCAGCACATCCATGGCCGCGTGGCAGCGTGCATAGTTGGGGTCCTGCGGGTCATCGGTCCAGGCCAACAGCACTTCGCCGGGCCGCACGTAGCAGCAGAAGTTATCCACATGGCCGTCGGTTTCATCGTTAAACAAACCGTCCGGCAGCCAGATGATCTTATCCACAGCCAGGTTGGCGCTCAGCACCGCTTCGATCTGCGCGCGGTCGAGGTGCGGGTTGCGATTGCGATTAAGCAGGCATTCCTCTGTGGTGATCAGGGTGCCTTCGCCATCGACGTGGATCGAGCCGCCCTCCAGCACAAAACCTTCGGTACGGTAGCGGGGCGCGCGCTCGATCTCCAGGATCTTGCCGCCTACCTGCGCATCACGGTTCCACGGCGCGTACAGGCCACCGTCGAAACCGCCCCAGGCATTGAAGTCCCAGTTCACCCCGCGCACTTCGCCACTGTTGTTGATCACGAAGGTCGGGCCGGTATCGCGCACCCAGGCGTCATCGCTGGACATTTCCACCACGCGAATGTTTGGCACATCCAGGCGCGACCGGGCGTTTTCGTACTGGCCGGCGGATACACACACGGTCACCGGTTCAAACCGCGCAATGGCCTTGGCCACGGCCACATGAGCGGCCTGCGCCGGCTTGCCGCCCAGGCGCCAGTTGTCCGGGCGCTCGGGCCAGATCATCCAGGTCTGGGTCTGCGGCGCCCATTCGGCGGGCATGTGAAAGCCATCGGCGCGAGGGGTGCTGTGCAAAGTGGTCATGGCGATCAGTGCTCCGAAGGGTGTGGGCCGACTTTATAACGGATAAAAATCGGCTTTAAAAGCAAATCAAGGGCAGAAATAAGAGCCTTCTCTATTTATCCTCGATAAGAATCGACTATTTACAACTGTTCATCGAGCACCTTCGACAGCATATCGACGAAGAAATCCACACTATGCCGAGAGGTGACCATCGGTGGTTTGATCTTGAGGATGTTCAGAAAGTCGCCGGTAGGCTGCATGAAAATGCCCAACTCACGTAAACGGTCACACAGCAATTTGGTTTCCTCGGTCGCCGGTTCCAGGGTTTGCCGGTCGCGCACTAACTCCAGGCCCAGATAGAAACCGGAACCGTGCACGGCCCCGACCAACGGGTGACGCTCGATCAGGGCTTCCAGACGAGCTTTGAAATGTCCGCCCACGACTTGGGCGTTTTCCCACAGTTTTTCTTCTTCCATCACATCCAGCACCGCCATGCCGATCCGGCAGCTGACGGGGCTGCCGCCTGAGGATGAGAAGAAATAACCTTCGGCCTCCAGCGCTTCAGCGATTTCGCGGCGGGTAATCACCGCACCCAGTGGCTGGCCGTTGCCCATGCCTTTGGCCATGGTGATGATATCGGGCACTACGCCCTGCTCCTCAAAGCCCCAGAAAAAACGCCCCATGCGGCCATAACCGACTTGCACTTCATCGGCGATACACACGCCGCCTCGGGCGCGCACCAGGCCATACACTTGCTGCAAGTAACCCGGCGGCAGCGAGATACCACCGGCATTGCCATATACCGGCTCGCAGATGAACCCTGCCAACTGGCGTTTGCTGGCGGCGATTTTCGCCAGGTTATGTTCCACGCTTCTTACGTAGTCCGGCGCACTGTCCTGCCCGCGGAACTCACCGCGATAGGTATTGGGCGCGGTCACCGGGTGCACCCAGTCCGGGCGGCTGCTCAAGGCCTGAGGGTTGTCGGCAATCGAGGTGGACACCGCGTCCGCCGCCACCGACCAGCCGTGATAGGCCTCCAGCACACTGAGCATGTCGCGCCCGCCGCTGAAGGCCCAGGCCAGGCGGATAGCCAGGTCGTTGGCCTCGGTGCCGCTGTTGACCAGAAACACACGGTCCATGCCCTCCGGCGCCAGGGCCAGCAAGCGTTCGGAAAACTCCGTGACCGCCGCGTAGTGAAAGCGCGAGTTGGTGTTGAGCAACGACCATTGCCGCGCCGCTACCGCGGCCATGCGTGGATGCCCATGGCCCAGCACCGCCACGTTGTTGAGCATGTCCAGGTAGGAACGCCCGTGCATGTCGATCAGGTGGTTGCGCCAGCCGCGCTCGATGCGCGGCGGGTCGGTGTAATAGTGCTTCTGCGAGCGGGCGAAACTGGCGTCCCGGCGGGCCAGCAGGGTCTGGGCGTCCAGTTCAGGCTCGGCGTCGCAGGCCAGCCCCAGCACAGCGCCGGGCGACGGGCACAGGGTTTGCCAGGCCTGCGCGCGCGAGGGGGTGCAAAACAGCGGCGGTTCGAGGTCGGCAAGGCACAATTGCACGATCAGCGGCGCCACCACCTCACCCAACCGTTGCCCCTCGACCAACAATGCACCGGATTTGAGCGAGGTGCTCACACCCCACACACGCACGCTCAACTCGACGCCCTGCAGGCGCACCCGCCCGTCGGCCTCGTGGTGCAGCGTACCGGCAAAGGGCGCTTCCACCCCTGTGCCATGCGGCACGTGCAGCTCCACGTGCAGAGCAAAGGTATCCGCCTCGGTGGCAGTGTCAGGACGGGTACGCGACAACCGATATTGCCCATATCGGCTGGCCGCCAACCCATGCAGCGTGGCCGCTTCGTCCAGCAACCTGCGATCGACGCCGGGCGTCTCCCAATTGCCGGCCTCGAAGTGTGGGCTGAGCACGCCCAGGTCGATCAACGCGAATTCGCGGCCGACCAGCTCCGGTAACAGCGGGGCGAAGTCCTGGCTGGCGATCGGTGTCGGCGTTTCGCCAACGCTGCCCAAAATCGCCGCTTCCATCAGCTCGAACGGCACCGAGGTGGCAACGTGGAAGATTTCCCACTCGTGTTCGGCATTTTTCAGCAAGTAGCTGTTATCCGGGTCCAAATGTTGCTGCTGCTCACTGCTCAGTACCAATACCGCCGCCCGTGCGACGATCAACGGCCACAGCGCCTGCAACTCCTCGCGTTGCAAAGGGGTCACGGCATGGCAGGCCTGAATCGCCGGCAAAATCGCAAAGGGGTCGCCCTCGGCGTGGTGCAGCAAGGCCGCGCAGGTCACCGACAGGTCAGCGATGCGCCAAGTGTGAACCAGGTCGCCAAAGTCGATTACCCCCTGGATCTGCCACTGACGCTGGGCATCACGCTGCCACAGCACGTTGTCATCGGTGATATCCATATGAACGGCTTGCCACGGCAGGCGCTCGACCAGGGGCCGAATACGGGCTTGGACCTGCGCGCTCACGCGCTCCAACGCCTCGCGATGCGCAAGGTCTTGCAGGCTGGCCAACAGGTGGGCGATCAGCTCCAGAGCATGGCGCGGGTCCCACTGCAGGGTGCGCTCAAGGCCCCCATGCTCGAACGGCGCGAGCGCCAGGCTCATGCGGCCGCACAGGTCACCGAAGCCGGCCATCACCTCGCGACCCAGGTGGGGCCTGTGGGTCAATGGCTGGCCGTCGAGATAGTCCAGCAGGCGCAAGTGCAGGGTTTGTCCGCCGATTGCCAGGGTGAGCAATTCATCGCCGGCCAGGGTCTTGATCACCTTGGGCACGCGCACATCGGCGTGGGTCTGCAAATGACTGAGCGCCGCGTGCTGAGCCTGCAGCTCCAGCGCCGCGTAGTCACCTCGACAGATTTTCAGAACAAACCGACCCTGGGGGGTGTCGACTCTGTAATTGAGGTCTTGCTGGCTGCCGAGCGACTGCAAAGTGCCAGCAAGGCCATAGTGCTGCGCCAGGAGTTGAGTTGCTTGATCGGGGCCTACTTGCGGGCAAGGTAGACTGGCGCGATGGATCAACGTGGCGAGCAGCATGATGGCGATCTCTGTTTTTATCAGGCGCCTATATCGCCATTGTTCATTGGGTTAAGCAACCCCCGGTGCCAACTGCACTTGCGCTGCCCGACGCCACAACTCAAGCTATGCCCCACTCGCTCGATGTCCGTCTAAGGAAAAGGCTCCCCGACATGCGTATTCTCATCACCGGCGGTGCCGGTTTTATTGGCTCTGCCCTTATCCGTCACCTGATCCAAAACACCGAGCATGAAGTGCTCAACCTCGACAAACTCACGTATGCCGGCAACCTGGAGTCGCTGACCAGCATCGCGTCCAACAGCCGCTACGAGTTCGTCCAGGCCGATATCATCGACCAGGCCACCGTCAGCGCCGTGCTGGCGCGCTTCGAGCCCCAGGCCATCATGCACCTGGCCGCCGAATCCCACGTCGACCGTTCGATTGACGGCCCGTCGGATTTTATCCAGACCAACATCGTCGGCACCTACAGCCTGCTCGAAGCTACCCGCGCCTATTGGCATAAGCTGGCCGAACCTGCCAAAAGCGCTTTCCGCTTCCATCATATTTCCACCGATGAAGTGTATGGCGACCTGCACGGGGTGGACGATCTGTTCACCGAGACCACGCCTTACGCACCCAGCTCGCCCTACTCCGCCAGCAAGGCCGCTTCCGACCATCTGGTGCGCGCCTGGCAGCGTACCTATGGCCTGCCTGTGCTGCTGACCAACTGCTCGAACAACTACGGGCCGTTCCATTTCCCCGAAAAGCTGATCCCGTTGGTGATTCTCAACGCCCTCGCGGGTAAGCCATTACCGGTCTATGGTGATGGTTTGCAGGTGCGCGACTGGCTGTTCGTCGAAGACCACGCCCGCGCCCTGCTGAAAGTGGTCACCGAAGGCGTGGTTGGCGAGACCTACAATATCGGCGGGCACAACGAGCAAAAGAACATCGATGTGGTACGCGGTATCTGCACCCTGCTGGAAGAGCTGGCACCACAGCGGCCCGCAGGCGTCGCGCAATTCAGCGACCTGATCACCTTCGTCAAGGATCGTCCAGGTCACGACCAACGCTACGCGATCGACGCCAGCAAGATCGAACGCGAGCTGGGCTGGGTTCCGGAAGAAACCTTCGAAAGCGGCCTGCGCAAAACCGTGCAGTGGTACCTCGATAACCTGGAATGGTGCCGCAGGGTCCAGGACGGCAGTTATCAGGGCGAACGTTTGGGCAACACCGACATGAAGGATCTGATTGCATGATGAAGGGAATCGTATTGGCCGGTGGCTCCGGCACGCGTTTGCACCCCATTACCCTGGGCGTGTCCAAACAACTGTTGCCGGTGTACGACAAGCCGATGATCTACTACCCGATCTCAGTGCTGATGCTGGCGGGGATCAAGGACATCCTGGTGATTTCCACACCGGTGGACTTGCCGCAATACCGCAACCTGCTGGGCGATGGCAGCCAGTTCGGCGTGCGATTCAGCTACGCGGAGCAGCCGTCGCCTGATGGCTTGGCCCAAGCGTTCATCATCGGCGAAGAGTTTATCGGCGATGATCCGGTCTGTTTGATCCTGGGCGACAATATCTTCCACGGTCAGCATTTCGGCGATCAATTGCGCACCGCCGCCAATCGCCCGTCCGGCGCCACGGTATTCGGTTACTGGGTCAAGGATCCCGAACGTTTCGGTGTGATCGACTTCGACAAGGAAGGCCGTGCGCTGTCCATCGAAGAAAAACCCGCCAAGCCAAGATCCAGCTACGCCGTGACCGGCCTGTACTTCTATGACAACGATGTGATCAAGATCGCCAAGGCGGTCAAGCCTTCGCCTCGTGGTGAACTGGAGATCACCGACGTCAACAATGCTTATCTCAAGCGTGGCGACCTGCATGTTGAACGCTTTGGCCGTGGTTTTGCCTGGCTCGACACCGGCACCCACGACAGCTTGCTCGAGGCCTCGACGTACGTGCAGACCATCGAACATCGCCAAGGGTTGAAAGTGGCATGCCTTGAAGAAATCGCCTACGAAAATGGGTGGATAGACCGCAACCACCTGCTGCAGCGCGCCAAATATTTCGGCAAGACCGGCTATGGTCAATACCTGTACTCGCTGGCGGGAGATAGCCAGTGAACGTGGTTGAAACCTCACTTCCCGGCGTTGTAATCCTCGAACCCAAAGTCTTTGGCGACGATCGGGGGTTTTTCTACGAGAGCTTCAACGCCAAGACGTTTAAACAGGCCACGGGGCTCGAACGCAATTTCGTTCAAGACAACCATTCGCGCTCGCAAAAAGGCGTGCTGCGGGGTTTGCACTATCAGTTGAAACACACACAGGGAAAACTCGTGCGCGTCACCGCAGGTGAGGTACTCGACGTGGCTGTGGACATTCGTCGCAGTTCACCGAACTTCGGCCAATGGGTGAGCGTCCGTTTGTCGGCTCAGAACCATCGTCAGCTTTGGGTGCCCGAAGGTTTTGCCCATGGGTTCGTGGTGTTGAGCGAATACGCAGAGTTTCTCTACAAGACCACTGATTACTATCAGCCCGGTGCTGAGCGCTGCATCGTGTGGAACGACCCAACGCTGGCAATCGATTGGCAACTGACCGAGACGCCGCAACTGTCCGTCAAGGACCAGGCGGGCAAACGTTTGATGGAAGCTGACCTGTTCCCATGAAAATCCTTATCACCGGCCAACACGGTCAAGTCTCCCAGGCGCTGCAGCAGCAGCTCCCCCCGCTCGGCGAGCTGATCGTGCTGGGTCGCGATCAATTGGATCTGACCAACGCCGACCAGATTCGCCGGCAGGTCCGTGCCCATCGCCCCGACCTGATCATCAATGCCGCCGCCCACACGGCGGTCGACCAGGCCGAAAGCGAGCCGGAGGTGGCCTTCGCGATCAATGCCACCGCCCCCGGCATCCTGGCTGAAGAGGCCAAGGCCCTGGGCGCGCCGCTGATCCACTACTCCACCGACTACGTGTTCGACGGCAGCAAGGCGGCGCCGTACACCGAAGCGGACACGCCGCACCCGTTGGGCGTGTATGGCCAGAGCAAGCTCGCCGGCGAGCAGGCGATTACGGCAGTGGGAGGCGAGCACCTGATCCTTCGCACCAGTTGGGTCTACTCCAACCACGGCAAGAACTTCCTGCTGACCATGCAGCGGCTGTTGCAGGAGAAGCCGCAGATGCGCATCGTCGCCGACCAGATTGGCGCGCCGACCTGGGCCGGTACCATCGCAGGCAGCACCCGCGCCCTGATCGAACGTTGGCAGGCCGGGGATGCCGGAGCATGGGGGGTCTACCACCTGACCGCCCAGGGTGAAACGTCGTGGTTCGGCTTTGCCGAGGCCATCGGCGAGTACCTGCGGGCCACCGGCAAAGCCTGCGCCGAGCTGGAAGCCATCCCTTCCAGTGCTTACCCGACGCCCGCCAAACGCCCGTTGAACTCGCGCCTAGACTGCAGCCGTCTGCAACGCGAATGGCACGTCAGCCAACCGTACTGGCTGGACGCACTGCGCGAGTGTCTTGCACAGCCGCACTAGGCATAATGCGCCTGTACCCACAGGCGCATGACTCCCATGACTCCACCCCTTCCGCGAAGACCCCGCTGGCGCAGCCTCGCGCTGCTGGCGTTGTGCCTGGCACCGCTGCTATGGCCGCTGGAGCACCTGGCCGAGCGCTACTATCGCAGTGAACTGGCCGGGCAGAACCGTCAGACCCTCGACCTATACGTCGCCAACCTGCTGGGCACCCTGCACCGCTACGAAGTGCTGCCGCAGATCCTCGGCGACCTGCCCGCCTTGCGCAGCGCACTGGCGGCGCCGCAGGTCAGCACCAATCTGGCCAACGCCAATCAATTGCTCAGGGACGTCGCCGCGCAGGCCGGTGTGGAGGTGATGTACCTGATGGACACCACCGGCAAGACCCTTGCCGCGTCCAATTGGGACAAACAGGACAGCTTTGTCGGACGCAATTTCTCGTTCCGGCCGTATTTCAGCGAAGCCATGGCCGGGCGCCTGGGACGCTTTTTCGGGCTGGGCACCACCTCCGCCAAACGTGGGTATTTTTTCGCCGCAGCGGTGCGCGATGGGGAAAAAATCATCGGTGTGCTGGTGGTCAAGGTCGACCTGGACCACACCGAAAGCCTGTGGGGCAACACCCCGGAACAACTGCTGGTCACCGACCACAACGGTGTGGTGATCCTGACCTCACGCCCGCAATGGCGATTTCGCGCCACGCGGCCGCTTACCCCCGAAGAACGCCAGGCCATCATCGCCATCCAACCCTACCCGACGCGCGACCCACAGCCGCTGAACCTGAGCAGCAGCGCCTGGCTGCGGCAGTCCACGGCCATCGCCGAAACCGGCTGGAATGTAGAAATTCTCGCGCCGAAATCCTTGATCAGTCGCCCGGTGCGCACCGTGGTGGCCGTGGGCGGCGCGGCGCTGCTGGCGTTGATGCTGTTGCTGGGGTTGTTGATGCAGCGCCGCCGACATTATCTAGAACGCATCGCTTTCGAAGCCAAGGCCCGCCGCGAACTGGAAATGCGTGTGGCCGAACGGACCAGCGACCTGGAAGGCCTTAACCGGCGCCTGAAACAGGAGGTGCTGGAACGCGAGCACGCCCAGCAGGAACTGGTACGCGCCCAGGATGACCTGGTGCAGGCCGGCAAGTTGTCTGCGCTGGGGACCATGTCGGCGAGTATCAGCCATGAACTCAACCAGCCCCTGGCCGCAATCCGCAGCTACGCCGAGAACGCCGAAATCCTGCTCGATCATCAGCGCACAGACGACGCGCGCGGCAACCTCAAGCTGATCAGCGAGCTGACCGGGCGCATGGCCTCGATCATCGCCCATCTGCGCGCCTTTGCCCGCCGCGACCGCCACGCGCCTGAAAGCGTAGCCCTGCAACCCGCGCTCGACGATGCCCTGGCGCTGCTGGCCAAACGTCGCCGCTCGATGGAGGTGGAGCTGATCCGCGATCTACCGGAAGCCACGCTATGGGTGCAGGCCGGCGAGACTCGCCTGCGCCAGGTACTGGGCAATCTGCTGGCAAATGCCTTGGACGCACTGACCGAAAAAGGCCCGCCGCGCAAACTCTGGCTGAGTGCCGAAACCACCGCCCAGGGCGTCAACCTGTACATTCGCGACAACGGCCCGGGCTTTTGCATGGAAGCC
Organism: Pseudomonas quebecensis; assembly: GCF_026410085.1. Classification (NCBI taxonomy): domain Bacteria; kingdom Pseudomonadati; phylum Pseudomonadota; class Gammaproteobacteria; order Pseudomonadales; family Pseudomonadaceae; genus Pseudomonas; species Pseudomonas quebecensis. The sequence goes on from NZ_CP112866.1 coordinate 5,035,604, forward strand.
CTGGGCCGCGCCAGCGAGCCGTTCTACACCACCAAGACGCGCACCCAGGGCCTGGGGCTGGGCCTGGCCATCTGTGAAACGCTGATGCGCGCCTTTGGTGGCGAACTGTTGTTTGCCAACCACAAGGAAGGCGGCGCGCTGTTAACCTTGAAATTGCGCGCCGGCTCGCCGGGCGTCAGTCTGCAACCGTCCGAGGACCGCAGTGTATGAGTATCGATAACCAGATTCAGGTGGTGCTGATCGACGACGATCCGCACTTGCGTCAGGCCCTGTGCCAGACCCTGGACCTGGCCGGGCTGAAAGTCCTGCCACTGGGCGAAGCCACCGGCCTCACCGCACAGCTGTCGCGAGACTGGCCGGGAGTGGTGGTCAGCGATATCCGTATGCCCGGTATTGACGGCCTGGAGCTTTTGACCGAACTGCACGGCCAGGACCCGGACCTGCCGGTGCTGTTGATCACCGGCCACGGTGATGTGCCGCTGGCCGTGCAAGCCATGCGCGCCGGCGCTTACGACTTCCTCGAAAAACCCTTCGCCAGCGACGCCTTGCTCGACAGCGTGCGCCGCGCCCTGGCCCTGCGTCGACTGGTGCTGGACAACCGCAGCCTGCGCCTGGCCCTCAGCGACCGCCAGCAACTGAGCACACGCCTGGTGGGGCATTCGCCGCAGATGCTGCGCCTGCGCGAGCAGATCGGCGCCTTGGCCGCGACCAGGGCCGATGTGCTGATCCTGGGCGAGACCGGCGCCGGTAAAGAAGTGGTGGCGCGCGCGCTGCACGATCTGTCGAGCCGACGCAGCGGGCCGTTCGTGGCGATCAACGCCGGGGCGCTGGCCGAATCGGTGGTCGAAAGCGAACTGTTCGGCCATGAACCCGGCGCGTTCACCGGCGCACAGAAGCGCCGCATCGGCAAATTCGAGTTCGCCAATGGCGGCACGTTGTTTCTGGATGAAATCGAAAGCATGAGCCTGGATGTGCAGGTCAAGCTCCTGCGCCTGTTGCAGGAGCGCGTAGTCGAGCGCCTGGGTGGCAACCAGTTGATCCCGCTGGACATCCGCATCATTGCCGCCACCAAGGAAGACCTGCGCCAGGCCGCTGACCAGGGCCGCTTCCGCGCCGACCTGTATTACCGTCTCAACGTCGCGCCGCTGCGCATTCCACCGTTGCGCGAACGCGGCGAGGATGCGCTGATGCTGTTCCAGCACTTCGCCGACGAAGCCAGCAGCCGCCACGGCCTGCCGCTGCATGAATTGCAACCGGGCCAGCGCGCATTGCTGTTGCGCCACAGCTGGCCGGGTAACGTGCGGGAACTGCAGAACGCCGCCGAACGCTTTGCACTGGGCCTGGAACTGGCCCTGGACAGCTCGGCCGACAACCCCACCGGCAGCGTGCTGACATCTACACCGGGCGGCTTGAGCGAACAGGTCGAACAGTTCGAAAAAAGCCTGATCGCCGCCGAACTCGCCCGCCCTCACAGCTCCCTGCGCAGCCTTGCCGAAGCCTTGGGCGTACCGCGCAAGACCTTGCACGACAAACTGCGCAAGCACGGGCTGAACTTCGCCGACAGCACTCATCAGGGTGCCGACGACGAATGACCCTTCCCATCCGCCAAGAGGCCGCCATGAGCCGCGACAGCCGTTACCTGGAATCCATCCTTCACCACGACATTCCCCTGACCCGGGAAATGGGGCTCAAGGTGCTCGACTGGCAACACGGCCAGTTACAGCTGCACCTGCCCTTGCAAGCCAATATCAACCACAAGAGCACCATGTTTGGCGGCAGCCTTTACTGCGGCGCGGTGCTGGCAGGCTGGGGCTGGCTGCACCTGCAACTGCGCGAAGAAGGCATCGAGGACGGGCATATCGTGATTCAGGAGGGGCAGATCAGCTATCCGCTGCCGGTGACACGGGACGCCACGGTGATTTGCCAGGCGCCCGAGGACAAGGTGTGGAAGCGCTTTTGCGCGACCTACCAGCGCTATGGTCGGGCGCGGTTGACGTTGGATACGTGGATCGTGAACGAGGGGAGTGACGAACGAGCGGTCGCCTTCACCGGCCAATACGTTCTGCACCGTTAGAAGCCCATACACAAAACAACTCTGGGAGCGGGCCAGCTCCCCCAGTCAGATTCCTTAAGGTGTTAAGAACGCGCCAAGCTCAACAAACGCTCACGCCACGCCGCCTTGGCCGGCAGCGCCAAAAAGAACGGATTGAGCAGCGATTCACGCGCCGGATAACTGAACGGCGCACCGCTCAACTCCAGTACTTCGCCACCGGCGCCTTCCAGCACGCCCTGGGCGGCAGCGGTGTCCCATTGCGATGTCGGCGCCAGGCGTGGATAGCAATCGGCACTGCCTTCAGCCAGCAGGCAAAACTTCAGCGAGCTGCCGATATTGGCCAGCTTCAACTCACCCAACCCCTCACTGAGCCCTTTGAGCAGACGCTCTTGCTCAGGGCTGCTGTGTCGACGACTGGCCACCACCGTAAAGGACTCACCCAGCCCCGGCGCTTCGCGCACCTGAATCTGTCGAGGGGCTTCGTTGACGTCCGACCGCCACGCTCCCAGGCCAGCGCCACCGAAGTAGCAACGACCACTGGTGGGCATCGAGACCACGCCAAACACTACGCGCCCTTCTTCGATCAGCGCGATATTGACGGTGAATTCTTCGCTACCGGCGATGAACTCCTTGGTGCCGTCCAGCGGGTCCACCAGCCACCAGCGCTGCCAGGCGGCACGCACGCTCTGGTCGATATCGGCATCTTCCTCGGAGAGCACCGGGATGCTCGGGTCCAGGGCCGTAAGGCCGTCGAAAATCAGATGATGGGCCGCCAGGTCCGCTGCCGTGACCGGCGAGTCGTCGGCCTTGGAGGTCACGGCCACATCGGCGCGCCAGTACGGGAGGATTACTTCTCCGGCCTGCCGGGCCAATTCAATCACAGGGGCAATAAACGGGTGGCCCAGAAACAGTTCGCTCATGCGGTGAAGGCTCCGCGCTGGGTCAACAGGTCACGAACCAGGTACAGCGCGGCCAGGGCGCGGCCTTCGCTGAATTGCTCGTTCTGCGCCAGGCTCGACAGCTCCCGCAGGTTGACCTTGTCCACCCGCATCGGCTCGGGCTCATCGCCTTCCAGGCGCTCTTCATACAAATCGGTGGCCAGCACCACTTGGATTTTCTGGCTCATATAGCCCGGCGACAGCGACAGCTCGGTAATGTGCTCCAACTGTCGCGCACCGTAGCCGGCCTCCTCCTTGAGTTCCCGGTCCGCGGCGGCCAGTACGTCCTCGCCGGGCTCGATCAGGCCCTTGGGCAGTGACACTTCATATTCGTCCGTGCCGCCGCAGTACTCTTCCACCAGCAACGCATGGTCCTCATCGATCATCGCCACGATCATCACTGCGCCGTAACCCGCACCCCGCCCCACCAGGCGCTCGTAGGTTCGTTCAACGCCATTGGAGAAGCGCAACTGCACTTCCTCCACGCGGAACAAACGGCTACTGGCGACTATTTCGCGGGCGAGAACAGTGGGTTTCTGGCGCATAAGCGGCTCCTTGGCGTGATCGGGTTACTATACCGTGGCTTTTCTGATTGTCTGCGTCGGATATCTTTACTTACGTGAGAACGCCCCATGCCCTCTTTGCCCTGGCACGCCATCGACACCGTCCTGCTGGACATGGACGGCACCCTGCTCGACCTGCATTACGACAACCATTTCTGGATGGAACACCTGCCTCAGCATTACGCCGAGTTGCATGGCGTCAGCCGCGCCATGGCTGAGATGGAACTGCAGCCCCTGTTCGAGCGTAACGCCGGACAGTTGCAATGGTATTGCCTGGACTTCTGGAGCGCGGAACTCAACCTCCCGGTACGCGAACTCAAGCTGGAGACCGCGCACTTGATCGCCCTGCGCCCGGATGCCGACACGTTTTTGCAGGCCGTCAAACAGGCCGGCAAGCGGGTCATCCTGATCACCAACGCTCACCGCGATTCGCTGTCGTTGAAGTTGGAACGCATCGAGCTGGCACCCTATTTCGAACGGTTGATCAGCTCCCACGACTACGGTTTCGCCAAGGAAAACCCGCAATTCTGGGACGCTTTGCAAGCGGATATCGATTTCGACCCGGCCCGCAGCCTGTTTATCGACGACACCCTGCCGATTCTGCGCAGCGCCGGGGCGTTCGGCGTAGGGCATTTGCTGGCGGTGAAAGAACCGGATAGCAAGAAGGGGCCAAAGGACACGGGCGAGTTTGCAGCGGTGGGCGACTACCGCGATCTCATCGTCGGGCTCTGAACCAATGTGGGAGGGGGCAAGCCTCCTCCCACATTTTCAACCCTGTATTACTCAGGAATACGCAGCGTCTGCCCTGGGTAGATTTTGTCCACATCTTTGAGCATTGGCTTATTGGCCTCGAAGATTTTGTTGTACTGGTTGGCGTTGCCATACACCGCCAGGGAAATCGCGCTCAGGGTATCGCCCTTTTTCACTACGACGAAACGGGCAGCGGCAACAGTCGGGCCGGTTACGGTGATCTGGTCATCCACACTGGCCACACCTTGAATGTTACCCAGCGCCAGCAGGATCTTCTCTTTCTCTTCCTGTGTGGCCACTTCACCGGTGACAGTCACTTTGTCACCCTCCACCGTGGTCTGCACGTTCGGATTACCCAGACCCACCTTGGCTACGTGTTCCTTCAACTGCTCACTGGCGTTGGCATTGCCCGGCGTCAACAGGTCGATCAACTTCTCGCCGGCTTCCTTAACAAAGCTTAAAAGACTCATGGTGCGCTCTCCTTGGGATTTGAGTTCCAGATGCCCAAGACTAGACCAGTCATACACAAATGCGTTCCAGCCCGACCAAAGACCCAAACGCGCTAGAATCCCCCCGCCATTGGAATAAGCCCTGGAGCGAAGATGGACATCAAACAGCTGAAATTCCTCATCGCCCTCGACGAGACCCGTCACTTCGGCCAGGCCGCGGCACGTTGCCATATCACCCAGCCCACCTTATCCATGCGCCTGCGCAGCCTGGAAGAGGAGCTGGACTTGCCGCTGGTCAATCGCGGCCAGCGTTTCGAAGGCTTTACGGCCCCCGGCGAACGGGTCCTGGCATGGGCACGCACCGTGCTGGCGGCGTACGACGGTTTGCAGGCCGAAGCGGCGGCGTGTCGTGGCAATCTGGTAGGGACGTTGCGCCTGGGGGTTGTGCCGCTGTCGAGCTTCGATCCTTTGGCACTGATGCAGCAACTGCACAAAGAACACCCGAGCCTGCGCTTTGAGCTGTCGGCACTCAGCTCCGAGCAGATCCTTGAGCAACTGGCCAGCAATCGCCTGGACCTGGGTGTTTCTTATCTGGAGCGTCTGGACACCGAACGCTTCGACTCCCTGGCCTTGGGCGAGACCCGTATGGGCCTGCTGTACGACCAGCGTTTCTTCAGCTTCGGCGACACACCCTTGAGCTGGGAAGCGCTGATCGAACTGCCGCTGGGCATGCTCACCAGCGGCATGCATTTTCGCCAATCCATCGACCACAACTTCCACAGCCGCGGCCTGCACCCGCAACCGCTGCTGCAGACCGATGCCGTCCATCAGTTATTACAAGCAGTACATGGCGGCTTGTGCTGCGCGGTGATGCCGTTGGAAGGCGGGTTGGACGCGCTGACCGAACACCTGCGCCTGCAACCGATCGAGGATGCCCATACCCTGGCCCGCCTGGGGCTGATCATGCGCCGCAGCGCGCCGCGTTCGGCGCTGGCCGAGGCGTGTTTCGCGCTGTATCAGAAATCGCTGGCCTCGCCTTGATCGACGTCATCTATCGCTAGATCAGTACTGGCAATTAGACGCGACGCTTTGTCGCGCCTAGTCTAACCACTGATCAATCCGTCGGTGGTATCGCCCCATGAACGCCCAGCGCCCAACCTGCGCGGCGCCTGCAGCAGATGCGCCCGCGTCGGCCAGCCAGAGCTATCAATACTGCACGCTTGACCGCACAAACGTCGACAGCACCGCGCTGGCCGAAGAAGTGGCGCTGGCGATCGCCTATAACGACATCAGCCAGGCCGTGATGCTGGTGACCCCGACCGATCTGGAAGACTTTATCGTCGGTTTCAGCCTGGGCAGCGGCATCATCGCTGACATCAGTGACATGTATGACCTGAAACTCAGTGGCTCGGGCTCCGCCCAGTACGCCCACGTGCAGATTTCCAATCGCGCGTTCTGGAACCTCAAGCAACAGCGCCGCCAGTTGGCGGGCACCAGCGGCTGCGGCCTGTGCGGCGTAGAAGCCGTGGAACAAGCCCTGCCGGATCTGCCAGTGCTGCCCGGCGCGCCTCTGCCGCCCGTTGAGTGGCTCGATGGCCTGCGTCACCGCATCAGCGCTTTCCAGCCCCTGGGCCAGCACAGCGGTGCGGTGCACGCGGCGGTCTTTATGAATAACCAGGGCGAATTGTTGCTGGGCCGCGAAGACATCGGCCGGCACAACGCCCTGGACAAGTTGATCGGCGCGTTGATCCGCCAACAGATCCCAACCGACGGCGGCGTGGCGATTGTCACCAGCCGTTGCAGCCTCGAACTGATTCAGAAAGTCCTGCGCGCGGGCATCCAGACCCTGGTCAGCCTGTCGGCGCCCACCGGCCTGGCCCTGCAATGGGCCCGCCGACACAACCTCAATCTCATCCACCTGCCGCAGAAAAGTGCGCCGCGGGTCTACAGCCCTGCGATGGAGAACCAGCCATGAGCAATCATCATCAAGCCGACCAAACCCCGACCCCGCGCTACAAGCCGTACAAAGGCCCGGCCGGCGGCTGGGGCGCGCTGATCAGCGTCGCCCATGCCTGGCTGACCAGCGACAACGCGTTGAAAAACCTGCGCATGATGCTCAAGACCAACCAGAACGGCGGCTTCGACTGCCCAGGCTGCGCCTGGGGCGACTCGCCGGAAAGCGGCATGGTCAAGTTCTGCGAAAACGGCGCCAAGGCGGTCAACTGGGAAGCCACCAAGCGCCGCGTGGATGGTGCATTCTTCGCCAAGCACAGCGTCACCGCCTTGCTGGAGCAGAGCGACTACTGGCTGGAATATCAGGGCCGCCTGACCGAGCCGATGCGCTACGACCCCGCAACCGACCGTTACAAACCCATCAGTTGGGAAGCGGCCTTCGATCTGATCGGCAAGCATCTCAATGCCCTGCCCAGCCCGGACATGGCCGAGTTCTATACCTCCGGACGCGCCAGCAACGAAGCCGCGTACCTGTATCAACTCTTTGTACGCGCCTACGGCACCAACAACTTCCCGGACTGCTCGAACATGTGCCACGAAGCCAGCGGCGTGGCCCTGGCGCAGAGTGTGGGGGTCGGCAAAGGCACGGTGACCTTTGATGACTTCGAACATGCCGACGCGATCTTCGTCTGGGGTCAGAACCCTGGCACCAACCATCCGCGCATGCTCGAACCCTTGCGCGAGGCGGTAAAGCGCGGCGCCCAGGTGGTGTGCATCAACCCACTCAAGGAGCGCGGCCTGGAACGCTTCCAGCATCCGCAGCATCCACTGGAAATGCTCACCAACGGCGACAAGCCGACCAATACCGCGTATTTCCGCCCGGCACTGGGCGGCGACATGGCCATCTTGCGCGGCATGGCCAAGTTCCTGCTGTTGTGGGAACGCCAGGCCCAGGCCGAAGGCAAGGAAGCCGTGTTCGACCACGACTTCCTCAATGAACATACCGCCAACGTGCTGGATTACCTGGCCAGGATCGACGACACCTCATGGGACGAGATCGTCGAGCAATCCGGCCTGTCCCTGGTGGAAATCGAGCAGGCGGCGCGCATGTACGCCAAAGGCAAGAACGTGATCATGTGCTGGGCGATGGGTATCACCCAGCACCGCCACTCGGTGCCGACCATTCAGGAAATCGCCAACCTGATGCTGCTGCGCGGCAATATCGGCCGTCCGGGCGCAGGCCTGTGCCCGGTACGTGGTCACAGCAACGTGCAGGGCGACCGCACCATGGGCATCAACGAGCGCCCGCCGGTCGCGTTCCTTGATGCGCTGGAGCGCCGCTTCCAGTTCCAGGTGCCGCGCACCAACGGCCACAACGTGGTCGAAGCGATCCACGCCATGCTGGAGGGCCGCTCCAAGGTGTTTATCGGCCTGGGCGGCAACTTCGCCCAAGCCACGCCGGACAGCACGCGCACCTTCCAAGCGCTGCGCAACTGCGACCTGACCGTGCAGATCAGCACCAAGCTCAACCGCAGCCATCTGATGCACGGCAAAGAGGCGCTGATCCTGCCGTGCCTGGGCCGTACCGACATCGATATCCAGGCCGAAGGCCCGCAAGCGGTGACGGTGGAAGACTCGTTCAGCATGGTCCACGGCTCCAATGGTCAATTGCAGCCGCTGTCGAGCCTGATGAAATCCGAGCCGGCGATTCTGGCCGGCATCGCCGCCGCGACCCTGGGCAGCCAGCCGGTCGATTGGAACTGGCTGGTAGCGGACTACCGACGCATCCGCGACCTGATCGCCGACACCATCCCAGGCTTCAAGGACTTCAACGAGAAGATCAAAAACCCGGGCGGTTTCTATCTGGGTAACTCCGCAGGTGCGCGCCGCTGGAACACCCCATCGGGCCGTGCCAGCTTCCGCCCGAACGTGCTGCCCAAGGACCTGATCCACGAACGCACCCACGCCACAGGGCGCGTGCCGGATTTGATCATGCAGTCGATGCGTTCCCACGATCAGTACAACACCACCATTTATGGCTTGGACGACCGTTACCGTGGGGTCAAGGGGCAGCGTGACGTGTTGTTCGTCAACGAAGCCGACATTATCCGACTGGGCTTCAAGCCAGGACAGAAGGCCGACATTGTGTCGTTGTGGGAGGATGGACGCGAGCGCCGGGTGAAGGGCTTCACTTTGCTGGCATTTGATATTCCAGCGGGGCAGGCAGCGGCTTATTACCCGGAAGTGAACCCGCTGGTGCCGCTCGAAAGCACAGGCGATGGCAGCCATACGCCAACGTCGAAGTTTGTGGCGATCCGCCTGGAAGCGGCGAGCGAGAGCGGTTTGATCCTGTCGCGTTCGGCTTGACCGATCATTTCGGACACAAAAAAAGGCCGCTTTTATATAAAAGCGGCCGTTCCGAAGTAGCTAATGACTCGTAAAAATCACTTAAGTTCCATAGTTAAAACAGTAACTTAGAGAATTGTGTACAACTCGTGTTACTGGTCGGATTTCTATTGTCACAATGTCAATACAGCCTCAGGATCGCGCCGTCATCCCCTTGAGGTTTCCCGAATGAAGTTCTCCTCGATTCTCTTGTTGTCCCTTGGCCTGGTCAGTGGCGCAGCCATGGCCGGTGGCACCACCGAAGCCGGTGTGGGCGGCGCATTGGGCGGGGTTCTAGGTTCTGTCGTCGGCCAGCAGCTGGGCGGCAACACCGGTTCGACGATCGGCGCAGCCCTCGGCGGCGCGGGCGGCAGCGCGGTCGGCGCCGACAAACGCAGCCGTGGCGAAGCAGCCATTGGCGGCGCACTGGGCGCAGCCGGCGGTAACGTTGTGGGCCGCAGCGTCGGCGGCAGCACAGGTGCACTGGTCGGCTCCGCAGCCGGCGGTGGCGCGGGTGGTGCATTGGGCAACTACATGGGCAACAAGAGCGACGACGATGACCGTGGTTATCGTGGTCGCGACGACCGTCGCTATTATCGTGACGATCACCCAGGCCGCGGTCACGCCTACGGGCATCGCAAGAACAAACATCACTACCGTCACCGCTAAGCTCTAAAGAACACCTCAACACCCCTGTGGGAGGGGCTTGCCACCTCCCACATCGGCTTGTTCGGTCAGGCCACCAACCTCTGCAATGCCTCGCGTAGCACTCCCGGAATCGTCACCGGCTGGTTTGTCCCCCGATCCACGAACACATGCACAAAACGCCCCGCCGCACAGGCTTCCTGCTCGCCTGCCTTGAATACCGCCAACTCGTATTGCACTGAGCTGTTGCCCAACTTGCCCACGCGCAGGCCGATATCAATGCGCTCCGGGAAAGCAATCGACGCAAAGTAATCGCACGCCGAACTGACCACAAACCCGACCACTTCCCCGTCATGGATATTCAGCCCGCCCTGTTCAATCAGGTAGGTATTCACCGCCGTGTCAAAAAAGCTGTAGTAGGTGACGTTGTTCACATGGCCGTACACATCGTTGTCGTGCCAGCGCGTGATGATCGGCTGGAAGTGAGGGTAATCGGCACGTTGCGGCACTGAGTCAGGCATGGAGACCTCTCATGAAAGGGAAGTTACAGGTCATGCAAATGAGCCTCGGCCCATTCGCGTACGTCGGCGTAGGGGTAGTCTTCCAGCGCAGCGAAACCCGGAATGCCCCGCGCCTTTAACTTGGTAAACAACGGTACGCTGATACCTCCCAGGAAACGCGTCAGCCGTTCAGCGCCGGGCAGTTGGCCGGTATGTTCATGATGCCTGTGGATAAAATCACCGCACAGCCCCATGAAGTTTTTATCCACAAGCGGCGGCAGACCCGGCGGTGCCGGCAGATGCGCGACATGCCCGTGGCACACCGAGCAATGCCCGCAGCGTTGCGGCGCGTTTTCATCACCAAAATAATGGGCCAGCCGCTGGCCCAGACAGTGCTCGGTGGCGAACAGATCGAGCATGGCGTGAATCCGCGCCACCTCCGTCACCTCGTGCTGCTTGAAGCCTGTGTATAACTCGGCGCTCAACCGCTGTGGGTCAAAATCGGTATTCAGCAGGCTGTAGACCTCCGTCATCTGCTTGCTTTCCAGCTCGATCAGCCCCTGTTCCTGGAAGTAATCCAGCGCCTTCACCACCCGGCTGCGCTCGGCGTTGTGCTGCTGGTAAAGCGCATCGAAATCCACCGTGGCCCAGGTTTTCGCGCGCTTGCACACTTGGATGATCGCCGCGACAAACTGTTGCCGCTCACCGGCAAAGCGCGCCAATAAAGCCTCGGGGTCGACCAGATACTTGAAGCGGTATTCCGCGTAAAACGCGTAGCGCGGCGCGATCACGCCCTTGAGCTCCAGTTGCACCAGCAGCGTCTTGAGCGGTAGCTCGCGGATATTGCTGTGATCCGACAGCGACCTCAGCAGGAACTCCCACTGCCCCTCGCTACGCGCCGCCTGCAAGTCTTCGAGCACGCGGCGAATACCCTCCTGCTCAGGCGTGTCGCCGTAGACGAAGTTCTCCAGCACATTGAGGCTGTCGCGGTTGGCCAGCACCAGGCAGTCCGAAGCCTGGCCATCACGCCCGGCGCGGCCGATTTCCTGGCTGTAGTTCTCGATGGACTTGGGCAGGTCGAAGTGCACCACATTACGGATATCGCTTTTATCGATGCCCATCCCGAACGCGATGGTGGCCACAATGCAATTGGAGCGCCCGTCCATGAAGCGCTGCTGGATACCTTCGCGTTTATCGTGGGGCAAGCCGGCATGATAGGCCTCGGCCTGGATGCCGTTACGGTTCAGATGCTCGGCAATCTGCTCGGCGGTTTTCTGCAGGGTGACGTAGACGATGCTCGGCTGGTTGGCCCGCTCGCTCATCCACTGCACGAGACGGCGGCGCTTGTCTGCACCGTTGACCGGTTCGACCAGCAAATCAAGGTTCGGTCGATAGAAGCCCGTGGTGACTACGTCGTCCGGCGCAATGGCGAACTTGGCCTGCATATCGGCGATCACCTTGGGCGTCGCTGTCGCCGTCAACAGCAACGCTTGTGGGATCTTGAACTGGCGTTGGTAATCCGGCAGCTTCAGATAGTCCGGACGGAAGTTGTGGCCCCATTCGGAAATACAGTGCGCCTCATCCACCACCAGCAACGAGATCTGCACACTTTGCAGGAAGTTGCGAAAGCGTTCGTTCTTCAAGCGCTCCACGGAAATCATCAGGATTTTCAGCTCGCCGGAACGCGCCCGGGCCATCACATCATTGGCATCCTCTCGGCTTTGCGCCGAATCGATACTGCCTGCTGAAATACCGTGGCGTTGCAGGAAGCCCAACTGGTCCTGCATCAGCGCCAACAGCGGCGACACCACCAGCGTCAGGTGCGGCAGCAGTACCGCCGATAATTGATAACACAGGGACTTGCCCGACCCCGTAGGGAAAATGGCCGCAGCCGAACGGCCGGCCAGTACGGCGTTGACCGTTTCTTCCTGACCCAAACGAAACTGTGGATAACCAAAGACCTGCTGGAGGGTGTCGTGCATAGGCTGTCACTCCATTGACCGCTGAAGGTGGCTTAAAAACGTAGCCCAGTCAGTTCAGCGAATCGAGAAAGGTCGCATGGAAAAAAGAGACAGGATGATACACAGGGTGCAGCAATGGCCTTGGGCCAAGTTCGACGAATTCGACTGTGGCTGTAGGAACACTACAACCCAAAGGTGGGAGGGGCTATCGGGAGCCCCTCCCACATTTTCAAAACTGCACTACAGCTGAATCAGCGATTCCGCACCCGCTCGATCGCCGTGTCATACACCGGGTTGGCCTTCTGTTCCTTGGCTAGCTGGTAATGACGCAACGCATCCGCAAACTGCCCCGCCGCTTCGTAGATCCGCGCAATGTTGTAGTAGGCACCGGCACGCACGGTCGCTGCATTCGCGCCAGTGGCCAAGGCGACGGCCTTACGATTGGCCCAGATCGACTCGGCGGTGTTACCGGCCTTCTGATAAGCCAGGCCAAGGTTGCCGTAGGCTTTGCCGAAGCCGTTGTCCAGATCGATCGCCTGATGGAACAACTCGATGGCCTGATCCAGATTGCCGGCCTGGTAGGCCGCTTCACCTTGCACGTTCAGACGTTTCGCGTCCGCTTGTGCGGAGGAGCTGACGACCACGGCGGTCACGGCAACGCTGTCATCCAGCAACGGTTTGACTTCGTTGAGCACATCCTTGGCGTCCACCTTTACACCGCTGAAGGTATTGATGTCCTGGAAGTCGCCGCTGCCGGTCATGCGGAATACCGTCCATAGGTTGCCACTACGGTTTTTCGGCACGTAGTAAGTGCGCACCAGCGACTGGCCCATGTACACAAACACTTTGGCTTCGCTGTTCGACAACTGGCGTGAACTCGGATTGGCGATATTGGTGAAGTCATGCACCGCATATACATAACTTTCGCCATAGTGTTTTTTCTGCAGGGTGATGGTTTCCGGGCCATAGCTGTCGACGTCGTCCACGTCCAACTCGGCGTCAGTCCCCTGCTTGTTTTCGAAATAAATGTTATTGCCCGGGAAAATCATGTGGGAGTCGAGATCTTCCGGGGTCTTGCCCCACGTCAGCACGACGCGCAGCCCGTCAAGGTTTTCCATGACCGGGCTGATGGCATAGGTCATGCCTGCGCAAGGGCACTTGACCACCAGGTTGGAATAGCCCGGCTTCTTGATGATCAACAGGTTGCTCGCATCATCGGCGGCTTCGCTGGTCAGGGTCACTTGGCCCTGGGCGTTGGTGCGGCCCACCACGTTCTGCGCACCATTGCGCTGCAGCAATACTTCGGCATCGGCGATTTTCTGATCCTTGACCACCGCGCTGAGCACTTCAATCGGCAACTGCTCGGCCTGAACGGAAAAAGCCACCGCACACAATGACATCGCCGAAGCGACACGAAGCAAACTCATGCTTAACTCCCTTTAAATGATGGGCGGAATCGCCCTACAAGATTTTGCGGTGAAACATACGCTGAATTCAGCCCCATGGCGGAGTATTTATACAAAATGTGACGCGGTTTTTATCCCGCCTTTCCGCTGACGCATTGAGCTACAATCAAGCCTTGCCACCCAGGAGGACGCTGTAATGAGCGAACTGACGTTTGAGCAAAAACAGGATCACTACCACAAGATCCGTCGCTCCAATTACCTGGCCAGCCTGCGCCTGGAAGGGTTCGAGACCCAACCGGCCGATGTCGACAAACCCCTGCCGACCCGCGAAGCCGTGCTTGCCAAGTACCGCAACACTCCACGCTGATGCTCGACAAATACGGGGTGGGCCAGGACCCGTACTGCTACCCCGGTAGCAGCGTCCTGCGCAACCGCCTCGATTTGCTCGACGAACAACGCCTGCACCAGGCCGAGCGGGAACTATCCGAAATCGCGGTAGGCAGCCTCCCGCTCTTCCCGCCGCCCTACGACCTCGAACGCCTGCAGTACATCCACCGGACGCTGTTCGGCGACATCTACGACTGGGCCGGTGAACTGCGCAGCGTCAACATCCGAAAAGGCGACACCCTGTTCTGCACCCCGGAACGCATCCAACCGGAAGCGGCGAAGATCATTCGGCACATGGAAGATGCAAACTGGTTTGTGGGCGCGAGCCAAGCCGAACTGGTGACGCAGGTTGCCGAGGCGTATGGCGACCTCAACGTGATCCACCCGTTCCGCGAAGGCAACGGCCGGGCGCAGCGGATTTTGTTCGAGCAAATCATCGTCAATGCAGGGTTTTCAGTGAACTGGTGGCTGGTCAAACACGCGGCGTGGATACCGGCGAATATTGATGCGGTGGCGTGTGATTATCGGGGGTTGGAGGCGATTTTTGAGCGGTGTATCAGCAGGCCTGTAAGGCAGTGATCGTTCCTCACGCGCTGCGTGGGTCCTCGGCACGGGTGACGCAGAGCGTCACGGGATGCATTCCCACGCGGGAGCGTGGGAACGATCTGAAACAGCCTTTGCCTGTATTGCACCATTGCACCGCACCCACCTATAGTTCGCCCCTCGCTGCAAAATCAGCGATCGGGTTTGGTCACCCGATTACAGAGATCGCATACGCACCCTCAGATGTCGTAGGCACTTACGTGCCCACACGCTTCATGGCGGCTGTGTTTGGGACGCCTTCGGGCGTGCCGGGTGATCCCTGCCGGTTGACCAACCTGGACACAGTCCGCCGCCCACCAACGCATCCGCGCAGCTACGGACCTGCTGGAAACCTTCTCCTGCCTGACCTTCGAACACGCCAACCTCAAAGACATCTCCCACATCACCAACGCCTTGTACCTGCTCGTCCAGGACGGCTGTGATTTGTTGGAAGCGGCGCAACATGTACAGCTGCAACCCGAACAACCGCAAATCTAAGCAACACGCTTTGAGCGAGCTTGCTCGCGAAAATCGTCAACGATCGCGCGGTAAACCAGAAGAAACGCGGCGTCCTTGAGTTTTTCGCGAGCAAGCTCGCTCCTACAAACCACAAATTCCGGAAACGGTTGTAGGAAACCTCCAAACACAGCGACATCCCCTTCCCAAACTGCTCCAAACACCCGCTTGACCCTCTACAGAAGTTACCCGTAGCTGAATGAAAATAGCGCGGTCTCAACTTTCTCGGCAGAAACCTGTGAACATCGAAAGGACTCAACACATCGGCCACTATGGCGTCATCTTCACAGTGATTCGCTTCACTGTAGTGCCTGACAATCGGCATGCTTTGGCCAATCTATGCCTGCTTGAAACAAAAACGGCAGCGCGACAAGTGCGCGATCAGATAAGTGGGCTGTACGAAAAAATGCTGGCCAGAGACTTGCCAAGCAAAATGGCGGTCGCGATTTCCCATCCTTTGAGACGGAATCAGGCCGATCGGTTAAACGACCAAAACGTGCTCATCAAAAACATAATCTCCGGAGCGGTTAAAGCATCGGGGATTGCCATTTCAACCGTAACCGCGGGCTTCGTTGGAGATTCGATTTTCGGCAAGCTTCGTAGATATCACGCTGGAGACATCATCATCGGTCTGGATGCCAGTGTGAGCGGAGGCATAGGACCTCAGCGGTCAACACTCTCAATGCATGTCTACTCAGACGAGTCTTAGTGACATGGCCCTTTACCTTCAATCCGCTTCCTTTCTCATTATCTATTTGGTGCTGCACTACCAAATCACAGACCCCATGCTCAGAAAGCACTTCGCAGTCACATTTATTACAATAGGCCTTATTTTGACGTTCCTACTACCCTATGTAGCGGTGATCCTCAGAATGCCCCTGCTACCTGTCTTTGTATTCTTAATAGGCTTGGCGCTCTTCATCACTCGAAACAAATACCGCCTCCAACGCAACCAGCCCCTTCATCCACTCCTGCGTGCCCCCACCATGAACCTCGCCCCGAACCTCCCCGAAGACCCCGTGATGCAGCAACTCCTGCAGCTGCTGCACGAAGAAATCGGCCTGCCGAAACACAAGACCATCCGCCTGCAAACCTCACTTAATTTCGACCTGGGCTGTGACGGCAGTGAAGCCAAGCAGCTCATGGAAAAACTGGAGCAGGAGTTCGCCCTCGACCTGGGCGACTACGACACTTATCGCTACTTCAACCCGCCGGTCTTTGACGTGTTCCTCAAGCGTCGCAGCAAAGGGCATGGCGACAAGGTCCCACTGACTATCGGTATGCTCTACCTGGCCATCAAAACTCACAGCTGGGACACGCAGACCTTGGAAAATCTGAGCTGAGCGCTAAAACACTTAGCCTTCCGACACGGATATCCGCTTCAGCCTGACGCCGCCCATAAAAAAGCCGCCCACAAAGGGGCGGCTTTTTCACAGCGGCCGAATCTTACAACTTCGGACCCGCAGCCTTGATCGCATCGCTCACTTCGAACTTCTTGAAGTTCTCGATGAACAGGCCGGCCAGGGCCTTCGCTGCTTCATCGTAAGCGGCCTTGTCAGCCCAGGTGTTACGTGGGTTCAACAAGCCGGTCTCAACGCCCGGTACGGCCAGTGGCACGTCGAGGTTGATGGTGTCGAGGTGTTCGGTTTCAGCACCGATCAACGCGCCGCTCTGAATCGCTGCGATCACGCCGCGCGTGGTCGGGATGTTGAACCGTTTGCCGACACCGTAGCCGCCGCCGGTCCAACCGGTATTGACCAGGTAGACCTTCGAGCCGAAACCACGAATGCGCTTGATCAACAGCTCTGCGTATTCACCGGCCGGGCGTGGGAAGAACGGTGCGCCGAAGCAGGTGGAGAAGGTCGACTTGATACCGCTGCCCGAGCCCATTTCAGTCGAGCCCACCAGTGCGGTGTAGCCGGACAGGAAGTGATAGGCCGCTTGCTCTTCGCTGAGGATCGACACCGGCGGCAGTACGCCAGTCAGGTCGCAGGTCAGGAAGATCACCGCGTTAGGCTCGCCGCCCAGGTTTTTCTCGGAACGCTTGGCAACGTGCTCCAGCGGATAGGCGGCGCGGCTGTTCTGGGTCAGGCTCACATTGGTGTAGTCGGCGTGCTTGGCCTCGTCGATCACCACGTTTTCCAGCACCGCGCCGTGCTTGATGGCTTTCCAGATAACCGGTTCGTTCTTCTCGGACAGGTCGATGCACTTGGCATAGCAACCGCCTTCGATGTTGAACACAACGCCTTCGCCCCAGCCGTGCTCGTCGTCGCCGATCAGGTAACGGCTTTCGTCGGCGGACAAGGTGGTCTTGCCGGTACCCGACAGACCGAAGAACAGGGTCACGTCGCCTGCTTCGCCGATGTTGGCGGCGCAGTGCATTGGCAGCACATCGGCGGCCGGCAGCAGGAAGTTCTGCACCGAGAACATGGCTTTCTTCATTTCACCGGCGTAACGCATACCGGCGATCAGCACTTTTTTCTGGGCGAAGTTGAGGATCACGCAACCGTCGGAGTTGGTGCCGTCACGCTCCGGCACACACTCGAAGTTGGCCACGTTGAGCACTTGCCATTCGTCACGGCCAGCAGGGTTGTACTGGGCCGGGTTGATGAACAGGCAACGACCGAACAGGTTCTGCCAGGCAGTCTGGGTGGTCATTTTCACGGGCAGGTAGTGGTCTGCCGAAGCACCTACATGAACGTGGGAAACGAAATGCTCTTGCGCATTGTTGAACGCTTCGACACGCGCCCACAGGGCGTCGAACTTGTCGGCCGGGAACTTGCGATTGATCGGGCCCCAGGCAATGGCGTCCTGGGTGGAAGGCTCTTCAACAATGAAACGATCGACTGGCGAACGGCCGGTGCGGTGACCGGTTTCTACAACCAGCGCACCCGTATCGGCAAGCACGCCTTCACCGCGCTGCAGGGCTTCTTTAACCAGATCGTCAACACTAAGATCGGTGTATACGGCGTTGTTGGCTTGCGTCATGAGGTTCCCCGTCGGCCTATGGCCGAGTGCTCCAAACGTTTTGTAGTAGAAAGTTGCGCACTACTACCGCGAAAAAAGTGGGCCGGATTATGCCAGAAAAGCCCAAAAAGAGTAGGGCCCTCCCGTCAGAACAGCGCTAATACGGCAATCGACAGGTGATTTACCTGTGCTTAAACGTTTTAGTGTCGGGTACCGGAAGGGGTGTCGACGCCTGCGCCAGCGAACAATTGGGCGACATCAGCGGCATCGAACAGATAGCGCTGGTTGCAGAATTGGCAGTCGATCTCGATAGTGCCGCCGTGTTCCACCACCAGATTCTGCGCATCTTCCAGTCCCAGGCTGACCAAGGCGTTCGCCGAACGCTCGCGGGAGCAGCTGCAACGGAAGCGCAGGCCCTGCGCGTCAAACAGCCGCACGGCTTCCTCGTGGTACAGACGATGGAGAATGGTTTCGTTGTCCAGGCCCAGCAGCTCTTCGGCTTTCAGGGTGTCGGCCAGGGCGATGGTATGGCGCCAGCTTTCCGCACGATCGTCGTCGTCCTTGATGCGATCGGCCGGCAATTGCTGCAACAGCATGCCCCGGGCGCGTTTACCGTCGGCGTTGAGCCAGAACTTGGTGCCCACCTGCTGGGACATTACGAAATAGTTGGTGAAACATTCCGACAATGTCTTGCCATCGAGGTCGACGATGCCCTGGTAGCGCTGGCCCTGAGTCGGATCGACGGTGAGCGCCAATACGCCGTTGGGCATCAGGTCCGACAAGGTTGCGTCTGCGGCGATCAGGGCGGCGTCGTAGCGGGCCAGGCCGCGAATGTCGCGCTCGCTGGAACATTCGATCATCAACAGCGGAATCGGGCCTTCGGAACGCGCCTGCAGGATCAGCAAACCATCGAACTTCATGGTGCCCACCAGCAAAGCCGCCGCGGCCATCAGTTCGCCCAGCAGTTGCGCGACCGGTTCTGGATAAGCGTGCTTGGCGAGGACTTCGGCATAGCTGAGCTCCAGCGACACCAGTTCGCCGCGCGCGTCGCTGTCGTCGAAGATGAAGCGTTGGGTGAAGTCGTTATGCGGCAAATCAGTCATAGGTCTGGGTATCTGAAGTGATGACAAAATGGTTACAAAGTTTATAAAATTAAACGCTTTGGCACCAAATTGGTGCGATTTCACAGAGCGAAGAGGGACAGTTTATGAACAATCCGGGTTTGTTCCAAGCCAAGTGGAACCTCGGGGGGTGGGCGCTGTGCAATCTGATCGCCGTCGGGCTGCTGTGTTTCTGGCTGTGGCCCACGGGGCAGATGCTCTGCGTGGCTTTCGACGAATGGCTGTTCCATCTGCTCAATGATCCACTGGCCAGCAGCTCAGCCTGGCTGCATCTATGGGCCGTGGCAAGCCTGCGCCCGTTCGATGCAGTGGTCGGTGTGATTCTGCTGGCCCTGCTCATTCGCGGCGACTGGGTATTCAAGGCGTTGCAGGTACGCCAGGCGTTTTTCGGTTTCATCGGCATTCTGCTGCTGTTGCTGTTTATCCGCATGCTGTTTTCCAAGCTCGCGGCGCAGATGGGTTGGCAGCACAGTAGCCCGTCGATGGTGATCAGCGGCGCCATTCAGATGAGCGATTATTTCCCCGGCCTGGAAAAAACCTGGGAATTGAAGGACCGCTCAAGCCAGAGTTTTCCGGGTGATCATGCCTCAGTGCTGCTGATCTGGGGGATGTTCATGAGCGTATTTGCCAAGCGCGTCGGCCAGATACTGGTCATTTGGGGCTTGGCGTTGTTGTTCATGATGCCGCGCCTGGTCGCCGGCGCGCACTGGGGCCAGGACGACTATATCGGCGGTGTGCTGCTGGCGCTGCTGGCATTAGGCTGGGGGTACTACACGCCGTTTGCGGCGAAGGTGTCGGGGGTGTTGATGCGGGTGACAGCACCGTTGTTCAGGTTGCTTGGTAAACTGCCATTGATTGGTCGATTGAGCGTCATGCGCACAGCCTCTTAACGCCGCAGGCCTAATGTGGAGGGCTTGCTCCCCCCACATTGACCGCGTCTTAACGAGGGTTGTACGCAATCAGTCATCACTGCCGCTGCCGCGAAACTTGAACAAATCGCGGCGCTGTTTCTTGCTCGGCTTGCCATCAGTGGTCATCCCGGTGGCACCCGCCTTGCGCATGGCTGCCGCATTTTCGCGCTTGGCAATGCTCGCTTCGGTTTCGGTGTACAGCGCCTGTGCTTCGGGTGCGCCACGGCGCACGATGGAAAGTGCCTGGACCACGACGGTCTTCTCGTCAAAACCTATCCGAATCTGCAACTCATCACCGACACGTGGCTCTTTGCCCGGTTTACAGCGCTCGCCTCGATGATGCACCTTGCCGCTCTCAATGGCGGCCTTGGCCAAGGCACGTGTTTTAAAAAAACGCGCCGCCCATAGCCACTTGTCCAAACGGACCTTTTCTTCCTCTTCCTGCTTTTGAGCCACTTGAATTCCTCGCTTTGAAAAATGTCGCAACTTTACCGTTGAAACCCTTCGACGCATAAATCCCAAGGCTCACCTAAGATACGCCAGGTAGCACCCCGTTTTCGCGAGGATACGCCGTGACCGACTTCCCCATTTCACTCACCTCGCCGGGCCAACGGTGCGTGGGCTGCCAGCAGAGCGAACCCCTCGGGTTCGATTTCGCGTTTGCCTACCAACCTATCGTAGACCTGCGGGACCATTCGATCTTCGCCAACGAAGCGCTGGTGCGCGGCGTCAATGGCGAAGGCGCACTGTCGGTGCTGCAGCAGGTCAACGAAAGCAATCGCTATCGCTTCGACCAGCGCTGCCGCACCCAAGCCATTGCAGGCGCTGCGGCGCTGGGGATGCACACTCACCTGTCGATCAACTTCATGCCCAATGCCGTGTATCGCCCGGAGCTGTGTATTCGCAGCACGCTGGAGGCTGCACGCGCGCACAATTTTCCGCTGGACCGGCTGATTTTCGAAACACTGGAGAGCGAGCACGTAGATAACTATCGCCATTTGACCAATATTCTGCGTGAATACCGCCA
This sequence comes from Pseudomonas quebecensis, assembly GCF_026410085.1. Classification (NCBI taxonomy): domain Bacteria; kingdom Pseudomonadati; phylum Pseudomonadota; class Gammaproteobacteria; order Pseudomonadales; family Pseudomonadaceae; genus Pseudomonas; species Pseudomonas quebecensis. Next base: position 5,056,718 of record NZ_CP112866.1, read on the forward strand.
ATTCGGCTTCAAGACCGCCATCGACGATTTCGGCGCGGGCTATTCGGGGCTGAATCTGCTGGCCGATTTCCAACCTGACTTGATCAAGCTTGATATGGCGCTCATTCGCGATGTCGACAAGGATCGCGTCCGCCAGGTAATCGTCCGGGGGATTGTCACAATCTGTGAGCAGTTGGGCGTTACTGTCATCGCCGAAGGTATCGAAAGTGCCGGGGAGCGAGACTTCCTGTCCGACTGTGGAATATTTCTGATGCAAGGCTATTGGTTCGCCAGGCCCGCATTCAATGCTTTGGCCAAGATTCCTTCCCAGGCCTGGGCGAATTGACCGGTTACCCATATTGAAGACATTTGACCATTTGACCGTTGTGGGTCTGCGTGAGTGGGTGGCCCTTCCCGACCTGGGAGTGGCAGGGCTGCGCGCGAAGATTGATACGGGTGCCAGCACTTCCAGCCTGCACGCCACCGACATTGAGCCATTCGAGCGCGACGGCGAAAAGTGGGTGCGTTTTACCGCACACCTGGGCAGCGTTGTGCAACTGCGCCATCGTCGCTGTGAAGCGCCCCTGGTGACGATGAAAACCATCAAGAGCTCCAACGGCCATGCGCAGGTGCGTTATGTGATCAGCACCACGCTGGCGTTGGGTGATCGGGTATGGCGGGTGGAATTCACCCTGGCCTGCCGCAAAGCCATGCGTTACCGCCTGTTGCTGGGCTCCAAGGCGCTGATCGACGGCCAATTGGTGGTCAATCCCGGCGTCAAGTACGTTCAAGACAAGCCGGTGTTCCCGGTCTCTACTATTTCTGCCCCAGGTGCTGCATGAAGATTGCTGTGCTGTCGCGAAACCCGCGTCTGTATTCCACCCGCCGCCTGGTCGAGGCCGGCACTGAACGTGGCCATGAAATGGTGGTGATCGACACGTTGCGTGCCTACATGAACATTGCCAGCCACAAGCCGCAAATTCACTACCGGGGCAAGCCTCTTGAGGGATTTGACGCGGTCATCCCGCGTATCGGGGCATCGGTGACGTTCTATGGCTGCGCCGTTTTACGGCAGTTTGAAATGATGGGGGTATTCCCGCTGAACGAATCGGTTGCCATTGCGCGTTCGCGGGACAAACTGCGCTCGTTGCAATTGCTGTCTCGCCGGGGCATCGGCTTGCCGGTCACCGGTTTTGCCCATTCGCCCGACGACATCCCGGACTTGATCGAAATGGTCAACGGCGCACCGCTGGTGATCAAGGTATTAGAGGGCACGCAAGGCATCGGCGTGGTGCTGTGTGAAACCGCCACCGCGGCCGAGTCGGTGATCGAGGCCTTCATGGGCCTCAAGCAGAACATCATGGTGCAGGAATACATCAAGGAAGCCGGCGGGGCGGACATCCGCTGCTTCGTGGTGGGCGACAAAGTCATCGCCGCCATGAAGCGCCAGGCCAAGCCGGGTGAGTTTCGCTCCAACCTGCACCGCGGCGGCAGTGCCAGCCTGATCAAGATCACCCCGGAAGAACGCATGACCGCGCTGCGGGCGGCCAAGGTGATGGGCTTGGCGGTAGCGGGGGTGGATATCCTGCGTTCCAATCATGGGCCGCTGGTGATGGAGGTGAATTCCTCACCCGGCCTGGAAGGTATCGAGACCACCACCGGCAAGGATGTGGCGGGGATCATCATCCAGCATCTGGAAAAAAACGGCGGGCCGAATATGACCAGGACAAAGGGCAAGGGTTAGGGACGCCGCTGTTAGCTTCAAGCGATAAGCTGCAAGAAAGGGCAAAAGCTGTCGGCCTTTCGCTTGCGGCTTAAAGCTTGAAACTTGCCGCTGTCTCTATACCGCATCTCTTGGCAGCATCAGCCCAAGCGGCAAGCGCACCCTCGCTTCCAGGCCGCCGCCTTCGCGGTTACGCAACTCGACATTGCCACCATGCATCGAAGCAATCCGTCGCACGATCGCCAGGCCCAGGCCCGTCCCCTTGCCGCCACGTGCACGATCCCCTCGGGTGAACGGGTTGAAGATACCTTCCAGCTCCGCAGGATCAATGCCGGTGCCGCGGTCCATCACGCTCAGCACCACATACGGGGCAGTGCTGTCCCCGGACACGTACGCTGCCACTTCCACATCCGAACCGGCGTGATGGAGGGCGTTGCCGATCAGGTTGTTCAACAGGCGCTTCATCGACACGCGCCGCAGCGCGAACGGTTGGATCGGCTGCAGGCGCATGCGCACCTGCTCGCCGTTCTGGTTATAGGGCGCGACGACCTCACGCACCAGCTCGGTCAGGTCGACTTCCTCGACCATTTCGTCACGGCCATCACGGATAAACGCCAGGAACTGGTCGAGGATCGCGTCCATGTCTTCAATGTCGCGGACCATGTCAACTGTCAGGTCGGTAGGATTGCCCATCAACTCAAGGGACAGGCGCAGTCGCGTCAACGGCGTGCGCAAGTCGTGAGACACGCCGGCCAGCATCAGCTCGCGTTCGCGGCCGGCCTGTTCGACGTCCTCCGCCATCTGGTTGAAGGCGCTGTACACCTCAGTCATTTCACTGGGCGTATCGCTGACTGGTAAGCGCACACTGCGGCCCTGGCCCAGTTGCCGGGCAGCGAACACCAGACGCTTGAGCGGCTGGTTGAGCTGGCGCACGAAGATCCACGCGGACGCGGTTGAAAGCAGCCCAATGGCCAGGAACCAACCCAGCACGTTCCAGATTTTCTGCCCGCGCAAAGGGTGCGGATACAGCGGCACCTTCATCCAATCCTCGCCCAGGCTTGGCGCACGTACCCACAATGCGGGCGATACATGCATGCGCAACCGTACTTCGGTGTCCTCCCCCAGTTCGGCCTGCATCTGCCGCTGGTAGATTTCGCTGTAGGGCCAGTGCTGCTCGCCTTCCGGCACCCCGGCACCGGCCACGCGCACCAGCGTGGCGGCCTTGGCGATCTTCTCGCGATTCTCGGGGTCGGCGGCCCAATAGGCACGCAGCGTCAACGCGACACCATGGCTGTATTGCCGGTCCACCAGCACGTCCTCGTTCATCAGCAGATAAACCAGGGTAAGAGCCTTGGAAAACAGAACGACGATCAGCACCAGCCAAAGGGTGCGGGAGAAGAAACTTTGCGGGAACCACAGCGGGGTTTTCATAGAGGACAGCTGGACACCTTGCAGGAATGAGCGGCGCTCGCAGAATTGCAGACGCCAGGCATCCCGTCGACCTTTATGGAGTCAAACGCCAGGATGCCCGCACCTGCAAGTCATTGATCACTTTGTAGCAGTGCCATCCGGCACGAACACATACCCCACACCCCACACCGTCTGGATATAACGCGGTTTGGACGGGTCCGGTTCGATCATCCGGCGCAAACGTGAGATCTGTACGTCGATGGAACGCTCCAGCGCGTCCCACTCGCGACCACGGGCCAGGTTCATCAGTTTGTCACGCGTGAGCGGCTGACGCGCGTTCATGACCAGCGCCTTCAGCACGGCGAATTCGCCGGTGGTCAGCATGTGCACTTCTTCGCCGCGCTTGAGCTCGCGGGTCGCCAGCGACAGCTCGTAGTCGCCAAACGTGACGCTCTCGTCTTCACTGCCCGGAGCGCCCGGCACCGCCGGTGCCTGACGACGCAGGACCGCTTTGACACGCGCCATCAACTCATCGGGATTGAACGGCTTGGCCAAGTAGTCATCGGCGCCCAGTTCGAGCCCCTTGATGCGGCTAAGCTCGTCGCCCTTGGCGGTGAGCATGATGATGGGAATCTGGTTGTTGGCACCGCGCAGGCGCTTGCAGGCGGTCAGGCCGTCTTCGCCGGGCAGCATGAGGTCGAGCACGACAAGATTGAACACTTCACGCCCCAGGAGGCGGTCCATCTGCTCGGTATTCGGTACCGCGCGGGCTCGATAGCCTTTGGAGTTGAAGAAACGCTCCAGCAGGCTGCTCAGCCCCGGATCGTCATCAACGATGAGAATTTTTTCGCCTTCAGCAGTGTGTGCAGTGCTGCTCATTGGATGCTCCTCTTATCTCGGCGCGCATTATGGCCTAGCTGCCGTTATACGCACCGTGTGCATTGTTAGCAGATTTTTCCTCTACTGCCAGCGAACCCGCGCCCTACAACCTCCTGGCACAGTACCCCCCAAGGGCAGAACGCCGGTTATAATGCCGCGCCTTCGTGCAGGGCAACGTCAGATCGTTACCGTTTACTGCAGGGCTTTTTTCACCCGCTTGTCGTGATTTTTTCGATTTCGAGGGTCAATAGGCTGCCTTTGACCCAGGCAGCGGCGCCGGTCGGGCCGCTCAACCAGTCTCGCAAGGCCTTGTTTTCCGGGCTCGCGAGCTGCTTTTCAGAATTTCAGGTGGTTTTATGGACAGCATCAACAGCCGCATTGCCGAGGAACTCGGTGTACGCCCACAACAGGTCGAAGCGGCCGTCGCGCTACTGGACGAAGGCTCCACGGTGCCCTTTATTGCCCGTTACCGTAAAGAAGTGACCGGCAGCCTCGACGATACCCAATTGCGGCATCTGGAAGAGCGCCTGCGCTACCTGCGAGAACTCGACGAACGGCGTATCAGCATCCTCGCCAGCATCGAGGAACAGGGCAAGCTGACCCCGCAACTGGAGCGCGACATCAAGCTTGCGGACACCAAGACCCGCCTCGAAGACCTTTACCTTCCATACAAACAGAAGCGCCGCACCAAAGGCCAGATCGCCCTGGAAGCCGGCCTCGGCGAGTTGGCCGACGACCTGTTCAACGACCCGTCGCTGACCCCGGAAACCGAAGCCGCGCGCTTTGTCGATGCCGAAAAAGGCGTCGCCGACACCAAGGCCGCGCTGGAGGGTGCCAAGTACATCCTCATGGAACGCTTCGCCGAAGACGCCAGCCTGCTGGAAAAGCTGCGTAACTATTTGAAGCAGGAAGCCATTCTCAGTGCCCGTGTGATCGCCGGCAAAGAGGAAGAAGGCGCCAAGTTCCGTGACTATTTCGAACACGACGAGCCGCTCAAGAGCATGCCGTCCCACCGTGCCCTCGCCATTTTCCGCGGCCGCAACGAAGGCATTCTCAGCTCCTCGCTCAAGGTCGGCGATGAACTGCCAGGCACCATGCACCCGTGCGAAGGCATGATCGGTCAACAATTCGGCATCCAGAATCAAAACCGCCCTGCGGACAAATGGCTCGGTGAAGTGGTGCGCTGGACCTGGAAGGTCAAGCTCTACACCCACCTGGAAACCGACCTGCTGGGTGAGCTGCGCGACGGTGCCGAGACCGAGGCGATCAACGTATTCGCCCACAACCTGCACGACCTGCTGCTGGCCGCCCCGGCCGGTCCGCGCGCCACGCTGGGTCTGGACCCTGGCCTGCGCACCGGTTGCAAGGTCGCCGTGGTCGACGCCACCGGCAAGCTGCTGGACCACGCCACCGTGTACCCGCACGTGCCGCACAACAAGTGGGACCAGACCCTCGCGATCCTCGCCGCCCTGTGTGCCAAGCATTCGGTCGACCTGATCGCCATCGGCAACGGCACCGCCAGCCGCGAAACCGACAAACTGGCCGCCGAACTGATCAAAAAATACCCAGCCATGAAGATGACCAAAGTCATGGTTTCCGAAGCGGGCGCGTCGGTATATTCGGCGTCGGAGCTGGCTTCCAAGGAATTCCCGGACCTCGACGTATCGATCCGTGGCGCGGTCTCCATTGCCCGTCGCCTGCAGGACCCCTTGGCCGAACTGGTGAAGATCGACCCTAAATCCATCGGCGTCGGCCAGTACCAGCACGACGTGTCGCAGTTAAAGCTGGCACGCGGCCTGGATGCGGTCGTCGAAGACTGTGTAAACGCCGTGGGTGTGGACGTGAACACCGCTTCGGTGGCGCTGCTGGCGCGAATTTCCGGCCTTAACGCCACCCTGGCGCAGAACATCGTCAACCACCGCGATGAAAACGGCGCATTCAAGACCCGCGCAGCGCTGAAAAAAGTCGCACGCCTGGGTGAAAAAACCTTCGAGCAGGCCGCCGGTTTCCTGCGCGTCATGAACGGTGACAACCCGCTGGACGCCTCGGCGGTCCACCCGGAAGCCTACCCGCTGGTGCAGCGAATTGCCGCCGAGACCGACCGCGACATCCGCTCGCTGATCGGCGACGCCGCGTTCCTCAAGCGCCTGGACCCGAAGAAGTACACCGACGAAACCTTCGGCGTGCCGACCATCACCGACATCCTGCAAGAGCTGGAAAAACCGGGCCGCGACCCGCGCCCCGAGTTCAAGACAGCAGAATTCCAGGACGGTGTCGAAGACCTCAAGGACCTGCAACCGGGCATGATCCTCGAAGGTGTGGTGACCAACGTCACCAACTTCGGCGCTTTTGTGGACATCGGTGTGCATCAGGACGGTTTGGTGCATATTTCCGCGCTTTCGGAGAAATTCATCAAGGATCCGCGCGAAGCGGTCAAGGCCGGTGACGTGGTCAAGGTCAAGGTCATGGAAGTCGACATCCCGCGCAAACGCGTCGGCCTGTCGATGCGCATGAGCGACACCCCCGGCGAGAAAATCGACGGTGCCCGTGGCGCACGCCCTGGCTCCGCTGCGCGTTCGTCGCAGAACAGCGCACCGCGCAAGGAAACCGCCACGGCAGCGCCGAGCAACAATGCCATGGCCTCGTTGTTCGCCAACGCCAAACAGTTGAAGAAACGTTGATGGACATCCCCGCAGGCCTGGCGCAGAGCGCCTTCAGCGAGCTGATCGGCTGCCGCCTGCAACGTCTGGAACCGGGCGTTGCCGAGGTGGCCCTGAGCCTGGCGCCGCAGCTGCGCAACCGCGCAGGCAAGCTGCATGGCGGGGCGATATTCAGCCTGGTGGACATCACCATGGGACTGGCCTGTTCCAGCGCCCATGGTTTCGACCAGCAGAGCGCGACCATCGAATGCAAGATCAATTACATTCGCGCCGTGGAGGAAGGTGAAGTGCTGTGCACCAGCCGCATCATTCACGCAGGTCGTCGCACATTGGTGGTCGAGGCGGATGTGTACCAGGGCGAAAAACTTGTCGCAAAAGCACAGGGCACGTTCGCTGTCCTATAGCTCCCCGCCCCTGATTTGAGTTAATTTCGGCGCTGCGCTAACAGCGTCGGAATTTTCTTGCTGCGCTATAGCCCAATTCATGGAATGAAGTAGGCTTTTCCAAAGCGGGTCAACTTGACTCAAAACCAGGCGATCACGCCAGTTTTAACTTCACCCTTGTAGACCGTCCTGCCCACCCCCATATTGGGGCGACTGACGCGTGAAGGAATCCAACTTGAGCGAACTTCTCAACCGCCGCCTGGCCCTGCTCGGCAAGCGCGAACACCTCTCCCTGCTAGAGCAGTGCCTGCACGGCATCGAGCGCGAATGCCTACGTGTCACAGGTGAAGGTCGCCTGGCGCAGACGCCGCACCCCGAAGCCCTGGGCGCTGCGTTGACCCACGAGCAGATCACCACCGATTATTCGGAGTCGCTGCTGGAGTTCATCACGCCAGCCTTGCCCAACCCGGCCGACACCCTGAGCAGCCTGGAAAAAATCCACCGCTTTGCCTACACCAAGCTGGGCAGCGAATACCTGTGGAGCCCCTCGATGCCGTGCCCGTTGCCGGCCGAGGAAGATATTCCGATTGCCTACTACGGCACCTCCAATATCGGACAGCTCAAGTATGTGTACCGCAAGGGCCTGGCGCTGCGTTACGGCAAGACCATGCAGTGCATCGCCGGAATCCATTACAACTTCTCGCTGCCGGAAAAATTATGGCCGCTGCTCAAGGAAGCCGAAGGCTTTGTCGGCACCGACCGCGAATTCCAGTCCGATGCGTATATCGCGCTGATCCGTAATTTCCGCCGCTACAGCTGGCTGTTGATGTACCTGTTCGGTGCCTCGCCGGCCCTGGATGCAGGGTTCCTTCGCGGTCGCTCGCACCAGTTGGAAGCGCTCGACGCCGACACCCTCTATCTGCCTTACGCCACCAGCCTGCGCATGAGTGACCTGGGTTACCAGAGTAACGCTCAGGCCGGCCTGACGCCGTGCTACAACGACCTGGCCAGTTACACCGACAGTCTGCGCAAAGCGGTGGCAACGCCTTACGCGCCGTACGTCGAAATCGGCACGCACAAGGACGGTGAGTGGGTACAACTCAACACCAACATCCTGCAGATCGAAAACGAGTACTACTCCAATATCCGCCCCAAGCGCGTGACCTACACCGGCGAACGGCCGATCCAGGCGCTGATGGCGCGGGGCATCCAGTACATCGAAGTGCGCTGCCTGGACATCAACCCCTTCCTGCCGATGGGCATCGACCTGCCGGAGTCGCGGTTCCTCGACGCGTTCCTGTTGTACTGCGCGCTCAATGACAGCCCGCTGTTCGCCAACAACGAATGTGGCAACGCTACTTCCAACTTCCTCAGCGTGGTCAAGGAAGGTCGCCGCCCAGGCCTGCAATTGCAGCGTCAGGGCCAGGCCGTGGACATGAAGGAATGGGCCGCGGAGTTGCTGGAACAGATCGCGCCGCTGGCCGCCCTGCTCGATGAAAGCCACGGCATCACCGAACACAGCCAGGCGCTGGACGCCCAGTTGGCCAAGGTCAAGGACCCGTCCCTGACGCCGTCAGCGCAGGTGCTGGCAGCGATGGCCGAGCGCAAAGAGAGTTTCGCGCAGTTTTCCCTGCACCAGAGCGAGCTGCATGCCGAGTATTTCCGCAAAGAGCCGCTGGCGGCCGAGGAACAGGCACGTTTTGAAGAACTGGCGCGCGCGTCGCTGGCACAGCAGGCGGAGCTGGAGCAGAACGAAGTGGGCGATTTTGATGTGTTTGTCGGGTCGTACCAGGCGAGCATTCTCGCCATCAGCAACTGACTGAAGCCGAACCCGGCGCAAAATGTGAGAGGGGGATTGCCCCCTCCCCACATTTGCCCTCATCCATCTCCAGATTCGCCTCAACCTTTCGCCCATAAGCTAATTCGAAAATGTTATTTATTTTCGAATTCTTAGATCATTTAGTCTCCTCACACGCCGACCCTCGGCCGCCTGATTGAGGAGCTTCCCCTTGAAACTGTTAACCCCTCTGCGCCTCCTGGCCGCGTTGTCCCTGGCCGGTGCCAGCCTGTTCGCCCAGGCGGCGGATGTGACCATCGCTTACCAGACCACCGTAGACCCGGCCAAAGTTGCCCAGGCCGACGGCGCGTATGAAAAAGCCACCAACGCCAAGATCGACTGGCGCAAATTCGACAACGGCGCCGACATCATCGCCGCCATCGCCTCCGGCGACGTGCAGATCGGTTACCTCGGCTCCAGCCCGCTGACCGCTGCGATCACACGCAAGGTGCCGGTGCAGACTTTTCTCGTTGCCACCCAGATCGGCGGCGCCGAAGCGCTGGTGGCGCGCAATGGTTCCGGGATCAACGGCCCCCAGGACCTGATCGGCAAGAAAGTCGCTGTGCCCTTCGTTTCCACCGGCCACTACAGCCTGTTGGCCGCGTTGAAGCACTGGAACATCGACCCGTCGAAAGTGACCATCCTGAACCTGGCCCCGCCGGCGATCATCGCGGCCTGGAAGCGCGGTGATATCGACGCCACTTACGTATGGGACCCAGCCTTGGGCGTGGCCAAGGAGAACGGCAAGGTGCTGATCACTTCCGGCGAACTGGCCAAGCTCGGTGCGCCGACTTTCGATGCGTGGATCGTGCGCAAGGATTTTGCCCAGAAGCACCCGGAAATCGTCACGGCCTTCGCCAAGGTCACGCTGGACGCCTACGCGGCGTACCGCAAAGACCCGCAGGCCTGGCTGGCCGACACAAGCAACATCGACAAACTGGTGAAGCTTTCCGGGGCCAAGGCCAGTGACATCCCGCTGCTGTTGCAAGGCAACGTCTACCCGCTGGCCGCTGACCAGGTGGGCCTGCTCGGCGCACCGACCACCCAGGCTGTGACCGATACGGCGGTGTTCCTCAAGGAACAAGGCAAAGTCGACGCCGTGCTGCCGGACTACGCCCCCTACATCAGCGCACAGTTCATCACTCACTGACCCGGGAGTTCATCGATGGCCTTGCTACAACTGGAGCGCATCAGCGCACAGTACCCAGGCGCCCCAACACCGGTGCTGGCGGATATTTCACTTGAGCTCGGCCCCCGGCAATTGCTGGTGGCTCTCGGCCCGTCCGGCAGCGGCAAGACTTCGCTGTTAAACCTGATTGCCGGTTTCGTCGAACCCAGCGCTGGCCGCATCACTCTGGACGGCGCAGTGGTCAAGGGCCCAAGCGCCGAACGCGGCGTGGTGTTCCAGGACGACGCCTTGTTGCCCTGGCAGGACGTGCTGGCCAACGTCGGTTTCGGCCTCGAGCTGGCCGGCGTGGCCAAGGCGCAACGCGAAGTGCGCGCACGGGAAATGCTGGCATTGGTGGACCTGGCCGGTTTCGATAATCGCCGCATCTGGCAGCTCTCCGGTGGGCAGAAGCAACGCGTCGGCCTCGCCCGCGCGTTGGCGGCCGACCCGCGCGTACTGCTGATGGACGAGCCGTTCGGCGCGCTGGATGCCTTCACGCGCGAACAAATGCAGGAATTGCTGCTGCAAGTCTGGCGGCGCACGGCCAAGCCGGTGTTCCTGATTACCCATGACATCGAAGAGGCGGTGTTCCTCGCCACTGACCTGATCCTGCTGGCGCCCAATCCCGGCCACATCGTCGAACGCCTGCACCTGGACTTCGGCCAACGCTACGCCGCCGGTGAATCGGCGCGGGCGATCAAGTCCGATCCACGCTTTATCGAAACCCGCGAACACGTACTGGGCAAGGTGTTCTCCCAACGGCAGGTATCCGTATGAGCAGCTATGAACTCCCTGTCACCACCAGCCAGCCGGCGCCACACAGGGTTATCCCGCTGCGTCGTAGCCTGAGTACGCGCTGGATCAGTGTATTGACCCTGTTCGTCTTGCTGGCCGCCTGGTGGGCCGTCACCGCCAGCGGCATGATTGAGCCGCTGTTTCTGCCGCCGCCATCCGCCGTGCTGCAAAAAGGGTGGTTGCTGGCAACCAGCGGCTACATGGACTCAACGTTGTGGCAGCATCTGGCCGCAAGCCTGGGGCGCATCGGGCTGGGGCTGGGTTTCGCGGTGCTGACCGCCGTGCCCGTAGGCATCGCCATCGGCGCCAACCGCATCGCCCGGGGCATCCTCGATCCGGTGATCGAATTCTATCGGCCGATCCCGCCCCTGGCTTATCTGCCGTTAATCGTAATCTGGTGCGGCATTGGCGAGCTTTCCAAGGTGCTGCTGATCTACCTGGCGATTTTTGCACCGATCGCCATCGCCACCGCGACCGGCGTGCGCACCGTCGACCCGGCCAAGCTGCGCGCCGCGCAATCGTTGGGCGCGAGCCGTGCCCAGCTGATTCGCCACGTGATCCTGCCCAGCGCCCTGCCCGACATCCTCACCGGAGTGCGCATCGGCCTGGGCGTGGGTTGGTCGACGCTGGTCGCCGCTGAACTGATCGCGGCCACCAGTGGCCTGGGGTTCATGGTGCAGTCGGCGGCGCAGTTCCTGGTCACCGATGTGGTGGTGCTGGGCATTCTGGTAATCGCCCTGATCGCCTTCGCCATGGAAATGGGCCTGCGTGCCCTGCAGCGTAAATGGGTGCCCTGGCATGGCCAGGCACATTGAGTGATGAGAACGATGAGCAACCTCACCGTAACCCCCTTGAGCACCGCCCTGGGCGCCCAGATCAGTGGTGTCGACATCACCCGGCCGTTGAGCCCTGAACAGCGCGACGCCATCGAGCAGGCATTGCTCACTCACTCGGTGCTGTTCTTTCGAGACCAGCCGATCACCCCTGCACAACAAGCGCGATTCGCGGCGAATTTCGGCGACCTGCACATTCACCCGATCTACCCCAACGTGCCGGAACAGCCCGAAGTGCTGGTGCTCGACACCGCCGTCACCGACGTACGCGACAACGCCGTGTGGCACACCGACGTGACCTTCCTGCCCACTCCGGCGCTCGGCGCCGTACTCAGTGCCAAGCTGCTGCCGGCATTTGGCGGCGACACATTATGGGCCAGCGGCATTGCAGCTTATGAAGCGTTGTCGGAACCGCTGAAAATGCTGCTGAATGGCCTCACCGCGACCCACGATTTCATCCAGTCCTTCCCGCTGGAACGCTTCGGCAACAGCGCCGAAGACCTGGCGCGCTGGGAAGCAGCCCGCAGGAAAAACCCGCCGCTGTCGCACCCGGTCGTGCGTACGCATCCGGTCAGCGGGCGTAAGTCGCTGTTTGTCAATGAAGGGTTCACCACCCGGATCAATGAACTTGAGCCGGCAGAGAGCGAAGCAATCCTCAAGCTGCTGTTTGCCCACGCCACACGGCCGGAGTTCACCCTCCGCTGGCGCTGGCAGGAGAACGACGTGGCGTTCTGGGACAATCGCGTCACCCAGCACTACGCAGTGGACGATTACCGGCCGCAGCGGCGCGTGATGCACCGGGCGACGATCCTCGGGGACGTGCCGTTCTGAACCACACCTATCAAAGTGGGAGGGGCTTGCCCCCTCTCACATTGATCAGGTTGAACCTGATTACTCAGCGGTAGATGGCTTTTCCCACAAGTTAATCCCGCCTTCCTGTGCAAACCGATCGATCTGCGCCAGTTCTTCCGCGCTGAAGCTCAGGTTCTTCAACGCACCGACGTTTTCGATGATCTGCTCCGGACGGCTCGCGCCGATCAGCGCACTGGTCACCCGTGGATCGCGCAGGGTCCAGGCCAACGCCATTTGTGCCAGGCTCTGGCCACGGCGCTGGGCAATTTCGTTCAGCGCACGCACGTGGGCAATGTTGCTTTCCGACAGGTGCCTGTCCTGCAACGAACCGCCACCTGGGCGGTTGACCCGTGCGTCGGCGGGTACGCCGTTGAGGTACTTGTCAGTGAGCAAACCCTGAGCCAGCGGCGTGAAGGCGATTACCCCGGCGCCGAGTTCTTCGGTCGTATCCAGCAGGTCTTTTTCCACCCAGCGGTTGAGCAGGTTGTAGGCCGGTTGGTGGATCAACAGCGGTACTTTCCACTCTTTGAGCAACGCGGCCATCTCGCGGGTTTTGACCCCGGAGTAGGACGAAATGCCGATATACAGCGCCTTGCCCTGTTGCACGGCGGTGGCCAGCGCGCTGGCGGTTTCTTCCAGCGGCGTGTCGGCGTCGAAGCGGTGGGAGTAGAAGATGTCCACGTAATCCACGCCCAGGCGTTGCAGGCTCTGGTCGAGGCTGGCCAGTACGTATTTGCGCGAACCGCCGCCCTGGCCATAGGGGCCGGGCCACATGTCCCAGCCGGCTTTGCTGGAGATGATCAGTTCGTCACGGTAATGCTTGAAGTCTTCGCGCAGCAGACGGCCGAAATTGATCTCGGCGCTGCCGTAGGGCGGGCCGTAGTTGTTGGCCAGGTCAAAGTGGTTGATGCCCAGGTCGAATGCGGTACGCAGCAAGGCGCGCTGGGTGTCGATCGGGGTGCTGTCGCCAAAGTTGTGCCACAGCCCCAGGGACAGTGCCGGGAGCACCAGGCCACTGCGGCCTACACGGCGATACGGAAGCGTTTCATAGCGGTTTTCGGCAGCAATATAAGTCATCGAATCCTCTCTTGGAGTAGGGCTAATAAGGTCTGGGAATAAGGCTATTCCCAGACCTTTGAGCAGCTGAATCGCTTAACTTCGCCTTTTCCGTTTTACAGCAAAGTCCTACCCGAGAGGAACAACCTGACGCGGCGTGATCGGCACGCGTCAGGCGACGCAAGCCTCTTCTCTAGCGCACCAAGTGCAGGAACTGCAGATGACGCTCGTACTGGTCGAGGATGTCGTTGATGATCTGCTCCTTGGTGTAGCCCACCAGGTCGTAGTCCTGGCTGCCTTCGCTCAAATGCACCTCGGCCCGGTAATAGCGACGGTTGTTGATCGCTTTCTTGCCCATGCCACCCAGGGCAAACGACGGCGTGAAGTACCCGCGCATCTGCACCTGATAGACAAACGGACGCTCCTCGCCGTGGCCGATTTCCAGGCTGACGCTGTCGTTGGCCGGGTCCGGTTGGGTCACGACGTTCAGGCCCTTCTCGACAAACACCGCGGTCACTTCTTCGATGGCCGGGCGCACGGTCGATTCGAGGAAACGGTACACCTCATCACGCGACGGAAAATGCACGGCCTGGCTCAAGCGTTGACGCCAACCGCCACGGCCCTTGCGTGACGCAGAGATCGGCGCCAGCGAATGCAACTGGGCGATCTGCTTTTGCGACTCCATGTAGAACGCCTTGTGCAGCCCCCACATCATCAGCAGCAGAATCAGCGAGAACGGCAAAGAGGTCAGTACCACCGCCGACTTGAGCGAATCGATACTGCCGGCGAACAGCAACGCACTGGTCACCAGTGCCGTCATCGCGCCCCAGAACACCCGCAGCCACTTCGGCCCATCTTCGTCGGCGTTGCCGCCCTTGGACGACAGCGTCGACAGCACCACGGTGCCGGAATCGGCCGAGGTGACGAAGAACACAAAGCTGATAAACACCGTGACGGCGATCACGGTCTTGCTCCACGGATAGGTTTCCAGCAGCAGGTAGAGACTCATCGATGGGTTGTCGATGGCCGACTGACCGAGCGCCGCCATGCCGTGGTTGAGCACTTGGTCGATGGCACTGTTACCGAAGATCGACATCCACGCCAGGGTGAAACCCAGCGGGATCAGCAGTACACCGAACACGAATTCACGAATGGTGCGGCCACGGGAAATCCGCGCGATAAACAGGCCCACGAACGGCGACCATGCGATCCACCAGGCCCAGTAGAACACGGTCCAACCGCCCAGCCAGTCGCTGGGTTTGTTGTAGGCGTAGACGTCGAAACTCTTGGTCGGCAGGGCGCCGAGGTAGTCGCCGATGTTCTGAATCAGGGTGTTGAGCAAGTGCTGGGTAGGGCCGGCAAACAACACGAACAGCAGCAACGCACAGGCCAGCAGCATGTTAATGTCGGACATCACCCGCACGCCCTTGTCCACGCCGGCGATAGCCACCAGGATCGCAGCGCCCATCATCAGGGTGATCAAACCAACCTGGATCCACTGTGTGTGGGCGATGCCGAACAGGTAGTCCAGGCCGGAGTTGAGATGCAACACGCCGAAACCCATGTCGGCGCCCAGGCCGAACACCGTGGCGATGATGCCGAAGCCATCCACCGCATAACCGATGGGGCCGTTGATGCGCTTGCCGATCAGCGGGTACAGCGCCGAACGCAACGCCAGCGGCAGGTTATGCCGGTAGGCGAAGTACGCCAGGGCCATGCCGACGAAGGCGAACACGCCCCAGCCATGCAGGCCCCAATGCAGGAACAGCACCTGCATGGCCTGGCGCGCGGCGTCGGCGTTCATCGGTGCGCCCTGGGGCGGTTGCACCAGGTGCGTCAGCGGCTCGGACACGCAGAAGAAAAACAGCGTGATGCTGATACCGGCGGCGAACAGCATGCCGGCCCAGGACAAGTAACTGAATTCGGGCTCGTCGTGGTCGGCACCGAGTTTTATCTTGCCGTAGCCCGATAACGCGGTGACCACCACGAAGACCAGATACAGGGTCATCGCCAGCATGTAGTACCAGCCGACCGTGTTGGCCGCCCAGTTTTGCGCCGCCAGCAGCCAGGCACCGGCCTGTTGCGGAATAGCGATGACGGTGATGCCGAACAGCAGAATGAAGGTCGCGGCAAAGTAGAAAACGGGCGCATTCATGCGCACCAGGCCGCTGGAAGGGGTAGACGATGCACTCATGAGCGATGCACCCCTGGGATGTGAAATGTGGCTGGGAAAAACAGACTCAGCAAAGGTAAGCCTCCTGTTGTGAGCGGGCAGCGAACCACCGGTTTAACTTGAACGAACGTTCAAGTTAAACATGAATAGGTGGTTTGGGACTAATCGCAGGGCTGAGCGGTATGACGGGTGAGCACGGGAGATCGTTCAGCGACGGCTGACCGAAATAGGGCCCCGGTGTGGAATACAGTCAGGGCTAACCCCCCCGATGGCGGTGGACAGGCGGCTTGTAGTGAGCCTCCTCCCACAGATGACCGGTGCAGGCGCTCTACTTCTGTGCCCCATCATCATGCTGCAGATTCGCCTGGGTAATGTTCGCCCCAGCCGGCACATTGCGGGTCAGCCACACATTGCCGCCGATAGTCGAGCCCTTGCCGATGGTGATGCGCCCCAGGATCGTCGCCCCGGCGTAGATCACGACGTCATCCTCGACGATCGGGTGGCGCGGGTGGCCTTTTTGCAGCTGCCCATCTTCATCCGCCGGGAAACGCTTGGCCCCCAGCGTCACCGCCTGGTAGATACGCACGCGTTCGCCGATGATCGCGGTCTCGCCGATCACCACGCCCGTACCGTGGTCGATAAAGAAACTCGGGCCGATCTGCGCGCCGGGGTGGATATCGATACCGGTGGCCGAATGGGCGATTTCCGCGCTGATGCGTGCCAGCAACGGCAAACCGGCGCGGTACAAATGGTGCGCGAGGCGATGGTGAATCACCGCCAGGATCCCCGGGTAGCACAGCAGCACTTCATCCACACTGCGCGCAGCCGGGTCGCCGTGGTAGGCAGCCAGTACGTCGGTGTCCAGCAGGCTGCGCAGGGCCGGCAAGGCCAGGGCGAACCCCTGGATCAGGCGGATGGCATGGGCATCGATTTGACTGTCATCCTGGCCGCCCTGGCGCGCGGCGTAGCGCAGTTCCAGGCGCGCCTGGGCAAGCAGGGCATTGAGGGCCACATCGAGGGTATGGCCGACGTAGAAGTCTTCACTTTCTTCACGCAGGTCCGCCGGCCCGAGGCGCATCGGAAACAGCGCGCCGCACAACGATTCAAGAATCTGCGCTACCGCTTCACGCGACGGCAACTCACGCCCACCATGCTCGCCGCTCAGGCGGCCATTGCGGGTACGCCACTGGTCGCGGGCACCGCGCAGTTGACTGACGATGGTCTGCAATTGCCAATGGCTGGAACGCTCACTCACGGTTGTCACTCCTGACGAAATGGCCATCACTTTACGACATGGGCACCGGCCTCCATTAAGAACCAATGGTGTGATGCTCATAACCATCAGACATAAGCGATTGACGGTTGCCCGTTCAAAAGTGCCTGCCTATAGTCGACCCATTACTTCGCCATCGTGTTTAACCATGATCAAACAACAGCTCGACCGTTTTAACCGCCTGGAGCTGCTGGGCGGCGCCACCGCCCTGGAAAAACTCGAACGGCTGTCGGCGTGGCTGGGCCGGGACATCTACGTCAAGCGCGACGACACCACGCCGCTGGCCATGGGCGGCAACAAGCTGCGCAAACTCGAATACCTGGCCGCCGATGCCCTCGCCCAGGGCGCTGACACTCTGGTAACGGCCGGCGCGATCCAGTCCAACCATGTGCGCCAGACCGCCGCCCTCGCCGCCAGGCTCGGCCTCGGTTGCGTCGCCCTGTTGGAAAACCCCACCGGCACCGACGATCCGAACTACCTGGGCAACGGCAATCGCCTGCTGCTGGAGTTGTTCGACGCCAAGGTGGAATTAGTGGAAAACCTCGATCATGTCGACGAGCAGCTCAACGCCCTCGCCGACCGCCTGCGCAGCAACGGCAGGAAGCCATACCTGGTGCCCATCGGTGGCTCCAACGCGTTGGGCGCGCTGGGCTACGTGCGCGCGGGGCTGGAGCTGGCCGCGCAGATTGAAGACAGCGGCATCGACTTCGCCGCCGTAGTGCTCGCCTCGGGCAGCGCCGGTACGCACAGCGGTCTGGCGCTGGCCTTGGGCGAAGTATTGCCTCAGCTGCCGGTAATCGGCGTGACCGTCTCCCGCACCGACGAAGCCCAGCGTCCCAAAGTGCAAGGCCTGGCCGAACGCACCGCCGAGCTGCTGGGCGTGGGCCTGCCCGAGGCGTTCAAGGTGATCCTGTGGGATGAATACTTCGCCCCGCGCTACGGCGAGCCGAATGCAGGCACATTGGCCGCGATCAAACTATTGGCCAGTCAGGAAGGTCTGTTGCTCGACCCGGTCTACACCGGCAAGGCCATGGCGGGTTTGCTCGACGGTATCGGGCGCCAGCGCTTTGAAGACGGGCCGATTATCTTCCTGCACACCGGCGGCGCGCCGGCGCTGTTTGCCTATGACTCGGTGTTCAACTGAGTGGGAGGGGGCTTGCCCCCTCCCACATTAGAAGCAGTTGATATTCCACAAAAGAATATGAATTTTCATTTATATTATTTTCAAGTCTTAAAAACCGGCTTTATAGTCGCGCCGCAGGCGAAGACGCGCTTCGCGCTTTAAGGCAGGATACGCCTACTGCGTCACCTGCTTCGCTCACCATAAAAAACACAGGGGCTCTTCATGACTATTTCCGCATTCCGTCGCACGTTACTGGTTGGCACGCTGGGTCTGGCACTCGGTGCCGGTTGGCTGGGCCAGGCCGTGGCCGGCGAACAATTGGCCAATATCAAGAAGGCTGGCGAGATCAAGATCGGCCTGGAAGGTACTTACCCACCCTTCAGTTTCCAGGATGAAAGCGGCAAGCTCAGCGGTTTCGAGGTGGAACTGTCCGAAGCCCTGGCCAAGCAGTTGGGCGTGAAGGTCAAGCTGCAGGCCACGCCGTGGGATGGCATCCTCGCTGCCCTGGAATCCAAGCGCCTGGATGCGGTGGTCAACCAGGTCACCATCTCTGAAGAGCGCAAGAAAAAGTACGATTTCTCCAAGCCCTACACCGTTTCCGGGATCCAGGCGCTGGTTCTGACAAAGAATGTGGACAGCATCAAGACCGCCGACGACCTGGCCGGCAAGAAAGTCGGCGTAGGCTTGGGCACCAACTACGAACAATGGCTCAAGGACAACCAACCCAAAGCCATCATCAAGACCTATAACGACGACCCGACCAAGTTCCAGGACCTGCGTATCGGCCGCATTGACGCGATCCTGATCGACCGCCTCGCCGCGCTGGAATATGCCAAAAAAGCCCCGGACACCGCCGCTGCTGGCGACGCATTCTCGCGCCAGGAGTCCGGCATTGCCCTGCGCAAGGGCGAGCCTGAACTGCTGGAGGCAGTGAACAAGGCCCTCGACCAGCTGCGCGCCGACGGCACCTTGAAGAAGCTGTCCGAGAAGTACTTCAACGCTGACGTCACTCAATAATGGAAGCAGGCTTCCAACTCGCGCTCGACTCCGCGCCCTTTCTGCTCAAGGGCGCGTATTACACGGTAATCCTGAGCCTGGGCGGCATGTTCTTCGGCCTGCTGCTGGGCTTTGGCCTGGCCTTGATGCGCCTGTCGCGCTTCTTTGCGGTACGAGGGATTGCCCGGGTCTACGTGTCGTTTTTTCGCGGTACGCCGTTGCTGGTGCAGCTGTTCCTGATCTACTACGGCTTGCCGCAAGTGGGCATCGAGCTGGATCCGATCCCGGCGGCCATGATCGGCTTCTCGCTGAACATAGCTGCCTACGCCTGTGAAATCCTGCGTGCCGCCATCGGCTCCATCGAGCGCGGCCAGTGGGAAGCCGCGGCCAGTATCGGCATGACCCGCGCGCAGACCCTGCGTCGGGCCATCCTGCCGCAGGCCATGCGCACGGCACTGCCACCGTTGGGCAACAGCTTTATTTCGCTGGTCAAGGACACGGCGCTGGCCGCTACCATTCAGGTGCCCGAGCTGTTTCGCCAGGCGCAACTGGTATCGGCGCGCACCTTCGAAATCTTCACCATGTATCTTTCCGCTGCGCTGATCTACTGGATCCTGGCCAGCATCCTGGCGCATTTTCAAAACCGCCTGGAAGCCCGGGTCAACCGGCATGACCTGGAGTCCTGAAGCATGATCGTGGTTGAAAAACTGACCAAACAATTCAACGGTCAGGTGGTGCTCGCCGGCATCGACCTGGAGGTCAAGGAAGGCGAAGTCATCGCTATCATCGGCCCCAGCGGTTCCGGCAAGACCACCTTCCTGCGTTGCCTCAACTTTCTGGAAACTCCCACCAGCGGGCGCATCAAGGTGGGCGATATCGAGATCGACGGCAGCCGGCCGATCAACCAGCAACAAAGTCTGGTACGTCGTCTGCGCCAGCATGTGGGCTTTGTGTTCCAGAGCTTCAACCTGTTCCCGCACCGCACCGCGCTGGAAAACGTGATCGAAGGCCCTACCGTGGTCAAGAAAATGCCCCACGATGCCGCGGTGGCGCTGGGCCGCAGGTTGCTGGCCCGGGTCGGGTTGGCGGGCAAGGAAGACGCCTACCCACGGCGCCTGTCCGGCGGCCAGCAACAGCGCGTGGCAATTGCCCGTGCGCTGGCCATGGAGCCGGAGGTAATCCTGTTCGACGAACCCACCTCAGCGCTGGACCCGGAGCTGGTCGGCGAAGTGCTGGCGACCATCCGCAGCCTGGCCGAAGAAAAGCGCACCATGGTCATCGTCACCCACGAAATGAGCTTTGCCCGGGATGTGGCCAACCGCGTGATCTTTTTCGATAAGGGCGTGATCGTGGAGCAAGGCGAAGCCAAGGCGCTGTTCGCCAACCCCAAGGAAGAACGCACGCGGCAGTTCCTGAGCAAGTTTCTCGCTCACTGACCCTGCCTCTTGTGGCGAGGGCCCAGCGCCCTCGCCACAGCCCGCTGTTCCTACAGGAACGCCTCGTCAAGCCGTGTAAAACGCTGCGGTTGATGCCACCGAAAACACCCTCCGCAGTCAGACCCTTCTGAATATTCTAAAACCCGCGGTTTAGCCTTTTGCCGCCATTGACGCTCCTTGGCCAACCCTCTTATCTAGGCCCCAGAGGATTGGATCCTATCCCGGCTATTTATTGAATCGTGCCTTTCAGCCCTGCCGCGCACCCGCGCCAAGGGGCCGGAACGATTGCTGCTGGCTGCATCAAGGAGATGACTTATGACTTCCACGCTCACCGCCCCAACGCTGCCCCAGGCCAACCGATATGGCATCAATGCACGGGCGGCCACTCAGTTGCAGGTTGCCATCGCGCCGTACCTCGGCATGGACGAAGGTGACCTGATCGAATTGTTCTGGAACAGCTGCTTTGCCGCCTCAAGGCGAATCACCGCCTGCAAGGTCGGCGCGCCCACACACCTGCGGGTGCCGGAAAGTTTCGTGCAGGACGGCCTGGCGCAGGTGTATTACCAGGTTATGCAGATCGGCCACGGCCCGGCGCGCTCGGCCGTGACGCAGGTGCGCGTCAAAACCAACGCCCCAGGCGGCCAGCCCGCCGCGTTATACAGCGACGAGAACCAGAACCTGGCCCCGGTCGGCCTGCCCGAGACCATCCGCCGCTACGGCGTCAACAGCCGTCAGGTGCACCGTGGCGTGCCCCTGACCATCGAGCCGTACCTGAACATGACCGCAGGCGACGCCATCACCCTGCGCTGGGGCGACGTGCGCATGGACTTGCCCAAAATACCGGCACGCGACATCGGCCGGGCCGTGCACGTGTGGGTGCCGGCCACGGTGATCGCCGAGGCCGGCGACGACTGTCGGCTCGAGGTGACGTATTGCGTGCTGGACCGCGTCGGCAACAATTCGCGCTGGGCGCCCGCGCGCACGCTGCGCATCGCCGCGTCGGCGCCGTCACGCCCGACCCGGGCCGCCACACCCTATCGCCCAAGGCCGCTAGGCTCCCCCTGCGAACCGGGGTGAATGCCTTCTATGTATATTCCTAAAAGTTAGTTTATTTAAATATTTAACAAGCTTAGGGTATATACACCGGACCACCGGACATCTCTGAATTTCTGTTTTTATTTCATTGAATGCGAGGTCGGTATGGTCAGAATTACCCCGGTGCGCAACGCCAGGGCATTGCGTGCAGCCAAGGAGCGGCGCTGATGTCTAACTTGGCTCTTACACCCCCTGTCACTCATCCGGATGTCGCGCCTCTGTTGTTGCCGGCCGTGGTGCTGCGCAACGACGCAGAAGCGCTCGACGCCGCCCGCGAGTTGGCCCAGGCCGCGCGCCTGCAGGCCGCCACGCGCGACCAGCAACGCAAACTGCCCTGGGCGCAGATCGAGCAGTTCACCCGCAGCGGGCTGGGCAGCATTTCCATTCCCCGCGAGTACGGCGGCCCGCAGGTGTCCTTTGTGACCCTGGCCGAGGTGTTCGCGATCATCAGCGCGGCCGACCCGGCGCTCGGCCAGATCCCGCAGAACCATTTCGGCATCCTGCACCTGCTGCAGAACACGGCCACCGAGCGTCAGAAAAAGCAATTGTTCCAGAGCGTGCTCGACGGCTGGCGCATCGGCAACGGCGGCCCGGAACGCGGCACCAGAAATACCCTGGAGCTCAAGGCACGCCTCACCGCCCAAGGCGACGGCTATGTCGTCAGCGGCCAGAAGTTCTACTCCACCGGCGCGCTGTTTGCCCATTGGGTCGCGATCAAGGCGCTCAACGACGACGGCAAGCAAGTCATGGCGTTTGTGCGCCGTGGCAGCGAAGGGCTGCGCATTGTGGATGACTGGTCCGGCTTCGGCCAACGCACTACCGCCAGCGGCACGGTGTTGCTCGATCAAGTCCCTGTGGACGCCGACCTGGTGGTGGACAACTGGCGCCTCGGCCAGAGCCCGAACGTCCAGGGGGCAGTCTCGCAATTGATCCAGGCCGCCATCGACGCCGGTATTGCACGCGGCGCGTTGGAAGACACCATCGCTTTCGTGCGTGAGCGCTCGCGCCCGTGGATCGACGCCAAGGTCGAACGCGCCAGCGATGACCCCTACGTGATTGCCGATATCGGCAAACTGAAAATCGAGCTGCACGCCGCCGAAGCCTTGCTGCGCAAGGCCGGCCAGGTGCTCGACCAGGTCAGCGCCGCGCCGATCACCGCGCAGTCGGCGGCACGTGCGTCGATTGCCGTGGCCGAGGCCAAGGTGCTGACCACCGAAGTGTCGCTGCTGGTCAGCGAAAAGCTCTTCGAACTGGCCGGCAGCCGCGCCACCCTCGCCGAATTCAACCTCGACCGCCACTGGCGTAACGCCCGCGTGCACACCCTGCATGACCCGGTGCGCTGGAAGTATCACGCGGTCGGCGCTTATCGCCTCAACGGCACCCTGCCCGCTCGGCACTCCTGGATTTAACCGACCAGACGTCTGGAGACCTCTATGCCTTTCTCTACCAACGTCGCGGTGATCACCAGCGACGAACAGGCCCTTGTTGTAGCCAGTGACCTGGCCGAGGACCTTCGCCGCGACAGCGCCCAGCGCGACCGCGAACGCCGTCTGCCGTGGCCCGAGCTGGACGCGTTTTCGCGCTCCGGGCTGTGGGGCATCAGTGTGCCCAAAGCCTACGGCGGTGCCGGCGTGTCCAACGTGACCCTGGCCAAGGTCATCGCGCTGATCGCCCAGGCCGATGCGTCCCTGGGACAGATTCCGCAGAACCATTTCTATGCCCTGCAAGTGCTGCGCGTAAATGGCAGCGCCGCCCAGCAACAACGTCTCTACGCCGAGGTACTCGCCGGCCAGCGTTTCGGCAATGCGCTGGCCGAACTGGGGACTAAAACAGCCCACGACCGCGTGACCTCCCTGACCCGCGACGGCGACGGTTTTCGCATCAATGGGCGCAAGTTCTACGCCACCGGCGCGCTCTACGCCCAACGCATTCCCACCTCGGTGGTGGACGAGCACGGCGTGCAGCAACTGGCCTTTGTGCCCCGCGACAGCCAGGGCCTGAATGTGATCGACGACTGGAGCGGTTTCGGCCAGCGCACCACCGGCAGTGGCTCGGTGGTGTTCGATAACGTGTGGGTCGCGGCGCAGGACGTGGTGCCGTTCCAGAGCGCCTTCGAGCGCCCGACCACCGTGGGCCCGCTGGCGCAGATCCTGCACGCCGCCATCGACACCGGCATCGCCCGCGCCGCTTTTGAAGATGCGCTGCACTTTGTGCGCACCAAGACCCGCCCGTGGATCGACGCCACCAGCGACAAGGCCAGCGAAGACCCGCTGACCCTGAAAAGCTTCGGCCACTTGAGCGTGCGTCTGCATGCCACCGAAGCTCTGTTGGAGCGCGCCGGCGAATACCTCGACCGCGCCCAGGCCGACAGCAACGCCGAACACGTCGCGGCCGCCTCGATTGCGGTGGCCGAAGTGCGCGCCTTGAGCACCGAGATTTCCCTCGCCGCCGGCAGCACCTTGTTCGAGCTGGCGGGCAGCCAGGCGACCCTGGCCGAACACGGCCTGGACCGCCACTGGCGCAACGCCAGGGTGCACACCCTGCACGACCCGGTGCGCTGGAAGTATCACGCGGTCGGCAATTACTACCTCAACGACGCCAACCCGCCACTGCGGGGGACGATCTGATGAGCAAAAAGAAAATCCTGCTCAATGCCTTCAACATGAACTGCATCGGGCACATCAACCACGGCCTGTGGAGCCATCCTCGGGACACCTCGACCCAGTACAAAACCCTCTCCTACTGGACCGATCTCGCGCAGACCCTGGAACGCGGGTTGTTCGATGGGTTGTTCATCGCCGATATCGTCGGCGTGTACGACGTCTACCAGCAATCGGTCGATGTGCCGCTCAAGGAGTCGATTCAACTGCCGGTCAACGACCCGCTGCTGCTGGTCTCGGCGATGGCGGCGGTCACCCGCCACCTGGGTTTCGGCCTGACCGCCAACCTCACTTACGAGCCGCCGTATCTGTTCGCCCGGCGCATGTCCACCCTCGATCACCTGAGCAATGGCCGGGTGGGCTGGAACATCGTCACCGGCTACCTGGACAGTGCCGCCAAGGCCATGGGCCTCACTGAACAAGTTGAGCATGACCGTCGCTACGACCAGGCCGATGAGTACCTGCAGGTGCTCTACAAGCTGTGGGAAGGCAGCTGGGAGGACGACGCGGTGCTCAACGACCCGCAGCAACGCGTCTACGCGCAGCCGGGCAAGGTGCACAAGGTCGAGCACCACGGCGAGTTCTACCAGGTGGAGGGTTACCACCTGTGCGAACCGTCGCCGCAGCGCACGCCGGTGCTGTTCCAGGCCGGCAGTTCCGAGCGCGGCCTGGCGTTCGCGGGGCAACATGCCGAATGCGTGTTCATCAGCGGGCAGAACAAAGCCGCGACCAAGGTGCAGGTCGACAAAGTGCGCGCCAGCGCGCTCAAGGCCGGACGCACCCCCGAGGACATCAAGGTGTTCATGGGTATCAATGTGATCGTCGGCGCCACCGAGGCCCTGGCCTGGGAGAAACACGCCGAGTACCTGAGCTACGCCAGCGCGGAAGCGGGCGTGGCGCACTTTTCGGCCTCCACCGGCATCGACTTTTCCCGCTACGAACTGGACGAACCGATCCAGTACGTGAAGAGCAACGCCATTCAATCGGCCACCAAAACCCTGCAAAACAACGACTGGACCCGGCGCAAGTTACTGGACCAGCACGCGCTCGGCGGGCGTTACATCACCCTGGTCGGTTCGCCCCAACAGGTGGCTGACGAGCTGGAATCGTGGATCAGCGAAACCGGCCTGGATGGCTTCAACCTCACACGCATCGTGACCCCGGAAAGCTACGTCGATTTCATCGATCTGGTGGTGCCGGAACTGCAGCGGCGCGGGTCGTACAAGACTGAATATGAGCAAGGAACGTTAAGAGAAAAAGTCTTCCAAGGCAGCGCCCGTCTACCCGAACACCACACCGGTTCCACCTACCGCCACTGAACAAAAAAATGTGGATCTGTACGTTTGTACAAATACCTTATGACTGGAAATCGACCATGAAAAAAATACTGCTCTCCCACCCAGTCAAAGCACTGGCCCTGGCCTTCGGGCTGTTCAGTTCGACGCTGTTCGCCGCCGAGGCGCCGCTGAAAGTCGGCACCACCGCAGCCTTCGCGATTCCGCTGGAAGCCGCCGTGGCCGAAGCCGGCAAGCAAGGCTTGAAGGTTGAGCTGGTGGAGTTCACCGACTGGATCGCGCCCAATGTGAGCCTGGCGGCCGGCGATATCGACGTAAATTACTTCCAGCACATCCCGTTCCTGGAAAACGCCAAGGCCGCCGCCGGGTTTGACCTGGTGCCGTACGCACCGGGGATCATCAACAACGTCGGGCTGTATTCGAAAAAGTACAAAAGCTTCAACGACCTGCCACAAGGCGCCAGCGTGGCGATCGCCAATGACCCGATCAACAGTGGCCGCGGTTTGCAATTGCTGGCCAAAGCCGGGCTGATCACCCTCAAGCCGGGCGTGGGCTACAAGGCCACTGAAGAAGACATCGTCGCCAACCCGAAAAACATCAAGATCCTGCAAGTGGAAGCCGTGCAGTTGGTGCGCGCCTATGACGATGCGGACCTGGTGCAGGGCTACCCGGCCTATATTCGCTTGTCGAAAACCTTCGATGCCGAGTCGGCCCTGCTGTTCGACGGCCTTGACCACCCCGAATACGTGATTCAGTTCGTGGTCCAGCCCAAGAGCAAAACCGACCCACGGGTGATCAAGTTCGTCGATATCTACCAGCATTCGCCGGTGGTGCGCGCCGCGCTGGATAAATCCCTCGGCAAGCTCTACCAAGTCGGTTGGGAGGGCTGAGTATGACCGCCGCCCACGCTCAACGGCGCGACCTCGCGGTGCCGCCCAGGGACGCCGAGCACACCGAATTGCATCCGGACCTGAACCGCGCCCATGTGCGCTTCATCAACCTGGGCAAGACCTACGACGGTACGGTGCATGCGCTGCAAGGCATCGACCTGGCGATCCAGCGCGGCGAAGTGTTCGGCATCATCGGCCGCAGCGGCGCCGGTAAGTCGTCGCTGATCCGCACCATCAATCGCCTGGAACAGCCCAGCAGCGGGCGCGTGCTGATTGATCAGGTGGACATCGGCGACTTCGACGAAGACCACCTAGTGGCGCTGCGGCGGCGCATCGGCATGATCTTTCAGCATTTCAACCTGATGTCGGCCAAGACCGTGTGGCAGAACGTCGAGCTGCCGCTCAAGGTGGCCGGTGTACCGAAGCTGCAGCGCGAGCAGAAGGTGCGCGAATTGCTCGAACTGGTGGGGCTGAACGACAAACACCAGGCCTACCCCGCGCAGCTCTCCGGCGGGCAGAAACAACGGGTGGGCATCGCCCGCGCGCTGGTGCATGACCCGCAGATCCTGCTGTGCGACGAGGCCACCTCGGCCCTCGACCCGGAAACCACCCAGTCGATCCTTGGCCTGCTGCGCGAGATCAACCGACGCCTGGGCCTGACCATCGTGCTGATCACCCACGAGATGGCGGTTATTCGCGAGATCTGTGACCGCGTGGTGGTGCTGGAACACGGACGCATCGTCGAGCAAGGCCCGGTGTGGCAGGTGTTCGGCGATCCGCAGCACGAGGTCAGCAAAACCCTGTTGGCGCCCCTGCAGCAAGGCTTGCCGCCGGAGCTGCAAGCGCGTCTGCAGGACCTGCCGACCTTAGCCGAGGCGGCCGTGGTGCTGCGCGTGCAATTTACCGGCAGTGCCACCGACGAACCGGACCTGGCCGCGCTGTTCAGCGCACTGGGCGGCCGTGTGCGCTTGCTGCATGGCGGCGTGGAACGCATTCAGGGCCACGCCCTGGGGCAACTGCTGCTGGCGGTGAGTGGCTCGGACCACGGCGCCGATGCCTTGCGCCAGCGCGCCGGGCGCTTTGCACAACAGGTGGAGGTATTGGGTTATGTGGCTTGATCGTTTAGTGCAGGGCGCCCTCGACACGCTGTTGATGGTCGGCGTGTCCTCGCTGATCGCCTTGCTGGTGGGGATTCCGCTGGCGGTGTTCCTGGTGACCAGCGACAAGGGCGGCATCTACCAGGCACCCGCGTTGAACCGGGCGCTCGGGGCGTTCGTCAATCTGTTCCGCTCGATTCCGTTCCTGATCCTGATGGTGGCGCTGATCCCGTTTACCCGGCTGATCGTCGGCACCACCTACGGTGTATGGGCGGCGGTGGTGCCGCTGACCATCGCCGCCACGCCGTTTTTTGCACGGATCGCCGAGGTGAGCCTGCGCGAAGTCGACCACGGCCTGATCGAAGCCGCCCAGGCCATGGGCTGCCGGCGCCGGCACATCATCTGGCATGTGCTGTTGCCTGAAGCATTGCCGGGGATCGTCGGCGGTTTCACCATCACTCTGGTAACCATGATCAATTCCTCGGCGATGGCCGGCGCAATCGGTGCCGGCGGGCTGGGCGACATCGCGTACCGCTACGGCTACCAGCGTTTCGACACGCAGATCATGCTCACGGTGATCGTGCTGCTGGTGGTGCTGGTGGCGGTGATTCAGGTGGGCGGCGATCGCCTGGCGCGGGTGTTGAACAAGCGGTGAGGTATAGTCGGGACC